>NZ_JBKORD010000005.1:0-437547 GCF_046764875.1 Nocardia arseniciresistens
AACGCGGCCCCGGGCCAACTAGGTTGTACATTGGGGCCGGCCCCGGGCGGCCGGTCCAGCTGTCCCGGGGGGCGGGCGGCGGGGGTTGCTCGCGCCCCCCGCCGCCCAGTCATTGCGAGAGCTGGCGTGGGATAACGTCGACAGCATTCCGGTGCTGTGGGCGCTGTCGCGGTCGCCGGACGCGGACCTCGCGTTGCTGACGGTGATCAGGTTGCGCGCTGAGCTGGGCGACGAGTGGGCCGAACTGGATTCGACGCTGCGAGTCGACAAATCGTTGCGCGGCAGACTGTTCGCGTTGATCGGATCGTCGAGTGCGTTCGGCGATCATCTGGTCGCCGATCCGGCGGCGTGGCGGCTGCTGCGGCGCGACAAGTTGCCGAGTCGCGAGGAATTGATCGCGGATCTACTGGCCACGGTGGACGCCGTGCCCGCGGAAAGTCCGAACTCGACGGCGATGCTGTATCGGGCGGGGATATCCGGTCCGGAGTCGGTTGCCTTGTTGCGCAAGCGGTATCGCGATCAGCTGATGTTGCTCGCCGCACTCGATCTCGCGGCGACGGTGGAGAACGAACCGGTATTGCCGTATCAGGTCGTCGGGCGGCATCTGACCGACCTTGCCGATGCCGCACTGACCGCAGCGCTGTCGGTCGCGGTGAGCCGGGTGTGCAAAGACGAGCCGGTTGCGATGCGGCTCGCGGTCATCGCTATGGGCAAAAGCGGTGCGCGCGAACTGAATTACGTCAGCGACGTCGATGTGGTGTTCGTCGCCGAGCCCGCCGACGCCACGGCGGCCCGGCTGGCCGCCGAGATGATGAGCGTGGGCAGCGCGGCCTTCTTCGAGGTCGACGCGGCGCTGCGGCCGGAGGGCAAGGCGGGTGCTCTGGTGCGCACCTTGGAATCTCATATCGCGTACTACAAACGCTGGGCGCGAACCTGGGAGTTCCAGGCACTGCTCAAGGCGCGGCCGATGACCGGGGATCTGGAGCTGGGGGAGCAGTACCGTGCCGCGCTGATGCCGATGGTCTGGACCGCCTCGGAGCGACCGGATTTCGTGGCCGACGTGCAGGCGATGCGGCGTCGAGTGGAAGATCTGGTACCCGCCGATCTGCGCGAGCGCGAGCTGAAGCTCGGGCGCGGCAGCCTGCGTGACGTCGAATTCGCTGTGCAGTTGCTGCAATTGGTGCACGGAAGGGTGGACGAGAACCTGCACGTGCAGGGCACCGTGGAGGCGTTGACCGCGCTGGCCGCGGGGGGCTATATCGGCCGCGACGATGCCGCCAACCTCACCGCCTCCTACGAATTTCTGCGGCTGCTCGAGCACCGGCTGCAATTGCAACGACTCAAACGAACACACACCTTGCCTGCTGCCGACGATGAGGAAGGAATGCGCTGGCTGGCTCGCGCCGCGCATATCCGGCCCGACGGCAGGCAGGACGCCGTGGGTGTGCTCGGCAACGAGATTCGACGTAATTCGGTGCGGGTGCGGCGATTACACGCCAAGCTCTTCTATCGACCGTTGCTCGAATCGGTGGTCAAGCTCGAACCGGACGCGGTCCGGCTGAGCCCGGACGCGGCTATCCGGCAGCTGGCCGCGCTCGGCTATGTGGCGCCGGAGCATGCGCTCGGGCACCTGAAGGCACTGACCGGTGGGGTCTCGCGCAAGGGGCGCATTCAAGCGTTGCTGCTGCCGACTTTGCTCGAATGGCTCGGTGACACACCGAATCCCGACGCCGGACTGCTGGCCTACCGGCGGGTGTCCGAAGGGCTCGACGACCAGATCTGGTTCATGCGCGAGCTGCGCGACGAAGGAGCCATCGCGCAGCGACTGATGATCGTGCTCGGTTCGTCGGAATACCTGCCAGATCTGCTGATCAACGCACCGGACACAATTCGGATGTACGCCGACGGCCCGGGTGGACCGCTGCTGCTCAGTCCGCAACCCGAAGACGTCGCGCGCGGCATCCTCACCGCGGCGGCACGCTACGACGATCCGAAACGTGCTGTGGCGGCGGCGCGTTCGTTGCGGCGGCACGAGCTGGCGCGGGTGGCATCGGCGGATCTGCTCGGCATGCTCGACGTGCAGCAGGTCTGTCGTGCGCTGTCCTCGGTGTGGGTCGCGGTGCTGGAAGCCGCACTGCGCGCGGTGATTCGGGCCAGCGAGGTCGAACGCGGCGCGCCGTCGCCCGCCGATCTCGCGGTGATCGGCATGGGCAGGCTCGGCGGTAAGGAGCTGGGCTACGGCTCCGACGCCGATGTGCTGTTCGTCTGTGATCCACGTCCCGGCGAGGACGAGACCAAGGCCGTGAAGTGGGCGAACGGTGTCGCCGAGCGGGTACAGCGGATGCTCGGCGCGCCGAGTACCGATCCGCCGTTGCAGGTGGATGCCGGGCTGCGACCCGAGGGCCGCAACGGTGCGCTCGTGCGGACCCTGGCCGCCTACGCCGCCTACTACGAGCAGTGGGCGCAACCATGGGAGGTGCAGGCGTTGCTGCGCGCACATCAGGTGGCGGGCGACGAGGCGCTGGGGGTCCGCTTCCTGCACATCATCGACAAGGTGCGTTACCCCGAGGGCGGGGTGTCCTCGGACGCGGTGCGCGAGATCCGGCGGATCAAAGCGCGGGTGGATTCCGAGCGGCTGCCACGCGGCGCCAACCCGGCCACCCACACCAAGCTCGGCCGCGGCGGGCTCGCCGATATCGAGTGGACGGTGCAGCTGATGCAGCTGCGGCACGCCCACGATGTGCTCCGCCTGCACAACACCTCGACCCTGGAATCGCTCGACGTCATCGAACAGACCGAGCTGCTCGACACCGAAGACGTCGCGCTGCTTCGTGATGCCTGGCTCACCGCGACGAAGGCCCGCAATGCCCTTGTCCTGGTGCGTGGTAAGCCCGCCGACCAGTTGCCCGGCCCAGGCCGCCTACTATCGGCCGTCGCGAGGGTAGCGGGCTGGCCGAACGACGATGGCAGCGAATTCCTGGACAACTACATGCGCATCACGCGCAGGGCGAAGGCGGTCGTGGAGCGGGTGTTCGGGGAATAACCGAGTTCCGCAGCCGTGCGACGGCGGATGCGCTCAGCCCGGCAACTCGATGTCCACTCGGTCGGCCCGCTTCGTGCCCCACTCGAACATGGCCGTCAGCACCGGGACCAGGCTCCAGCCTTCCTCGGTCAATCGGTACTCGACCTGGGGCGGCACGGTGTCGAAGACGGTCCGCTCGACCAGATTGTCGGCTTCGAGCTCCCGCAGCTGCTGGATCAGCATTTTCTCACTGGTGGCGGGCATCAGTCGGCGCAGCTCGCCGTAGCGGTGTACACCTTTCTTGAGCTGGGCGAGAATCACCGGCTTCCATTTGCCGCCGATCAGGTCGACGGTCACCTCCACCGCACAGTTGTAGCGCTTCTGCGCACCCATCTCTCGCCTCCGGTACTCACAAAAAAGTGCGTTCTTGTAACACTGTAATCATCCGGGTTTCATAGTGATGTCCCGCGGCTGTGCCGCATCAGCATCTACAGACTTGGAGTCCAAAAGCTATGAAGGTCATCGTTTTCGACCGTTTCAAGCCCGGTGTGACGATGGAGACCATCAACCCGTACCTGCCCGAAGAGGTCGCCAATGTCTGGCGGCTGTGGAAGGCGGGGATCGTGCGGGAGAACTACGCGCGAGCCGACGAGCCCGGGGTGGTCATCGTGTTCGAGGTCGACAGCGTCGAGGAAGCAAAGAAGTATGTCGCCGACTTCCCGCTGACCAAGGCCGGCTACCTGGAATGGACCTACGTTCCGGTGCAGGCGCCGTTGCCGCTCGAGGCATTGATGGACCCGAAGGTCGACCTCGCCGAGCCATACGACCGGACGAATTGAGTCCGGTATGAGAAAAGCATTCGGTCTCGACATCCCGCAAAACCTCGAAGACGCCTGCGATCCGAGCCGCATGGCGTTGATCATCTACGACATGCAGGTCGGCATCGTCAACCAGGTTCCGGACGGTGACAAGATCGTGCAGGCTTGTGTTCAGCTGCGAGATGCGGCGCGAGCCAACGGGTTCCGGGTCTTCTATACCCGGCACATGTCGCTGCCCGCACCCATCGCGGGCGTCTCCCAGCTGCGTATGGCCATGGCATGGCAGCGGATCGACGACCCGGCCGAGGTACAGTCCAGCTTCCCGCAGGGCTCGCCGCAATTCCAGCTCGTACCGGAGCTCGCTCCCGGCCCCGACGAGATGGTTTTCGACAAGATCACCATGTCCGCTTTCGCCGCGACGCCGCTGGATATCGCGTTGCGCGACTGCGGAATCGACACCTACGCGATCGCGGGCATCGCCATGGAGGTCGGCATCGAACCCACCGTCCGGCATAGCCTGGACCTGGGCTACTTCCCGGTCGTGGTCACCGACGCCTGCGGTGCGGGACATCCCGAAGCCGCGCGACGTTCGCACGCGACACTGGAGTTCGCGGGAGGCTCGCTCAGTACCGACACCGCCACTCTCACCACGGCATTGAGTCGACCACGCGACTGACACTTCGGCACGGTCGTGGGTCACCGAGGGTGACCTCGCGCGGCAGGACACCGCCGTGCTGATCTGGCCACCCCATGGTTCGAGATCAGCACGGCGGTGCCGCAACGCTTCTCGGTCACGATCGATCCAGCGCACACCGGTCGATGACCTCGGATTCGCGATGTCTGTCACGGTGCCTACTGGGTCGCGCACGGCGACACCGACGCGATGCGGAAGGTGCGGGGGCCCGCAGTGTCGAGGTAGGCGGTGAGGCGATAGCCCCTTCCGTCTGTGTAGGACCGATTCGCCGGATCGTCGATCTGGGACCAATCGGGTTCTCGGACGAAGCCGCGCTCGGTCATCGATTCGAGTTTCGCCAGCGCGGAGTCGACGAAGTCCTGCGGTGGATCGACGAGGGATTGTTCCAGCGTCAGTACCCACGGCGGCCCGTAGCCCATCATCGACTGGTTGTTGCGGCAGCCCGACCGCACTACCGCGAAGGACCGCACCGCCACCGGCCATACAGTTCGCGCATTGTCGCGCACCACCTGCTCGGCCCTATCGACCGTAGGCCCACCGGATTTCGCGATGTTCGCGTTCGTCGGCCCCTCGGAAAAGCCGCACCCCGCCATCGCCAAAACCAGGGCGCAGCCGACGACTCGACCGAACATCTCTATCCGACTCCGATCTTCGGGCCGAGCTCGGGATGGTTGGTCACGTGCGGATTGCCGTACGGGTCCCCGGCACCGTACCTGCGCGCGACCAGGACATCGTGGATTTGCCGCCCCCAATTGTTGTCGTCGCCGAGGTGCACCTCGACATGGTTCGACTCGATCTCGCGCTCCACATAGGCGGTGGCTTCCCCGCCGGTGATCACGTCCACGATGTTGTGGAAGGCATCCGATTTCGGGTCGTCCCAGTATCTGCCGTGGCCGTTCTGTCCGAAGATGATCTCGCCTGCTTTGTGCCCGTCCCGATCCGTGCCGTAATACCCGGTATCCAAGCGCGTGACGCCGGGCGCCGTGTCGGGGTCGTCGCCGAGGCTCTTCTGGCTGGTGGACTGGATTATCCCGATCGGGTCGCCGGGTGCCGTCATGGAATACCGCTGCACCCGGGGGTTCGGGTCCTGCCACGGCCCTTCGTGGATGCCCGTGCCCGCCGAGGACGCATGCAGGATGCGGTCGGCGCGCAGGCCCTCCTGCTCGGCCGTGCCGACGATGACGCCACCGTAGGAGTGGCCGATATAGCTCACCGGTGTTCCCGGTGCGTGCGCGCCGATCTCACGGTCGAGCTCCCTGCCGAAATCGACCAACTTCGGCGCCATGTCCTCGGCCCAGCGCGATTGCGCGGCGTCGGGGGCGAGATTTTGTGGGAAGTCGCCCTCCATATAGAGGAAGATCGGTGACCTGCTCTGCTGCGCGAGATTCCACGCCGCGGTGGTGTTGGAATCGGACCCGTTCAGGTTCGTACTCGTGCCGGGGACATAGACCCCCGCACCGGGCACGCCCGGTTTCACGTCACCGACCATCTCGATCATCCGGCCGTTGCCTTCGGTCGAGAACATCACGAACTTGCGATCGATCATGTAGTCCGGCGCCGTGGCGCCGGCCGGGACGGTCTGGTCCCGACTCGTGGCATTCGACGGATCCGGAATCGGTGCGAGCATGTTCTCGAGCTGCTTGATTCGACCCTGATCGGGATCGGACTTCTGCTTTTCGTGGACGAGGGAATTGCGGATGCTGATCTCGTTGGCGGCGATTCGCGTAACGAAGGGGACGCCGTTCATGTTGCCGAGCTGCTCAGGGTCTGCGACGACGAGTTGGCGGATATCGTCCGGGCTCAGCCCTGCCAGCTGGGCGGCACGCTGGTCGGGGGGCATGGCAGCCAGTCGGGTGATGACTTGGTCGGGGTCCGCGCGGGTGCCGTCGGGGAGTGTCACATCGTGCTGTCCATCGCGAATCGCGGCGAGGTCGGCCTGGTGCTCGCGCAGGCTCGCGCCGAAAGTGGTGTCGATGCGCTCGATTTCGTCGAGTCCACCGAGCAGGTTCGACTGGATGGTCGCGGCGTCTGCGGTCCGCTCGGGATCGGGGTGGGTGACGAAACCGGTCGGTGCGATGGCGTAACCCTGATCCTCGGCCAGACGCTTGGCGGTCAGCACGAACTCGCGGGCGTGCCGGAATTCGCGGGCCGCGTCGTCGGAGTCGTCGGCGATCCGATAGAGGATGTTGCGGACCTCGTAGCCGTGGTCGGTTTCCTCGTTGGTGCGGCGAAACGCGGCATCCTTGGTCTTACCGTGCCAGTCGTGCGCGGCGTCGACGACGCGGGAACAGTCGTTGAGCGAGGCGTCCAGCGCCGCGGCGTTGTTGCGGGCGGTCTCGGCGGCTGTGACGAGGGCACCGAGGTTCCAGCCCGCGAGCACGTCGATGGTCGGGCGCATCAGCGGGCGCTCAATGTGTCGAACTCGCGCGCGATCTCGCCGTCCTCGGCCTCGACGTTCGCCGAGTACTTGTCCACCAGGCCTGCCATAGTGTCGAACCGATCGGCGATCGAGGTCATCGCTTGTTTCGCGGGATCGGCGCACGCGCGCACCGCGGCGAGCACATCACTGCCGGCACCGGTCGCGCCCGCGAGCGCCGACCACACGAGTGCTTCGATCGCGTCGGCGTCCCTGCGCCAGCTCGACGTGATCGCGGTGAGCTGATCGGGGCTGATACCCATCGACTCGGATCCGTTCGCCATGGTTTTCCCTCCTTCTCCTGACATTGACGCGCCCGCGGGCCGATCGGTTCCACTGTCGCCGGAATTGTGTCGCCGAGGCCGATCGCGGGCCGGCCGGGACGTGGGAGGTGGGCCCACACCGAATCTCCACGAGGTCGACACGGCGCGCGCACCGAGCGCGCTTAGAGTTCGAGGCATGCGTAAATGGACGGACCGGGCGCTGCTCGGGTTGGGGTGGTGCGCGTTCACGGCCGGGTTCGCCGGTGTCGTTCTGTATTTCGGATCGTGGCAGCGGCAGCTGGTCGTGCTCGTCGCTTCCGGCGCGTCGTATCTGATGATCGGCGCGGTCGTCGGCCTGGTGCTGTTCCTGATCGCGCGAGGTTGGCGCAGCGCCGCGGCCGCGGGGGTGCTCCTCGCCGCGGTGGTGTGGACACAGCTGCCCATCTTCGTATCGGACGGACATGCGGCCAGTGGGGCGGAAGTCGTTGTGATGCAGTCGAATCTGCTGTTCGGCGAGGCCGATGCGGAGACGGTGGTGCGTGCGGTAGAAGACAATCGGGTCGATGTGCTGACCACCGACGAGCTCACCGCCGACATCGTCGCGAGGCTCGCGGCGGCGGGCCTGGCCCGGTCGCTGCCGTATCAGTACCTCGAGCCCACCTCCGGCGGTGGTGGCACCGGGATCTACAGCCGGTACCCGTTGCGCGACACCGAGAAGTACGACAAATTCGTGCTCAACCAGGTCTCGGCGACGATGGACCATCCGCGAGCAGGGGCGGTCGCGGTGTTCGCCTTCCATCCGATTCCGCCGTCACTGGACTTCCCGGCATGGAGTTCGGAGATGCGCAGGATCCACGAAATCCTCGATGCGCAACAGGGTCCGGCGATCGTAGGCGCGGATTTCAATGCGACGCGCGATCATTCGGCCTTTCGCGACCTGTCGCGCGGGCGCTTCACCGCGGCCGCCGAGCTGGCGGGCGCGGGGCCGCTGCTCACCTTCCCGAACGATCGCCGGTGGGGTCCGGTGATCGGCATCGACCACATCCTGGTCGCCGACGCGACCTGCGACGAGGTCCGCACACTGACTGTGCCGGGATCCGACCATCGGGCCATGATCGCCAGGGTCCGGCTGAACGGATAACGGCCTTGCGGTTCCGCGACGGCTAGCGGGTCACGGCACCACGGCGGGCAATGCGCGCAGGGAGCTGAGGGTGGTCGCCATCGCGCGAGCGGCCTCAGCTCCCTTTGTCACGAAGTGCTCGGTGAAGTAGCCGACGTGGTCGCTGTGTTCGTGGAAGTGGTGCGGGGTGAGCACCACCGAGAAGACGGGCACGTCGCTGTCGAGCTGTACCCGCATCAGGCCGTCGATCACCGCGGTGGCGACGAAATCGTGCCGGTAGATGCCGCCGTCGACGACCAGTGCCGCCGCGACGATCGCCGCGTACTTGCCGCTGTTGGCCAGGCGTTTGGCGTGTAACGGGATCTCGAACGCGCCGGGTACTTCGAAGACGTCGATGGTCGCGGCATCGAAGCCGAGGTCGGCGTACTCGGCGGTGAAGCCCTCATATGCCTTGCCGACGATCGAGCTGTGCCACATGGCGCGAATGAAAGCGACGGATCCGGTGGTAGTGCCCATGGTCGGATCCTACTTCTCGGTAACGTGCGCTTCCAGCCAGTCCACGACATCCGCGATTACCTTGTCCCGCTCGGGCTCGTTGAAGATCTCGTGATAGAGCCCTTCGTAGCGGATCACGGTGAGATCCTTCGAGCCCGCGCCCTCTTCGATGAGGGTGGAACTGGACGGCGCTGCGATGGCGTCCGCGGTACCGTGCAGCACCAGCAGCGGCACGGTGAGCTTGTCGAGCCGCCCCTTGACCACCTTGGTCGCATTCAGGATCTCGGTGCCGGTGCGGGCGGGGAGTTTGCCTCGGAAGACGAGCGGATCGTTGTCATAGGCGCGGACCACCTCGGGATCGCGACTGATCATCGACGAATCCAGCGTCAGCACACCGAGATTCGGCGTCAGCCGCGACAGCACGGGTGCTAGCAGCAGCTGCAACGGATTGCCGATCGGGATATCGAGCGGCGGGGCCGAGAGCACGATGCCCTCGACATCGATCGGCGCCCGAGTGGCCAGGTACAGCACGATGAGGCTGCCCATCGAATGGCCGATAAGGAAGCGCGGCACGTCCGGATGCTCGCGGCCGGCGAGGTCGAGCATGAAGGCGACATTGTCGGCGGCAGCGTCCATCGACCCGATGTTGGCGTTACTGCCCGCGGACTTGCCGTGGCCGATGTGGTCGAGCGCGTAGACGGCGAAGCCGGAGGCCGCGAGCAGCTTGCCGGCATGGGTGTAGCGGCCAGAGTGCTCGGCGACCCCGTGCACGAGCACGATCACCGCCCGTGCGGTGGTGTCGGGTAACCAGGCGCGCCAGGCGACTCGGCCGCCACGTCCTTCGAATTCACTGGTGTCGGACTCGGGACTGTCTGATGTCATCGGGTGTTTGGCGCGGATGCTCCTTCGTTCACGAGGGAGAGGGAGCGCCATCCTCCTTCCAGAGGTCGGGTCGCAAAGATATGTCGGTGGTGTCGTTTACATTGCCGAGCATGACCGAGGTGGTGCGCTACAGCTACCGACTGCGCCCTGGCGTGCAGGCGGAGCGGGCGTTGCTCGCGGAGGGGCACCGGAAACGGTGCGCCGCGGAACTCGCGAAAGCGCAACGCCGCATGGCTCGCCGCCACAGCGGCAAGGGGCACCCGCAGTCCGGCGGCTATAAGCGGGCCACCCGGGAAGCTGCGCGGTTGCACATGAAAGCGGCGCGGCAGACCCGACATGATTCGCGGGTGTGGGCGAAACATGTTGTCGCCCATCATGGGTTGATCGCAGTGGAGGACTTCAAGCTGAAGTTCCTGGCGAAGTCCACGATGGCCCGCAAAGCCGCGGACGCGGCGATCGGTGCGGCGAAGCGAGAGTTGATCGAGCGTGGTGTGCGGGCTGGCCGGAGGGTGGTGCTCGTTCAGCCTGCCTTTACTTCGATGACGTGCAGTGATTGTTTTGCGAGAGCCAAGCGACTGGAACTGTGCGAGAGAACTTTCCGATGCACCGACTGCGGGTTTACCGCTTGTTGGGATCGGAACGCTGCCAGGGTGGTTCTGGTTGTGGCAGAACGCGGCCACGTCAGTGTCGACGATGTGAGACAAGCGGGTCACCTCCCTCGGGTGGGTGGTTCGGTTGCGGTCTGAGCTGTGGATCTCCTGCCTTCAGCGAGGAGAAGCGTTAAGTGTCGGCTCCTGATGTCTGCGGCGGCGCGGTCCTCGACGCGGGTGCGAAATGGTCGATCAGCCGCCTGTTGAACTCGATGAGCCGAGCGTAGTTCACCAGCGAGATGCGCTCGTCGGTTCCGTGGATCGTCGCGAGGTCGGCCTGCGTCATGACGATGGGGGCGAAATTGCAGCGTGCGGTGGCGAGATCGTCGTAGTGCCTGGCATCGGTCGCGCCGGGGACGAGGCCGGTGGTGACCGCGATACCGGGAACAACGGCTTCGGCCAGCCGGGCGATGAGGTCGAACCCGGCGCCGGGCACGGCGGGGTCGGTCGGCTCCGAGGTCGTGCCGACCAGTTCGACGCGCACGCCGGCGTCGCGCACCGCCTTCCGGCAATGCTCGAGCACCGAGGTCACCGAATCACCGGGCAGGATACGGAAATTCACCAATGCCTCGGCCTGTTGCGGTAGCACATTGGCCTTCACGCCGCCGCGGATCACCGTCGGCGCGGTGGTGGTGCGCACCAGCGCCTCGGTCTGCGGCGTCGCGGCCATCACCCGGGTGATCAACGGTGCGGCAAGCCCGGCGAGGCCGAGTAGGCGGCGACGGGAGGCGGGCATGGCATGGCGCAGCCTGGCCAGCATGTCGGCCACCAGGGGGGTCAATCGCAACGGCATCGGATGGTCCTGGACGCGGCCGACCGCGCGGGCGATGCGGCCGACCGCGGTCTGGCGGCCCGGCATGGACGAATGCCCGCCCACCTCCGACACCGACAACCGGATGGTGGCATAGCCCTTCTCGCCCAACATGATCGAGGCCACCGGCTGGTCCACGCCTTCCACGAGGCCCTCGGTGATCACGCCGCCCTCGTCGAGCAGCAGGTCCGCGTGCACGCCCGCGTCACGCAGCCGTTGCGCCATCTGGACCGCGCCCCTGTCGCCGAAGACCTCCTCGTCGTGGCCGAAGGCCAGATACAGGGTGTGTTCGGGCCGGATGCCCGCCGCGAGCGCGGACTCGACCGCTTCCAGGATGGCGAGTACGCGGCTCTTGTCGTCGATAGCGCCACGGCCCCAGATGAATTCGTCGTCGACAATGCCCGCGAACGGCGGATGTGTCCAGCGCGCCGGGTCATCGACGGGAACTACGTCCTGATGGGCGAGCAGTATCGCCGCCACCGTGTCCGGCTCGGTGCCCGACCAGCGGTAGAGCCTGCTGTGGCCGAACCGCTCCAACTCGAGTTCGGCGTGCACGAGCGGGAATGATCGCTCCAGATGCTCGCCCAATCGGGTGAATTCCTGGTGATCGTCGGCGGCGGGCTCGTCGGCCGAGACCGTGACGCAGCGCAGTGCTTGCGCCAACCGCTCGGCGACGGCCGCGTCGACCGTGGTGGCGGTGGTGCGTGCGCTGTCGCCGGTCATCGATCACCGGTGTCGGTCGGTGCGCTGGTCGGTGGCAGATTCATGGGCACCACCGCATTGTTCAACACATCGGGGCCGAGGGGGAGATTGCGGCGCGCCATTCGGCCGTGAGCGCGACCGACGGCGCACCGAGCAGCGGCAGTAGCGCCCCGACCAACGCGCGCAACACCACGGCACCCACGCTCACCTGAGCACTATCGACGGCGCCAGGTCGGCTGTCCAGCCCCCGGAACCGGGGTGTCGGTCACCCGGTGGTTGTGCACGCGCGCGAAAATGGCCCGTCGTTCGCGAGCACGACGGGCCATTCTCGGCGAATCAGCCGACCAGGTTCTTGCGCAGTTGCAGGATGGTCCTGCCGTCGAGGCCGAGGCCCTGCGTCAAGAACTTCCCGAAATCGCCGTAGTCGGCTTCGAGTTTGTCGACCGCGGTATCCAGGTATGCGTCACGGACTTCCTGCAGCGGAATCAACAGTGCGGGGTTCTGCATCAAGCCCGCCCGCTTCACGTCCTCGCGCAGCTTCGCATCGGCGGCGGCGCGGAACTGATTCGAAAGCAAATAGTCCTGTCGCGCAGTCTGTTCCGGCACGCCGACCGCGCGCAGCAGCACGTAGGTCGTCCAGCCGGTCCGGTCCTTGCCCGAGGTGCAGTGGAAGAGAGTGGCCTTATCGGTCGCGGCGAGGTCTTTGATCGTCTGACCGAACTCGGCGAGCGAGTCCGCGGTGAAGAAGCTCCGGTACACCCCCTGCATGATCTCCTCGGCGCGCCCGTTGCCGAGCAACTCCTCCTGTCGTTGCGGATCGCGGGACTGAATGGCCGCCAGCATCTGCTGGAACAGTCCGGTGTCGTCGATCGGCCGCGCCACTTGCTGCACCCCCGCGGGCACCTTGTCCTGGCCCGAGAACTGCACCTCGGCGGGCGTGCGCAGATCGATGACCGCCTTCAGGTGCAAGCCGCCCAATTTCTGTACATCCGCATCGGTCAGTTTGTCCAGCGAATCGGCCCGAATGGCTTTGCCGGACTTCACCTTCGCTCCGTCATAGGTGCGATATCCGCCGATATCACGAACATTCACCGCACCTTGCAACTCGATCCGCGCTGCCGCGGTCTGCACCGTCGGTTCGGCAAGCGCCGTCGGCGGTGAACTGGTCGCGGTGAGCGCGAATGTCGCGAGGGCGGCGGAAATCAAAGAAATAGTGGAAATCTTCATGGCGGGGGACAGTAGGACCCCCGCCGCGCTGCGTGCTGCGGTTCTCCCCGCTTTCGCCGCAGCTGCCCCGCTGATCGGGATTCTCTTCCTGCCCAACGGGATTGGCCTTCCGTTCAACGGGATTCACCCTTTTGCAGGACTGGCGTGAGTGCATCTCGGTGGTGCACGGCGTCCACACCACACCGACGCGGACGCCGACCTGCGATTGCCCAAGGTCGCAGACGGGCGGAGTCGCCGTTTCGGGCGGGCGGCGTGCGGGCCGCTCGCGATCCCACCAAGTCGGCCTCGGCTGCCATCAGCTCGGCCTTCTTCGGGCGGCCGTCGTCGCTACCCGACGAATCATGCATTTACACAGCGGATTTCAGGTGCGGAACGCTAGTTCGGCGACCATCGGGTAGATCATTTCGGGAGGACGTACTCCCTGGCTGGTCGGCTTGCCCCCGCAACGTCGATCGGGGAGACACTCGCCCCGACAGCCTCGCCAACCGGCATCGCCCGAGTTGCGGAGGCATCAAAAGTAGCCGATACCAACATCTTCAGCGTGATTGTGGTGTCGAATTGCCATTGATCGGCGGTGTTGTAGATGACCGATGTGACCAGTCAGGAGTGCCCGCGTGCCACGTGAAATCGATTCGGCTGTCTTCCCGCATCTGGATGCGGACTTGGACCGCGTCCGTGACGTTCTCGGCCCCGTGCAGTTCGAGGGCAGGCCCGAGCTGACCGCACTCACAGACGAAGGACCGGACACCTCTCGCCGCCTGGTCCGTCCCACTTTGACGTTGCTGTCGTACTACCTGCTCACCGATCCCGCGGTCCCGGCCGAGGACCGGGTGGTGCGCGCCGCCGCCGCTGTCGAGTTGGTGCATCTGGGCTCGCTGTACCACGACGACGTTATCGATCACGCCTACCAGCGCCGAGGCCGCCCCAGCGCCAACGTGGTGTGGGGATCGCACATGGCCGTTTTGGGTGGAGACTCGGTGACGGCCTCGGGTGGGCGCATGCTGATCGAACTCGGCCAGCGCGAAGGGCTCGCGGGGTCGATCGCGAGTGAGCAGATGTGCGCGGGCATGGTGATCGAGGCCGCCGACCTCTACATGGCCTCTCGCAGTGAGCAGGCCTACCTCGACGCGATCGACGGCAAAACGGCGGTGCTGCTGTCGCTGGCATGCCGGGTGGGCGCGATGCAGGCCGGCCGCTCCGAGGATGAAGAAGAGGTGCTGGCTTTGTTCGGCCGCCACTTCGGGCTGGCCTACCAGCTGTATGACGACATCCTCGATCTGACTTCGACCGCCGAAGAGATGGGCAAGCCGGTCAACGCGGATCTGCCCGAGGGCATCTACACCCTGCCCGTGATCCGCGCCGCTGCCCGCGATCAAAAGCTCGGTCGTCTGCTGCGCAGCGGAATGACGGGTGAGCAAGCCGCACATGCGCGTGCGCTCGTCATCGCCTCCGGCGCCGTGGACGAAGCACAGGCGGTGGCCGATGAATTCATGGACCAGGCCGCCGGTCAGCTCGCCGACCTGCCCGTTGACCCGCGCGCCCGCCACGCGATGACCGCCTACGCCAAGTCCATACTCGACCGGCGAACTCCGCTGCCCGCAGTCTCCCGGCCCGCGCCGCAGCCACCCAAAGCCCACAGTTATGTGCTCCCGCAGGAACTCACGCGATGGGTGCGAAGCTGGATGGTCGACACCGGCCTTATCGTCTCCCCGGCCGAGGCCGACTACGACCGGTGGACAGGAGCGATCCAGCTCCCGGGACAGATCTTGGCCCCTGCGGACGCGGCCCGTGAACAGACCGCCGTTGGCCTGGCCGTGCTGTCCTTCATGTGGGACGACCTCTTCGATGATCCGCAGCTGACCGACCCGGAAACCGTCACCGCGCTGAGGCGTGGCCTGGTGGCGATGGTGCGCCAGGACCCCCAGGTGCACGGAGCGATCCCGACGGCCTGGGCGAGTTTGTGGCCGCGCCTGAGCGAGGGCCGCACTACCCGCTGGCAGGAGCGGTTCCTCGACAACCTCGAGGAGTGGTTCGAAGCCGCCGAACGCGAAGCGCACCATCGCATCACCGGCTACATCACCTCTACGGCCGACTACCTGCCGCTGCGGAAGTCGACCGGCGGGATCGAAATAGCTGTCGCCGGCGTGGAGGTGCGCCAGGACCGGGAACTGCCGTCGAGGCTGCGCAACCATCCCGTGATCCGCCGTCTCGAGGAACTCGTCTTCTGGGTGACATTCATGGAGAACGACCTGCTGGGGTTGGATCAGGACGAGGCAGATCACATCCCCTACAACCTGGTGCGGGCGGTCCGTCACGAGACCGGCTGCACCCGCGGTGAAGCCATAGAGCAGATTCAGCGCCAGCTGGCGGAGCATCGCGCCCAACTCGACGAGGCGATCCGCTATCTTCCCGCGCTCATCCGCATGATTCCCGGCCTGTCGGGCCAGGGGAAGGACTACCTGTCGATCTACGAGATGGTGAGCGTGGCGCCCCGCGTGCATCAGAGCCGTCGGTACACGCAAACCTCCACTTCCGCAGCACCAGACTTGGAACGTTTGCGCCGTGAGATCTACCTCCCAGCCGACGAAGTGGCTTCCGCCGCGCGGTAATCCCCGGCAAAGCACCCTTGGCGCGTAGGTGTTGCCCCCATGACGGCGCTACGGACACCCAGCAACCCGAGAGGAAACCATGACTACCGCCAACTTCGCAACGCGAATCGGCGCCAAAGCGCTTCAGACGCGCTGGTTCGTGCGCGCGCCGATCCGAATGTACAGCGCCGGACTGGGATTCGTATTCGGCTCCCGCGTGCTGATGCTGCAACACACCGGCCGCACGACCGGCGCCCCCCGATTCGTCGTGCTCGAAGTGATCGAGCATCCAGCGGCCGATGAGTACATTGTCGTTTCCGGGTTCGGCGCGAAAGCTCAGTGGTACCGCAACATCCAAGTGAACTCCGAGGTCAAGGTCTCCTCGGGATTCCGCCGCGGCGCACCGGCCACCGCGACCGCGATGACGCAGGAGCAATCAGCCAGCGCGCTCGAACGCTATGCCGCCGTGCACCCGAAGGCATGGGCGAGACTTCGCGCGACCATCGAACACGCCATCGGCCGATCTGTCGACATCCTTCCGATGGTGCGGTTGCGACTTCCCTAGACGCATCGCGCGGGCTCGCATACGCCACAGCGCATTTCAAGACAGCAGTGGCCGCGTGGCGATCACTACAATGGCGGCGTTCTTCGCCGCGCGGCTGATTTCCTTGGAGTGGCGCAACTATGAGCTTCCGAAAGGGACGAGCCCTCCCCGCGCGAACGCGGGAAGGGCTCGAAACATTTTACGACCGAACGACTTACACGTCGTAGTAGAGCTCGAACTCGTACGGGTGCGGACGCAGGTTGACCGGAGCGATCTCCTGGGTGCGCTTGATGTCGATCCAGGTCTCGATCAGGTCCGAGGTGAAGACGTTGCCCTCGGTGAGGTAGTCGTGGTCCTGCTCGAGCTTGTCGATGACCGACGCCAGGTTGGTGGGGGCCTGCGGGATGTTCTTGGCCTCCTCCGGCGGGAGCTCGTAGAGGTCCTTGTCGACCGGCGCCATCGGCTCGAGCTTGCGCTTGATGCCGTCGAGGCCCGCCATCATCATGGCGGCGAAGGCCAGGTACGGGTTACCCGAGGAGTCCGGCGCGCGGAACTCGATGCGCTTGGCCTTCGGGTTGTTGCCGGTGACCGGGATACGCACGGCAGCCGAGCGGTTGCGCTGCGAGTACACGAGGTTGATGGGGGCCTCGTAGCCGGGAACCAGACGGTGGTAGGAGTTCACGGTCGGGTTGGTGAACGCCAGCAGCGATGGGGCATGGTGCAGGATGCCCCCGATGTAGTGACGTGCCAGATCCGACAGACCCGCGTAACCGGCCTCGTCGTGGAACAGCGGCTTGCCGTCCTTCCACAGCGACTGGTGCACGTGCATGCCCGAGCCGTTGTCGCCGAAGAGCGGCTTCGGCATGAAGGTGACGGACTTGCCTTCCTGCCACGCGGTGTTCTTCACGATGTACTTGAACAGCTGCAGGTCGTCGGCTGCGGAAAGCAGCGTGCCGAACTTGTAGTTGATTTCGGCCTGACCGGCGGTGCCGACCTCATGGTGGCCGCGTTCGAGCACGAAACCCGCGTTCTGCAGGTTGGTCGAGATCTTGTCGCGCAGGTCGACGTAGTGATCGTACGGCGCGACCGGGAAGTACCCACCCTTGTTGCGGACCTTGTAGCCGCGGTTGGGGGAGCCGTCCGGGTTGACCTTCGCACCGGTGTTCCAGGAGCCCGATACCGACTCGATCTCGTAGAACGCGCCGTTGATGCCGGAGTCGTAACGGACCGAGTCGAAGATGTAGAACTCGGCCTCGGCGCCGAAGAAGGCGGTGTCGGCGATACCGGTCGAGACCAGGTACTCCTCGGCCTTGCGCGCGATGTTGCGCGGGTCGCGGCTGTAGGCCTCGCGGGTGAACGGGTCATGCACGAAGTGATTGAGATTCAGCGTCTTCGCGGCGCGGAACGGGTCCAACTGCGCGGTGCTGAAGTCGGGCAGCAGGAGCATGTCCGACTCGTCGATCGACTGGAAGCCACGGACGGAGGAGCCGTCGAACGCGAGCCCTTCCTCGGCGAGGTCGGTCGTGAAGGCCTTCGCCGGGATCGAGAAGTGCTGCTGCACACCGGGAAGATCGCTGAAACGGATGTCGACATATTCGACTTCCTCGTCAGCGAGGTATTTGATGACCTCGTCGGCCGTGCTGAACGTCACTTGTTCTCCTTACGGATCGGTTCCCAGCCCGTGTCGATTGCGTGGGTTCGTCGGGTCCAGACGCTATGGACGCCGTGTTTCCCGGCAGTCAAGGCTGTGTTTCGCCAGTGTTACACGTGCGGCTGGCCGAGTGGCGCTGGCCACCCGGGCTCGAACAGCATGGTAATCCTGCCATCTTGTGCGGCGTGCGCCGACCTGAACTCCCCTTATGCGGTGCCCGGCAGCCGGTCGGGCGCGCTTATTGTGGGGGTATGGCACGCAGCACCGGATCCTGGCTCTCCGGACCCCCGACGGACCCGAGCGACCCGGCAACTCCTGAGTACCCCGGCCAATTTCTCGGTCTGCCACCGTCCGGTCCCGGATCGTTGCCCGGCATGGGACGCCGCATCGTGGCCTTGTTCGTGGACTGGATGATCGCGCTCGGTATCTCGCTGTTGATCGTGCGCGGTGGCTCCGCCTCCAGCCTCACCCTGTTGATCTGGTTCGTGATCGGAATCGGTGCGGTGACGCTGTTCGGCTACACGCCGGGCCAGTACTTCCTGCGACTGCGGGTGATCCGGATCGATGCGCCGGTCGGAGTCGGTTTCGTGCGTGCGCTCGCGCGGCAGGCGCTGCTGGTGTTCGTGGTGCCCGCGCTGTTCACCGACGCAGACGGTCGTGGCATGCACGACCGCGCCACCGGCACCGCAGTCGCGCGCGCCCGCTGACCCGCGGGTCACGTCGCGGCCGACATCGACGAGCCGGGTGGCGCGGGGCCGCACTGTCCACGGCGGCCAAGATCACAGGTCCGCTCGCGGGCCGAGGTACCGGCACATCTCGTTGACCGACAGTGTCCGAAAACCGCCGGGCAGCCGCCTGCCTGCACCGGTAGGCTCCGCCGGTGTCATTGAATCCGGCGTTGCTCGCCGTTCGTCTACTCCTCGAACTCACCGCTATCGCTTCCTTCGGGGTCTACGGCTGGCGGGCGTTCGATTCGCCGTGGCGGTTCATCCTGGTGGTCCTGCTTCCGATCGCGGCAGCGGTCCTGTGGGGCACTTTCGCGGTCCCCGGAGATCCCAGCCGCAGCGGAGCCGCGCCTGTTGCGGTGGTAGGCCCGGTTCGCCTCGCGGTCGAGTTCGCCGTGCTTTTCGGCGGGGTCGCGCTGTTGTGGGCGGCGGGGTTGCCGCGGTGGGCGCTGGTTTCGGCGACGGTGCTCGTCGTCTATCACCTGCTCGCCTACGACAGGATCACGTGGCTGCTCAGCGGCAAACAGTCCGCGTAGTACCTCGGGATAGGCAAAGGCCCGCGTCCCCGGGACGCGGGCCTTTCCAAGCTTCGACAGCGCTGAGATCAGCGCCTGCGAATACTGCGCTGCACACCGCGCATCTTGGCGCCCGCGGGCATCGGGCCCTTCGGCAGGGCAGGGCCGCTGCGCGCGTTGAGGGCGCTTAGCCTGCCTTCGATGAGGTCCATGCGCTTGACGTCGATATTGCGCGGCAGTTTGGTGAGATAGCGCTGCAACTCCTTCAGCGACACCTGGCCCTCGTCGTTGCCGACGATGACGTCGTAGATCGGGGTGTCGCCGATGAGCCGCGCTGTACGCTTCTTCTCCTGCGCCAGTAGCGATTTCAGCCGCTGCGGGGAACCCTCGCCGACCAGGATCACGCCGGGAAGGCCGATCACCCGGTGCACGGCATCCAGCTGGGTGGTCGCGGCGATGCCATTGCTGACCCGCCACTTACCCTGGAGATTCTCCAGCACCCACGCACCTGCGCCCGCCTGGCCCTCGGCCTTGGCGTAGACGTTCTTCTGCACGCGACGGCCGAAGAGGATGAACGCGGCGAGCACACCGAGCAGCAGGCCGATCGGCAGTAGGAACCACTGCAAACCGAAGATCAGGCCGACCACAAGGAACACCGCGGTGATGCCGACCACGGCGCCGATCATCAAGGGCAGCAGCAGCTTGTCTTCCTTGCGCTGCATCTGGAACGCCTGCCACAGCTGCTGGCGACGTTCTTTCGACTGCTGCTTGCGGGCCGCCTTCGCCGCGGCCTTCGCTTCCTTCGACGGCGTGCCGCCCTTGCCTACTGCCATGAGAAACAGGATAGTGCCACGTCGCGTGCCGATCCGCACTGGACGGTCAGGCGACCAGAAATGGCGGCGACCGGGAGGCGACGGGGCGGGCAGCGGAGCTGGATTCGGGTCGCGGCGTGTCCGCGCGGGGAGGTGGCCAAGGGCGTCGGCGTCGGCTCGCGCTCGGCGTAGGCGCGGCTGAAGTCACCGACGGAATGGCCGACCGGGTCTGGGCGGAAATCGAGGCGAGGATCGGACGCACCGTCGAGATCACCCGAGGTTTGTGGAGTAGGAGGCCAGGACGTGCACCCTGCGAAGTCGTTGGAATGCCGTGCGCGCTGTCCTGCCCGTAGCCGAGGGTACGCAGGGTCGGCGCGTACGTGTCGAAGGCTGCGGCCCGCTGCAGAGGCGGGCGGCGGAGGTGCCGAGGCTCCGGCGTATGCCTGTTCTTGCGCTGCCAATGCCCCGCTCTTGCAGTGCCTTTCGGTCGGCCGTCCAGCCTCGCAGCGAATATCTTTGAACGGGCGATGGTTATAGGCGCGATGGAGGTGACTGTCGGTGCGGGTCATCAACGAACCAACGGCGACGCCGGGATCCGGTCCGCGAGTGCTCGACTGGATGCGGAGCTGGACCGGGCACCACATCATTGTGGGACTGGCCGTGGCTGGGTGTCCTATACCTGAACCCGGCCGCACGGGGAAGGTGCGCGAAGCCGACCTGGTGGTGATCACACCGCAGGCGGTCGTCGTGATCGGCGAGCAAGCGGCCGTGCCGGCAGCCGCCCACAGCGGCTTGCCGGTGCGGGCCGCTGGCCGAGGATCCGGGTTCGAAAGTGCCGGCGAGGACGACAGCAGCGGGTTCGATCAGTTGCGCAGTCATGTCTGCGACCTGAAAGAGCTGGTTGGTGCGCACCTCGTCGACGCCCACATCACCGGGCTGATGGTCGTGGTGCCGCCCGAGGAAGCGGCTATCACGGCGTATGTCGATTCGTGGCAGCACGAATGCCCGGTGGTGCTGGGGGCCACTCCAAGCCAGTTGCGCGCCTGGTTCATCCGCAGCGCGGACCGAAGGCTGCTGTGGAACGCCGAGGACGTGCACGCCTTGCTCGATGACTTGCGCATGTCCGAGCTGGTCACCCTCGAGGCTCTGGTCGAGGAGGGCTTTCCGTCGGGAAGCCGACTGCGTGCCGCTTCGAGCACGGCACCGAACTCGACCGCATCCGGTCCGGGCCGTTTGTCGATCCCGGTGTTCCCCGCAGCACCGGCGACCGGACCCGACCCGGTGTGGTCGACCACACCCGTCCCGCCACCATGGGTTGCCCCCGACTCGAACGGGGAGCCGCGTCGGAGCCCGTCTCCTCTCGTGGGTCAGCCGCCGTTGATCAAGCCTGATTTCGACGATGAGCCGCCGTCACCGAGCACTTTCCACACAGATCGTGTGTCGCCGATTGTTCCCGATCCCGGCCCGGATCCGTCCAGGTCTTACCGAATCCCAGAGTGGTACATGGGCGGGCAGTACAAGGCCGAAGACGATTCAGGGGTCGCGGAGCCGCCGGAGTCTGCCGGTGAACTGCGATCGTCCTACACCGGCCAATGGTCATCGTGGGTTGACGGCTATGCCGATGACTTCGCTGATGCTGATGGTTTCGCCGACGCTGATGGCGTCGGCGTCCCCTCCGGCGATTTCGATGACTCCGGCGATGCGGATGACCACGCCGATGGTCGTGATGGTCCTGGTTATAACGATGGTCGTGGGCGCCGTGGGTACGCCGATGGTCGTGATGGTCGCGAATATGGCGATGGTCGTGACTTCCCGGATGCCCTTGACGGGCGTGACTACAGCGATAGTCGTGTTTTCGGTGATGGTGGTGATGGTCGTGGTTACAACGATGTCCGCCATTACGCCGATGGCTATGCCGACATGCCACCGCACCCACCCAGCGCCCTACCGCCTCGCGAGAACAGACTATGGTCGCAGCCCACCACCCCACGACCATTGCCGAGCCGACCCAAATCGATCGCCATCGAGCGTCGGCTCCGATTGCCATCGCTTCGGTCGGCGCTGACCACCCGCCAGCCGTCCCCGACCAACGCCATCAGCCACCAACAGCTCAACCGGCATCTCCCACAGCAGTTGACGGCCGGCGTAGTCATCGCGGGCGCCTTTGCGACTCTCTGGTTCCTGGCCTTCGGCTGCTCGTCGCCGCAACCGAAGGCGGTAGTACCACCCGAGCCCGCCTCGAACACCGAGGTCTACGCGCCACCCGCACACGTCGTGGAAGCACCGGAACCAGCACCCCAGCCTTGACCGCCACTGTGCTAGATGCTGAGTGGCGAGCGGCGAAGTTAGGTCCGGACCGCAGTCCGGCCTCGGACAGCGGCGGCCAACGATTGGGGCATCTGCTCGTGCCTGGCGTAGGTGCGGCTGAAGTCGCCTGTGCCGTGCGAGAGGGAACGCAGGTCGATGGCGTAGCGGCTGAGCTCGAGTTCCGGGACTTCGGCGTGGATGCGGGTGCGGCCGGGCCCGTGCGGCTCGGTTCCGAGTACTCGGCCGCGTCGGCTGGACAGGTCGGTGAGGACCGGGCCGACGTAATCGTCGGAGACCACAACCCAGACCTCGTCCAAGGGTTCGAGCAGCGCGACCCCCGCCACGGTCGACGCCTCACGTAAGGCGAGCGCGCCCGCGGTCTGGAAGGCGGCGTCGGAGGAATCGACCGAGTGCGCCTTTCCGTCGAAGAGCGTGATCCGCACGTCGACGAGGGGATAGCCCGCCGCCACGCCGCGTAGCGCCTGAGCGCGCACACCCTTCTCCACCGACGGAATGAACTGGCGCGGAACAACTCCGCCGACCACCTTGTCGACGAACTCGACGCCGGAGCCGCCGGGCAGCGGTTCCACCTCGATCTCGCAGACGGCGTATTGCCCGTGGCCGCCGGACTGTTTGACATGCCTGCCTCGTGCGGTTGCCTTGCCCGCGAACGTCTCCCGCAGCGCGACCTTGTGGTCGACCACGTCGACCTGCACCCCGAATCGGGTACGCAACCGCTCCAGCGCGACATCGCGGTGCGCCTCGCCCAGGCACCACAGCACGATCTGATGGG
The DNA here is from genome assembly GCF_046764875.1 of Nocardia arseniciresistens. NCBI lineage: Bacteria > Bacillati > Actinomycetota > Actinomycetes > Mycobacteriales > Nocardiaceae > Nocardia > Nocardia arseniciresistens. The sequence goes on from NZ_JBKORD010000005.1 coordinate 23,036, forward strand.
TGTCGCCGTTCTGCTCGAGGCGTATGGCGGGGTCCTCGGCAACCAGGCGCGCGAGTCCGCTCGAAAGCTTGTCCTCGTCGGCCTTGCTGTGAGCCGCAACGGCGATGGGGAGCAAGGGATCCGGCATCGGCCACGGTTCGATGCGCAGCGGCGCCGAGGTGCCGGACAGGGTGTCGCCGGTCTCGGCGCAGGTGAGTTTGGTGACGTAGGCGATGTCGCCCGCGATGGCCTTACCGAGTGGGCGCTGCTGCTTGCCGAACGGCGCGGTGACCGCGCCGATTCGCTCGTCGACATCGTGGTTTTCGTGGCCTCGATCTTCTTGGCCGCGGCCGCAGACGTGCACGGTGTCATCGGCGCGCAGGGTGCCGGAGAACACCCGGACCAGCGACACCTTGCCCACGTAGGGGTCCGAGGCCGTCCGGATCACCTCGGCGGCCAGCGCGCCGTCCGGATCGCAGTACAGCGGCCGCGTCGCGGTGTCGTCGGTGGTGGTGACCGCGGCGACGGCATGCTCGGCCGGTGTCGGAAACCCGCCGGTGATCAGCTCGAGCAGTTCGACGGTGCCGAGCCCCTGCTTGGCGCCTTCCGGTGCCTGCGCGCCGAACAGCACGGGATGAAAGCTGCCGCGTGCCACCGCGCGTTCGAGGTCGGTGACGAGCGTGCCGAGGTCGATCTCCTCGCCGCCGAGGTAGCGCTCCATGAGCGATTCGTCCTCGCTCTCGGCGATGATGCCCTCGATGAGCCGGTCGCGCGCCTCCTCCAGCGCCGTCACCTGCTCCGCGGACGGTTCGATCTGCGTGCATTCACCCGTGGAATAGTCGACAACGCAATGCGGCAGCAGCTCGACTAGCCCCGTGGCCGGCCGATGACCGTCGGGACTCCTCGGTCCGTATACCGGAAGATGAAGCGGGAGAATGTTTTCCGACGAACCATTGCCGAGGACGGCGCGGCAGGTCTCGGTCATTTCGTCGAATTCCGCGCGCGCGGTATCCAGATGCGTGATCACAATCGCGCGCGGCATCCCGACTGCCGCACACTCCTCCCACAGCGCGCGCGTCGCACCGCTGATCGCCTCCGCGCCTTCCGCGGCGGAAACCACGAACAACGCCGCGTCCGCCGCTCGCAGACCCGCGCGCAATTCACCGACGAAATCGGCGTAACCCGGCGTATCCACCAGATTGATCTTGATCCCCGCCCAATTGATCGGCACCACAGACAGCTGCACCGACCGATGCTGCCGATGCTCGATCTCGTCATAATCCGACAGCGAAGTCCCGTCCTCGACCCGTCCCGCCCGATTCACCGCCCCGGTAGTCAGCGCTAAAGCCTCAACCAACGTCGTCTTCCCGGCCCCGCTGTGCCCGACCAGCACCACATTCCGGATGTTCTCCGGCCGCCCCCCGGTAACCACTCTGCCGTTGCCTCCGGCAGCAGCACTCGTCTTGTCCACTGTGTGTCTCGTTTCCTCGCCGACACGTGCCGTATATCGAGCTTCCCACCACGCGTGAGGTCGCGTCCACGGATCGGGCGATCCGGTCGGTCGGAGGGGGTAGAAGTTTCGGCTCGGCCTTCGGTCGGCGTCGCCGACATGGTTCGAACTTCCTCCGTAATGACCACCGCGAGCTGTCTGATATGGCGTCCCCGGGCACTGAGACCCATGTCATGTGACGTCCCGTGAGAAAACTGGGGGGACCCGAACCGCAGGTGATCGCGCTGGCTGGGCGATCAGTTGCTCAGTCGTGTTCGGTCACCTTCAGCTCGGTTGGAAGAACTCGAGCATTCTCCGGCTGGCGTCCGGCGACATCAGCAATTCCTGGATGTCCGCGGACATCCGGGCGGCAGCGTTGGTGCGTTCGAACATCTCGCGTTCGTACTCTTCGATGGCGGCGGGATAGTCGTCCGGGTGCGCGGCCAGCGCCAGACCGAGCAGGGCGCCGTCGAGTAGCGCCATGTTGGCGCCTTCTCCCACCGGCGGCATCAGGTGCGCGGCATCGCCGAGCAGTGTGACCCCTGGCGTCGACGGCCAGGTCAGGCCGACCGGGAGAGTAGTGATCGACCGCGGCACGATTATGTCGTCGCAGGCCGCGATCAGCGCGGTGAACCGTGAGTCCCAGCCGGCGAACTCCTCGATCAGCCGGGCCCGGGCGGCGGCCGGGTCGTCGAACGGGATCCCGCTGGTCGCGAACCAGTCCTCGGCGGTGTTGTAGAAGCTGAGGCCGATGCGAACGCGGCCGTCGCCGTTGCGCTGCGCCGCCAGCGATTTTCCGTTGCCGAGCACCCAGTAGTTGCCGCGCCCCACCATCGCCGCGAGGTCGGGGTGGGTGCGGTCGATGTCGGGAATGCCGACCTCGATGATGTTCTGGCCGATATGCGCCGGACGGGCGTCGGTGAGCAGCGCGCGGACCCGGGACTGCGCACCGTCGGCGCCGACCAGTAGGTCGTAGGTCGCGCTGCTGCCGTCGGCGAAGCGCAGCACGCCGTTGTCAGCGGACTCGAACGCATGCCCCCAGCGCGTCGCGTGTTCAGGAAGAGAGTCCAGCAGCAGGTCGCGCAGATCGGCACGGTCCACCTCGGGTCGCTCGAGCGGCGCGCCCTCGGGCGTGTCCTCCTGTAGCAGCAAGGTGCCATCTGGCTCCAGAAGCCGCATGTCCTGGCCTTCACCACGGGCAATCGCGTAGAACTGGTCGATCAGACCGGCCTCGCGCAGCGCCCGCTGCCCGGAGTGGATATCGAGCATGCCGCCCTGACCGCGCGCACCACGCGACGATTCCCGTTCGTACACCACGGCGTCGATGGCGTTCACGTGCAGCACCCTGGCAAGGGTCAAGCCACCCAGGCCGGCTCCGACAATGGCGATGGTCACAATTACCCTCGATTCACCGTATCAGTCAATACACTGTATCAACCCCAACACTGTATTGTCATCGGCATGTTGGTGTGGGAGCGGCCGGAGCCGCCGGATCGACCGATGCCGGCCCCGCTGAGCCGGGAGCGGATCGTCCGAGCCGCTATCCAACTCGCCGATGCGGACGGCCTGGACGCGGTGTCGCTGCGCAAGGTCGCTGCGGCGCTGGACGTCGGACCGATGCGGCTGTATGGCTACATCGCCACCAAGGAGGAGTTGCTCGACCTGATGGTCGATGCGGTCCACGCCGAGATCAGGCCGACCGGAGACGGTTGGCGAGAGGTGTTGCGTGCCTTTGCCGAAACCATCCGGCACGCCGCACACCAGCACGAATGGCTCGCCGACCTGCTCGGCGGGCGGCCCCAGCTCGGGCCGAACACACTGGCCAGTGGAGAGGCCGTGCTGGCCGCGATGGGCGGCGTCGACCTGGACACTGTCGTACCGGCGGTCGCCGCGGTCAATGCGTACGTTATCGGCGCGATCCGCCGAGAGATCACCGAGCGACGCGCCGAGCGAGCCTCCGGGATGGACGAGAAACAGTGGCAGGCCACCTTCGGGCCTTACCTACAGCGAACCTTCGCCAGCGGCCGATTCCCCGCGCTGGCCACGGTCGTCCACGATGGCCCCCACCTGGACGCCGACCAAACCTTCCGGACCGGCCTCGACTTCCTCCTCGACGGCATCGAAGCCCGCATCTCGAGCTGACGGGTGGCCGAGGGGCCGGACGAGCGAACTCCCTGCACAACGAACTCGGTCCTCGCACATCCGGCGGATATCCGCCGGTCGCGCGAGGACCGAGTCAGGTCGGGGTCAGGAACCGAAGCGCGCGAGAACGGCGCTGGCCTCCTGGGAGGCGGTGCCTCCCTGGGCGAGATGGTTCATGGCGGTGGGGATTTCGCGGCCGTGGTGGGCCATCGCCTGGGTGTAGAGGCGGCCTGCGCGGTACGAAGACCGGACCAACGGTCCCGCCATCACACCGGCGAAGCCGATTTCCTCGGCCATCTTGGAGTGCTCGACGAACTCCTCCGGTTTCACCCAGCGGTCGACGGGGTGGTGCCTGGGTGAGGGGCGCAGGTACTGGGTGATGGTGAGGATGTCGCAGCCTGCTTCGTGCAGGTCGCGCATGGCCTGGGTGACTTCTTCGGGGGTTTCGCCCATGCCGAGGATCAGGTTCGACTTGGTGACCAGGCCGTCTTCGCGTGCCGCGGTGAGCACCGAGAGGGAGCGTTCGTAGCGGAAGGCGGGGCGGATCCGCTTGAAGATGCGAGGAACCGTCTCGAGGTTGTGTGCGAGCACCTCGGGGCCTGACGAGAAGACCTCGGCGAGCTGGTCGGGCTCGGCGTTGAAGTCGGGGATGAGGAGTTCGACGCCGGTGTTGGGGTTCAAAGCCTTGATGGCGCGGACGGTTTCGGCGTAGAGCCAGGCGCCGCCGTCTTCCAGGTCGTCGCGGGCGACGCCGGTGATGGTGGAGTAGCGCAGGCCCATGGCCTGGACGCTTTCGGCGACGCGGCGGGGCTCGTCACGGTCGAGCGCGGCGGGTTTGCCGGTGTCGATCTGGCAGAAGTCGCAGCGTCGGGTGCACTGCTCGCCGCCGATGAGGAAGGTGGCTTCGCGGTCCTCCCAGCACTCGAAGATGTTGGGACAGCCTGCCTCCTCACACACCGTGTGCAGGCCCTCGCGTTTGACCAGTCCCTTGAGCTCGGTGTACTCGGGGCCCATCTTGGCCTTGGTGCGAATCCATTGAGGTTTGCGCTCTATCGGGGTCTCCGCGTTGCGCGCCTCGATGCGAAGCAGTTTGCGTCCTGCCGGTGCTGAAGCTGAGGTCACTGGATTGATGCTACGCCCGGCCGAATCGCCTTCCCCGGCCTGGGCAACCGGCCTCGCGCCCGCGCACCCCGTAGCGCCTGGGGACGGCTGTGACACCGGGTGTTCGGCTGTCATCGCGATTCGGCGGGGGCGATGGGCGGTACGACGCGCGCGATATCGTGTGCGGTCACCGGGAGTTCGCCGTTCAGTGCGCGGGTGATCGCGTCGGCGACTACGGGCTTGATTTCCGCGACGGTTACCTCGCGGCCGAGCTCGCGGGTCAGCGTGGTGACGCCCGCGTCGCGGATGCCGCACGGCACGATTGCTTGGAAGCCGTCGAGGGCGGAATTGCAGTTGAGCGAAATGCCGTGCAGCGCAACGCCACGCTGCACGCGCACGCCGATGGCGGCGATCTTGCGTTCGGCGAGGAGGTCGGTGGCGGGTAGCCAAACGCCCGATCGGCCTTCGATCCGGCCGCAGCTCAGACCGAGGTCGGTACACGCCGTGATCAGCGCTTCTTCGAGCCTGCGTACGTACTGCACCACGTCAACGGGCTCGGCGAGGCGCACGATCGGGTAGCCGACGAGTTGGCCGGGCCCGTGCCAGGTGATCTTGCCGCCGCGATCGACCTCGACCACCGGGCTGCCGTCGATAGGCAGATCCTCGGCCTCGGTGCGACGGCCCGCCGTGTACACCGACGGATGCTCGAGCAGCAGCAGCTGATCGTTTCCGATGCCATCGGCCCGCTCGGCGGCGATCTTGCGCTGGAGCTCCCAGGCGCTGTGGTAGTCGATGAGTCCGAGATCCTGGACCACGATCGGGGTCGTATCGAATCTGGCGGACCACGTGGTGCGCGTGTCGTTCACGACGTCGACGGTACGCTCAGCCCGTTCACAGGTTCTACCGATGTGGTGTGGGGGATGCCACACGGTAACCGGCTCGGCTGCGCACTCGGCACGACTGCTACCGGAGTCTGCGCGACTGTCGCGGGAGTCGGCGCGACCACCTCTCGAATCGCCACGACGCGATCGGTGTGTGATAGCCGTCAGTGCGGGTCGATGGGCAACGTCAGCTGCATCAAGGTCAGGTCCATCCAACGCTCGAACTTCCACCCCACTTGCGGCAGTTCGCCGACAGTGTGGAAGTCGAAGCGTTCGTGTAGTGCGATCGAGCCGGTGTTGCTGGTTTCGATCGCGGCGATCATCGCGTGCACGGTGCCGGAGAGGCGCGCCCGTGCGACGAGTGCGGTGAGCAGTGCGGTGGCGACGCCGCGTCGCTGGAATCGGTCCGCGACGTACACCGAGTTCTCCACTGTGTAGCGGTAGCCGGACTTGGGCCGCCATGGTCCGTAGCTGGCGTATCCGGCAACGTCGCCGTTGATGTCGGCGATGAGGATGGGCAGTCCCGCTGCGGTGCGGGTCTCGAACCAGGCCTGCCGCTCGTCGAGACCTACCTGCTCCTCGTCCCAAATGGCCGTGGATGTAGCGATATTCGCGTTGTGGATCTCGAGCACCGACGGCAGGTCACGCTCGGTTGCGTCGCGGATGACCGTGATCGGTCGTGCCTTTAGTTCGGTCATCGATCATCTCCCTCGCGACCCAACGTCGCCGCGAGCGCGGCGCCGATGGTGTGGTGCTGGAACGGGTAGCCCGCCTCCTCGAGGGCGGTGGGGATGGCCCGTGGGCCGTGCAGGATCGCCTCCTGCGCGAATTCGCCGATCAGTGCGCGCAGCGCGAACGCGGGCACGACGAGTGGGGTCGGCCGGTGCAGTGCACGGCCGAGGGCCCGGTTGAACTCGGCATTGGTGACCGGTGCGGGGCCGACAGCGTTGATCGGTCCTGCGATCGTGTCGTTGGTGAGCGCGAAGATGATCGCGCCGATCTCGTCGTCCATCGAGATCCACGGCGTGTACTGCCTGCCGCTGCCGAGTCTGCCGCCGAGGCCGAGCGAGTACAGCGGCTGCAGCATGCTGAGCATACCGTCGCCACGGGACAACACCACCGCACTGCGCAGCAACACTGTGCGCACGCCTGCTGCGGTAGCGGGTTCGGTCGCGGCCTCCCAGTCACGGCACAGCGTGGCGAGGAAGCCGGTACCGGCGGGCGAGGTTTCGTCGACCACCCGATTGCCGGTCTCGCCGCCGTAGAAATGCACGCCGCTGCCGTTCAGCAGGACAGGAACGCCCACGCCGGCCACGGCATCGGCGAGCACATCGGTCGGGGTGATTCGGCTGTCGCGCAGCTCTTGTTTGTAGCTGCCGTTCCAACGTCTTCGCCCGATGCTCGCGCCGCACAGGTTGACCACCGCGTCGGCGCCGCGCAGGGCCCGCTCGTCCAATTCGGCGCGAGCGGGGTCCCACACGTATTCGTCGGGGGCGGCGGCCGGACGGCGCACCAGGCGGGCGACTTCATGCCCGTTTCGGCGAAGTGCCGCGACGAGCGCCGTCCCGATCAGACCGGACGAACCGGCGATCACCACCTTCATGCGTGCGTGTCCGACCTTCCCGAATTACAGGCCGAGATCAGCTTCGAATGCCGCTTCCTCGAGCCGGTGCCGGATCGTGGTCAGGAAGCGACCGGCGTCGGCGCCATCAATGAGGCGGTGATCGTAGGTGAGCGGCAGATAGCACATCGACCGGACGCCGATGGATTCGTTGCCCGTCTCGTCGGTGACGACAACGGGCCGCTTGACGATCGCACCCGTGCCGAGCATGCCCGCCTGCGGCGGTACCAGGATCGGGGTGTCGAACAGCGCGCCCTGGCTGCCGATGTTGGTGATGGTGAAGGTGCCACCGGACAACTCGTCCGGCTTGAGGCCACCGTTGCGAGTGCGGTTGGCGATGTCCGCGATCGCGCGAGCCAGCCCCGCGAGCGACAGGTCGCTCGCGTTGTGGATCACCGGGGAGAGCAGACCCTGCGGGGTGTCGACGGCAATGCCGAGGTGCACCGAAGCGTGGTAAGTGATCTCCTTGGTGCCCTCGTCGTAGCTGGCGTTGACGTTCGGGTGCACACCGAGCGCCTCGACGACCGCCTTGGCGAAGAACGGCAGGAACGTCAGGTTGACGCCCTCACGGTCCTTGAACGAAGCCTTGGCGACGCCGCGCAGCGTGGCGATCTTGGTGACGTCGGCCTCGTGCACCTGGGTCAGCTGCGCGGTGGTCTGCAGCGATTCCCTGGTCTTGGTCGCGGTGATCTGGCGGATACGGCTCGCCTTCTGGACGGTGCCACGCAGATGCGCGAGCTGCGACTGGGGCGCGGCCGGTGCTGCTGCGGGAGCCTTGGCGGCAGCCGCGGGTGCCGGCGGTGCGGCGACCGGAGCCTTCTTGGCTTCAGCGGCGGCGAGTACATCCTGCTTGCGGATGCGTCCACCGACACCGGAGCCGGTCAGTGCCGTCAGATCGACGCCGTTCTCGTCGGCCAGCTTGCGGACCAGCGGAGTGACGTACGGGGTTGCGCCATTGCCGGAGGTGTCCGGGGCTAGTGCCACGGCGGCCGGAGCCGGAGCCGCGGGAGCCGGAGCGGCGGCTGCGGGGGCAGGTGCAGGTGCAGGTGCGGGCGCTGGTGCGGCTGGTGCCGGAGGCGGAGGCGGAGGCGTGGGTGCCGGTGCGGCGGGTGCGGGAGCCGGGGCAGGCGCAGCGGGAGCCGCGGCGGCCGGGGATCCGCTGCCGACAACGCCGAGTTGTCCACCGACCGCGACAACATCGTCTTCCTGCGCGGTGATCTCCAGCAGGGTGCCTGCGACGGGCGACGGGATCTCGGTGTCCACCTTGTCGGTGGAGACCTCGAGCAGTGGCTCGTCGATCGCGATGTCGTCACCGACGGCCTTCAGCCAGCGGGTGACGGTGCCCTCGGTAACCGATTCGCCGAGTTCCGGCATCTTGACCGGGGTGCCCGACGTGGCACCGGCCGATGGTGCGGGGGCTGCCGCTGGTGCGGGGGCCGCTTCGGCCACCGGCGCGGGAGCCGGTTCCTGTGCGGGCGCTGGTTCTGGTGCTGCTTCGGGTGCAGGAGCTGCGGCAGGTGCCGGTGCCTCACCGGCTTCACCGATCACGCCGAGTTCACCGCCGACCTCGACCACATCATCTTCTTGGGCGACGATCTTCGACAACACGCCCGCGATTGGCGACGGGATCTCGGTGTCGACCTTGTCGGTGGAGACCTCGAGCAGTGGCTCGTCGACCTCGACCGTGTCTCCTTCCTGCTTCAGCCACCTTGTCACCGTTCCCTCGGTGACGCTCTCACCAAGAGCCGGCATCTGGACGGAGAAGGCCATGTCCGTTGACTCCTCTGACTGCTCGACGGGTTTTGCAACAGTTGATCTCGCTGCGAACACTCACCGCGAGTTGCGCTGAGTGCTCGAAAGCCACCGATCATTGTGCGTGGCACCGCAGATCCGTGTGGTTCTTGTACCGCGTTCCATCCTTGCACTCGTCTGCTTCTCACGTAGCACAGGGCAGCGAACTGTACCGGGCTGGCAAGATGGGAAGTCCGGTGACGAGCGATTCCCGGTGTTGGACAGGAGGTCGTCTGCGGTGGGTTTGCTGGATCGTTTTCGTGGCGCCGCGCGCCGCGGTAGCGGCGCTCTACGTGCGGGTTCCTCGAGCGATGATGACGTCCGCTACCTGGCTCGGTGGGTGCGCACCCATACCGGGGTCGAGGGCTATATCGAGCCGAAGACCACAGTGACCGACGTCACTGTCGTGCTTATTGCCGTTGATGGGGAATGGACGCGCCGGGTGGTCGGCGAGCGCGGGGCGCGACGGCTTGCCGGAGATTTGCGCATCCCGGTCTACGACGTAGGCAAAACGGGTTATCCGCAGCGGATGCGCGATTACGATGCCCGCAAGCGCATCGAACGCCAGCGCGCGATGGAACGGGATCTGCGCGATCTGTAGCCCGGCCCGCTGTTTCGTTCAATATGTTCACCTGATCCCGCCCGGCTTCGGGCGGGATCAGGTGACCTTCGGCCGCCGGGGGCACTACCCGGCGGCGATGTCCTCGATGACCGCGATGAGCGTGCGGACCGGCACTCCGGTGCCGCCCTTGCCGATGTAGCCGAACGGGCCGCCGGTGTTGTAGGCCGGACCGGCGACATCCAGGTGTGCCCACTGCACGCCTTCGGGCACGAACTCCTTGAGGAACAGCGCGGCCGAGAGCATGCCGCCCCATCGGTGCGGTGCGACGTTGGCGAGGTCGGCGATCTTGGAGTTCAGATCCGCGCGCAGTTCAGTGGGAAGCGGCATGGCCCAGCCGTTTTCGCCGACCCCGCGGGAGATCTCGGCCACCCTGTCGCGGAACTCCTCGGTGCCCATCACGCCCGGGGTCCTGGTGCCGAGCGCGACCATCTGCGCACCGGTCAGTGTTGCCACGTCGATGATGTAGTCGGGCTCGTCCTCGGCGGCACGCACGATGGCATCGGCGAGGATGAGGCGGCCCTCGGCGTCGGTATTGAGCACCTCCACGGTGGTACCGCCGTACTGGGTGAGCACGTCACCGGGGCGCTGCGCGGTGGCCGATGGCATGTTCTCCGCCATCGGAACGGTCGCGACGACCGTGACCGGAAGCCCGAGGCGCGCGGCGAGCAGGACGGTGGCCACGACCGCGGCGGCGCCGGCCATGTCCGAGGTCATGTTTTCCATGTTCTGCGCGGGCTTGATGGAGATGCCGCCGGTGTCGAAGGTGACGCCCTTGCCGATCAACGCGATCTTCTTCGGACCGCCCGCGTAGGTGATGCGGACAAGCCGCGGCGGGCGCGAGGAACCCTTGCCGACGCCGAGCACGCCACCGTAACCGCCCGCCTCCAGGGCCGTTTCGTCGAGCACCTCGACCTCGAGCCCGGCCGCCTCGGCCAATACCTGCGCGCGCGAGGCGAATTCGGCGGGGAAGAGGTGACTCGGCGGGGTATTGACGAAATCCCGTGCGGTGGCGACGGCTTCGGCGACCAACTGCGCCTTGATCAGCGCCGCTTCGCCGAAGTCGGGCTCGGGCACAAGCAATTCGACCCTGGCCACCGGGCGCTCGTCCGGCTTGGGTGCGGACTTGCCCGATCTGAACGGTGTGAAGGCGTAGGCGCCCAGGTAGAAGCCCTCGGCGGCGGCACCGATATCGAGGCCCGAGAGCGTGGTCGCGACGAGCTCGGTTCCGGACAGCGCACGCGCGGCCACACCGGCCGAGCGGCGGATCTGCTCGGCGTCGATCTTGTCGGCCGCGCCGAGGCCGACCGCGAGCACGCTGGTCACCCCGTCGAGCCCGGCGGGCGCAGGCACCCTTGTCAGTTCCTCTGCTTTGCCCTTCGCCCCGACCGCGCCGAGCTGGTCCAGCAATTCCGCGCGGATGTCGGCGTCGAGCACGTCACTGAACAAGTCGTCGGGCGCGATCGCCGGGCCGTTCTCGGAGGAGGTCAATCCGATGACGAGTACATCGGTGTCGGGGCCGACGGTTTGCGTGCGAGCCAGGTCCGGTCCAAGTGGACGATCTGCAACAGCGGTCATGGGCCCAGGCTATTAGGTAGCCGGTGGGTGACGCATCACGACGTCGTCGAGCCGCAGTAGTGCGGGGCATCGAGCAGGGCGTCGAGATCGGTTTCCAGGCCGGTGGGAGTGCTGGTGAAGAGTCGGTGCGGCACCGTCGGGTGAAGTTCAGCATCCGGGTCACGCAGCGTGTGGCGAAGTAGTGGCAGCAACTGTGCGCTGTCCATATCTTGGCGAAGACACTCCGAGGAGAGGACGACACATGGGCACACTATTGACGGTTCGGCGGGAAGACGGCGGTCGTCGCGACGCGCTGATCGAGGCGTTCACCGAGGCCAGCGCGGACGAGACGGCGACGGTTTGGGTGCTGGAAGGGTATTCCGTCGAGCAGTACCAGTCCGGCTACGTGCCCGCGATGATCGACGATGCGTTGCGGGCTGACGAGGTGTGGACCGCGGGGACCGATGACGAGGTGTGGGCGGTGTCGCTCTGGCAGCACGTCACCTCCGCGACCCGGTTCGAAACCGAAGCCGTCGAAGCGCGGGAGCGCGCCGACGCGATGCCCGACCTGCGCCCACTACAGCGGGTTGCCACCCTTACGGAACTGCTCGCAAGGGAGCACCCTCGGGAATTCCCGCACCGCTACCTCCAGGTGATCGTCACGGTGCCGCGGCATCGCGGCAAAGGCGCGGGAGCCGCGATCCTCGGTGACCGGTTGAAGGCCGCCTCCGATGCGGGCGTCCCTGCGTTTCTCGAAGCGAGCACCGAGCGGTCGGCCCGGCTGTACACCCGAAACAGATTCGTGCGCGACAGCGTGACGCACACGCTGCCCGAAGGCGGACCGACGTTGATCCCCATGTGGTTCCGAGGCTGACGCCCGTCGTGGACCGAGCCGCCGCGGCGCACTGCGCCGATGTCGAGGGGGCGTATTCGGGAGCGGCGAGCGTTCGAGTGTGCGGGGCGTCGACGCCGAGAGTGTGCCTCGCCGGTACCGATCCGAGGGCGGATCGGGTCGCGTTAAGCTCGCCCGGTGACCGAGACGAACCTGCTGCAAGGCCCGATCCATGACGTCCACGTCGAGCTCGGGGCGATTTTCGCGCCGTTCGGTGGGTGGGAAATGCCGGTGTCGTATGCGGGGACTGTTGCCGAGCACCAGGCGGTTCGCACAACGGTCGGATTGTTCGATGTGAGTCATCTCGGGAAGGCGACCGTGCGCGGTGCCGGCGCTGCCGCGTTCGTGAACTCGGCGCTCACCAACGACCTCGGCCGTATCCGTCCAGGCAAGGCTCAGTACACCCTGTGCTGCGCGCCCGACGGTGGTGTGATCGACGATTTGATCGCCTACTACGTCAGCGATGACGAGATCTTCCTCGTTCCCAATGCCGCCAACACCGCGGCGGTCGTCGCCGAGCTGCGGAAGGTCGCGCCCGAAGGGATCACGGTGACCGACGAGCACCGCGAATACGGTGTGTTCGCGGTGCAGGGACCGCGTTCGACCGAGGTACTCGCCGCACTCGGGCTGCCAACCGAGATGGAGTACATGGCCTACGCCGACGCCGAGTGGAATGGTCGACCGGTCCGGGTGTGCCGCACTGGCTACACCGGCGAGCACGGCTTCGAGCTGCTGCCCCGCTGGGCCGACGCGGCGCCGTTGTTCCGCGCTCTCGTCGAGCAGGTGCGCGCCGCCGATGGTCAACCCGCTGGCCTCGGCGCCCGCGACACCCTGCGCACCGAAATGGGCTACCCGCTGCACGGACACGAACTCGCACTGGATATTTCGCCGGTCCAGGCCCGCGCCGGCTGGGCCGTCGGCTGGAAGAAGCCCGAATTCTGGGGCAAAGCCGCTCTGGAACAGGAGAAGTCGATGGGCCCGCGTCGAATCCTGTTGGGCCTTAAGGCACTCGACCGCGGTGTGCTGCGCCAGGGACAGACGGTGCTGCGCGACGGCGAGCCGGTCGGCGAAACCACCTCGGGCACCTTCTCGCCCACCTTGAAGATCGGCATCGCCCTCGGCCTGCTCGACACCGAGGCCGACTTGCAGCCCGGCGACGAGGTCGAGGTCGACGTCCGAGGCCGACGCCTCCGCTGCGAGGTCATCCGCCCGCCCTTCGTCGACACCAAAACCAAATAGGGCCGCGCCCCGATCAGTGGCTCGCACACACGCTGTCTCGGCGTGTCGGTACACAAGTTGCTATGCGCGGGCGCCGAAAAAGTGACGTCCGCGCAAGCATGCCGAACACGCGTACGCCCGGGAATCGGTGCCGGATAGGATCAGGCTCATGACCGTCGCCGCACAGTTCACCCGTGTTCCGCATCCTGCGCCGACCCCGGCGCCGCGGGTACAGGAGATCCTCGCGGCACCCGGGTTCGGGCGCTTCTTCACCGACCACATGGTGTCGATCGACTACACCGAGGGTGAAGGCTGGGGCAACGCCCGCATCGAGCCGTACGGGCCACTGGCCATGGACCCGGCGACCATGGTGTTCCACTACGGCCAAGCCATCTTCGAAGGTCTGAAGGCCTACCGCCAGCACGACGGCAGCGTCTCCTGCTTCCGCATCGACGCGAACGCGACGCGGTTCCGCAAGTCCGCACGGCGCATGGCGATGGCCGAACTGCCGGAGGAACTATTCATCGAGTCCGTGCGGCAGCTGCTCGAGCTCGACGGTAGTTGGGTGCCGGCGGCGGGCGGCGAGGATTCGCTCTATCTGCGCCCGTTCATGTTCGCCACCGAGGCCGGGCTCGGCGTCAAGCCCGCGTCGGCCTACAAGTACCTGCTGCTCGGTTCCCCCGCGGGCGCGTACTTCCCGCGCGGCGTCAAACCGGTCCGGGTGTGGCTGTCCACCGAATACGTGCGTGCCGCGCCCGGCGGCACCGGCGAAGCCAAGGTCGCGGGCAACTACGCCGCCTCATTGCTCGCCCAGGCGCAGGCCACCGAGCAGGGCTGCGACCAGGTGGTCTGGCTGGACGCCTGCGCCCGCAGCTACGTCGAGGAGATGGGCACCAACAACCTGTTCTTCGTCTTCGGCTCCGGCTCAGACGCGCGCCTGGTGACCCCGGAACTGTCCGGCTCGCTGCTGCCCGGCATCACCCGCGACTCCCTGCTGACCCTGGCCGCCGATGCGGGTTACCCGGTCGAGGAGCGCAAGGTCTCGGTCGAGGAATGGCGCAAGGGCGCCGAATCCGGTGAAATCACAGAGGTTTTCGCCTGCGGCACCGCCGCCGTCATCACCCCCGTCGGCTGGGTCCGCTCCACCGACGGCGAATTCTCCATCGGCGGAGGCGAGCCCGGCGAGGTCACTATGGCCCTTCGCGACACCCTTACCGGCATCCAACGCGGCACCTTCGCCGACATCCACGGCTGGATGCGCGGCATGTGACTTGCGGACCACACCGGATCCGCAGCCCGGCTAGCTGGGCATGAACATTTGCCATTCGTCGAGGGTTTTGGGTCGCATCACGTAGTTGGTGGCTTTGACCGAGGACAGTGCGGCGGAGGGTTCTTCGGAGTACCAGTGCCCGGGGTAGACGATAGGGTCGCCGGGCAGGTCGGCGAGGTTGCGCAGGCTGCGGAACATCGCGTCGGAGTCGCCACCGGGGAAGTCGGTGCGGCCACAGCCGTCGACGAAGAGAGTGTCGCCCGCGATGAGGCGGTTGTCGAACAGGAAGCACTGGCTGCCGGGGGTGTGGCCGGGGGTGTGCAGGAGTTCGATATCGAAGGCGCCGACGGTGACCTTGTCGCCGTGCTGGTGGCCGGTGAGTTCGCTGGGTGCGATGCCGGTGACATTGGCGACCCATGACAGTTCTTCGGCATTGATGTGCACGGGGACGCTTGTCTTTTCGAGCAGCTCGCGCACACCGCGCAGGGTGAAGCCGAGCATGGTGCCACCCACATGGTCGGGATGATGATGGGTGGCGAGCACGCCGGTCAGCCGCAGCCCATCGGCCTCGGCGATATCGACGAGGTCACCCGCCGCATACGCCGGATCCACCACCAGGCATTCGCCGGTCTCACGGTCACCGATCAGATATGCGAAATTTCGCATCTGCGTCGCGATCGGATCACCTACGGCGAAGTCTCGCCCGGCCAACAGCTGACGAAAATACAGGCGCTCGGAAGACATACCGCACACCTTATTGCCCGACCCAGACGATTCGTGCGGCGCGGCCGGAAAAATTCCAGTGACCCAGACTGTGTTATCCAACACCTGGGCCGCGGCAGCCTTCGACCGCGCATGGCAGGAGCGAAGGCGGAGGTACGCCTAACAGGTGCAGCCGGACGGAGTCCGTCATTCGACCGCGCATGGCAGGAGCGAAGGCGGAGGTACGCCTAACAGGTGCAGCCGGACGGAGTCCGTCATTCGACCGCGCACGGCCGGAGCGAAGGCGGAGGTACGCCTAACAGGTGCAGCCGGACGGAGTCCGTCATTCGACCGCGCACGGCCGGAGCGAAGGCGGAGGTACGCCTAACAGGTGCAGCCGGACGGAGTCCGTCATTCGACCGCGCACGGCCGGAGCGAAGGCGGAGGTACGCCCATGAGCAGTAGCACCGCACGACCCGATGCCGGAGGCGCCAGCTGGCCGCGGACCCTTCGCGCGGTGTTCTCCGTACGTTCAGGTGCTTGCAGCAGCGCGGCGGCCCAAGCGCCGGGCGCCTTAGCCGGGCCGTGGACCGTTCGCGCGGTGTCCTTTGCGCGGTCAGGCGCCGAAGGCCAGGGCGGCTGCGGTGAGGGATACCGAGATTTCGAGTGTGGCGCCGAGGACGTCACCCGAGAGACCACCGAATCGGTGCAGACAGTGGCCCACCAGCACGGCCGAGATGATCAGTACGAGTACGACGACAACGGGACCGAGCCAATGGTGTTCGGGGACAACGGATATGCCCGCGGCCACCGAGGCCGCCGCCCACACTATGACAATGAGGCTGGACTGGGTTCCGGCGACGAGTGCTCCGAACCCGGTGCCCGGTGCGGCGCTGATGCCATGTCGGCAGGCGAGTACGACCGCGACTCGGCCGACGACCACCGCGAGAATTACCGCGAACCAGCGCTCGGCTTGGGCCAGCGCGGCGAATGAGAATGCTTGAACGGCAATCGAAAACACGATGGCCGCGGCACCGAAGGCGCCGACGCTACCGGATTTCATGATCTGCCTCGCACGTTCGGGCGGCCCGTAACTGCCGAGCCCGTCCATGGTGTCGGCGAGGCCGTCGAGGTGCATGCCCCGAGTAATCAACGCCAGCGCGGCGACTACGAGCAGCCCGGCCAGCGGCGCGGTCACCCCCGCGAAGATCAGCACCCACAGCAACCCGGCGGCGGCGGCACCGAGCGCACCACCGACCAACGGCGCCAACGCAATCGCCTGTCCGGCGGTCCCACGATCCACATTGTCCGGCCCGCCAACGGGTATCACCGTCAGCCAGGAAACCGCCAACCGCAGTTCGTTCATGAGCCGTCGATCAGCATCGGTCGAAGCCCGCTCATTTCGTCAGATCCGGCTTGGCCGTGGAGGACTCGACCGTGCCGCCTGCATTTGCGACGGCGTCCGCATTCGAGTCCGCGGCGGTGTCTGTGACCGCGTCCGCCTCGGGTTCAGCAGTACTGACGCCCGCCTCGCCGAACGTAGCCATCTCGGCGAGGGCGGCCACGGCGGTGCGCAGGATGGGCAGGGCAGTGAGTGCGCCGGAACCCTCGCCGAGGCGCATGTTGAGCTTCAGCAGCGGTTCGAGGCGCAACCGGGTCAGGGCCAGAGTGTGGGCGGGTTCGGTGGAGAGGTGGCCCGCGAGCCACCATGCGCTGGCGCCGGCGGCCAGGTCTTCGGCGACCAATGCGGCGGCCGTGACGACGACACCGTCGAGGATCACAGGTGTGCGGCGGGCGGCGGCCTGGGCCAGGAAGCCTGCCATCGCCGCGAAATCGGCGCCCGCGGCTACGCGTAGTAGTTCGACGGGGTCCTTGGCGGCGGGGCGCGCACGGCGCATGGCATCGCGGATCGCGGCCACCTTGCGTGCCCAGCCTTCGTCGTCGACGCCGGTGCCGCGCCCGACCGCGGCGACCGGTTCGGTGTCGGTGAGGGTCGCGATGAGCACGGTGGCCGGCGTGGTGTTGCCGATTCCCATGTCGCCCACGATGAGCAGGTCGGCACCCGCGTCGATCTCCTCGTCGGCGATCGCGATGCCCGCCGCGAGCGCCGCCTCGACCTCCTCGGTGCTGAGCGCGTCCTCGCGGTCGATGGCCCCGCTGGAGCGGCGCACCTTGTGCTTGCCGATCTGTGGATCGGTGTCGGTGTCGACGGAGATATCGGCTACCCGGACTGTCGCGCCGGCCACCGCGGCGAGCGCGTTCACCGCGGCGCCGCCGCCGAGGAAATTGGCGACCATCTGCGCGGTCACTTCGCTCGGATACGCCGACACCCCGTGCTTCGCGATGCCGTGATCGCCCGCGAAAACCACCACCCTGGCCCGCTCGAACTGCTTGGGCGGGCACACGCCCTGGCATGCCGCCACCCAGTTACCGAGATCCTCGAGCCGCCCCAGCGCCCCACCTGGTTTGGTCAGCTGCGCCTGCCGCTGCTGCGCCGCGGCCCGAATTTGCGCGTCAGGCGGCGTAACCGGTCCGAGTCCGTGTGTCACTGTCGAGCCTTTCGGGGTCAGGGCAGTTCGTTCCTACGCCGCCCAATACTGCCCGCCTCCGGCGCCGCGGCGCACATCGCCGACTTCCCACTATTTGAGGCGGACGGGCAACCCGGCGACGATCAAGAAGGCTTCGTCGCAGATGGCGGCGAGACGCTGGTTGAGGGTGCCGATTTCGTCGCGGAACAGACGTCCCGATCGACTGGCGGGGATGACGCCCATGCCGACCTCCGGGCTGACGATCACCAGTCGGTGCGCGTAGGTGTCGACCGCCTCGACGAACGCGTCGGTGTCGGCGGCGACGGTGCCGCGCGGGGATTCCCAGGCGTCGAGGGCGTCGATGCGCGCGGTGAGCCAGGTGCCGATGTCATCGATCAGGGTCGCGCCCGCCGCGGCAGCATCCGCCTCATTAGTGAGAACCGCTGTCGGATCGGCACTTTCGACCACCGTCCAATCGGCGGGCCTGCGATCGCGGTGCCTGGCGATGCGCTCGGCGAAGTCGAGATCGGCGGGATCGAGGATCGCGGTCGCCAGGTAGCGCACCGGCCCTGGGTCGGCAGCCAAGTCTTCGGCGAATGCGGACTTACCGGACCGAGCAGCGCCCAGGACCAGCGTCCTGCGCGTGCGGCGCACGCGCCTGGGGGTTGGTGATCTGTCCGACACGTGCGCAACCGTATCAATGGGCGTACCTCCGCCTCCGCTCCGGCCGTGCGCGGTCGAGGGACGGACTTCGTCCGGCTGCACCTGTGAGGCGTACCTCCGCCTCCGCTCCGGCCGTGCGCGGTCGAGGGACGGACTTCGTCCCGTTGCGCCTATTCGGTGGGTTCCGCGTCGGCGGTCGGGTTGCTGCCGAAGCGGCGGCGGTATTCGGTGGGGGCGATGCCGACGATGCGTTGGAAGTGGTGGCGCAGGAGGGCGCCGGAGCCGAAGCCGGCCTGAGCGGCGATAGGCTCGAGACCGTCGTCGGTGTCTTCGAGTAGGTGCTTGGCGTAGAGCACGCGCTGGTTGGTCAGCCATTTCACCGGTGTGGTTCCGGTTTCGGCGGCGAAGCGGCGGGCGAAGGTTCTTGTCGACATCGTCGAGCGGGCGGCGAGCTCGTCGATGGTGTGTGGGAGTTCGAGATTCTCGTTCATCCACAGCAGCGTGGCGCTGAGGCCGTCGGAGGTGCATGCGGCAACCGGGCGCTCGATGAACTGGCGTTGGCCGCCGTCGCGCTGCGGGGGCACCACCATGCGCCGCGCGATGCCGTTGGCCGCGGCGCTGCCGATCTCCCTGCGCACCAGGTGCAGGCAGGCGTCGATGCCCGCGGCGGTGCCCGCGCTGGTGATCAGGTTGCCTTCGTCGACGTAGAGGACGTCGGGGTCGACGGTGGTCTCGGGGAACATCTCGGCGAGTTGGCTCACATAACGCCAGTGCGTGGTGCATTTGCGGCCGTCGAGCAGCCCGGCCGCACCGGCGAGGAAGGCACCCGAGCAGACCGTGAGAATGATCGCCCCAGCGTCGGAGGCCGCGCGGACACCGGCGACTATGCGCGGATCTACCCCGGAGCCGAGCAAGGACGAGTGGTAAGCGGGAATCGCGACCAGGTCCGCCCCGGTCAGTTCCTCCAGCCCGTACTCCGGTGTGATGGTGACGCCGGGCGTGGTGGAGCGCAGTGGCTTGCCCGGTTCGGCGCCGCACACCCTGAAATCGAAGGCAGGCAATCCGTCGGAGGTTCGGTCGAGGCCGAAAACCTCGCAGACGACCCCGAATTCGAACATGGCGAGGGGGCCGGTGGTGACGACGGCGACCTTGGACAGCATCGGTCCAGTGTAACTGGCTGAATCTTTACGGACAATGTCAGTACAGCCACTTTCGGCCGAAAGTCTACGAGCGCAAAATTACTGCCATGATTACTTTCCTGGTTGTTCTTGCAGTCATCGTCGGTCTCTCCGTCCACATCGCGCACGGCGTCGACCGTTTCGGATCTTCGAACATCACCGATCGCGACGCCCAGCGTCAACAGGCCGAACTCTCCGTCATGTACGGCCGGATGTCGCACCACCGATGAAAACGGGCGAAAACCCGACCCGGACGCGCGAGCCCCATCGACTCCGACACGCTGCGGCGGGGCTCGAGCCCGAACCACAGACAGGACACAGCAGACCGGCCCGGAAGCGTGAAGCGCCGGGCCGGTCTGCTGTTTTCTGTCCGGAGCTAGACCGCGTCGCCGGGGGAGACCCTCGGCTTGGGAGCCCGCATCTTGCGGATCTGGGAAGCGCGGACGAAGGCGTACCAGCCCAGGCGGTACCCGGTGTCGACGCTGTCGGGGAACCGCTCGCGGACCCGGCCGTTCACGATCCGGCCGAGCAGGAAGCCCTCGGCGATCATGAACGCCATCATGACCAGCATCGCCAAGGTGACGATGGTTTGCAGCGCCGGTGCGACGAACATGGACAGGATCAGCACGAGCGCCATCGGCATGAACAAGCCGACGAGGTTGCGCCTGCCGTCGACGATGTCACGGACGAACCCGCGTACCGGGCCTTGATCGCGCGGCAAGAGGTACTTGTCCTCGCCGGCGAGCATCCTGGCGCGCCGATCCTGGGCCGCGACGCGCCGCTCTGAGGACGCCGTTTTGCGGTCTGCCCTGCTGCCACGAGTGGCCTTGCGCCTGGCGCGCGCCTCCTTCGAGGTCAGCGGCGCCGGAGCGACCGGACCGCGGCGCTTGCCTTGTGCGTCACGACGTTTCGGGGTGGGCCGGCCCTTGCCCTCGGTGGCCGGGGCCACCGTCCTGGTTGAGCCCGCGGCCGAGCCGCCGTCCGAGTCCGCCGTCGAGTCGGCGCTCTCGTCGGTGGTGCTGGAGTCGCCGCGACGGAACAATTTCACAGCGACCAGGCTATTCGATGCCGCACCAGGGGAGGAAATGCGGTCGCCCTCGCGAGCGTGCGGCGGGTATCCGGCATGCGAGCGGTCACACACCACCTTCGTGTGCTCCTCCCGCTCCGATGATGGCAAGATGGGGAATAGCAGCCTGCGGAACGGTGTTGACAGCCACGAGCCGTGTGCTGTTCACGGGTTGAACACAGCTGTCCATAGGAGAGTTCATGACTGTGCAGAACGAGACCGAAACTCACGGTGCGACGCTGACCGATGCGGCCGCACTGAAGGCGAAGGCGCTGCTCGATCAGGAGGGGCGTGACGACCTTGCGCTGCGTATCGCCGTGCAGCCCGGTGGTTGTGCCGGCCTGCGCTACCAGCTCTTCTTCGACGACCGCTCGCTCGACGGTGACCTGGTCGCAGACTTCGGCGGCGTCATGCTCGCGGTCGACCGGATGAGCGCCCCCTACGTGCAGGGTGCCTCGATCGATTTCGTCGACACCATCGAGAAGCAGGGCTTCACGATCGATAACCCGAACGCCACCGGCTCTTGCGCCTGCGGCGATTCGTTCAACTGACGGCGGAGAGCGGCTTCTCCTCCTGACGAGGCTGGGCTCGCACGCATCCGCGCGCACCACAGGTGCCGCCGGATTCGCGTGGCGGGCCCACCGTCGGTTGTAGGCCCGATAAGTCGTCTCCCATCGATCAACACCCCTTGACACCCGCGTGGCTGTTGATGTTCGACGGATGTTGTTGTTGATACGGTGAAGTCGTCGCCGGGTGTTCTACCTCGGCGTGTCTTCCTGTCGACAGCTAAGGACCGCGAGCCTCGTGACTATCGCAGTATCGGCATCGATTGCCACCGACCACCTGATGCGTTTCCCCGGAAGGTTCGCCGACTCGCTGTTGGCCGACCAACTCGACCATGTGTCCGTGAGCTTCCTCGTCGATGATCTGCAGATCCGCCGCGGCGGCGTCGCGGGCAATATCGCCTATGCGATGGGTGTGTTGAACAGGACACCGCTGCTGGTCGGTGCGGTCGGCGCCGATTTCGCCGAGTATCGCGCCTGGCTGGAGGCCAACGGCGTCGATTGCAGCGGTGTGAAGATCTCCGAGCGGGCGCACACCGCGCGGTTCGTCTGCACCACCGACGACGATATGGCGCAGATCGCGTCCTTCTACCCCGGTGCCATGAGCGAGGCCCGCGATATCACGATCGGCGACCTCGCCAAGGAACACGAGCTGGAGCTGGTGCTCGTCGGCGCGAACGATCCCGACACGATGCTGCTGCACACCGCGCAGTCCCGCGAGCTCGGCATCCCGTTCGCCGCCGATCCGTCCCAGCAGCTGGCCCGCCTCGACGGTGATCAGGCCATCGAACTGATCGACGGCGCCGCTTACCTGTTCACCAACAAGTACGAATGGGCGCTGCTGCTGCAGAAGACCGGCCTGAGCGAGGAAGAGATCGCGCGCCACGTCGGCATCCGCATCACCACCCTCGGCGCGGACGGCGTGCAGATCGTCGACCGCGACGGCACCGAGGTGCGGGTGAGTGTGGTCCCTGAGACGACCAAGATCGAACCGACCGGTGTCGGCGACGCCTTCCGTGCCGGCTTCCTCACCGGCCACACCGCGGGCCTGAGCCTTGAGCGCAGCGCCCAACTCGGCTCATTGATCGCGGTTCTGGTGCTGGAAACCATGGGAACCCAGGAGTGGACCCTGAACAAGGACGACGCCCTGCAACGCCTCACGAATGCCTATGGCGCCGAGGCGGCTTCGGACATCAAGCCGCTGCTCTGAGCCCATCTCGATGTTGACATCGGCCCCCTACCGGTTCCGGCAGGGGGCCGATGTCGTTCGACAGCCGACCTACAGCGAGACGGGGTAGACCGGCTCCTGGATATCCGGGGTGATGCGGTGCTCGACGAAGATCCCGTGCCAGATCATGAAGACAAGCAGCGTCCACAGGCGACGACTGTGATCGATGCGGCCGGTGCGGTGATCGTCGAGCATGCCCTTGATGGCGCCCTTGTCCAGCAGGTGATCGGTCTGGGATTCCGCGATGGTCTGTTGCGCCCAGTCGTAGAGCTCCTCGCCACGCAGCCAATGCCGTAGCGGGACAGGGAAACCGAGCTTGGCGCGGTGCAGTACATGCGGGGGCACGATGCCTTCCAACGCCTGGCGTAGTGCGTACTTGGTGGTGTCGTTGGTGATCTTCTGTTCGTAGGGCAGCCCTTCGGCGACCTTCAGCACTTCGGTGTCGAGGAACGGCACCCGCAACTCCAGCGAGTTGGCCATGGTCATCTTGTCGGCCTTGACCAGGATGTCGCCGCGCAACCAGGTGAACAGGTCCAGGTGCTGCATGCGCGCCACCGGGTCCCAGCCGCGCGATTGCGCGTAGATCGGGGCGGTGACGTCCTGATGGGTCCATTCGGGCCGGAACTCACGCAGCACCGACCGCAGCTGCGCGTCGTTGAAGCTGCGCGCATTGCCGTAATAGCGCTCTTCGAGGCCGAGCGAGCCGCGGTGCAACAGGCTCTTGCCGCGAGTGCCTTCGGGAATCCGGTCCGACAGCTTGCCCGCCAACCGCCGCAGTCCCTTGGGCAGGCGCTCGAAAGGCTTCAGCGACAACGGCTCCCGGTAGATGGTGTATCCACCGAACAGCTCGTCGGCGCCCTCGCCGGAGAGCACCACCTTGACGTGCTTGCGCGCCTCCTTCGCCACGAAGTACAGCGGCACCAGCGCCGGATCGGCGACCGGATCGTCCAGGTACCAGACGATCTCTGGGATCGCGGCGGCGAACTCGGCGGGGGAGACGGTCTTGATGATGTGCCGTGCGCCGATCGCCTCGGCGGTCTCCGCGGCCACATCCGCCTCGGAGTAGCCCTCGCGCTCGAAGCAGCTGGTGAAGGTGATCAGTTTCGGGTTGTGCCGCATGGCGAGCGCGGCCACCGCGGTGGAGTCGATACCGCCGGACAGGAACGAGCCGACGGTGACATCGGCGCGCATGTGCTTGGCGACCGAGTCCTCCATGGCTTCGGCGATCTCGCGGTAGCGGGCGACCGCCGTACCCGCCGCGAAGGGGCGCACCTGGAACTTCGGGGTGAAGTAGCGAGTCACCTTCGGTGTCTCGCCCTGGCGCACGGTGGCGTAGCTGCCGGATTCGAGCCTGCGGATATCGGCGTGCAGGGTTTCGGGCTCCGGCACGTACTGCAACACCGTGTAGTGCTCCATGGCGCGCGGGTCGAGTGCGTCGGACAGCCCGAGCGCGGGCAACAACTCGAGCAGGCTCTTCTTCTCGCTGCCGAACGCGGTGCCGCCGGTGCCGGTGGCAAGGAACAGCGGCTTGATGCCGAACGGGTCGCGCGCCAGGAACAGTTCCTTGGTCTCGGTATCCCAGATCGCGAAGGCGAACATGCCGCGCAGTCGCCGCACCGCATCGGGGCCCCAGTAATGGAACGCCGCGACGATCGCCTCGCTGTCGCCCTCGGTGTCGAAGATCTTGCCGTCGGTGAACTCGGCCGCGTGTGCCTCGGTCAGCTCCTCGCGCAGCTCCAGGTAGTTGTAGATCTCGCCGTTGAACGTGAGGGCATAGCGCTCCCTGTTCTCCGGTGGGCCCCAGCGCAGCGGCTGGTGCGAATGTTCGATGTCGATGATGGAGAGGCGGTTGAAACCGAAGATCAGGTCGTCGTCGTGCCAGGTGCCACGCTCGTCGGGACCGCGATGACGGACGCAATGCAGGGCGTTGTACACCTGCTCCACGGTGTCCGGTGCCGCGACGTCAGATGTCAGAAATCCGAGCAGTCCACACACAGCGTCGGCAACCTCATTTCCTGCAGTCGGGGCACGTGCCCTGCGACATGGCGGCACTGCGCCCCATCGGGGGAGGACGCAGCGATCGAAATACAGTGTCCGAGTATGCCGCACGAGCCGAATCCGTGCGCCGCGCGCCCGTGGCCACGCCATTTGGCATCGGCGGGGTGTTGAATGCGACCCGACGTCAAACAGGGTGCCGGTTTGGTCTACGCTGCGTAGTACTCAGGCCATTCTCAGGTGGTGCGTGTGCGAAAGTCACGCCTGCGTCAGGACGGCCTGAAACGTGCTTAGAACGTAGCGCCGAGGCGATCGCAACCTCGGCGGTGCAATGTCGGAATGTGTGGCGACCAGGAAGGCGTGAGCGTGGCGCACAAGGCGAGCGAAGAGATCGGGGCACGACCCGCAAGGGGTCGGCAGGGCCGGATCCTTCGGCGGGCCGGGCTGGCGGTGTCGTTGGGCATCACCGCGATGCTCGTCTCGGGCTGCTCGATCGACAATGTTTGGCTGCGGTTCGGTTGGCCCTCGGGCATCACGCCGCAGGCCACTCGGATGCGTGAGCTGTGGACCTGGTCCGTCGTCGCCGCTTTGGTGATGGGCGTGCTGGTGTGGGGTCTGACCTTCTGGACCGTCACCTTCCACCGCAAGAAGAAGGACTCCCCTGAGTTCCCGCGCCAGACCGGCTACAACGTGCCGCTGGAGTTGACCTACACCGCGATCCCGTTCGTCATCATCGCGGTGCTGTTCTACTTCACCGTCGTCGTGCAGAACTACGTGCACGAGAAGGTCGACAACCCCGACGTCACCGTCGATGTGACCGCCTTCCAGTGGAACTGGAAGTTCGGTTACCGCAATGTCGATCTCAAGAACGGCTTCAAGTTCGACGGCATCGACACCGCGCGTGAAGCCGCCGACCGGGAGCAGCTCGAGGAGTACAAGGAGCGCAAGGAAGACGGCCACCCGCAGCCCGGCCCGATGCATGATGGCGGACCTGCGAACGACCTGCTGTCCTTCCTGCACTACGACAAGATCGAGACCGTCGGCTCCAGCAGCGAGGTTCCGATCCTGGTGCTGCCGACCGGCAAGGTCATCGAGTTCCAGCTGGCCGCTGCCGACGTGGTGCACGCCTTCTGGGTGCCGGAGTTCTTGTTCAAGCGCGACGTGATGCCGAACCCGAAGGAAAACCATTCGGACAACGTCTTCCAGATCACCGAGATCGAGAAGGAAGGCGCGTTCGTCGGCCGCTGCGCCGAGATGTGCGGCACCTTCCACTCGATGATGAACTTCGAGGTCCGTGCGGTTTCGCCGGAGAAGTTCGCCAAGTACATCGAGTCGCGCAAGGCGGGCAAGACCAACGCCGAGGCGCTCGACTCCATCGGTGAGTCTCCGATCGCTACGTCAACGAGGCCGTTCAACACCGACCGCACGATCAAGAGCGCGGCCGCGGCCGACAGCAAGTGAGGACTGATCTGACATGAAGATCGAAGCGCGGATTTTCGAGCTGCTCACGGCATTCTTCGTCATCGTCGCTATCGTGTACGGCTACTTCACCGGGCAGTCGCGCACCGGCGTCGAGTGGGCGGGCACCACCGCCACCGTGCTGACCGCGGGCCTGTCACTGATCATCGGCACCTACTTCCGCTTCGTCGCACGTCGCCTCGACCTGCGTCCCGAAGACTACGAAGACGCCGAGATCGTCGACGGCGCAGGCGATCTGGGCTTCTTCTCGCCCGGCAGCTTCTGGCCCATCACCCTCGCGGCCGCGGCTGCGATCACCGCACTCGGCTTGGCGTTCTTCCAGTTCTGGCTGATCGGCCTCGGCGTGGTGTGCGTCCTCGCCGCCGCCGCGGGCCTGGTGTTCGAGTACTACCTCGGCCCGGAAAAGCACTGAGCTGTTCCGCCTCTGGCGCGTATTCGGGCCAGAGGCGGATGTCGCGACAACGAAGCGCCCCATCGCAAATCCGATGGGGCGCTTCGTTTTGGCTGCCCGTCACTAGCGGCCTGGATGCTGAAGGTGATAGTCGCGGAAACGGTCGAGCGATTGGGGGACCGGCCTGTACAGCCCGCACCGGCACCCCGCCGACAACGTCGAAGTCGACCGCCTATGCCCGCCGGTAGCGTCGCGCTACCGGCGGGCGACTATGTGCGGCGCATGTCTAATCCGTGGAGTCGTAGCGCAGGGCCTGTTCGGAGTGGCAGATCTCATCGATTCCGGACACGATGTCGCGCAACAGTTCCGAGGGCAGCGCTGAGGGCCGCAAACGGCAGGTAAAGGTGATCAGGCCGTGGTCCTCGGCGGGCAGAGCGTGCACCGCGGCCTCCGATCGCAGATACTCGGAGCGCACGCCGTAGGTCATCGCGGAGATGACGGTGAAGCAGCCGGTCCGCTCCCGGTGTCCGGCAAACAGATCGTGCAGTTGATAGAACACCGAGGTGTAGGTCGACAGCGGCGCGAAAATGGCCACCCGATATGCGGGTCCGCGTTCGGACGAGCTGATCACCGTATCGGCGAGATACTCCGCATCGCGCAGCGTCAGCACCTTCGGGGCGAACATCAGCGCGCCCGCCGCCGCATTGCGCACCGGGGTGCCCGCACGCCCGCCTGCGGCGGAAGCGATGACGCCCAGCGATTTTCTGGTCCTGGTGCCGACTTCGCGGCGCGCACGAAGCGACCGGGTCGGCGTGGTCGGGTAAAGGCTCGACCACTGACCGAAGCGCACCGTGCCCAACTGCACGTGGCCGGTGCCGACAGGCCGCGACACCTTCAGCGGCGCGGTATCGACCCAGCGGCCCACCTGGAGGGCCGCATTGCCCGGCTGAGTGATCTCGGCGTAGGCGTGCTCGACGAAGGAATCGAAATCGAGGAACCGGTCGGCATTGGTTGTCAGCCAGGTGTGGTCCTTGTCGATATCGATCGCATCGAGGGTGAGCGCGGTGATGATGCCCGCCCGCCCGCCCGCGCCGAGGATGCGGTGGAAGCGCTCGGTGTGGTGGTTGCGTCCGCAGGTGCCGATGCGCCCGTCCGGGTCGACGTATTCCAAATCGACGATCCGGTCGATGAACATGCCGTACTTGTGTGAGGCGGTGCTCACACCGCCGACCGACGCGAAACCGCCAGCGGTGATGTCGCGGTGATCGCCGACGATCGGCAGGCCGAGGCCGTGCGCGCCGAGCCTGCGGTCGATATCGGACAGCTTGGCACCGGCCTGCACCCGGACGGTGCGCCTGCCGAGATTGATATCGAGCACCGAGTTCATCCGTCGCAGCGAGACCACCGCACGCTGATCGGGCAGCGAAAGCCCATCGTCGAACGGCTCGCCGCCACGCACGGTGAGATGATCGGCGCGATTACGTGAATCACGAACAGTGCGAACGACATCCGCAGTGTCGCGGGGTAGATATTCTTCGGGGGCGACAGTGTGCGACGTGCTCATGGCACGAAAGCTAACCACAGCGCGGCTCGCTCTGCTCGCCCGATATCCGTGGCTATCGGCCCTGCGGGAAAAGCCGCTGGCTGAACAGCACTGATCCGGTCGCGTCACACAAATTGACCGTCAGCTCCCTCGACTTGCCGTCGATAAGGACCTCGCCGAAGTGTTGAAAACTTCCGTCCAACGGCGAGGCGTTCTGGACCGGCGGGGCATGCACGAAGACCGCCTCCGGACCGAACGTCGCGTCCAGCGGGTTCGGGCCGAACGCGCCGGCGTTCAGCGGTCCGGACACGAACTCCCAGAACTCGTCGAAGTCGGTGAAAGCGGCGCGTTCGGGCGAATAGCGGTGTGCCGCCGAGTAGTGCACGTCCGCGGTCAGCCAGACGACTCCGCCCACCTTGTTCGCCTTGATCGCCGAGAGCACCCTGGCGATCTCGGTTTCGCGGCCCGACGGTGCGCCGGGGTCGCTGTTGGCCGGACCCTCGAAAGCGGTCGTGTCCTTCTGTTCGCCGTCCTTGACGACTAGGCCGAGCGGTAGGTCGTTGGCGACGATCTTCCAGGTGGCCCTGGAGTCGCGCAGGCCCTCGATCAGCCATGCCGTCTGTGCCGGACCGAAGATGCGTCCGCCGGGGCCGTTGTCGATATCGTTGGTGTCCTTGTAGGTCCGCATATCCAGCACGAAGACATCCAGCAGCGGGCCGTAGGAGATCTTGCGGTAGAGACGTCCGTCCACCGCTTCCCTTGGCTCCAACGGCATCCACTCGTGGAAGGCCCGCCAGGAGCGGGTGGCGAGAGTGTCCATGCCGCGCTCGGAGTAGCCCTTGGACTCGGGGACCAGGCCGCCGGGGTACCAGTTGTTGACCGTCTCGTGGTCGTCCCACTGCACGACCTGGGCGACCGAGCTGTTGAAGCGCAGGTAGTTCTGGTCGGTCAGGTTGTAGGCGTAGTTGCCGCGGAACTGATCCAGGGTTTGGGCGACAGCGCTTTTCGCCTCGGTCACCACGTTGCGCCAGATGCGTCCGTCGGGCAGCCTCACCGATTCCTGTAGCGGGCCGTCGGCGTAGATCGTGTCGCCGGAGTGCAGGAACAGGTGCGGGTCGCGCGCGGCCATGGCGGAGAAGATCTTCATGCCGCCGAGGTCGGGGTTGATGCCGTAGCCCTGGCCGACGACGTCGCCGGACCACAGCAGCTTGATGTCGGAGGCTCCGGTGGGCGCGGTGCGGAAGACTCCGGTGACCGGTTGGGAGGCCGAGCCGTCCTCACCTTCCAGGGTGACCCGGTAGTGCACCTGTTGCCCGGCGGGCAGGCCGTTGACACGCACCCGGCCGGTGCCGTCGGACTCGGGGGTCAGCAGCGGACCGGTGAAGCGTTTGGCATCGGTGAAGGATTCGGTGGCCGCGGTTTCGACGATCAGCTTCGCTGGTTGATCCGAACGCGCCCAGATCAGTGCACCGTCGGCACGCGGGTCACCAACAGCGACGCCATGGGTGAGATTCGGGCGAGGGCGGACCAGCGCGGGCCCGTCGTTCGAGCAAGCGGCCAGCGCTGGCGCCGCGACCAGGCCGAGCGCGGAGGTGCGCAGCAGGGTGCGCCGGGTGATGCCGAAGTCGTTACCGCCGAGAATCATGTCGCCTACTTTTACGCAGGGAGTCCAACGCAAGTTGAACAGGCATTGTCCGGGCAGCCAACAAGGTTACACGCGCCGCCGTCCAGGCCTCTTTGGGCGGGTTCCGCTGCTGCCGAAATGGTTGCGGCGTAACCTCTTACGCGGCGTCCGGCGGTTGCCCGATGTCGACGGCCGGTGCGACGCCCCGAGCGAGGAAGTCGGGGCGTCGCGTCGGCGCTGTCAGACCGCGTTGTCGCACAGCCCTACCCGCCCGGTCGGAGAGGTGGGCCGCGCCCCTGTGATCGAAGTCATCGAGTAGTCATCGGAACTGCAAGTTGCGCACCGTGTACGCCGAATTCGCGCCCTGCACCCCCGGCCGCGGTTCGCGAGCCTCGCAGACGCGGCGCCCGGCGGATAGGGTGAGGTCGCTGGACTATTCGGACGAGAACGATTGGGGGGACGAATGTCATCCCCGCACGGGGGGAACCCTGAGCAGCCGTATTCGCCCCCGCCCCCGCGTCCGCCGCGGCCTTTGCCTCCGCCCGGGCCGCGCCTGCCTGGGCCTGAACGGCCTTCAGGGGCACGCTTTCCGATTGAGCCGTATCCGGATGAGCCCGTGCGTTCCATGGGGCAGTCTTCGGCGCGCCCGCGGCGCCCGCGCCCGCCCGCACAGCAGTCGCCGACGGTGTACCCGCCGCAATCCGGGCGGCCACGCCCGCCTGTGCGTCCGCCCTCGGCGCACTCCGAGGTCGAGCCGTATTCGGATGAGCTGGCGGGCCCGGTGCGGCAGCGTTCGCCGCTGCGGTCTGATCCGGACGAGTCGCATGCTCCGGCGCGCACGGAAGGGCCGGATGATCCGGCCGATGAAAAAGATGGCGCTACCGGGTTTGTGGTGGTGTTCGGTTCGATCCTGGTCGGGGTGCTCGCTATTACCGCGATTATCGGCGTGCGGGAGTACAACGAGCAGGGCGACATCAAAGCCGAGGGCGCCCACAACCAGACCACGACTGCGAGCCCCGCCTCGTCGACCGTGCCGATCTCGGACAAACCGGTTGCGCCCGAGCCGGATTCAACCGCGCCCGACGGCACCGGCACCGATCGCTGGGTCGCCGCCACCTACAACGCGCAGACCGACAAGGTGTCCTGGTTCAGCAGCGAGATCAGCGGGGAGGCGGCCGCGGCGGAAGCCGACGCCGACTGCGGTACCGGCTGCTCGCCCGCCCGCTGGTCCCGCAACGGCTGCATCACCCTGGTCATCGGCCAAACCGACGGCTGGGGTTCCGAACGTGGCGAAACAATCGCCGAGGCCGAAAGCAAAGCGATCAGCAACGCCGAAACCGTCTACGGAATTTCCGGAGGTTTCAACCTGTGGACGAAATGCGCATTCGAATAGCCGAGAGCGCGGACTCGTGCGCTCTCGGCCGGACACACCAAAGTGACTAGCTGGCCGCCGATTCGGGAATGCGGGTGGCCGTGCGCGGGCCGGAAGGAACACCCTTCTTGAGGCTCGCGGCGTAGACATCGACGTACTCTTGACCGCCGAGCTGCATGAGGTCGTACATGACCTCGTCGGTGACAGCGCGCTCGACGAAGCGGTTACCGCCCATGCCCTCGTAGCGCGAGAAGTCGATGGGGGTACCGAATTTGACGGTGACCTTGCGGCGGCGCCAGCGGAACGGTCCCGGCGGACTGACCTCGTCGGTACCGATGACCGCGACCGGGATGACCGGGACGCCGGTCTCGAGTGCGAGCCTGGCCAGCCCGGTCTTGCCCTTGTACAGGCGACCGTCGGGGGAGCGAGTGCCCTCGGGGTACAGCCCGACGAGGCGACCCTGGTCGAGCAGCTTGCGGGCGGCGTTGAGCGCGTCCTCGGCCGAGTCGGCGCCGGTGCGATCGATCGGGAACTGACCGGAGGTGGTGAAGAACCACTTCTGGAACGCGCCCTTGATACCAGGGGTGTGGAAGTACTCGGCCTTGGCCAAGTAGTTGATTCGCCGCGGACTGAGCAGTGGCGCGAACAACCAGTCCGCGAAGGAGAGGTGATTACCCGCCATGATTGCCGGACCGTCCGCCGGGATGTTCTCTACGCCCTCGACTGTGGGCCTGTTGTAGAGATGCATGAACGGTCCCAGCAGAACATACTTCAGCAGCCAGTAGAACATGACGTCCTTCCCCCCGGACCGGGGTCGTTGCGGGCATACCTGCGTCAATTGCCGACTTTACCGTTTGTGATAGATCACATCCAAGCTGAGCGGCGTATCTCACCACATGTTCTCAGCGGCTGGTAGGTCTGTTCTCAGTGGCTGGAACGGGCGACCCGGGAGCGGCCACGACCTGTGTCGGCGAGGGTGGCCCTCGCGAGCTCCGCCGCGCCGATCATGCCCGCGGCTTCACCGAGTTGGGTGGTGCGGATCCTGGCCATCGGGCGGTGGCCGGCGCCGGTGATCGCGCGGGCGTATTCCTCGCGAGCCTCGTCGAGGAACAGCGGTGCCGAACTGCTCACCCCGCCCGCGATAACGACGAGATCCGGGTCGAAGATGTCGCTGACGAAGGCGAGTCCCAGCCCGAGCCAGCGCGCGAAGTCCGCCATGACCTGCACCGCGAGCGGGTCGCCGTCCTGTGCGGCCCCCGCGACCCGACGCCCTGTCAGCGAGCCGGGATCGCGGAAGATGTCCCTGGCGAGCACCGTCGAATGCACCGGGTCGGTGGCCAGCATCTCGATGGCGGTATCGGCCAGCGCGGTTCCGCTGCAATACCTTTCCCAGCAACCGCGCTTTCCGCACGGGCAGGCCCGTCCGTCCGGCACCACTTGCAGATGACCGAGTTCCGGTGCGACACCGTGGGTGCCCCGATACAGTTCGCCGTCGATGAGCAACGCGGCGCCGATGCCGGTGCCGATCGCGACGAGCACCACGTTGTGCCCGCCCGCCGCCGCGCCGAAGCGGTACTCGGCCCACACCGCCGCATTGGCATCGTGCTCCAGGATCACCGGAAGTTCGAGACGTTCGCTCAGCCGCCGCGCGACGGGAGTGTCCTTCCACGGCAGGTGCGGGGCGAAACGGACGGTCGAACGGTCGGCGGTGATGAATCCGGCGACGGCAAGTCCCACCGCGCCGATCGGGTGCCGACGGCACAGTTCACGGACCACACGATCCAGTGCGTCCTCGAGCGCGCGCGCCGAATGCGGTGTCGGCGCCTGCACGGTATCGAGCATCTCACCGTCGCCGTCGACCACCGAGGCGCGAATGTTGGTGCCTCCGACGTCGATACCGACGGTCAGCGGCCGAGGGCCTGCCATCTGGCGAGTCATGCCTTGATCGTCACGGGGATGCCGACGTATCGGGAACGCGTACGGCCGGAGCCGGTCGCGGCGTGACCGTCCCGCGCGTTCGCCGCGGCGCTGTCATCGTTCGGCATCGAATCGTCTCGTAGTGTGTGATCGTGGGACGTAGGGTTATCGTCCGACGCACCCGTTCGCGCATCATCGTCGGGTGGCAGCACCGGCTCGACCGGCACCCCGGCCAGCGCCTCGCGCAGTACCGTGATGATCGCGGTGCCGTGATCGGCGACCGCGGCGAGCACGTCATGATGCTCACCGCGAACCAGCGCCGCCGCCGCGCACACCGGGCACCAGCTACAGCTCGACCAGTCGGTCGTGCCTTCGACGGCAGCATGCCGCAACACCGGTTCGACGCGCTCCAAGACGGCCTCTGCCAGCAATTTCAGCTCTGCCGCGAATTCGCTGAGCCCGTCGACGTCGTCGAAAATTCCCGACCCGGGGCGATCGCCGCGACCGGGATCTGCCCCGACATCCTCGGCGTCGCGCTGCCCGCGGGCGTGGGTCCTCTCGTCGCCGTTCATATCGGCCAGGCCTCCGGATCGGGGCGAAAACGCACGACCAGGTAGCTCCCGTCGAGTTCGGCTCCCTCGACCGTGCACCGCCGCAAAACCGGTGCAAGCCGCATGCGGCGTCGGGTCCCGTCCGCTCCTACGATCAAATCGTCCTCCACTCGTCCCAGTCGCAGCGTCGCCGAATCGACGACGGGCAGGTGCATCCGCAACGCGTACACCGAATGGAGTCCGGTGCCCGATTCCAATCGAACCACCGGATCCCCGGAACTTGTGCGAACCTCTGCCGGATTGTCGCGCAGTGCGGAGTCCGCGTCCACCGCGTGCGACAGCGCGGCCAGGGCGGTGAGCCCGACGGGTTCGGGACCGCTGTGCTGGGCAATCACTACCGGGGTGCCCTGCAGATCACGCCGTAATCGTGCGATCACGTCCAGCTGTTCAGCGTGCCGGTTCAGATACCAGTACACCGCGGGGTGCGCCGTTTCCGGATCATCGGGCGCGGGAGTCGAGGGCAGCACCTTGTTCACCACCACCGCGTCGAGTCGCAGCCCGAGCAGCGCAGCGGCCGAGCGGACCCGCTCGGATTCGGCGACCGCGACCTGCTCGGCGACGGTGATCAGCCTGGCACCGGTGCGTGCGTGGTCGGTGAGCAGATCACGCACCTCGGTGACGGCGGTGACAATCTTCTCGGCGGTCGCCGCGAGCACCGCGCGACGCAGATCGGTGCCGATGGCGCTCATCGCGCGTGCGTGCGGTGGCCACATGCGTTCCACGTAGCCGAGCAGGGTGTCCGGAGCGGTGATGATGCGCAGCATGTCCGCCGAGGGCGGGCAATCCACGATGATCACGTCCCAGTCTTCCTCGTCGGCGAACTGGGAGATCTCCACCAGCATCAACAATTCCTGCACGCCGGGCAGGCCGGTGAGTTCGGCAGGATCTAGCGCCGCGAGATCGAAGCCGTGCTCGTGCCCGCTACCGACGGCCATCATCTGGACGACCTCGCGGAACCGATCCTCCAGTAGCGCAAGGGAATCCATCTCGATCACGTCGAGGCCGGGCAGCACGTTCGCGATCCCGGTCACGGTGCCCGCATCGTGGGCGACGCGGAATCCGAGCGCGTCGCCGAGCGAATGCGCCTGATCGAGGGAGGCGACCAGTACTCGGGAACCGGCCCGCGCGTACGACATCGCGGTCGCGCACGCCAAAGTCGTCTTACCGACTCCGCCCTTGCCGATGAACAGTTCGACCCGGGTGCGGTGCGTGGTCGCGTTCCGGTGCGCGATCAGCCTTCGACCCTTTTCTTCAGTTCGTTCAGCGCGGTATCGGTGATCACCTTCTCCGCCTTGCGCTTGAACATCCCGATCATCGGGATGTTCAGGTCGACGGTCAGCTCGTAGGTCACCTGTGTGGTGCCATCGGGCCGGTCGGTGAGTTCGTAGGTGCCGTCCTGAGCCTTTTGCAGGTCACCGCTGACGAGGGTCCAGCTGACAGCCTTGTTGTCGGGCCGCCAGGTGTAGGAGAGCACATAGGTGTCCTTGACGACGCCGGCGTCGAGCACGAAACGTGCTGTGCGCACTCTGCCGTCGGCACCGCTGTCCAACACCTCGACGGACTTCGCCGCCGAGACCCACTCCGGGTAGGACTCCAGATCGGCGATGACGGACATCACCCGCTGCGACGGTGCCTCGATGATGATCGACCTCTGGGTCCTGTCGGCCATGGCGGACAACGGTTCCTTTCCGGCTACGGTGCTGCGCCTACTACGGTGCTGTGCTTTTATGACGGGCTTTCATAACGGCTCTTCATGACGCTGTGCCTACTACTGTGCTGTGCCTTTTGACGGCTGTGCCTTGACGTTTTATGGCGTGGGTGTGCGCGTCAGGACCCGCTGATGGCTGGGGCGACCCCGGCCGGGCGGCCCGCCTCCAGGCGCGCCTTCACCTCGAACGCCATGTTCCTGCCCGCCACCCGGCGCGCCCGATTGGCGGCGAGTAGGTCGCGCGCCGAGCTCCGGTTCGCCGACCAGGGTTCGGCATGCAGGAAGTAGTGCAGGATCACTCCGTCCAGCGAGGGCTGTAACCATACTTCCATGGTTCCGGTCAGCCCGCCGGTCACCGACCAGCGAATTCCCTTGTCGCCCCGGTCTTCTCGTACCTCCAGGGTGAGGTCGGGCCACCAGTTGCGCCAATTGTTCGGGGCAGACACGACCTCGGCCACCGCGGCCCCTTCGGCGGCGACGAAGGTCTGATCTGCGACCTGGATGCTGCTCACCTGGCTGAGCGTAATGGATGGCTGAACGTCGCCATCCGGTGCGTTGTTCATCGAAGCAGGTGGCGAAGTCGAGCGCCGAGGCTGTCCCAGCGCCACTGCTGCTCGACCCAGGCGCGGCCCTGGGCGCCCATCTCGGCGGCGGCGTCGCGATCGGACAGTATGCCGACGATGGCCTCGGCGATCTCCGGCGGCTTGCGTCCGTCGACCACTCGACCGGTCTTCCCTTCCAACACGGTCTCCGGCGCGCCACCCGAACGGCCCGCGACCACAGGAACACCCGTGGCGGAAGCCTCCAGGTACACGATGCCGAGCCCCTCGACATCGAGCCCGGCGCCACGGGTCCGGCACGGCATCGCGAAAACATCGGCGATGGTGTGATGCGCTGCCAGTTCCGCCGACGGCACCCGCCCGGTGAACACCACATTCTCGGCGACACCGAGAGCAGTCGCGAGCCCGCGCAGCTTCTCCTCGTGCGGTCCGCCGCCCGCGACTACCAGCACGGCGCCGGGAATGCGCTCGCGGATCTCGTGCATCGCGATGATCAGCACGTCCTGGCCCTTACGGGGAACCAGGCGCGACAGGCACAGAATCGTCGGCCGATCACCGAGCCCATAACGATCGCGCAGCTCCGCGCGCGCCGCTGGATCAGGACGGAACACCTCGGTATCCACCCCCGGCGGCAAATACTCCAGTGCCGCGTTCGCGCCGAACGCGGAAGCGAACCGACCACGCGTGTATCGGCTGACATAGGTGACCACGTCGGTGTGCTCACCGATCTGCCGCAGCGCCTGCCTGGCACCCGGCAGCATCGACCAACCGACCTCATGGCCATGTGTACTCGCCAGAATGCGCTCTGCCCCCGCCCGCCGCAGCACCGGCGACATCAACGCCAACGGCGCGGCAGCACCGAACCAGACGGTGTCACAGTTCTCGCTACGCAATAACCGCGCCGCCCGCCGCATCACCAGCGGCGTCGGCAACATCAACGTGGTCGGATGGCGGACCACTTGAAACTTCTGCTGGGCATCGAATTTCAGATGACTGTCCCCGCGCCACCTCGGCGCGTAGACAACCAGATCATCCGCCGGCAACTGACCGGCCAACGCTTGCAGATATGACTGGATACCACCTGGCCGAGGCGGGAAATCATTGGTAACCAGCAGAGTTCGAGCCATGCGCAATAACCTACTGTGTTTGTTTTGCAGCGCCTGCGGCTGTGTCTTTTTGGCGACGCCTTCGGCGTCGCGTGTTCGCGGCCCCCTTGGTCTCGCTTCCGAGCAGTCGAGACTCGCGCCTTCGGCGCATGCGCTTCGACTGCTCGGAAGCGAGACGGGCCGCGAACTCTAGGGCTCGGTCTCGCTTCGCTCGGAATACGGGGTCGTGCCTAGTGGGCGCTTTGGTGGGGATGCTTGTGACTTTGTTGTGTGCCGCTTCGGCTGGGTGTGAGCTGTTGGTCGAGGTCATGGCAGCGCGGGGGGCAGCGATGGTGTTGTGTCGGAGTGGGCGTGTTGGTGGCAGTGCTTGTGACTTTGTTGTTCGCTTCTGCTGTGTGCCAGTTGCTCGCCGAGGTCAGGCGGTGCGAGGGCTCAGCCAGGCGCGCCAGTCGGCGATGAGGTCTGCTCGGGTGGTTTGTAGGACTTCCTGGAGGATTCGGTCCTCGGAGGTGGGGTCCTGTTTGCTTGCCGCGATGCGGCGGTAGAGGGCTACCAGGTGGGGTTCGTCGTATCTGTCGGCGATGAAGGCGCAGATCGTCCAGGCTTGTTCGTAGGCGAGGACGGCTGATTTGCCGGTGAATTCCGCGGCGGAGGGGAGATCGGTGGGGAGCTCGCCGGTGCGGACTCGAGCGGTGACGGTTGGGGCCACGTCGAGGAAGCTGTGGGGCTGGGCGCGGTGGGCGGTGTATTCGGCGAAGCCCTCCAGCATCCAGGGGGGAGCGCCGTCCACGGTAACGGCGCGGGTGGCGACGTGGGTGAGTTCGTGGCGCAGCAGGGTGCGCAGACCGTCGGGGGAGAGACGGCGGCCTGCGTCGGGGCTGAAAACCACGCGCTGGGCGGTCGGCTGGGTGCCAGGAGCGAACGGTTCTGCGATGGAGGCGGCGGCGACGTCGGAGGGCATATCGACCGAATGCAGCAGCGCGGCGAACTCCGCGGGCGCGGATGCCACGGCTACCAGCGTGGACTGAGCCCAGTCCGGTCCCCACAGTTCGGTGACAGCTGAGGTTGCCGCACCGAGTTCACTTGCGAGGACGTCGATTTCGCTGCGCTGGGCCGGATGTCCGACGACAACCGACTCGTGCCCCGCCCCCGTCGCGACCACACGAGTGACGAGTTGGCCGAAGGGTTCGATGGTGCGGCGTACCTGTGCCAGTCGTGGATCGCCCGCTTGGGCCTGGCCGAGGCTCTCGGCGTTCGCCTGTTGGGTGGCGCGAAGTTTCGGCAGTATCGGGTTCGGCACCATGAGTAACCCGACACAGGTGCCGGTCAGCAGCATCACCATCGCGACAGTGAGTACGAACTGGAATCGCCGCCGCGCCGATAACCAGGCGCGGATCTGCCGGACGGTGCTCATAGCGACTTAGTATCGCCGAGCGGAGTGATACGGCGTCGAGGACATGGGTGCCACGGCTACCGGGACACCGAAAGTGGAGGCGTGCAACATGAGCCCGTTGCCCGCGTAGATGCCGACATGGGAGATGTCGGAGTAGAAGAACACGACGTCGCCGGGCTGTAGATCGTCCTTGTCGACCGGCGTGCCGTAGTTGGCCTGCTGCGAACTGGTCCGAGGCACAGTCTTGCCGACCTGTTTGAAGGCCCACTGCACCAAGCCGGAGCAGTCGAACTGGCCAGGACCGGTCGCGCCCCACACGTAGGGGTCGCCGATGCGGGTGAGTCCCGCTGCGAGAGCGCTTGTTCCGCTACCCGGCACGAGGCCCTGCAACAGACTGTCGCGGTCGAAGCCGGGCGGGAAGGGGGAGCCGGCCAGCGCGGTCTTGTCCTTGGCCGAAAGCGTGCCCCACGCCGAGACCACCTGTGCGATGGCGCCGGAAAGGCCGGCGCGCTTGCTTTCCAGTTCGGCGCGCACCTGGTCGGCCCTGGTCGCGGCGGCGCGGGCTTTGTTGTCGGCGGCGCGGGCGGCAGATTCGGCCGCGGTGGCGGCGTTGGTTGCCGACTTGAAGAGGTTCATCTGATCAGAGGTCTTGGTCGAGAGCACATCGAGCGTGGACATCTGGTCGAGCAGTTGCTGAGGCGAGTTGCTGGTCAGCACGGCGAACAGCCGGTTGGTACGTGCGCCCTGATAGGCAGCGATCACGGTGCGGTCGACGACCGGCTGGAACTTGCGTACCTCTTCGCGCGCATGATCGGCGACCTCGGTGCTCTCGGCCAGTTCGACGTCGGCCTCATGCTGGAGGACGAGTTTGGCGTCGAGATCGGTCTGCACGTCCAGTGCCTGCTGGTTGAGCTGCTCGGACTGCCTGGACAGGTCGACCATCCGCTGCACGGCCTCACCGGCCGTGGTCGGCAGGGCGGCCGGATCGGCTCCGGCCGGGCTGCCGCCGTAGAGCGTTGCGGCCAGGACTCCCGCCGCGAATGCCCCTCCCACCAGACGTTTTGCGCTTTGTCTCCGGTGTTGTGCCACAGCCCGCGGTGCCCCGTTCTCTCATCAAGCGCTCGGACGCAGTTCCTCAGTGCGCGCATTGCCCCCGTGAGCTGCGAGAACGTAGGTTCTCTTTCTCGCAACCCCGGAAGGTCTCATTTAGGTTACGGAACGGCGTGTGTCTATGTCCAGTAGGGCACGAAATGATCACGCTCACCGTCCCGCGGCCCTGCTGTGTCGAAGGGGGCGAGTGGCTCAGAAGCGGCGCGCTCCGGCGGTCGGCATCGACGAGATGGGGGCGATCATCACCGGGGTGCCGGAGGTCGAAGCGTGGATCACGTTGCCGTCTCCCGCGTACATGCCCGAGTGGCCGCCGCCGTAGAACGACACCACGTCGCCCGGCCGCAGGTCCTCCATCGAGACCGGGGTGCCCGCGTTGAGCTGGGCGCCGCTGGTGCGGGGCAGCTCCAGGCCCGCCTGCTGGTAAGACCACTTGACCAGACCCGAGCAGTCGAAGGCGTTCGGGCCCGCGGCGCCGTAGACGTACGGCGAACCGAGCTTGGTCATCGCGGCGTCGAGCGCGACCTCGCCAACAGTCTTGATGGGCGCCATGAACGGCAGCTGCCCGGGCGGGATGCCGAGCTGGATGCCTGGGATGTCGGCCGGGATCGGGATCTCGTTGGGAACCTCGAAGGTTCCGATGCCGGGGATGGTCACCGGCTGAGCCGCCGCGGGGGCGGCCGGAAGCAGCAACGCGCCGATGGTGGCAGCGCCGACGGCTCCGGCGGCAACGGCACGCTGCGCCTGTCGCTTTACGGTGTTGTTCGCCATGATGCGGTACTCCGAATCTGCCCCACGACGCCGTACCCGGTGGTGCGGCGGACTTCGTTTCACCAGCCCTGCTGTGCGGCGGAACTCCGTGAGGTCTCGAAAAGGTTACGAACTCATCACGGGGGTTTGTAAAGTCGGACGCATCCGAAATGCCGGTACTCAACAAAAATTCGGCGCATTAATTGCGAGATAAGTCACAGCAATCACGAAACGATAACTACTGGCGATTATCGATGAGCTTTCGAGTCGTCACACGGCGCGTCGCACATGCTGTCTCAGCCAGCCGAAACGGTCCCTTTTCGGGCATTTTCCAAGGTCGTAACCGTCATGCCAGCTGCGATAGCGACTTGATACCGAGCGGGCGATCGGCGACGCCGCGACACGCGGTAGTACCCCTTCGGTGCCGGGTCGGCATGATCGGACGCGCCCGGCCGATTGATGCAATTCCGCTAATGCTGTGATCTGGGTCACTTTTGCGAATTGAAGATCAAATAGCGGGTACGAGATCGGGAAATTCGTGGATAAATACGGACACTTCTCGTCGGCCCTCGCGCTGCGTTCCTGTCGGACCCGAGCCATAGGCTGCACGCCGTGCCCGACCCCGTACCGCGCCAGGCCGCCGCAAAACAGCTGGCCTTCGATGAGCTCGATACGCCGCTCTACGACACCACCTTCGTGGTCGTCGACCTGGAGACCACCGGGACCAGCCCGGACGGTGACGCGATCACCGAGATCGGTGCGGTCAAGGTCCGCGGCGGGGAGGTGCTCGGCGAATTCGCCACTCTGGTCAACCCCGGTCAGGAGATTCCGCCCGCGATCGTGCATATCACCGGGATCACCACCGCCATGGTCTACGAAGCGCCGAGGATCGAGGCGGTGCTGCCCGGTTTTCTGGAGTTCGCGGCGGGCGCGGTCCTCGTCGCACACAATGCGCGGTTCGATATGGGCTTCCTGCGCGCCGCCGCCGCCCGCGCCGAGACACCGTGGCCCGCGGCGCCGGTGCTGTGCACAGTGAAGCTGGCAAGGCGGGTGCTCACCCGCGACGAGGCGCCCTCGGTCCGGCTCGGCCTGCTCGCGCCGCTGCTCGGTGCGGCCACCCAGCCGACGCACCGTGCCCTCGACGACGCACGGGCCACCGTCGACGTCCTGCACGCGCTGATCGCCCGCGTCGGCAATCAGGGGGTGCACAGTCTCACCGAACTTCTCGACTACCTGCCGGGGGTGACCTCCGGGCAGCGCGCCAAGCGGGTGATCGCCACCGACTTGCCCGGCAGCCCCGGCGTCTACCTGTTCCGGGGCCCTTCCGACGAGGTGCTCTACATCGGCACCGCGGTGAACCTGCGTCGCCGGGTCCGCAACT
This sequence comes from Nocardia arseniciresistens, assembly GCF_046764875.1. Lineage (NCBI taxonomy): Bacteria > Bacillati > Actinomycetota > Actinomycetes > Mycobacteriales > Nocardiaceae > Nocardia > Nocardia arseniciresistens. The sequence goes on from NZ_JBKORD010000005.1 coordinate 64,461, forward strand.
ACTTCACCGGTTCCGAGACCAGGGGCCGGATGAAGGAGATGGTGTCGCTTGCCACCCGTGTCGACCACGTGGTGTGCGCGCACCCATTGGAGGCGGGAGTACGTGAGCTGCGACTGCTCGTCGCGCACGCGCCGCCTTACAACCGGCGCTCGAAATTTCCCAAGCGCGCCTGGTGGATCACATTGACCGACGAGCCATTCCCGCGCTTCGCGATCGTCCGGACACCGAACCGTAATGCACTGGGCCCCTTCAACTCTCGGATGGACGCCACCGAGGTCGCGGTCACCGTGGCGGAGTTCACCGCCCTGCGCACCTGCACCACCCGGTTATCGGGTGCCGATCACCACGCTTGCCCGCCCGCGGTCGTCGGCGGTTGCCCGGCCGCGGCTGCCACCGGAATCCCTATATATAGAGAGGAATACGCGGCCGCGTCCGCAACTGTCCGCGCACTGTTCGCGGGCCACTCCGACCTGCCGTTGCGCGCGATGCTCGACAGTATCGAAAACTATTCGCGTGCAGAACATTTCGAAGCGGCGGCCCGGATGCGCGATCGGGTGGTCGCGGTCGTGCGCGCGTTGCACCGCACCCAGCGCCTCGCCGCCGTCGCCCGTATCGCCGAATTGATTGTCGCGCACCCGGACGGCGCGGGCGGCTGGGAATTCTCGGTAATCCGCTACGGCCGCCTCGCAGGTGCGGGAAACGCGGCGCGGGGTGTATCACCGATGCACGTTGTCGAACAGATAGCCGCCGCGTCGGAAACCGTCATGCCGGTCGGCGGAGATGCCGATGCCCCTGCACTGCGTGGTGCGTCGCCGGAAGAAGTAGCGCTCGTCGCGCGCTGGCTGCGGAGGCCCGGGATCCGGATCGTGCGCACTACCGACGGCTACGGTGAGCCCGCCTACGGTGCGGGTCGCTGGATGGGCTGGGTGAAACTGGCCGATGCCGCGGCACACGCCAGACTCCCAGGGGAGGAGTATGTCGAGACATTAGGCTGACATCCATGATTACCGCGATCGTCATGATCAACGCCGAGAACGCCCGTATCCCGGAGACGGCGCAAGCGTTGGCCGATACCGAGGGCGTCGCCGAGGTCTACTCCTGTGCGGGCGACGTAGACCTGATCGCGATCGTGCGGGTGCGCGATCACGAGCAGATCGCCGAGGTGGTGACCAACCGGATCGACAAAACGCCGGGTGTCGCGCGCACCACCACCCATATCTCGTTCAAGTCCTACTCCAGCGCGGACATGGAGGCAGGCTTCTCGCTGGGGGAGTGAGCTCGCGAGGTGAGCTCAGCCGATCTGAATCGAGGACCCGCTCGACGCACGGGCCTCACCCGGTGCGAGGACCGCGGTCACATCGCCCCTGCAGCTCGAACCGATGAAGATGGTCACGGTGCGGTTGGTGTGGTTCTCGAGCACAAGCGGCCCCGTCCCGGCGCCGAACTGCATGCAGCCGGACGGCTCGCGGTACACGGTGTTGTTGACGACCAGCGTCCCCCGCGCCGCGAAGGCGGCCGGTGCGGCCGCGAGCATCCCGGCCGCCGCTAATACGACCGGCACCGCGTAAACGCCCCGCTTCATATGTCTGCTCCTCGCAAGTCGGGCCGGGCGGCGCCCGCCCGACGCCGAACTGGGGCGGGGCGCCGGTTTGCGCCGTCACTGTAACTGTCGATGGCACAACGTGACTGACGACATGCGAAGCGAAACATAGTTGTCACCATGGTCATATTCGGGTAACGGTCCGGTCCGGCTCAGCTGTCGCCGAGGGTGGTGGTCAGCTTCGACCACCGGTCGAGCAGCGCGGCGGACTTACCCGCGTCGACAGCCGCGGCGGCCCGTTCGATACCGACGACCAGCGCGTCGTGCACATCGGCGTCGGGATCACCGACGCCCTGGGAAAAATCGTAGGCCACGATGGCCGCGGCAGAGTTCACCAGTACGGCATCGCGGACGGCGCCGGGGGAGCCCGCGAACACGTCGCGGGCAACGCCTGCGTTGACCTCGGCATCGCCACCGCGCAGCGCGTCCAGGTCCACCCTGGGAATGCCGAGACGGGCCGGGTCGATCGTCGTCTCCCGCAGCCGTCCGCCCGAGACGATCCAGACGTCGGTGGTGTCGGAGGTGGTGATCTCGTCCAGGCCGTCGTTGCCGCGGACCACCAGGGCGCTCGCGCCGCGCTCGGCGAACACGCCCGCGATGACCGGCAACAGGTCCGGGAAGGCGCAGCCGACCAATCCGGCACGTGGCTGCGCTGGATTGGTGAGCGGGCCGAGCACGTTGAAAACGGTGGGGATGCCTATTTCTTTACGTGCGGGTCCCGCGAAGCGCAATGCGGGATGAAACAGCGGCGCGAAGCAGAACCCGATGCCGACCTCGCGCACGCACTGGGCGACCGCCTCCGGCCCGAGCGTCAGCCGTACTCCGAGCGCCTCCAGCACGTCGGCACCACCGCTCTTGGACGACGCCGCCCGATTGCCATGCTTGACCACCGGAACACCGGCCGAGGCCACCACGACCGCGGACATCGTGGAGATATTCACCGAGCCGGACCGATCACCGCCGGTCCCGACGATGTCCACCGCGTCTCCATCGATGTGGACATGGCGTGCGTGCGCGAGCATGCCGGAGGCCATGCCCGACAGCTCGGCGGGTGTCGGGCCCTTGATCTTCATGGCGACACCGAACGCGGCGATCTGTGCCTGCGTCGCATTGTCGGTGAAGATCTCGTTGATCACCCACGCCGTGTCGTCCGCGGCCAAGTCGCCACCATCGGCGAGGGTCCCGAGCACCTGGGGCCAGCTGCGCATGTCCACTTCTCCCGTCACACTGGTTCGCTCACCAGCTTGTCGCCATGCAGCTTAATGGGCCAGGCCTTTCTTTCTGTCCTCGTCTCAGCTTCTACTTACCGTCGCCTGCCAGACTCGCTGCACGCAACGCCTCCTGCCCTCGGCAACCACCTCGTTGCCGACCCTGGAAGCGCGGACCCGGGGCCGATGGGCGGCGGACACACCACACCGCAGGCATATCGAGCCGAAGACTTCCTGGTCGAGAGCCTGTCTGTCCGTGCGTTTTCGACCCGGGTGGACAAGTTCCGTACCCGGGTACTTGTGTCGTACTACGACGAGTCATACTTACCCCCGTGACGACCGCAGTAGGGACCCCAGGATCGGCCATTACTCAGCGTGTGCATTCGCTGAACCGGCCCAACATGGTGAGCGTCGGTACCATCATCTGGCTGTCCAGCGAGCTGATGTTCTTTGCCGGGCTCTTCGCGATGTATTTCGTCGCGCGCGCCCAGGCCCACGGTGTGTGGCCGCCGGAGCCGACCGAGCTGAATCTGAAGCTCGCAGTGCCGGTCACGGCCGTGCTCGTCGCTTCGTCGTTCACCTGCCAGATGGGTGTGTTCGCGGCGGAGAAGGGCGATGTGTTCGGGCTGCGCCGCTGGTATGTGATCACTCTGATCATGGGCGCCATGTTCGTGGCAGGTCAGGGCTCCGAGTATTACGCCCTCGTCGGCGAGGGCACCTCGATCTCGAGCAGTGCCTACGGCTCGGTTTTCTACATCACCACCGGTTTCCACGGCTTGCACGTCATCGGCGGTCTGATCGCGTTCGTTTTCCTGCTGTTCCGCACCAAGGTCAGTAAGTTCACCCCGGCGCAGGCCACCGCCGCGATCGTCGTTTCGTACTACTGGCACTTCGTCGACATCGTCTGGATCGCGCTGTTCGCCACGATCTACTTCGTCCGCTGAGCCCGCCGCTGTGCGTCCGCGGACGTTTCAGCGACAGCCCCCAACCTTGTACAAGTCGGTTCCGTCTACTCCAAAGGGACACAGATGAGTTCATCTCCCCCGTCAGCGCCAGAGCCCGTCGGCCCCGATAGCGGCCAGGCCAGTAAGACGCGTAAGCAGCGCCGTGCCCGCCGTCGTATCGCGGGTGGACTCGCGCTCCTGGTTGGTCTGGTCGGAGCCGGCTTCCTCGCCTCGGTCTTCACGCCGGACCCACAGGTGGCTACCGCGCACGAGGACCAGTCCGCGCTGATCCGCGACGGCAAGCAACTGTACGAAACCTCATGCATCACCTGCCACGGCGCGAACCTGCAGGGCGTTGAGGACCGCGGCCCGAGCCTCATCGGTGTCGGCGAAGCCGCCGTCTATTTCCAGGTGTCCTCCGGCCGCATGCCGATGGCGCGTAACGAGGCCCAGGCGCAGCGCAAGCCACCGAAGTTCGATGAGCACCAGACCGACGCGCTGATGGCGTACGTGGCGGCCAATGGTGGCGGCCCGAGCGTGGTGCGTGAGGCCAACGGCGAGCTCGCGCAGGAATCGCTGCGCGGCCCGGACATTGCCCGCGGTAGCGAGCTGTTCCGGATGAACTGCGCGTCCTGCCACAACTTCACCGGCAAGGGCGGCGCGCTGTCCTCCGGTAAGTTCGCGCCGGCGCTGGAGCCCGCCACCGAGCAGCAGATCTACGCGGCCATGATGACCGGCCCGCAGAACATGCCGAAGTTTTCCGACCGGCAGTTGACGCCGGAAGAGAAGCGCGACATCGTCGCCTATGTCAAGAACGCCACCGAAGAGCGCGACCCGGGCGGGTACGGCCTCGGCGGCCTCGGCCCCGCGACCGAGGCCCTTGCCATCTGGGTGATCGGCATCGGGCTCGTCGTCGGCGCCGCGATGTGGATCGGATCCCGGTCATGAGCACGTCAGGCCCGGAGGCGGCAGCTAGCGCTAGCGACTGCTTGCAGGTCGCTCGAAAGAGGCAGCGTCACCACGCAGGGGCCGGGATCATGACCCAAAGGATGCAGCCATGACGGATAAGGAGCCAAACGACGTGGGTCGGCCGGATGAGGGCGCCGACAGCATCGAGCTGTCGAAAGATGAGGCCGTGACCAATCACGCCGGTGCAACCTCGGATCACCGCACGGTGAACCTGAACCCCACCGAGGAAGAGCTCGACGCGATGTCGCGCGACGAGCTGGTCGAGCTCGGTACCGCGCGCGACGGCGTTGATGTCGCCTACCGGCGCGAGCGGTTCCCGATTCCGGGCACCCGTGCCGAGAAGCGGGCCGAGCGCCAGGTCTCGTTCTGGTTCGCCGTCTCCGGAATCGCCGCTGCGGCGCTCATCGGTGTGTTCCTGTTCTGGCCTTGGGAGTACAAGGGCAAGGACGAGGACGGCAACGCCGCCTACTCGCTGTTCACGCCGCTGGTCGGCCTGAGCTTCGGTATCGCGGTGCTGGTCATCGGCGTCGCGGTGGTGCTGATCCGCAAGAAGTTCATCCCCGCCGAGCTGTCCATCCAGGACCGCCACGACGGCAGGTCGCCCGAGGTCGAGCGCCGCACCCTGGTCGCCGAGCTCAGCGACGCGCTGGAGACTTCGACACTCGGTCGCCGCAAGATGATCACTCGCACGGCAGGTGCCGGTGTCGGTGTGCTCGGTATCGGCGCGCTGCTTGTCTTCGTCGGCGGTTTGGTCAAGAACCCGTGGGCCAAGGGCGACAAGTCGCCGCTGTGGGTCTCGGGCTGGACCCCGGACTTCCCCGGCGAGACCATCTACATCCGCCGCGACACCGGTCGCCCGGACGACATCGTGCTGGTGCGCCCCGAGGACATGGACGCGGGCGCTATGGAGACGGTGTTCCCGTGGAAGGAGAAGTGGCGCGGTGACGAGCACGCGACGCTTCAGTCGCTGCGCGGTATCCGCAACGCCGTCATGATGATTCGGCTGCGCACCGAAGACGCGCAGAAGGCCGTCAAGCGCAGGGGCCAGGAGAGCTTCAACTTCGGCGACTACTTCGCCTACTCGAAGATCTGCACCCACCTCGGCTGCCCGACCTCGCTGTTCGAGTCGCAGACCAACAAGATCCTCTGCCCCTGCCACCAGTCGCAGTTCTTGGCGACCGAATGGGGTAAGCCGGTCTTCGGTCCCGCCGCTCGCGCGCTGCCGCAGCTGCCGATCACCGTCAATTCCGAGGGCTTCCTTGTCGCCAACGGCGACTTCATCGAGCCGCTCGGCCCGGCCTACTGGGAGCGTCGTTCATGAGTAAGGCAGTAGCCCAAGCGAACGCGGCGGACGAGCGGTACCAGGGTGCCGCGTTCATGAAGCGGTCGATCAACAAGGTCTTCCCGACCCACTGGTCGTTCCTGCTCGGTGAGATCGCGCTCTACAGCTTCATCATTCTGCTGCTGTCGGGCGTCTATCTGTCGCTGTTCTTCGATCCGTCGATGACCGAGGTCGTCTACAACGGCGCCTATCAGCCGCTGCGTGGTGTGACCATGTCGCGCGCCTACGAGACCGCGCTCAACATCTCCTTCGAGGTGCGTGGTGGTCTGTTCGTCCGCCAGGTCCACCATTGGGCGGCACTGCTTTTCGCGGCGTCGATCATCGTGCACCTGTTCCGCATCTTCTTCACCGGCGCGTTCCGCAAGCCGCGTGAGGCGAACTGGGTCATCGGTTGCCTGCTGCTGATCCTGGCGATGTTCGAGGGCTTCTTCGGGTACTCGCTGCCCGATGATCTGCTCTCGGGTACCGGCTTGCGGGCCGCGTTCGGCGGTATCACGATGAGTATCCCGATCGCGGGCACCTGGATGCACTGGTTGATCTTCGGCGGGGACTTCCCCGGCACGATCATCATCCCGCGTCTGTTCATCGCGCATGTGCTGCTGTTCCCCGGCATCATGCTCGCGCTGATCGCCGCGCACGTCGCACTGGTCTGGTACCAGAAGCACACCCAGTTCCCCGGGCCGGGCCGCACCGAGAACAACGTGGTCGGCGCGCGCATCGTGCCGGTGTTCGCCGCGGATCAGGGCGCGTTCTTCGCCTTCACCCTCGGCATCGTCGGCCTCATGGGCGGTCTGCTGCAGATCAACCCGATCTGGAACCTGGGGCCCTACAACCCCTCGCAGGTCTCCGCTGGTTCGCAGCCCGACTTCTACATGATGTGGACAGACGGCCTCGCCCGTCTCATGCCGCCGTGGGAGCTCTACCTGGGTCGCTACACCATCCCGGCCGTGTTCTGGGTCGCGCTGATCATGGGTCTCGTGTTCACGGTGCTGATCATCTACCCGTGGATCGAGAAGCGCCTCACCGGCGACATCGTCCGCCACAACCTGCTACAGCGGCCGCGGGATGTGCCGGTGCGCACCGCGATCGGTGCGATGTCGATCGCGTTCTACGTCGTGCTGACGCTCTCGTGCGTCAACGACATCGTGGCGCTGAAGTTCGATATCTCGTTGAACGCCACCACGTGGATGGGCCGTATCGGTCTGCTGATCGTCCCGCCGATCGCGTACTTCGTCGCCTACCGCTTCTGCCTCGGCCTGCAGCGCGCCGATCGGGCGGTGCTCGAGCACGGTATCGAGACCGGCGTGATCAAGCGGCTGCCGCACGGTGAATACATCGAGGTGCACCAGCCGCTCGGGCCGGTCGACGACCACGGCCACCCGATCCCGCTGGAGTACCAGGGCGCGACGGTCCCGAAGAAGATGAGCAAGCTGGGTTGGGCGGGCAAGCCCGGCACCGGCAGCTTCCTGCGCGCGGACCCATGGCAGGAAAGCGAGCAGTCCTTCGAGATCGAGCACGCGGAGGAGCACAAGCAGCTCGCCGTACTGCAGAAGGCTCAGGAGAAGGAAAACGGTCACGGCGGCGAGCACAGCCACTGACCACTGCACACACACGAAGGCCCCGAGTCGAATCCGACTCGGGGCCTTCGTTTTTCAGCGGCGTCGAGCCGCTTCGATCGCCTCGAACTTCGCAAGGTTGTGTCGAGCGTCGGCCAGGGCGTCATGTGCGTCCGGCGGGATAGGGGGCAGTTCGGGCCGACCCTGTGCTTCCCAATGCTGGCGCAACTCATTGGTGTAGCGGGGGAGGGTGTTGGGCAGGTCAACCATTGATCCCCACAGTTGGCACAGGGCCACATGGTCGTATGCCGCGACCCAGGCCCATAATTCAGGCTGCACTGTGGGGCGAGGGACCAAGAATTTGTAGAGGTCGTCGCGGATCTGCTGGCGGCTTCGCCATAACGGCGAGCTTGGTGGGGGCAACTGGGGTAGCACGTTCTTGCGGACCCATGGACCTGCTCGTTCGGGAACGAATTCAGTGGAGACCGCGTAATATTCGCGGCCGTCCTCGCAAACTACGCCGATGGATATCAGATCTATGGTAATTCCGTCTTCAATGAATTCCGAGTCATAAAAATACCTCAATCACTTATGCCTTTCTGTTAGAATTTGCTAACGCATTGTTCGATATGGGGGTGTCATGGATGAATCTTCTGTTTGTAGCATTTCCGGTTGTTCTAGACATGTGCGCTATCGTGGGCTGTGCAATAAACACTACTGCGCCGAACTCGATCGTGAATATCCACGGTGTTCTGTTGAAAACTGCTTGAGGCCAGCCATTCTCAATCATGGGATCTGTCGAGCGCATATGCACAAAATGCGACGATGGGGTTCGATCGAGAATGCACCTGGGCGCGGTGCGCCGGGGCGGCGGCGTAAGAGTTCGCACGACGGTAGACGTATTTCCTCTTGTGGATACTGGATGATCCGACTCGAGGAAGGTGGCTGGGAGCTGGAGCATCGACTGGTAATGGAAGCGCAGCTCGGTCGACGGCTGCAACCGGGGGAAAATGTCCATCACATCAACGGCGAGAAGCTCGATAATCGACCGGAGAATTTGGAGCTCTGGCTTACCAGGCAGCCGACCGGGCAGCGTGTACAGGATCTGGTCGCGTGGGCCCGGGAGATAATCGAAAGATATGGCGATGTCAGTTGACCTCCCCATGACATGAAATGGAGGCCGCGACGGCGATGCGATCGTCTGGTCGCCGTCGTAGTTCCTCACGGCGCACAACCTTATGTGGCCCACCCGGTGGTTCGGCGCAAGGGGCTCCTGGGGTGAGAATTCTCGACACCTTCGGGTGTGACAGGCTCACCCCACCTCCGGGTATCTGCGCAACAAGATGGTCCGTATTCTGAACGCGTGAACTGGACCGTCGACGTACCCATCGATCGCCTGCCGGAACTGCCGCCGCTGCCCGCGGAATTGCGGAGACGGCTCGATGCCGCGCTCGCCCGGCCTGCGTTGCAGCAGCCGTCCTGGGATCCGGAGCAGGCCGCCACCATGCGGACGGTGCTGGAGAGCGTGCCGCCGATCTGTGTGCCCGCCGAGGTCGAGGAGCTACGTGTGCAGCTCGCCGAGGTCGCGCGCGGCGAGGCGTTCCTGATGCAGGGCGGTGATTGCGCGGAGACCTTCGCCGACAACACCGAGCCGCACATTCGCGGCAATATCCGCACTCTGCTACAGATGGCGGTGGTGCTCACCTACGGCGCGAGTCTGCCGGTGGTCAAGGTCGCGCGTATCGCGGGTCAGTACGCGAAACCGCGCTCCTCCGATACCGACGCGCTCGGCCTCAGGTCCTACCGCGGCGACATGGTGAACTCGATCGCCGCCGACGCGTCGGTGCGCGAACACGACCCGTCGCGGCTGGTCCGGGCCTACGCCAACGCCAGCGCGGCGATGAACCTGGTGCGCGCGCTGACCGGCGCTGGCATGGCAGACCTGCACAAGGTGCACGATTGGAACCGCGACTTCGTCGCCCAGTCGCCAGCGGGCGCGCGCTATGAGGCGCTGGCCGAGGAGATCGATCGCGGTCTCGCGTTCATGACCGCCTGCCGGGTGAAGGATCCCAGCCTCCAGTCGGCCAGGATCTACGCCAGCCACGAGGCCCTTGTCCTCGACTACGAGCGCGCGATGCTGCGCCTCGGCCAGAACCCGGCGGGCGAGCCGGTGCTCTACGACTTGTCCGCGCACTTCCTGTGGATCGGCGAACGCACTCGCCAACTCGACGGCGCGCACATCGCGCTGGCGGAACTGATCGCCAACCCGATCGGCCTGAAGATCGGCCCGACAACCACTCCGGACCAGGCCGTGGAGTACGTCGAGCGGCTCGATCCGAACAACGAGCCCGGCAGGCTCACCATCGTCTCGCGCATGGGCAACGGCAAGGTGCGCGATGTGCTGCCGCCGATCATCGAGAAGGTGCAGGCGACCGGTCATCAGGTCATCTGGCAGTGCGACCCCATGCACGGCAACACCCATGAGGCGTCCACCGGCTACAAGACTCGCCACTTCGACCGGATCATCGACGAGGTGCAGGGCTTCTTCGAGGTGCATCACGCGCTCGGCTCTCATCCCGGTGGCCTGCACATCGAACTCACCGGCGAAGACGTCACCGAATGCCTCGGCGGCGCGCAGGACATCTCCGATCTGGATCTGTCCGGCCGTTACGAAACCGCATGCGATCCGCGCCTCAACACCCAGCAATCGCTGGAATTGGCGTTCCTTGTCGCGGAAATGCTGCGCTGAGATCCGCGGCGGTACCGAACGTCATCTCGCGAAGAGTGTGACGTTCGGTGCCGTTCAGGGGAGCGCGACCAGCGTGACGGTCGTGCCCGGCTCGACCTTCGACAGCCCACCCGGGGTCTGTGAGATCACCAACGACGTGTCCGACGGAGTCAGCTGACGGACCTGTACCTGTAGGCCCAAGGCCTCGAGTTTGGCGCGCGCGTCGCCGACTTTCTGCCCGACCACCATCGGCATCTTCACGGCGTTGGACACGATCAGCGTGACCGCGTCACCGGACTGAACCGTGGTGCCCGCGGCGGGGTCGGTGCCGATCACCTTGTCGCCCTCGACCCCCTTGTCGTATTGCAGGCGGGTATCACGCACGGTGATCCCGGCAGCGGTGAGCATTCTGGTGGCGTCCTCGGTGGCGCGTCCGCGCACGTCGGGCATTTTCACCGGCTGAGATCCGTTGCTGCGGTACACCTTTACCTGTGCGTTCATCGGAAGCACGGTGCCTGGAGCCGGATCGATCTTCGCGAGCGAGCCCTTCGGCGCCGAGCTGCCGGTTTCGCCGGAGTCCACCGGTTGCAGGCCCGCGTCGCGGATGAGCTGATTGACCTTCGAGACCGTGTCGCCGGGCTTCGCATCCGGCACTCTGGGTTTGCCGCTGGACACGAGCACCGACACCGTCGTGTTCTTGGTGACCTTGGATCCGGCGGGCGGGTCGCTGCCGACCACGCTGCCGACCGGGATGGTGTCGGAGGCTTTCTGCCTTATCTCGGTCGGGAAGCCCGCATTCTGCAGCGTGCTGACGGCGCGTTCCTGGTCGAGCCCGGCGATCGGCGGGATCGCGGAAAAGCGGCCGACACCGAGCCACCAGCCGCCGACGCCGACGACCAGCGTGAGGATCGCCACCGCGGCCACCCACAACAGCACCGTGCGGCGCGACCTGGTGCGGTCGGAGTCGAAATCCTGATATGGCGAGGACTGCGGTAGGTACGCGGACTGCGGCTCATAGCCACCGTGCGGGTCGTAGTCGTCCGGTGGGCCGTAGTCGGCGTATCTGGGCCGTGACGCGGTGACGACCTTGGTGTGCTGCACCGACTGCGGTGCATACGATTCCTGGCGCGCACCGGGCTGCTGGGCCGCCGCATGGTCCGGCGTGTCCATGCGGTAGGTGGCGCTGAGGTGCTCGGCCGATTCCTGCGGAGCGGGCACCCGATACGGCGGCAGGTTCAGCGCGACCGCGATCTGATGCAGTGCGGCGACCATCTCGTTCGCGTCGGCGAACCGGTGTGCGGGCTCACGGGCGGTGGCTCGCGCGATCAGATCGTCGAACTCCGGGGGCACTCCGGCGATCAACTGGCTCGGGCTCGGAACATCGTTCTCGATCCGCTGATACGCCACCGACAGCGAGGTGTCACCGGTGAAGGGGACCTGGCCGGTCAGCAATTCGAAGATCAGCACGCCGAAGGAGTAGACGTCGCTGCGAGCGTCGGCGGTACCGCTGGTGACCTGTTCGGGCGACAGATAGGCCGCAGTACCGAGGATCACGCTCGCCGAGGTGGTGTTGGCCGCCGCGACCGCGCGGACCAGGCCGAAATCGGCGATCTTCACCTCGCCCGCATCCGAGATCAGCACGTTCTCCGGCTTGATATCGCGATGGACGAGACCCGCCGAATGCGCGACGCCGATCGCGGCGAGCACCGGCTCGGCGACCGCACGCGCCGCATGCGGTGGCATCGGGCCGCGTTCGCGCAACAGCTCGCGCAGCGTGCCGCCCTCGACCAATTCCATGATCAGGAACGGGTATTCGCCGTCGACGCCCTGGTCGTACACCGCGACAAGCGACGGATGCTTGAGCTTGGCGACCGCGCGCGCCTCGAATTCGAACCGCGAAAGGAATTGGGGATCGGCGGCGAATTTCGGGTCCATCACCTTGATGGCGACGGGTCGGTCCAGGCGAGTGTCCACACCCCGGAAGACCATCGACATCCCGCCGCGAGCAATCGGCGAGTCGATCCGGTAGCGCCCTTCCAGAACTTGCCCGATCAAGTGATGTCCTCCGGCTTTCACAAAGTTCTCACCCCTCGCTGTTAGTGCGACAAGCGACCAGCCGCCACGTGCGGCCCCCACGATGGTATCGGCGAACGTGCACCGGGTGTCTCGCGACGTGCGGCAGCCGACCGTCTACCGTTATCCGGGTGAGCGCATTTCCCTGCAGCGATGATGTCCTTCCCGAGTCCGTGGCAGTGCTGCCACTGCCTGAGGTGGCCGACAAGCTCGGGCTCGTGGTGACCCGGGTGCATCAGATGCTGCGCGACCATCAAATTCTCGCCGTGCGCCGCGACGGCGTGGCAGGCGTCCCCGAACGGTTCTTCGACGATACGGGAGCGGTGATCAAATGGCTGCCCGGCCTGATCACCGTGATGAAGGACGCCAAGTACACCGACGAGGAGATCCTGCAATGGGTCTTCACCGAGGACGACACCTTGCCTGGCAGACCGGTCGACGCCCTGCACGGTCACTTGGCTCGTGAGGTCATCCGCCGCGCCTCTGCCGATCCCTTCTGACCCGAACCGCGGTCAGCGTGGGCCGCGTAGCGCGGCGGCACCGAACTCCACGGCGGCAACGCACAGGCGTCGCCGCCGTGGCACTACCGCGCGCCTGCGGAAGATGGCGTAGTCGCCGTGTTCGATCTCATCCAAAATGCCCGCGTAGAGCGTGCTGGCGGTGCGGATGGCCGGGCGGACGCGCGGTGCGAGCAGGTCGATGCCCGGGTCGGCGGCACGATAGATATCGCGGTTGATCGCGATCAGGTGGGCCAACGCCCTGCGCACCCGCTGATCGGTGTGCCCGGTGCGGCGGCAGTGGACAAGCAGGTCGTGGTCGACCCCGAACGCGGCGAGCTCGTCGGCGGGTAGATACACGCGTCCGCGATCGAGATCCTCGGCGACATCGCGCAGGAAATTGGTGAGCTGGAACGCCTCGCCGAGTGCCGCGGCCGCTGGCTGCGCCTCGGCCACCGGCACGACGGTGCCGAGTATCGGCAGCAGTTGTAGTCCGATCGCCGCCGCCGAGCCGCGCATATATCGGCGCAGTTCGTCCATGGTCGCGTAGCGGTCGCGATAATGCGCAGTGCCTGCGATGTCCATCCGCATCGCATCCATGAACGTCCAGAAGTGCTGGTAGGCAATGTCGTAGCGTTCGATGGTGTCGGCAACGGCGAGCAGTACACGGTGCCGTCGCTCGCCGATCCGCTCCGGCAGCGGATTACCCTCCAAGCGACTGCGCAGCTGTTTTTCGATCCGATCGAGCAGCTCGGCGCAGTCTCGGACACGGTAGGCGAGCGTCACTGGGTCGAGGGTGTCGTCGAGATCGATGACGTCGGCGTGATCGACAATGTCGTCGACCGTCCGCGCGAACGCGTAGAGCGCGTGCACCGCTGGTCGTCGCTCGGCCGTCAGCAGGCGGGTCGCGAGGAAATAGGTGCGCCCGTGCGCCGCGGCGATCTGCCTGCATTCGCGATAGGCGACGGCGAGTTCGGCGCTGGTGCGGGCAGCGCCCGTACCGGTCACGGCCGCAACAGTGCCGACGAATCCGTCGACGCGGTAGCCCGCAAACGCAGCGGGTCCACCTTCCGCAGCGACAGCGCCGCCACCACGGCGACGAAGGTCGCGGCGGCCACATGCCAGAAGTTGTAGAGCCCGATCGAGCCGTCCGGCTGGAACACCAGCATCAGCCAGGTGCACAGGCCGACCAGCACCATCAACGTGGTGGTCGACAGTGCGAAACCGGCGGCCAGGGCCAGCGGCCAGGAGTAGTACCAGGGCAGCGCGGCGGGGGAGAGGACGCAGATCGCGACGAACGCGATGACGATGCCGAGCACCGCCTCGCGCTCGCTGTGCCGGAACTTCCACCACGTCCACACCAAGAGAGCGACCAAGGCAACGGCGCACAGCATCCTGGTCACCGGTAGCACGGAATCCCGTGACAACGGGGTTACCCACGTGATTGCGTGCGCCATGATCGTCGGCAGCGAAAGCCAGTTGACGATCTTCTTCGAGCCCGAAAGCGCGGTCAGCCAGCCGATGCCGACACCGGCGGCCACCGAGGCCGCCACGAAGACCACGGCGAACACACTCAGCCCGAGGCCGGCGATCTTCGCGAACATCAGTGCTGGGTGCGGCATTTCCTCGCTCGGCTTGGCGGCGTCCTGCTCACCTTCGAGTGGTTGCGTCGCGCCGGGGGAGCTCGCGGCTCGCTCGAGGGCTCTGCGTTCCTTCTCGTGCAGCATCCAGATCCACACCAGGAACGGCAGTGCGATCCCCGCCGTCGCCTTGATGGCGACACCGATCGCGACGACCACGATGCCCGCCACATGATGGCGTTCCAGTACCAACGCGATGCCCGCGCACATCAGCCCGACCATCAGCACCTCGTTGTGCACACCGCCGATCAGGTGGATCAGCACCAGTGGATTGAGCACGGCCAGCCACAGCGCGACCGTCGGCTTGCCGCCGAGGTGCTTGGTCAGATAGGGCACCGCCCACATCATCAACGCGAGGCCGGGCAGCATGACCAGTCGCAGCGCGATCGTCCCCGCCACCACGTTCTCGCCGGTGATGGCTGTGATCGCGCGCCCGAGTAGCAGGAAGACCGGACCATAGGGCGCGGTCGTCGTTGTCCACACCGGGCTCACGTTGTCCAGCAGCACACCAGGATTGGCGACCGGGCCGACCTGGTAGGGGTCGAACCCGTCACGCAGCAGCGCGCCCTGCGCCAGATATGAGTAGGCGTCACGGCTGAACATCGGAGCGGCGAAGAGCAGCGGGAAGATCCAGATGCCGACGATCGCGCGCAGCTCGTTCAGCGTCACCCCGGCATCGGGACGTTCCCCGAGGCCGATGGTGGTGCGGCCGAGCCGGACCCATGCGGTGATCATCAGCAGCACGCCGACCCAGATGACCATGGTGGAGAGCGCGTAGCCGTGGCCGAACCGTAGCCAGGACAGGTGCATTGCCTCGAGTAGCGGGTCGCGCTTGCGAACGCTGCCCGCGCCGAACCCGCCGACGGTGATCATCAGCGCTCCGAAGAAACCGAGCAGCGCCGAATGGCCTTCGGGACTGCGCAGGAAATCAGCCGAGGTTCGCATCAGTCCACGCATGGATGTCGCGGTAGCCGCATCTGCCCCGGACGCTTCGCGTCGGCTGGGCCGCTGATCCGGCGTGCTGGACGTGCGGTCCGCGAGGCTCGTGTTGGTCTTGATGATCTGGTCCTCGGTGGGGGCTGTGGCGCTGGCTTCGGGGGGCGGCATGTGGTGTCGGTCCCCCGGAGTGGTCGGCGGTCGCAACCGCGAGCGAACAGGTCGGCGTTGAGTTTAATGGTTCGCCGGGAACACTATCCCGGTGGTGCGTGGGGTTTCATCCCGAGCCGGGCTCGGAGCACCGGTAATACGGGTTGCCGCCAGTTTTCCCGACAGCAATGTGGTTGGCACCCCGACGCCGGGAGTGGTGCCGCAACCCGCGATAACCACATTGTCGCTGGAGCGCGGAAAATTGCGTGGACGAAATGGTCCGGTCTGCCGGAACAGGTGCGCCGCGGAGAACGGCGTACCGGCCAACATGCCTTGCTCGCGCCAGGTATTCGGAGTGTCGAGATGGTCGACGGTGAAGTGTTCGGCGATGCCGGTATACCCGCGTGACTCCAGGACCTCCAGCAGTTCGCGCAGGTAGCACGGGCCGAGCCGGTCCCAGTCCAGTGGCGCGGAATCCAGGTTCGGGCACGGCGCGAGCAGCGAGAACGGCTCGTGGCGGCCGTCGGGTCTATCGATGTAGAGCGTCGAGTCGGTGAGAGCGGGCCGGGTCAGCAGCAGCGAGGGATCGCCCATCAGTGCGCCCCTTCCGCGTCGCGCCGCGATCTCGACGAAGGTCTGATCCCACGCCGCACCGAAGTCGATGGTGTGATGCGCCTGCACCGGCCACGCTGCGGCGACCTCGGCGGGCACGGTGCCGTGCGCGACCACGGCGGACGGTGCCGCCCGCAGCCTGCGGCGGCGTACACCGAATCGTTCGATCGAGCCGAGATCGGCGGTGAGCACGAGGGCGTCGCAGTCGAAGACCCTGCCGTCCGCGGTCCGAACTCGCCGGGCGCGCTTTCTCGCGTAGTCGATCGCGGTGACCTCGGTGTTCAGCGCCAGGGTGCCGCCTGCCCCAGTGAAGGCGCCGGCCATGGCCGCGGCGATGGCGCGCATGCCGCCCTCGGGGAAGTAGACGCCGAGGGAGGTGTCCATGTGGGGGATCGCGCCGTACACTGCCAGCGCTTCGGTGGGTGGCATGCCCGCGTAGAGCGCCTGGAAGGTG
This sequence comes from Nocardia arseniciresistens, assembly GCF_046764875.1. Classification (NCBI taxonomy): domain Bacteria; kingdom Bacillati; phylum Actinomycetota; class Actinomycetes; order Mycobacteriales; family Nocardiaceae; genus Nocardia; species Nocardia arseniciresistens. The sequence goes on from NZ_JBKORD010000005.1 coordinate 81,170, forward strand.
AACAGCCGGGCCAGCCGCTCATCGCGCAGGAACCGGTTGACGCGCGGCCCGAGCCTGCCGAACCCGCCGAGCCGCACCAGCGCGGCGAGTGCGCGCCGTTTCTCGGGCTTGCGCACCATGTCCAATGGCGAATCGAAGTTCGTGTCCATGAACTCGCCGAACTCGGCCTCATAGATCTGTGCCAGCCACGCACGCAGTCGCCGATAGCCCCGCGCCTGCTGCGGCCCGCAGACCCGCGTCACCTCCTCGGCCATGGTCTCCGGATCGGCGAACACTCGAATCGTCGCGCCATCGGCGAATCGGGCGTGGTAGCTGGGTGCGAGTTGGTGGATGCGCAGCGGCGGTGTGCACGATTGCGGTGTCTGTCCGACCGCGGCCAAGGCATCGGTGATCAGCTCCGGCAGCGTGAGCACGGTCGCGCCGGAGTCGATCTCGTAGTCCGGCCCGCGATGTAAGCCGACGCGACCTCCCGGGTGGTCGGCGCGTTCCAAAAGAGTCACCTTCCGACCCGCACCGGTCAGATACAGTGCCGCCGCGAGCCCCGACAGGCCCGCGCCCACCACGACGACCCGATCGGTCTGTCCTGCTACGGCTTTCACGCGGCGCGCCGCGTCGCCGACAGCGCCATCGCGCGCAGTTGCTCTTTCATCGCGGCGGTGGCGGAGCTGGATTCGATCGCGGCAAGGCCCTGTTCGGTGAGGTCGCTGATGCGGCGCTCCACCTCGTCGACGGCACCGAGGTCGGTGAGTACGGCGCGTAGGTGTGCCACCTGGTCGGCGGAGAGATCGGTGCCGAGGCTGGTGCGCAGCAGGGTGGCGGCCGCGGGGTCGATGCTGTCGGCGCGCTGGAGTGCTTCGGCGATGAGCACCGTCCGTTTGCCCTCGCGTAGGTCGTCGCCGGAGGGTTTGCCGGTGACCTCGGGGTCGCCGAAGACGCCGAGCAGGTCGTCGCGCAGCTGGAAGGCGATGCCGATATCGGTACCGAAGGTGCGGTAGTCCTCGACGAGCTTCGGTTCGGCGTCGGCGATGGCCGCGCCGAGGTGCAGCGGGCGCTCGACGGTGTAGGCGGCCGTCTTGTATCGGTTGATCCGCAGCGCGGCGGCAACAGATTCGTCGCCCCCGGCCTCACCGTTGATATCGAGCAGCTGGCCGCCGAGCACCTCGGTGCGCATCTGCGCCCAGACCGGCGCGAATCTGGCGATGGCGGCGGGGTCCAGCCCGGAGGCGTGCACCATGTCGTCTGCCCATGCCAGCGCGAGGTCACCGACCAGAATGGCGACGCTGGCCCCGAAGTGTGCGGAGTCACCCGCCCAGTCGCGTTCGCGGTGACGCTGCTCGAAGTCGACGTGCACGGTGGGAAAGCGGCGTCGAGTCCGTGAGGAATCGATGATGTCATCGTGAATCAGCGCACACGCCTGCACCAATTCCAGTGCGGCACAAGCCTTCAACACCGCTGCCGCATCGGGACCGGCAGCGTCGCCGCCCGCCCCGAGCCACCCGGTCCACGCGAATGCGGGCCTGGTCCGCTTGCCGCCGCGCAGTACGAACAGCTCGAGAGCCTCGGCAGCCTGGACGAATATCTCGCCGAGCGGCTCGACCGTTGGCCGCTGAGCGTGGAAGAAATCGGTGAGTGCCGCTTCGACCGCGTGGACGAAAGCGGGCGTCCCGGCCTTCAACGTCGTGTAGTCGTCGGTCGGAGCATCGGCAATTGGTGCGTCGCCGTTCGCGGCTGTACTCGATCCTGCCGAGGCGGCTGCCTCGGTCGACGGCGTGTTTCGAGGCGTCTGGATACCGGTTCCGGCGGACAGGGGAGCCTCCAAGGTCGTGCTGGTCGTGGACTGCGCCGGGGCGCGGGCACGAGGTGGTAGTGATGTCTCGGGTGCCTGGCAGCGCCGGTCGTGCGGGTTGCTCGGCGTGGCGGACATGCCGCCTGGTCGCAGAATACGCGGCCGTTGGAAACCACACTCCTGGCGACCCGGCGGGACAGCGACCTGCCACCACTACACTGGACCGGTGACTTTCGACAACGTACGGGGACGTTCGACCCCTGGCCGACCGTCCCCGACGCCACCGAACGTCTCTGGCACACCCTCGGTTGTCCAGAGCCTGCGGACCCACTCGAACGGCGCGGTGCCCTTCTCGGTCGAGTTCAACCCGCCGCGCGACGCCGCGGGTGAGGCTCGGCTGTGGCGCGCGGCGCGCACCTTCGAGCGGATGCATCCGGCCTTCGTTTCGATGACCTACGGTGCGGGCGGCACCACCCGCGATCGCACTGTCCGGATCACCGGCGCACTGGCCCAGGAGACCACTCTGCTGCCGGTGGCGCATTTGACCGCCGTCGACCACAGCGTCGCCGAACTGCGCTCACTGGTCGGCGCGTACGCCGATTCGGGCATCCGCAATATCCTGGTGCTGCGTGGTGATCCGCCCGGTGATCCGCTCGGTGAGTGGCACAAGCATCCCGACGGCGTCTCCTATGCCGACGAGCTGGTCCGCATTGTTCGCGACCTCGGCGACTTCCACGTCGGTGTCGCCTCGTTCCCCGAGGGCCATCACCGCTCACCGGACTTGGACGCCGACACCGCCTACCTGGCCGCGAAATTGCGTGCGGGCGCGGAGTATTCGATCACCCAGATGTTCTTCGATGTCGAGCACTACCTGCGCCTGCGCGACCGCATCGCCGCCTTCGACCCCATCGAGGGCGCGAAGCCGATCATCCCCGAACTGATGCCGATCACCTCGCTGCGCACGGTCGCCCGCGCCGAGGAACTCTGCGGGCGACAGCTACCGGCCGCGGTGCTGGACCGGCTGAACAAGGCCGCGGGCGATGATCCTGACGGAAATTCCGCCGCCGTGCGCGAGGTCGGCATCGAGATCGCGACCGAGATGAGCCAACGCCTGATCGATGAGGGCGCTCCCTGCTTGCACTTCATCACGTTGAACTTCGCCAAGGCGACCGGTGAGGTCCTGACCAACCTCGGCTACGGCGTCAAAGCAGCCCCGATCAACGTCTGAGCCCGTAGCCGGTCCGACCGCCACCCCGGCAGCGGACACCGGGGCGGCGGCGGGGGTTCAGGCGGCGCGCGCCGCGCGAAGTCCCCATGCCTCGGCGAGCAGGCGATGGGATTCGAGGCGGTCCTCGTGGTCGTGCACGATGCTGGTGATCAGGAGTTCGTCAGCGCCGGTGACGCGTTGCAGGGCGGCGAGGCGTTCGACGACTGTTGTGGGGGCACCGACGAATTGGGTGGCCAAGCGGTCCTCGACGAGGCGTTGCTGCTCAGGTGTCAGCGGGGTGGCATCGGCTGGGTCGAGATAGTCGGCGGCACCCGCGCCGCTGCGAATGCTGTGCACCCAGTGTCCGTAGGTGCAGGCCCGTCGCCGCGCGGTCGCGTCATCTTTGGCGACAACCACATCCGCCGAGATCACCACGTATGGTTCGGCGAGCTCGGCCGACGGCCGGAAGGCCGCCCGATACGCGTCGACCGCATCAAGGGCCGTACCCGGCGCGACGTGGTAAGCCGCCGCGAACGGCAGGCCGAGTTGTCCGGCGAGTTCGGCGCTTTCGCTGGCGGAGCTGCCGAACAACCACAGCTCGATCTGTGCACCCTCGCCAGGAACCGCGTGCAGCGCGACACCATCTGCGCTCCTGTAGGTGCCGTCGAGCAGCGCGCGGACCTCGCCGACCTGATCGGCGAACTCCAGCGGCTGCGCGCCCTCCTGTTGCAGCGCGGAGATCGAGGCGATGAACTTCGACCGATCGGTGATCCGGCCGGGATCGAATGGCGGCGGAACCACCACACCGTCTCGGATCTCGGTGCGCCCGGTTACCGTATCGACCACCGGATGGCTCTTTTTCGGATACTCCGGCCGCGTACCGAATTGGGCACGGCGGTGGCCGGAGCGGCCGAGCCCGATATCGAGACGCCCCGGGTACAGGGCATCGATGGTGCCGAACGCCTCCACGATCGACGCGGACGTATGGTGACCGACCTGCACCGCGCCGGAGCCGACCCGAATGCGTGAGGTAGCCGCCGCGACCAGACCGATCAGGGTGATCGATGAGGAGCTGGCGACCGAGACGAAATGGTGCTCGGCGAGCCAATAGCGGTGATAGCCCCAGTCTTCGGCGTGCTGCGCGAGGTCGATCGTATTGCGGATCGCCTGCTGTGCGGTCGACCCGGCGCTGATCGGTGCGAGGTCGAGGATAGACAGTGGAACGCTCATGATTGCGCCTCACCGCTGCCTGGCGCCGACAGTCCCAATCGCGGATCCTGCTCTCCCGCTTCGATAGCCACACGCAACCGGTTCTGCGCGGGCGCGATCGGGCAGGTTGCGTACTCGGTGAAGGCGCATGGCAGATTGGTGGCCCGATTGAAATCGAGCCGGACGATGCCGTCGGATTCGGGTGTGCTCACCGCGAGTGATCGGGCCGCGGGGTAGGTGGTGACGCCGCTGGTGGCATCGGTGAACAGCACCCGCAGATTCGCGGGCTCGCCGAACGCGACGACCTGTTCGGTCACCTGGCCGATACTGAATTCGATAGTTCCCGCCGCGGTGTGGTGATGCTCCAGACCGTCGATGACGGCGCCGGTGGTCAGCGTCCGCGGTGCGTCGAACGGTACGAATCGGCCCTCGACCACCCAGCGCGGATCCGGTGCGTAGGCCGGAATGCCGTCGAAGCTCAGCAGCGTCGGCGCGGCCGGATCGTGCACCCGCACCGCGTACTGTCCGGTTCGAAGGATCACCTCGAGCACCCGATCTTCTTGCAGCACATCGAGTCCCGGCGCACCCTCGGCCGGGGACAGAATCCGCACGCCCGCGATTCCGGTGCCATCGAACTCGAGCCGGTCGGCGGGCTGCGCGGTGATGAACACCTTGCCGTCGGTGACCCACCAGGTGCCGGGCACGCCCGGCAGCCGCTCGGGGCGGTCGGTGAGCCAATGCAATCCGGTCAGGCTCAGGAACCCGAGTGGGTCGCGCAGCTGATCCTGCCTGGCGTGCTGCCAGGAAGCCCACTCGGTCTCGAAAAGTGTTGTGGTGCTTGTGGTCATGACGCTCGGGCTCCTTCTTGTGCGGACGTGCGGTTGTGCTGGTGTGGATGGGGCAGGCCGAGGTGTTCGCGCAGCGTGGATCCGGTGTACTCGGTGCGGAAGCTGCCGCGTTCCTGGAGTTCCGGTACGACCCGGTCGACGAATTCGTCGAGCCCGGCGGGGGTGAGATGCGGAACGAGGATGAAGCCGTCGGCGGCATCGGCCTGGACGTAGGTGTCGATCTGTTCGGCGACCGCGGCGGGCGTGCCGACGAACTGCTGGCGGGCGGTGACCTCGATGATCAGCTCACGGATACTGAGCTTCTCGGCCTCGGCCTTCTCCCGCCAGCCATCGGCGATGGCGCGCGGGTCCTTCGCGTGGCGCACGCGGCCGCGAGTGATGTTGGCGTCGCCGGATGGTTCGACATCCGGCAGCGGACCATCCGGGTCATAGCCGGACAGGTCACGGCCCCAGACCTGTTCGAGGAAGGCGATCGCGGTCTGCGGTCCGACCTGCTGGAGCCGGATTTGCCTCGCGCGTTCCTGTGCGTCCTCGGCGGTGTCGCCGAGCACGAACGTCGCGGCGGGCAGGATCCTCAGCTCGTCCGGCGTGCGACCGTACTTCGCCAGGCGGCCCTTCATGTCCGCGTAGAACTTCTGCCCCGCCTCGAGCGAGCCGTGACCTGTGAAAATCGCGTCGGCGGAGGCAGCGCCGAACTCGCGTCCGTCATCGGAATCGCCCGCCTGCAACAACACCGGGTGTCCCTGGGGGCTCGATGGCAGCACGAATCGACCCGAGATATCGAATTGTGTGTTGCGGTAGCTGATTTCATGTCCATCATGAGCGAACACCCCGGCCTCACGATCCACCACCAGCGAATCGGCGGGCCAACTGTCCCACAGCGCGCGCGTGACCTCGACGACCTCGGCCGCCCGCCGATAGCGCTGACTGTGCTCGAGATAGCCACCGCGCCGGAAGTTCTCGCCGGTGAACGCGTCGGAGGAGGTGACGACGTTCCAGGCCGCCCGCCCACCGGAGAGGTGATCCAGCGAGGCGAACTGCTTGGCCACCTCGAACGGCTCGTTATAGGTGCTGTTGATGGTCCCCGCCAGCCCGAGCCGCTCGGTAACCGCGGCAAGCGCATTCAGAACAGTGAACGTATCCGGCCTGCCCACCACGTCGAGATCGTGGATGCGCCCGAGATGTTCGCGCAGCCGCAGCCCCTCTGCCAGAAAGAAGAAGTCGAACAGCCCGCGCTCGGCCGTCTCGGCCAGATGCACGAACGACTCGAAGTCGATCTGACTCTCGGATTCCGGATCACTCCAGACCGTGGTGTTGTTCACCCCGGGAAAGTGCGCGGCAAGGTGCACCGCCTTACGAGGTTTGTCGCTCATCACAGCGTCCTTTCCGAAGCAGACGGGGAGACTTCCGCAGTTGTCGCGATCACGACTCGGCCTCCTGGCGTGCGATTGCGTAGCGGCTTGCCGGTCGCGACAGTCCAAGCCGAGCGCGCAATGACCCTGCCGAGTTCTGCGTATCCGCTCCTGTTGCCGGGATCCGCACTCCTTCGGGATGTCCGGAACGGCCGCGGATGCCGAGTGCGGGTGCGGCGGTGAGGTGACGGAGGACGGCAGGGACAGCCAGTGGGCGCAGAACGACACCGTCGGCGGCGCCGGAGGCGCGGACGGCGGAGAGAAGTTCGCGCAGGGTGTCCGGTGCGCCGATGTGCCGCAGCGTGTTCGGCGCGCCAGGGGCGGAGGCGTCGATCGGCTCGGCCCAGCGATCCAACTGGGTCACCTCTTCGTGCGCTGCCGCCTCCGTCCCGGCCAGGTGGACGTCGATGTCCAGCAGCACACGCACCGTGTCCGGATCACGATCCGCGGCCACGAGCGCTGTGCGCAGCGCCGTGCGTCGAGCGGCCGCCTCGGCGAGATCGGCGGCACTGCTGCGGATCAGATCGGCGCGGCGAACCGCGACAGCGGTGCTGAAGGCGTCAGCGGCCCTGACCGCGATGATCGGCAGACCCTGCGGGGAACGTGGCGTGATCGAAGGGCCCTTCACCGAGAAGTTCTCCCCCACGAAGTCGATGTAATGCAGCTTGTCCCGGTCGATGAACCGGCCGGTCGACTCGTCGCGGATCTCCGCGTCGTCCTCCCAGCTGTCCCACAGCCGCGCGACCACCTCGACCGCCTCGTCCGCCTCATGCCACAGCGCCTCGGCATCCTGTGCGCTCTTGCGACCGAATACCCGTGCCTGCTGGGTCCCTTCGGAGACGGCCACCTCCCAGCCCGCGCGCCCGAGCGAGGCGAAATCGAGGCTCGCGATCGCCTTGGACAGATGAAACGGTTCGGTATGGGTCACCGCGGCCTGCGGAATCAGCCCAATGCTGTGGGTGCGCGCGGCAACCCTTGCCGCGATGGCCACCGCGTCGAGCACACCACGGGTGACTCCAGGACCACCCGACTGCACACCGAACGAGTCGGGCACGAAAACCGCATCGATACCCGCACTTTCGGCGGCGCCGATCGCATCCACCCAGTACCCGCTCGTGAACAGATCCTCGGCGCGCGAATCAGCGCGCCGCCACGACGCCGGATGCACGCCGGTACCGGCGAGCTCTACGGCGAGGAAGAAGTCTGAATCAAACATCCGCACGGCCCTTTCCAGTCGATTCGACGCGGTATCGGCGAGTGCGGTGCTGCATCAAGGCCGCCCTTTCGTGACGGAGGAACGGGCGGGAATGGCCGAGAGCAGTTCCCGGGTGTACTCGTGCTGGGGGCTGTCGAAAATATCGGTGGTGTAACCGGTTTCGACGATGCGGCCCTCGCGCATCACCGCGACTCGGTCGCTGATGCGGCGCACGACGGCCAGGTCATGGGAGATGAACAGATAGCTCAGTCGCAGTTCGGTCTGTAGGCGGTCGAGCAGGTCAAGGATCTGGGCCTGTACCGAGGCGTCCAGCGCGGAGACCGGTTCGTCGAGCACGAGCAGGTCGGGGTGCAGCGCGAGTGCACGTGCGATCGCGACCCGTTGGCGCTGCCCGCCGGACAGTTCGGCGGGACGGCGCTGCGTGAACCGCTCGGGCAAGGCGACCTGTCCGAGCAGTTCCCGTACTCGGGCTCGCCGCGCCTTGCGGTCGCCGACTCCATAGGCGCGCAACGGTTCCTCGATGATCGACTCGACGCGCCAGCGTGGATCCAGGGAGGCGTACGGGTTCTGGTACACCACCTGGAACCGTTGGCGCAGCGCCCGTAACTCGGGCCCTCGGACCTTGGTCAGCTCGTGCCCGTCGAAGGTGACCGCACCGCTGTCGGGTTCGGTGAGTCGCAGCGCGATCCGCGCGGTGGTGGACTTGCCGGAGCCGGATTCGCCGACAAGCGACAGCGTTTCGCCGCGTCCGAGGTCGAAACCGACACCGGCGACCGCGGTTACCGATCCACCGGCGCGCGCACGGAAGCGCTTGTGCACCTGGCGAACAGACAGCAGTGGTGTGCCCTCGCTTGCGCGCCGAGGACGGAACCCGCCGAACGGCGCCAAGCTCGGGGACGCCGCGAGCAGCCGCTTCGTATACGGGTGCCGAGGTTGGGCGAGCACCTGTGCGGTAGTGCCCGTTTCGACAACCTCACCGCCGTTCAACACCACCAGACGATCGGCGCGCTCGGCGGCCACCGCGAGATCATGGGTAATCAGCAGCACAGCGGTGCCACGGGCGGCGATCTGCTCGGCGAGCCCGTCGAGCACTCGCCGCGCCACGGTTGCATCGAGCGCACTGGTCGGCTCGTCGGCGATCACCAGCTCCGGCCCGCAGATCAGTGCCGCCGCGATCAGCACCCGCTGCCGCTGCCCACCGGACAGCTCGTGCGGATACTGCGACGCCCGCAGCTCCGGCCGATCCAGCCCAGCCTCGGCGAGCAACTCCACCGCCCGCAGCCTGGCACCGTGCCGATCGGCCCGACCGTGCACGATCAGTGCCTCGGCGACCTGATCACCAACCCGCTGCACGGGATTCAGCGACAGACCGGGATCCTGCGGCACGTACCCGATCCGAGCCCCACGAATTCCGCGCAGCGCCCGCTCCGACTTGGTGTCGATAACCTCCCCATCGAAACTGATCGTCCCGCTGATGATTTCGGCATTCGCCCCCAGTAACCCGATCACCGCCTGAGCGAGCGTCGACTTCCCCGAACCGGATTCGCCGACCAGTGCGACTACCTCACCACGCGCCACGGTGAGCGAGGCGCCCGCCAGCGCCGTCACGGGGTCGGAGTCGGACCGGTAGCGCACATGGAGACCATCGATACGCAGCAATGCGGTGTCGGGCCGCGATAACTCGACCTGGGAGGCTCGTGGCGTGCCCTCGGCGAAGGAGCACGGTGGTAGCGCGTCGATTCCATCGGATCGGTTGACGTCGCCACGGAAATCGTTGTCGCTCATGCGTGCTCACTCCTGTTTGCGGCGCGGCCGAGGCGCTGCGCGGCGAGAACGACCGCGATGATCACCAGGCCGGGCAGCGTGGTCATCCACCAGGCGGTGGCAAGATAGTTGCGTCCCTCGGAGATCAGCGAGCCCCACTCGGGGGTAGGGGGTTTCGCGCCATAGCCGAGGAAACTCAGCGCCGAGACCGCGAGCACGGCCATGCCGAACTCGACCGCGGCCAAGGCGAGCACCGGCTGGTAGGCGTTAGGGAGCACGTGCCGGGTGAGCACGCTGTACCAGCGGACGCCGGAGGCATGCGCGGCTTCGACGAAGGGTGATCGGTGTACCCGTAGTACCTCCGAGCGCATCACGCGTGCGAAGTTGGCGACCAGCGAAACACCCACGGCGATAGCCACATTGCGGGTACCGAAGCCGAGCGCGGTGACCAGTGCCAGCGAAAGCAGCAGTGCCGGGATGGATAACAGCACATCGACGAATCGCATGATGAGCGTATCCACCACGCCACCGATCGAACCGGACAACAATCCGAGCAGCGACCCCGCGACCAACGCGATGGCTACCGCGGAGAGCGTGGCAGTCAGCGAAAGCCCCGCACCGTGCACCATCCGGGTGTACAGGTCACGGCCGAGGTTGTCGGTACCGAACCAGTGCGCAGCGCTCGGCCCCTGAAACTTCTGGGCGGGCACACCGGTGAGCGGATCGCCGCTGGCGAAAACGGACGGGAACAGTGCCCATCCCAGCGCGATCAGCACGACCACGACGGCGACGACCAACGCGGTATTGCCGCGCAACGTCTTCCCGCGCAGCACCGGCCGCCGCAGCCACGGCGCAGCCACGCTGCGCCGCTCGTCGAGCACGTCAACCACGGACGTTCACCTCCTCGATGTTGTCGGCGGCCGCGGTGCCCGCACGCTGGGTGCGGCCCGCGATCCGCGGATCCAGCAGCGGATACAACAGATCCACCGCGAGGTTGACCGTCACGAAAACCGTCGAGGTCAACAGCACGATGCCCTGCACGACCGGAATATCCTGAGCGAGTACGGAAGTCTGGGTCAGACGCCCGACCCCGGTTCTGGCGAATACGGTCTCCACCACCACCGACCCGGCCAGCATGTTCCCGACAAGCACCCCTGCGATGGTGAAGGTTGGCAACGCCGCCGAGCGCAGCACGTGCTTGCGCTGCACCCACCACCGCGAACCGCCCTTGGCCAGCGCCACGTCGACGAACGGCTGCCGCCACGTCGATTCCAATCCCGCAGCGAGTACCTGAGCGATCACCGCGCCGATCGGGATGGCAAGGGTGAGGGCGGGCAGGATGGTGCCCGTGATGCCGTGACCACCGAACGCGGGGACCAGCCGGAACTGGAACGAGAACAGTTGCAGCAGCAGCAGTCCGGTCCAGAACGTCGGCACCGACACACCGAGCGACGGCAGCGAGCGCAGCGCATTACGCAACCAGCGACGACGCGAATAGGATGCGGCGAAAGCCAGCGAAACACCGCCGACGGTCGCGAAAAGCAGTGCCAGCGAGGCCAATCCGAGCGTGGCAGGCAGCGCGTCACCGATGGCATGGGTGACCGGCTGTCCTGTCGAGATGGAATGGCCGAGATCGCCTTGTACAGCCTTCGTCAATGCGGTCCAATACTGCTCCCAGAGTGGACGGTCCAGCCCATATCTGGCCTGTAGCTCCGCGATCGCGGCCTTGTCGATCGCCGTGCCGGAGCCGCCGGAATCGGCGGCGATGGACACCGGATCGGCGGGCAGCAGGTAGAGCACGACGAACGAGATGGTGAAGGCCGCCCACAGCACCCCCACCGCCTGGAGTGCGCGCAGCGTCACATACCGGGCCATCGCTACCGCCCGCTCAACCAGGTGTCGAAGAACTGTAGCCGCGCCGATGCCTCGAACTTCAGATCCTGCACGGTGCTACCTGCGCCGATGGCCTGGGACAGTTCGACGGTCGGAATCCACAGACCCGAATCGAGCACCGACTTCTGAGCGGTCTGGATGAGCGCGGTACGCGCGGCGGTATCGCCGGTACTCAGCTGGCCGTCCAATGCGTCATCCAGCGCCGGGATACGTTCGCGGGCATTCAGATTGCGTCCGTCCACACTGAACGCGGTGCGCAGGATGTCGCCGTCGGCGCGGGTGGAGTTGTAGTAGAGGCTGTCGTAGTCCTTGGAGTTCTGCCTGGCCGTGTACTCCGCGCCCGCTACCAGATCCAGTTTCAGCTCGACGCCGATCTGCCGAAGCTGCTGCTGCACCAGTTCGAGGATCGCCTGATTGCCCGCGAATACCTGGCTGAACAGGACCGAGAAGGCCAGCCGCTCACCATTTTTGACGCGAATACCGTCGCCGCCGGGCGTCCAGCCCGCTCGGTCGAGGATGCCGCGAGCCCGGGCTTGGTCGTAGGTCAGTGTGGACGAGAGATCCTGATAGCCCGGTGTGCTGCTGGCCAGCGAGCTCGTCGCGGTCTTGAATTGCGGGCCGAGCACGGTATCGATGAGCTGTTTACGGTCGATCGCGGGCAGCAGTGCCTGGCGGACCGCGGCATCGCGCAAAGGTCCTCGGGTCACGTTGGGCTGGAGGCCGAAGGGCACGCCAGGGTTCGCGGTGCTCAGAATCCGCCCGCCGGTCGCCTCGATCTGCGGCGCGTCCTGCGGCAGGGCGTCGCTGATGGCGTCGAGCTGGCCGGAGCCGAGACTGCCGGTGCGGACACCGGATTCGGGGACGACGGTGAATTCGATCTTGTCGAGGTAGGCCTCGCCGCGGTGGGCGAACACCGCCGAGCCCCAGTGGTATCCCGCGCGTTTGACCAGCGTCGCCGAGGCGTCCTGACGGTAGTTCGCGTAGGTGAACGGTCCGCTGCCGACATTGTCGCCGGTGCAGCGCTGCTCGGCGGGTTTGGCGGTGGTGGCCTCGGCGAGGATGCCGAGCTGCGCGGTCGAGGTTGCCTGTAGGAATTGGGCGTTCGGCTTGCTGAACTCCACCCGTGCGGTCAGCTTGTCGACGGGGATGGTCGCGGCATAGTTGGTGAGGTAGCTGGCGCCGAGCGGCGTCTTCGCCGCGCCGAGCGTGATGACCGAATCGAAGGTCTTCCGCACCGATTCCGCTGTCAGCGGCGTGCCGTCGCTGAAGGTGACGCCGTCTACGAGATGGAAGGTGAAGACCTTCGCGTCGGGGCTGACTTCCCAGCTCTGCGCCAGCCACGGCTTCAGTTCACCGGTCTCGGGATCCTGATCGGTCAGCGAATCCACAATCTGACGGCTGAGGTACAGCGACTGATTGGTGCTCGACTGTGCGGGATCGGAGCAGGTCGGCGCCACCGAAAGGCCGTAGCGCAGCGTGCCGCCCGGCTTGGGCGGACCCGCGTCGACGCCGGTCCGTGCCGAATCACTGCCGCAGGCGGCAAGACTCGCTGCCGCGGTGATGGCGGCGGCCACGGCCGCGATTCGATAGCGGGAACGGATCACGGTGCTACTCCAGATGTTTCGGTGCGGACAAGCTCGCCATGGGAATCCAGGTCGTACTCGGTGGGCGGTCGGACGGGAATGTCGTTGTCGGTGGCCGTATTCGTGGCCAGTGGCCTGCTGTGGAAGCGGCGGCGCAGTTCGGGCGCCACCTCGGCCTGGAACAACTCGAGGCTGTCGCGGTGCTGAATCTCGCTGCGCCCGTCGCGATCCGCGGCCAGGTGGGTCACCTCGTGGCCGAAGAGCTCGTGCTGGCGGCCGACTTTGTCGATTACCTGCTCGGGGCTGCCGACCAGCGCGGAACTGCGCGTGAGGAAGTCCTCGAGGGTCTCGAATACCACCGGCAGACCGAGCTCGCGAGCCAGTGCGAGGCGCGCCTGGAAGATCGGCCGGAATACATCCGCGGCCTCCTGTGAAGTCCTGGCTACGTGGAATCCGGCGGTTCCAGCGCCGACCAGTGCGTCGGCGGGTTTGTGCCCGTGGAACTCCCACCGTTCCCGGTAGTGACGCACCAGATCGGCATACGGCTCGATGGGATTGGTGACATTCGCCGAGAACAGCGGATCGCCGTGGCGCGCGGCCAGTTCCACCGAGTCTCGACTTGTCGCGCTGCCGTGCCAGACCCGAATGCGCGGCTGCCACGGTCGCGGCAGCGCCTTCGCCGCGCGCAGCTCGGGCCGGAACCGGCCCGACCACGTCACGCTATCGCTGGCCCACAGCTCCCGAAACAGTTCGTAGCCTTCGCGATTGCGATCCCACTGATCGTCGGTGGTGACGTGGAACAGCTCCGCCTGCGCGCTGCCGTTGCCCTTGCCGATGATCAGCTCCAGCCTGCCGCCGGAAAGGTTGTCCAGCGTCGAGTAGTCCTCGAAGGCGCGCACCGGATCGAGCAGGCTCAGCGTGGTGACCGCGGTGAACAACGAGATACGTGAGGTGACCGCGGCAATGTGGCTGAGGATCACCGGCGGTGCGGCCGAGAGGAACGGATCCTCGTGCCGCTCACCGACGGCGAACCCGTCGTAGCCGAGCTCTTCGGCGATCCCGGCCTGTTCGATGACATTGCGCAGGCGTTCTCTTGTTCCGGGCAGCCGCCCGGTTATCGGATCAGGCACCCGGGTAACCAGGGTGAACAGTAGGAACTTCATGCGCGGGCTCCCGCTCCGATAGTGCCGAGCGCACCGACGAGGTCGGCGGATTCGCCGGTGGCGGCCGTAGTGCCCAACTCGTCAGGGGAGCCTGGTACACCGCCGACGTCGGCAGCGCCGGATGCGATGGACGCACTCATATCGAGGTCCTTCGAAGAAACGTACGAGACCGGTCCCTCATCAGGCGGTCACATCACCCGGCCAGCGACGGGTGCACTATCTGGCGGCGCTGTCAGGCGCGACAACTCGCGGAGGTGACGCGGCATTGGTCGATATGGTGACGGGCCCAACGGTTGTCGCATTGTTCGGTGATCATTTCGGTTCCTCCATCGTTCCCGGCGGAAGCACCCGCACCCGGCGAGCGGGGGGTTGCTGCGACGTCCACGAGCCAGGTCTCTCGGTCGCTCTGGATGGTGCGGCCTGTGGCGAGCACGGGCCGTCGAAGGTCTAGCCGAATCAGCATGCGAAGTAAGGGCACTCCAGAACAAGGTTAGGAATCATCCTGAGTGCAGCCCTTGTCCGGGTGACCCGATCCCGCGATCATTTAGCCCGTCGCCACGAGAAGTGCCATCTCCCACCTCGCGGACTGATCCTGGGCCACGCGACGCGCCGGAAATTTGCCAGCCGAAAGAAGCCCTGTTGAGCGGGTTTGCCGGAGTAGCCTGACCTCGATCTTTCCGACGATGAGAGAGGCTCGTTGTGACCGTTGTGCGCCGTTTGACCACGTTGACCGCGATCGCGACCACTGCGGCCGCGCTAGCCCTCGCTGCCCCGGCCACCGCCTCGGGGGCTCCAGCCGCTCCCGCGACCCCGGCCGCTGCCGATCGCCCGGGTGTGGCTCGAACGGCCGCTCCCAATGATCTACTCGGCGCCTACCAGGCGGCGATCGACGCATTGCGCGGCTTCGGCATGGACCCGTTCCTGTACCCGACCGCCGCAGCGTTCTGTTCCGACGACGCCACCCTCGGCCTTGTCCCCGCCGTCGCGGGCGCCGTCCCCGGCCCGTGGCCCAAGACCGCCGTGAACATCCCCGGCCTCGACCTCACCGCCGTCAAGGCGGGCCAGACCATGTTCACCTTCGTCCCCTACGGCATCGCTCCCGACACCTCGACCGTGTCCGGCATGCGCGTCGCCTGGATGAACCTGAGCAATGGCCGCAGCGGCCTCACCTCGATGGGCCCGCTTTCCGACATCGTCCGCGCCATGGTCCCCGCCGAGGTTCCCCAGGAAATCCGCCCCCTCGCCGAACGCGCGATCCAGGACTTCTTCTTCGCCGCCCTCCCGGTCGGCGGCGTCCGCGCGGTCCCGGTGGACACGGGCTCGGGAACTGTACTGGCCGCGGTCTTCGGCACGGTCGAAAACGCGGGCCGCTCCTGCTTCTTCCTCCCGACCATCGGCCTCACCTCGGTCCGATAGCCACTGCTCGAGGGGTGAGTGCGCGATCCTTCCAGCGAAGCTCGCCGCGTCGACGAGCGCGGCGGGATCGTGCCCACAGCCACAGGTAGGCGCCGATGGACAGTGGATGAGCAAGTGCCGCAAGGGTATCTACGGCTGTTATGGGTCCGCCGGATTCGGTGGAACGAGACAGTAGACGTCCTGCCACGGCGGCGCAATAGCCGAGCAGGCCGGCGCGGCGGACCCGGCCGCTGCCGGTGACGGCAGCCAGCGGTGGAACCCAAAACCCCAGTGCCGCAACGGTGCCGACCGCCGCGCCAGCGGCCGCGGATCCGCCATAGGCGGACCACAGCCAACGCGTATATCCCGCTTCGAGTTCGGCGGCCCCACCGTACATGCGGGTGCTCGCCAGCGGGCCGGCGGCGACCAGGGCAGTGCGGAAACCGTTGCGGCGCAATAGGCGAGCGATATCCAGGTCCTCGGTCGGGCTGGCCGCCACCGCGCGGTGGCCGCCGATAGCGCGGTAGGCGGCGGTATCGAAGACCATGAACTGCCCGCATGCCACCGCCGTCGAAGGTCGGGTGCTGCGGTTGGCCACCGAGATCGGCAGTGTGGACGCCCATGACCAGCACAGCAGCGGTTGGACCAATGCCTCCGCAGCCGATCCGGCTCGCTGTCCAGGCCACGGCGAGAGCAGCGCGACATCGCGACGGTGGAATTCGGCTGCCGCCGCGGCGACCGCATTCGGTGCGAGGCGGATGTCGGCATCGAGAAAGATCAGCATCGGTGCATCGACGAGCTCGGACAGTCGCGCGCACGCCGCGGCCTTGCCGGTCCAGCCTGGGCTGGGCTCGATGTCGTTGCGCAGCACCGTGAATCGCTTGTCGCCTGCTACCGCACCGACGGCCGCGGCATGAGTGCCATCGCTGGAGACGTCATCGAGGATCAGCACCCGCAAAAGTGGGACTCCGATCTGTGCGCGCAGATCGGCGATCAACGCGGGCAGCCGCCGCGCCTCGTTGCGAGCGGGAATGCAGATCGTGATCGGCCCGATGGCGGGCGCCGCGGTATCGGACAGGCGATGCACCCGCGCGCGGTTGTGCAGGGCAATGGCACTGCCGAGCAGTGCGATGCCAGTTCCTGCGCGGGTCAGTAGCAAGCCGACCGAAGCCGGATTCGCGCCGGCCCGGCGGTTCACGAGTTCGGCGTCACGAGTTCAGCGGCGCTGCCGTTGCTGCCACAGGCTGCTGAACGAGAAGCCTTCCGGTGCGCCGGGCGGAGCGGGGTTGCGATTCATAAAGGCCATTGCGGCGATGATGGCGGCGACGGCGAGGGTGATGCCGCCGACAATTCCCGCCCAGCCCGCGAAGGAGCGGGTGTTCGGATCGGCGTAGCTGACCTCGGCGCGCAGGGTGGACACATCGCCGGGCGGCAGCTTCCACGACACAGTGGAATCGTCGTCGCGGTTGCCGTTGGTCTTGGCGACGCGAGCCGGGAACGCCACGGTGAACTGCACGTCGGAGCCGTGCGGCGGAACGGATTTCAGATCGACCCTGCCATTGAGGCTGACCAGGTCGCCGGTGCGCTGGAACTGGAGGTTGAACATGCCCTGCGTCTGTTCGGAAAGCGCGCCGAGCTGGGAAATCTCGCCAAAGGACAGATCATCGAAGAACACCTTGCTGCCCACATACCCGTCCTGGCTGTAAGGCTCGACCCGCACCTTCGTCGCCAGCGAATCGGGCGACTTCAGCTGCGGGCCTTTGTCGTTGGGGTCGGCGGGGACGACGGCCGCGACAATCCGGCCGGACACCCTGTCATTGGACGACACACCCATCGATACCTGTACGCGCAGGCAGCCGGCGAGCACCGGCACCAGCAATGCCGCCAGCAGGACAGCCGCCGCGACTCTGACCCCGAGGCGGGGCCGGCGCGGCGACGTTAGAACCGGAGCGGCGGGTGATGTGGTGAGAGGACTCGGCTGCACGGGTCACATCGTGCCAGGCCATCGGTTCAGATTGCCACGCGACGGGCGGAACCGTTCTCGTTGTGTTCCCCTCGGGACCGGCGCAGCCGCGCTACCAGCGGAAGCCCGAGGAGCCCGAGCCCGACCACGCCGTAACAGGCCGAGGCGGGCAGATCCAGAAACACCGCGTGCGCGAGCGCGGACCCCAGCCAGGTCCACAGGAAAATCGCGACCGGAACCGCCGTATTCGAGCCGGACGGCCGCACCTCGCGCGCGGCCCGCTCCCACACCGTCAGCGCCAGCGCCATCAGCACCGCGACCGCGAACCAGCCCAGGTAATTGGTCACGGGAATCTGCACCAGCCCCGGCACCCCCGAATCGGTATCGCACCAACTCCACTGCCCATCTGCCACCATTTGCGGATCCAAGTACAGATCCCACCCCACAGCACCCACGGCCGTCAGCCCGATCCGGCCGATCGCCCCACGTGCCAACAGTCCGGCAACCACCCACACCGGATACAGCCCGCCGGTCCACGCGAGCGCCACAACCAACGGCACCCCGGCGATGTCGGGCCCGAGCCTGCCGTCCGCGTAGTCGTAGCAGCCGAACGGGAATCCCGTTGCGGTACCGACGACCTCGGCGACGAGGCCGATCCCTGACACGATGACCAAGAATCCGGCGGCATATCCGAGCCCGCGAGTAGTCCCTGCGTGGACGAGCGCGGTAGCGGCGGAGAGCAACACGACCACGGTGGTCACCGCATCACGGGCGTCCCCCGAGGTCAGTGGATAGGCGATCTGCGCGAGCACCAACGCCATCGCGAACAACGCGGGTACCAGGTCGAGTGGCCCTGGTCGAAATGTGGCCGCCGCAGCGGATGCTGTTGCCGCAAGCTGTCGCAGGAACGCCGCGGTGTGCCGCCCCGATGTTCGCGCGCGTTGTCGATCCGGATGTTCTCGGTCCGGCCTCCCGGAGGCAAGCGCCTCCGGCCGACCGGCTTTCGGGTGGATGGGGTCCGTCATCGTTTTCTGGGTAGTGGGAACCGTTTCCGGCGTTGGTCGCGTAGGACGAGTTGTGCGGCACTACGGCCGCTCGCTCCCGATACGCCACCGCCGGGATGAGTCGACGCGCCGGTCAAGTACAGGCCGGGTGCATTCGGAACACGTTGTCCCGAAAGTTCGGGCAGCGGTCGCCACAGCATCATCTGGTCCAATGACATCTCGATGTGCATCACATTGCCGCCGCGCAAGCCCATCTCGCGTTCCAGATCGACCGGTGTCTGTACGTGGCGTCGCAGCACCGAGTCGGCAAAACCCGGTGCGTAGAAATCGACTTCTGCGATGATTCGGTCGGCTTCGTGGTCGGCGTGCTCGGCCCAGTCGGTGCCGTCGGCCAGTTGGTAGGGGTGCCACTGGGCCCACAGCGAGAGTTGGTGCTCCCCGAGCGGGGCGATGCTCGCGTCGAGTGCGCTGAAACTCATGGCGAGCACAACGGGGCGTGGCGGGAGGTCGCCGGCGAGCGCGGCGCCGTGCGCTCGACGCAGCTGTCGCCGATCGGAGACCAGAAACTGAAGGCCGTTCGCGGACTCGTCGATCGAGCTGCCCGGATATCGCGGCAGTGACCGGGTCGCCAATCGCACCACCATGCCGATGCCGGGCCCGACGCGGATGCGGCGCTGCCAGTCGTCGAGCACGCCCGCGTTGTATCCGCCGTCTCGCAACAGGTCCAATGTGGTGAGCACGTGGGTGCCAGCAATCACGGTGCCCGCGTGCAGGTTTCGGCCCGAGGCGGTGTGTACGCGCCAGGCGTCGCCCGTGCGTTCCAGCGCGGTGACCGCATCACCCGCCGACACCGTGCCGCCGTCGGCACGCAGTCGCGCGACAAGCGCCGCGGATAGCGCACCGCTACCGCCGACAGCGCGACCGGGCGGCAGGGTGTGCATAAGTGCGGCGAAACCCACCATCGGCGCGGTGCCAGGCTCTGACATGGGCGGACCCGACTGCGCGCCGAACCACGCCAGCGACGCTTTGAGCCGCTCATTGTCGAAGTAGCTGTCCAAAAGGGCATCGCCGGACTGTAGAAACTCCCGTGACAGCGCACTGCCACCGGCGCGCGCGTCAAGACCCCAGAACGAACGCAGCAACCTGCCCGGTGTGGGGGAGCCGCCGAATGCCCGCATTACCCGTGTGGTGCGTGGGCCCCAGGCGTTGACGAATCGCCGGTACGCGGCGGCGTCGCGAGCACCGCAGGCCTCGGCGATCGAGGCGCAGGTTCGATCGAGATCGCGATGGAACACGATCGGCGGGTCGCCATCGGGACCCCCCGGTGTGAACCCCCATGGATCACAATCGATGTAGCGCAGCCCGAACCGCGCCAGTTCGAGCTCCTCGATGATCCCGGTGTGTCGCACCATGATGTGCGCGGAGGATCCGCGGTCGACCAGATGACCAGGGAAGCGTTCGACGGTCGACACCGCGCCGCCGAGCACATCGTCACGTTCGAGCACCTCGACCCGATGTCCGGCGCGCGCCAGGTAACAGGCCGCGACGAGCGCGTTGTGGCCCGACCCGACCACGACAACTGTCACGTGACCCTCACCAGCGCATCCCCTCCTCGGCCGCTCACATTCGCAGCCGGAGCCGTCGGCCGATGCATGTTCACAGTGGGAGCCGTCGGCCGAGGATGGCGAACGGCCGGGTGTCGCCCGCGAACACGAAGTCCCTGACCACATCGGTGAACCCGAGCCGCCGATACAGCCGCCACGCCCGGTTGCCCTCCTGCGCCACTTCGGGCGTGGACAGCAGCACCGCGCTTTCGGGACGGTCCCGCAGCAACCGCGCCAGCAGGATCGCCCCGATGCCGCGGCCCTGGGCCGCCGGGTGCACATGCAGCTCGGTGAGCTCGAAATAGTCCGAGAGTAGTTCGCGCGCAGAGTGTTCCGGCCATCCTGTGCGTCGCATACCGCTGTGTACCTGCTGATGCCACCACTGGTGTGCGGCGCCACGATAGCCGTAGGCGATCGCGACGATCGGCGACGACCGGAGGTCGAAGTGCCCGGAATCGTCGGGCACGACCGCGGCGACCGCCTGCCAGCCGGGACGGGTGGTGTGCTCGGTCCACATCGGCGCGCGGTGCTGCTCGGTGCCGCGCGGATACTCCATCGCCGCGACATACACGGCCAGCGCATCGTGCAGCCGGGAGCGCAGGGTCGCAACCGAGAGGTCGACGATGACAGGTGCGGGGGCGTGATTGGGCTTGACGGCAGTCATGGCTCTCGTCGGGCCGCGCTGGCGCGGAAGTTGTCGGTGGGTGTCTCTATATTCAATCTCAATTCAAACGTTCGAATACCTGTTCGATCCGCGCGGTGGGTGAGAAGTCGGTCTCCGCGCACACGATGGGGCGGGCGCGCGATTGTGGAGGGACGGCTGATGTCTGGTCGGATCGAAGGTGTGGGACAACCCGGTAGGGCGGGAAAGCTGCTGAAGAAGGCCGACGGCCTACTGATGCAAGCGGCAGGCGAGGAGGATCCGCGTGAGCGATTCCGGACCGCGTATCTCGCGGCGTTGCGCGGCGCGGGCGCGGTGCTCGCGTTCACTGGTGCTGACGCCGCGCCGCGGGCGCGTTCGCGTAATGCCTGGGTGCTCTTGCAGCGCGCGGCCCCCGAATTCGTGATGTGGGCGGACTACTTCAGCGCGCGCTCGGAGACGCGCGCCGCGCTGGAGGCCGGCCTCGATCGTGATGTCGATGACCAGCAGGCCGACGAGTTCTATTCGCGGGTAGGCGCATTCCTGCACGACGTGGAGGATCTCATCGACGTGGGGGCGCGGTTGCGTCCGGCGCCGGGCTGGAACAGCGGCATCACCGCATAGTCATCGGCGAGTCGCCGACCGTCTCATCGACGCTGCGCCCGCCGCAATTTGGCGACAGACTCGGCTCGCTGCACCCATTAGGTGGTACGGCATTGATCGAACTCGTATCATTGGTGACAGATAGCCGCCAAGGTCGGCTGTCTGTCGCCTACCCGGAGGCGACAGCCAAGTCCTAGTGCCGGGGGAGGTACCGTGCCACTCTCCGAGCACGAGCAGCGCATGCTCGAACAAATCGAGAGCGCTCTCTATGCTGAGGATCCGAAGTTCGCCTCGTCCGTCCGCGGCGGACGCCTTCGCTCGACCTCGAGTCGTCGCAGACTCCAGGCCGCAGCTTTGTTCGTCCTTGGTCTGTTTCTACTCGTCGCTGGCATCGCCGCTCCGGTGAAGCTCGGCGACTTTCCGATCATCAGTCTGATCGGATTCATTGTCATGTTCGCCGCAGGCGTGCTGCTGCTGGTCGGCAGTTCGAAGGGTATCGCCAAGGGTGACCGGTCGGGCGAAGCCCAATCCGGTGACGCGAGCGGCGGTGCGAGCGGACGTGGGCGCCAGCGCAAGTCCGGCGGCTTCTCCGAGCGCATGGAGGATCGGTTCCGGCGACGGTTCGAGCAGGAGTAGCTCGGGCTTAGCCGAACATCGCAACATTACAGACGGCGACGCCGCACCGATTCGGTGCGGCGTCGCCGTCTTGCGTGCGAAACGCCCAACGGTCAGATGATCTTCGAGCAGGTTTCGTTCGATGCCCCACATCGCCCCACGAAGATCCCCGCGGTGCCCCATTCATCCGCTGAATCCGGCGACACCGGGGTGTTTGCTGGGTGTTGTCGGGCGGCTGTCCAGCCGGGCGGCGCGTGTCGGCGAACACCTGAAAAGTTCTCCACCGTGGTGATAGCTGGGATGACCTGCGGAATCGCCGA
Source organism: Nocardia arseniciresistens (assembly GCF_046764875.1). Classification (NCBI taxonomy): domain Bacteria; kingdom Bacillati; phylum Actinomycetota; class Actinomycetes; order Mycobacteriales; family Nocardiaceae; genus Nocardia; species Nocardia arseniciresistens. The sequence continues at coordinate 103,395 of NZ_JBKORD010000005.1, forward strand.
AGCGGGGAGCCAGATCACCCCGCGTTTCGATTGAAAGTGGGGGAAAGTGGGGTAATGTGGAGCGCGCTACACAGGTAAGTCATACATCCGAGGTGATCGTGCTCTCCGCGCAAGCGGGGTAGATCCGGGAGGTATCGGGTTGTTTCTCGGTACGTACACACCTCGGTTGGATGACAAGGGGCGACTCACGTTGCCTGCAAAGTTTCGAGACGATCTGGCGGGAGGGTTGATGGTCACGAAGGGTCAAGACCACAGCCTGGCCGTTTATCCCAAGGATGAGTTCACCGCGCTCGCTCGTCGAGCTGCGGCGGCGTCTCGGAGCAACCCGCAGGCTCGCGCGTTCGTCCGTGCGCTGGCAGCCGGAACCGATGAGCAACGTCCGGATGCCCAGGGTCGGATCGTGTTGTCGGCCGATCATCGTCGCTATGCGAGCCTGGACAAGGAATGCGTGGTGATCGGGTCGGTCGACTTCCTCGAGATATGGGACAAGCAGGCGTGGGATTCCTACCTCGCCGAGCACGAGGAGGACTACGCGGAAGCGAGAGACGAGTCGCTGGGCGGAATCTTCTAACCGAGCGAACGAGTGCCACGCGGCCTCTGCCCGGACGTGGACCCTGACGTACTTCCCCGACGCCAGGTGCCGTGTTTCGGACAGAGACCACGCGGCATTCGTATTTTCGAAAGCAGCTGTCTATCAAGGCGACCCGTCCGATGGTCGGACACTTATCCGCCGACGCGCTCCAAGTAGTGCAGGACGACGCGAGGCAAAATCCGGGAGGTCGAGGTGAACCGTGAACAGCACGGTCCCCGCCATGTTCCGGTTCTGCTCAGGCGAGCTGACGATCTGCTCGGGCCCGCACTCGGTGAACCCGATGCTGTCTATATAGACGCCACCCTCGGACTCGGCGGGCACGCCGAGCACTTCCTGCGGACCTATCCACAGATCCGCCTGATCGGACTCGATCGTGACGCCTCGGCGCTGGCACTCGCTGCCGAGCGGCTACGTCCGTACGAGGACCGAATCACTCTGGTGCACACTCGATATGACGGCATCGCCGAGGCGCTGAAGGAAGCCGGGCTCGCCAGCACCGGCTCGGTGAGCGCCATCCTGATGGACCTCGGTGTGTCCTCGATGCAGCTGGACGAGGCCGATCGTGGCTTCGCCTACTCCGTCGACGCGCCGCTGGACATGCGGATGGATCCGACCACCGGCATCACCGCCGCCGATGTACTGAATACCTACAGCCACGGCGATCTGGCTCGCGTGCTGAAAACCTATGGGGAGGAACGCTTCGCGGGCCGGATCGCGTCGGAGGTGTTGCGGCGGCGACAGCAGAAGCCGTTCACCACGAGCGCCGAACTCGTCGAGGTGCTCTATGCCTCGATCCCGGCCGCGACAAGGCGGACCGGCGGACATCCCGCCAAGCGGACCTTCCAGGCGCTGCGGATCGAGGTCAACCACGAGCTCGACTCGTTGCGTGCCGCGCTACCCGCGGCGCTCGATTCGCTGCGGGTCGGTGGACGGATCGTGGTGATGTCCTACCAGTCGCTCGAGGACAAGGTCGTCAAGCAGGAGCTCGCGCCGCGCACCACATCGCGGACGCCGGTGGACCTACCGGTCGAATTGCCCGGTATGGGACCGGAATTCAGGCTGTTGACCCGTGGCGCCGAGAAGGCGACCGAGCAGGAGATCGAGGAGAACCCGCGCGCGACACCGGTACGGATGCGCGCGGCAGAGAGAATTCAGGAGGGGAAATAATGAGTGTTCGGACGCGTGCCGTCGATGCGCCGGGCCGGGTCGCCCGCCGGGTTCAGGCCGCCGAGCGAGTCAAATCCGGTGCGGCGCAACGTGCGTACGCCCGCCGTCGACTGCGTGCCGAACAACTCACCGACACCCCCGATCTACCGAAGCGCCGAACTTCGGTCATGGCGACCCGAATTCCTTTCGTGGCGGCCATCATTGCGTTGCTCGGCTGCGGGCTCGCCTTCACGCTGCTGCTGACCACAAGGGCGGCCGAGGACAGCTACCAGCTCGGTGACGCCAGACTGGTCAACAGGAAGCTCTCGGAGGAGCGGGCAGCGTTGCAACGCGAGGTGGAGGCCGCCGACTCGGCGCCGGAACTCGCGGCACGGGCCCGCGAGCTCGGCATGATCCCGGCCAAGGATCCCGCCCGCATCGTGGTCGCTCCGGACGGCACCGTCACTGTGATCGGCAAACCGACTCCCGCGCAGGGGCCGCCGGTGCCGCCGCTGAACTCCGCGCCCGCGCCGATCACCTCGCAGCCCGGCCATGTGTTGGCACAGGGTGAGCGAGTGGTGCCGGTCCCGTCGTCGCGGCCGTCCGATCAGGCGAACGCGGCTCAGGCCAACGGCACGCAGGCGCACCCTTCGCCGATCGGTCCGACGCCGACCAGCCCGATACCCGCTGCGCCGAGCCCGACTCCGGCCGTTCCCGCGCAGGGGACGGTGGCGCCGTCCTCGGTGTCGCCACTACCGCCCGCCGACGCGCCGCTGCCCGAAGGAGCGCTGCCCGAAGCGGCGCAGCCTGGCGCACCGGAGGGGCAAGCGCTGGAAGGGCAAGCGCCGCAAGGTGAATCGTCGCAGGAACCGGCTCCGCAGCCGGACGGGCCACAGGAGCAGGCTGTGCCGGGTGGGGGCACGCAATGACCCAGACCAGGCCCGCGCCGCGCCAGCGGCGCGGGCCGAATCCATCCAGAGCACCGAGACCTGCCAAGCACAAGGACCGCCCGCTGCGGCTTCGGCTCGGCGTCGGCCGGATCGTGATGTTGGTCGCGCTGTTGGTTGTCGCAATCCAATTGCTCTGGGTCCAGAGCTTCGCCGCGCCCGGCCTTTCGGAGCAGGCGGCGAGTCAGCGCACCACATTCAAGATCGAGGAAGCCACCCGTGGCCCGATCACCGATCGTAACGGCAAGTCGCTCGCGTTCACCGTCAGTGCGAAGTCGTTGACCTTCCAGCCGGTTCCGGTTCGCAAGCAACTCGAGGACGCCAAAGCCAAGAGCTCGAAGGCGCCGGATCCGGACGAGCGGTTGCGCGCCATCGCGAAGATCATCCACGAGAAGCTCGGTAAGGACGCGCCGAGTGAGTCGGAGTTGCTGCAAAAGATGCGTAGCGACCAGACATTCGTCTATCTCGCCCGCAACGTCGACTCGCGCATCGCCTCCGACATCCAAGTGCAGTACCCGGAGGTCGGCGCCGACCGGCAGGACGTCCGTGAGCACCCCGGCGGTTCGCTCGCGGCCAATGTCATCGGCGCGACGGGATGGGACGGCCACGGCCAGATGGGGCTCGAATCCTCGATGGACTCGGTGCTGGCAGGCACCGACGGGTCGCATACCTACGACCGGGGCTCCGATGGCGCGGTCATCCCCGGCAGTTGGCGCGACAAGCAGTCCGCCGTGAACGGCACCGGTGTCGAGCTGACCCTCGATTCGGACCTGCAGTACTACGTGCAGCAGCAGGTGCAACAGGCCAAGGAGATGTCGGGAGCCAACTCGGCTTCCGCGGTGGTGCTCGACGCCAAATCCGGCCAGGTGCTTGCGATGTCCAACGACAACACCTTCAATCCCAAGCTGGGCCCCCAGAATTGGGGCAACTCCGAGATGTTCAACCCCTCGGTGTCCGACCCGTTCGAGCCCGGTTCGGTGAACAAGATCGTCACCGCGTCCGCGGCCATCGAATACGGATTGACCAATCCCGACGAGGTGCTACAGGTTCCCGGTGAGATCCGGATGTCGGGTGTGACGGTCCACGATGCCTGGGTGCACGGCGTGGCGCCGTACACCACCACCGGTATCTTCGGTAAGTCGTCCAATGTCGGGACGCTGATGCTGGCACAGCGGGTCGGTGAGGATCGGTTCGCGGACATGGTGAACCGATTCGGTCTCGGCCAGCGCACCGGTGTCGGGCTGCCCGGCGAGAGCACCGGCCAGGTTCCGGCACGCGACCAATGGTCGGGCGGCACCTTCGCGAACCTGCCCATCGGCCAGGGCCTTTCGATGACCACCCTGCAGATGACCGGGATGTACCAGGCGATCGCCAACGACGGAATGCGGATCCCGCCGCGGATCGTCAAGGCGAAGGTCGCACCCGACGGCACCAGGACCGAAGAGACGGCGCCCGACGGCGTGCGCGTGGTGAGTCCGCAGACCGCGGCGACACTGCGCACCATGTTTCAGGCGGTGGTGCAGAAGGATCCGATGGGCGTCCAGATGGGTACCGGCAGCCCCGCGGCGGTCGAGGGCTATCAGGTCGCAGGCAAGACCGGCACCGCGCAGAAGGTCGATCCAGGCTGCCGCTGCTACTCGACCTCGTCGTTCTACATCACTTTCGCCGGGATGGCGCCCGCGGACAACCCGCGCTATGTCATCGGCCTGATGCTGGACGCGCCGATCCGCAGCTCCGACGGTAGCGGTGGCGGCTCGGCGGCCCCGCTGTTCCACAACATCGCCTCGTGGGCGTTGCAACGTGATCGCATTCCGCCTTCGCCGGAACCGGCCAAACGGTTCGTTCTGCAGGCTCCGTAAAACCATGATGCTGTCGTTTTACCTCGTTTCGCCCAGCGTGTCCCCGCTCCGGCGGGAACATGCCGGGGCGGTGCGGGGTGCCCGCGGTCGCTTCGCCAGACTTGCGAGGTCGAATCGGTGAGCCGCGTTGTCCGGTCGTGAGCCGACGTCGGTAACCTGACTCCTCGTTCCGCACCATTCGTCCAGTCCATATTGTCCGTGCCGATACCCGAGAGGAGCCCTGTGCCCGCGCAGTCCAACCAGCACGCGCTCCGGCCGACCCACCCGCGGTCGACGTCGTTGTCCACCGTGCTGGAGCTGACCGGCGCGAGCACGCCGGGCCCCGCCCCCACCGACCTTCTCGTCACGGGTATCGAACAGCGCTCGAATGCGGTGCGGCCCGGCGACCTGTTCGCGGCTCTGCCCGGCGCGCAGGCGCACGGTGCCCGGTTCGCGCGCGACGCCGTCGATCGTGGCGCGGTCGCGGTATTCACCGATGCGGCGGGCGCGGAACTGGCGGGCGAGCTCGGTGTGCCGGTGCTGGTGCGTGAGCAGCCGAGGTCGGTGCTCGGCGAGCTGTCGGCGGCGCTCTACGGCAATCCGTCGCAGCGGCTGCGCATCGTGGGTATCACCGGTACCTCCGGCAAGACAACCACCGCATATCTGGTGGAGGCGGGGCTGGCCGCCGGTGGCCTTTCCACCGCGCTGATCGGCACCATCGAGACCCGGATCGGTGGCCGCAGGGTCCCGAGCGCGCTGACGACGCCCGAGGCGCCACAGCTGCACGCGATGTTCGCGTTGATGGTCGAGCAGGGCGTGGACGCGGTCGTGATGGAGGTGTCCAGTCACGCGCTCGCGCTCGGCCGGGTCGACGGTGTGCGCTTCGCGGTGGGCGGTTTCACCAACCTGTCGCAGGACCATCTGGACTTCCACGCCGACTTCGAGGACTACTTCGCCGCCAAGCGCATGCTGTTCGAGCCCGAGTCGCCGGTGGCCGCGCGCACCGCGGTGATCTGTGTCGACGACCAGTGGGGACAGCGCCTCGCCGACGGGCTCGTCGGCCCGACCACGGTGTCCACCAACGGTTCCGCCGACTGGTATGTCGAAGGCCCTGTCGCGGTGCACGGCGGCGAACAAGACTTCACCGCCGTGGGACCCGACGTGAGTGTCGATGTGCGCCTGCGACTTCCAGGCAGCTACAACATCGCCAACGGACTGCTCGCGGTCGCGCTGTGCGCGGCGGCGGGTGTCGATCCGGCGATCGCGGGGCCGGCGCTCGCCGCCGTCGATGTGCCGGGCCGGATGCAGCGGGTGGAATGTGGCCAGGATTTCCTCGCCATCGTCGATTACGCGCACAAGCCCGCTGCGGTCGAATCGGTGATCGCCACCCTGCGCGGGTATCTCGCGACGGCGGCCGAACCCACCGGCCGGCTCGCGGTGGTCCTCGGCGCGGGGGGCGACCGGGACGCGGGCAAGCGGCCGCTGATGGGTGCGGCCGCGGCGCGCGGCGCGGACCTGGCGATCATTACCGATGACAACCCGCGCAGCGAGGACCCCGCTGCCATCCGCGCCGCCATGCGTGCGGGTATCCAAGACATTCCGGCCGAGGAGCGCGGCGAGATCAGGGAAATCGGCGATCGGGCCGAGGCCATCGCCGCCGCGGTCGACTGGGCGCGACCAGGTGACGTGGTGCTCGTCGCGGGCAAGGGGCACGAAGCAGGGCAAGAGATCAAGGGTGTGAAGCATCCGTTCGACGACCGCGACGTGCTCGCCGCGGCATTGGAGCGGAGCCTCGGCAGCGATACACAACGAAGTCCGGACAGTTCGGACGCGGAGGATTTGACGGTTTCATGATCGAGATGACACTGCGGGAGATCGCGGACGTTGTCGGCGGCACGCTGCACGACGTACCCGACCCGGAGGTGACGGTGCCGGGTTCGGTCGAATTCGATTCGCGTCGAATCGGTTCCGGAGATCTGTTCCTGGCCCTGCCGGGCGAGCATTCCGACGGCCACGAATACGCCGCCGCGGCCATCGCCGCGGGCGCGGTCGCGGTGCTCGCGGCTCGGCCGGTGGGAGTGCCCGCGATCGTGGTGGCACCCGCTTCCGGTTCGGTGCCCGCGACTTCGGTTGCGCTGAGCCATGATTCGGACGGCTCTGGAGCCGCGGTGCTCGCCGCGCTCGCCGCGCTCGCGCGCACCAGCGTCGAACGGCTCAGCGCCACAGGCGGACTCACCGTTGTCGGGGTGACCGGTTCCTCCGGCAAGACCTCGACCAAGGACCTGCTCGCCGCGGTGCTCGCGCCCTTGGGTCCGGTGGTCGCCCCGCCGGGATCGTTCAACAACGAACTCGGCCATCCGTGGACCGCGCTGCGCGCCGACGCCGACACCCGATTCCTGGTGCTGGAACTGTCCGCGCGCGGCCCGGGCCACATTGCCGCGCTCGCACAGGTCGCGCCGCCGCGGATCGGTGTCGTCCTCAATGTCGGCACCGCCCACCTCGGCGAGTTCGGCAGCCGCGAGGCGATCGCGAAGACGAAGGGCGAACTGGTCGAAGCACTTCCCTCGGCGGGACTTGCTGTGCTCAACGCCGATGATCAGCAGGTGGCCGCGATGGCCGATCGCACCACCGCACGCGTGGTGACGGTCGGGCAGACCGAGCGTGCCGACCTGCGGGCCACCGACATCCGGCTCGACGACGAGGCACGCGCTGGCTTCACCATGCACACCCCGACCGGCAGTGTCGCGGTGCGGCTCGCGGTGCACGGCGAACATCAGGTCGGCAACGCGCTCGCCGCCGCCGCGGTGGCACTGGAATGTGGCGCGGACCTCGACACCGTCGCGCAGGCGCTCTCCGGTGCCCATGCCGCGTCGGCCCGCCGGATGGATGTACGGACCACCGCCGACGGCGTCACCGTGGTCAACGACTCCTACAACGCCAATCCGGATTCGGTGCGAGCCGCGCTCAAGGCGCTGGTCACCATGTCGCGCTCGGGTGACACCGCACGGCGCAGCTGGGCGGTGCTCGGCGAAATGGGCGAACTCGGCGAGGAATCGGTGATCGAGCACGACCGGATAGGACGTCTCGCGGTACGTCTCGATGTCGACCGGCTGATCGTGGTCGGCACCGGAAGGCCGTCCCGGGCGATGCATCAGGGAGCGGTGATGGAAGGCTCATGGGGCGAGGAGTCGATTCTCGTGCCGGATATCGGCTCAGCCATCGCGCTGCTCGACGACGAGGTCGCTGCGGGCGACGTGGTGTTGGTCAAGGCATCGAAATCGGTCGGCCTCTGGGAGGTTGCCGAACATCTGACCGGTGCGGCGCGTGCACGGGGTCACGCGGGTGGGACCAGCGCGGGGACTGACACGGAGGCGGCAGGCGTGAGCGAACGAACTGAAGACACAGCGGCACTTCACCGAATGACGGAGCCGAGCGTTGGCGAGGCGGAGTCGTGAGTGAGCGAAGTGAACGAAGTGAAGACACAGCGGCGCTCTGCCGAATGACGGAGCCGAGCGTTAGCGAGGCGGAGTCGTGAGGCAAATTCTATTCGCGGCGGGCATCGCGCTAGCGGTGTCGATCCTGCTGACGCCGTTACTGATTCGGACCTTCGCCAAGCAGGGCTTCGGCCAGGAGATCCGGGTCGACGGCCCGGCGAGCCACCAGGCCAAGCGTGGCACCCCGACCATGGGTGGTGTCGCCATCCTGATCGGCCTGTGGGCCGGTTACCTCGGCTCGCATCTGATCGGCATCGGCTACGACGCCGAAGGGCCGACCGCGTCGGGCCTGCTCGTGCTCGGTCTGACCACCGCGCTCGGTCTCGTCGGTTTCCTCGACGACTTCATCAAGTTGCGCAAGCAGCGCAACCTCGGCCTGACCGCCGCGGGCAAGTACCTCGGTCAGCTGGCCGCGGCAGTGATCTTCGGCGTGCTCGCCCTGCAATTCCGTGGCGAGAGCGGGCTCACCCCGGCCAGTCGGCACCTGTCCTACGTCCGCGATATCACCACGGTGTCGATGGGTGCGATCATTTTTCTTGCCTTCGTCTGCATCATCGTGGTCGCTTGGTCCAACGCGGTGAACCTCACCGACGGCCTCGACGGGCTCGCGGCGGGCTCGATGAGCCTGGTACTCGGCGGCTACGTGGTGATCTCGTTCTGGCAGTACTACCACGCATGCGCGATCAAGCCGGAAGCCGGCTGCTACAACGTGCGTGACCCACTCGACCTGGCCCTTGTCTGCGCCGCCGGCGCGGCCGCGTGCGTCGGGTTCCTCTGGTGGAACGCCGCACCGGCCAAGATCTTCATGGGTGACACCGGCTCGCTCGCGCTCGGCGGCATGCTTGCGGGTTTGTCCATCACCACCAGGACCGAGCTGCTGATGGTTGTCATCGGCGCGTTGTTCGTGGCGGAGGCGGCCTCGGTGGTGTTGCAGGTGGCGGTGTATCGCACCACCCGCAATCGGTTGTTCAAGATGGCGCCGTTCCATCATCACTTCGAGCTGAGCAAGTGGGCCGAAACTACGGTGATCATCCGTTTCTGGTTGCTCGCGGCGATTGCCTCCGCGGTCGGACTCGGGCTCTTCTATAGCGAATACCTCTCCGCGGTCGGGTGAATTAGCGATGGTCGAACATTCTCCGAGGGCCCTGCGATCGCCGGGGCCCATGCTCGAATTCCTGCGTGGCCGTGACGTTCTGGTGGCAGGCTGGGGCGTCTCAGGGCGCTCGCTCATCGAGCCGCTACGCGATATCGGCGCCCGCCCGGTTGTCACCGACAACGGTGCTTCCGCGCTGTCCGAGGCGGCGGGGCTCGGCCTGGACATCGCGACGTGCACCGAACTCGAGTCCACCGACTGGAGCCGCTTCGCGCTGGTCATCACCAGCCCAGGCTGGCGACCGGACTCGCCGGTGCTTGCCGCTGCCGTCACCGAAGGCACTCCGGTGTGGGGCGACGTCGAATTCGCCTGGTGGGTCGATCAGGCCAGGATCTACGGCCCGGTCCGCAAGTGGCTGGTGGTGACGGGAACCAACGGCAAGACCACCACCACCTCGATGGTGTACTCGATCCTGCGCGCGGCGGGCATCGCCAGTGTGGCGTGCGGCAATATCGGGCTGCCGATCCTGGATGCGTTGCGGCGCAACCCCGGTCCGCAGGTGCTGGCCGTCGAACTGTCGTCGTTCCAGCTGCACTGGGCGCCGTCGGTGCGGCCGGAGGCGGGCGTGGTGCTCAATGTCGCGGAGGATCACCTGGATTGGCACGGTGGCCTCGACGCCTATGCCGCCGCGAAGGCACGGGCGCTGGTCGGCAGGGTCGGTGTTGTCGGACTCGACGATCCGGTTGCGGCCTCGCTCGCTCGTCGTGCGAAAGCCCGTAGGGTCATCGGTTTCCGTATCGGCGTTCCCGCCGACGGTGAGCTCGGCGTCGTGGACGGCAAGCTGCTCGATCGTGCCTTCACCAAGGCCGCGATCCTGGCCGAGATCGGTGACATCAGCCCGCAGGGACCCGCGGGTATCGCGGACGCACTCGCCGCGTCGGCGCTGACGCGTGCGATCGATGTCGCTCCACAGTTCGTGCGGGAGGGGCTGATCGAGCACAAGGTCGGTCCGCACCGCGCGGCCTTCGTGCGTGAGCTGGACGGCGTCGAGTTCATCGATGATTCCAAGGCAACCAATCCGCACGCGGCGCGGTCATCGATCCTGGCGCATTCGCAGGTGATCTGGCTCGCCGGTGGGCAATTGAAGGGTGCCGCGGTCGAGGATATGGTCGAAGAGGTCGCCGACCGGTTGGTCGCCGCGGTGCTGTTCGGGGCCGACGCGCCGAAAATCGCGGCCGCGTTGGCGCGACACGCGCCCGAGGTCCCTGTCGTCGAGGTGCGCGCGGGAGACGATGCAGAGATGGCTAGAACCGAGAAGGCCGACGCCGTCATGGCCGAGGCCGTGCGCGCGGCGGCTGGGTTCGCCCGTCATGGCGATACCGTGCTGCTGGCTCCCGCCGCCGCGTCGCTGGACATGTTCGCCGACTACACGCACCGAGGACGCAGTTTCGCTGCGGCGGTGCACGCTCTGGAAGATGGTGACATCGGGCGGCGGCTATGACCGAGACGAAGCGGGGCAGCGCCCAGATGGGGACGAAGTTCGGTGCCTGGCTTGCCCGCCCGCTTGCGTCGTTTCATCTGATAGTCACCATTGCCACGCTGCTGACGGTGCTCGGTCTTGTGATGGTGCTCTCCGCGTCGAGCGTCGAGGCGTATGCCGACGGTAGGTCGGCCTATTCGCTGTTCAACCAGCAGGCCATGTTCGCGGCCATCGGTTGCGTGCTGTTCTATCTCGCGCTGCGGATTCCGTTGCGACGGCTGCGTCAATGGTCGTTCCCACTGTTCGCGGGCTCGGTGCTCGCGCTGGTACTGGTGCTGATTCCGGGGATCGGCAGTCAGGTTCAGGGCTCGCGCCGATGGGTCGACCTCGGGCTGATCTCGGTGCAGCCGTCCGAGATCGTGAAGGTGACGCTGGTGGTGTGGGGCGCGCACTTGCTCGCCTCACGCCACGCGGAGCGGGCGAACCTCAAAGAGCTGCTGGTTCCGCTGGTGCCCGCCGGTCTGCTCGTCTGTCTGCTCGTCGTGCTCGAGCCGAACCTGTCCACCACCATCGCGCTCGGCATCGTGCTCGCCGCGCTGCTGTGGTTCGGCGGACTTCCGGTGCGGTTGTTCGTGACGATCGCGGTGTCCGGTGTTGTCGCCGCGGCCATTCTCGCGTTGTCCGCGGGGTACCGATCCGACCGGATGCGTGCCTTCTTCAACCCGGGCGACGATCCGCAGGGCATCGGTTACCAAGCACGCCAAGCGTTGTACTCGCTGGCCGACGGCGGGATCTGGGGCCGCGGCCTCGGTCAGAGCCGCGCCAAGTGGAGCTATTTGCCCAACTCGCACAACGACTTCATCTTCGCCATCATCGGCGAGGAGCTCGGTTTCCTCGGCTGCGCGCTGGTGCTCGGACTGTTCGCGCTGTTCGTCTATACCGGCCTGCGCATTTCGAGCCGCTCGGCCGATCCGTTCCTGCGGCTGCTCACCGCGACCGCGACGACCTGGATCACCGGGCAGGCCCTGATCAATATCGGTTACGTTGTCGGCCTGCTTCCGGTCACCGGATTGCAGTTGCCGCTGGTGTCGGCGGGCGGTTCGTCGCTGGCGATTACGCTGTTCATGTTCGGCATCATCGCTAATGCGGCCAGGCATGAGCCGGAGGCTGTTTCGGCGTTGCATGCCGGGCAGGACGGCCGTTTCAGCAAGCTGCTCCGGTTGCCGAAGCCAGAGGTGTATTCGACTGCGCGGGCGGATGCGGCGCGGGCGCGCTCGGCCGCCGCCAAGGCGGCCAAGTCCGCCGAGAAGGCTCGCGCCGATCGGGCACGGGCCGAGCGGGCCCGGCAGGCGCTGCCGCAGGGGCGGCGTCCGCAGTCCGGCGCCGATCCGGGCAGGCGCCGTGCACCGGAGAGCCGGGGCACGGGGTCGTTGCGTTCGACCAGGGCTTGGGAGCCGAGCTATCCGGTGAATCATGCGAGAGATCGGGGAAGATCCAGGTGAGTGACGTGCGGCCCGCTAGCCGACCGCTGTCGGTGATCGTCGCGGGCGGTGGCACCGCGGGACATATCGAACCTGCGCTTGCCGTCGCGGATGCGCTCGTGCGCCTCGACGATTCGATCCGAGTGACCGCGCTCGGCACCGAACGTGGGCTGGAAACTCGCCTCGTTCCCGAGCGCGGCTATCGGCTGGAGCTGATTCCGCCGGTGCCGTTGCCGCGCAAGCCGACTGCCGATCTGCTGCGGTTGCCCGGCCGTGTTCGCGCTTCGGTGGCACGGACGAGGGCCATTATCGAGGAGGTCGACGCCGATGTGATCGTCGGCTTCGGTGGCTACGTCGCGTTGCCCGCCTACCTGGCCGCGGGCCGGGGAGTATTGCGGCGCAGGCGCGCGGTGCCGGTAGTGGTGCACGAGGCGAATGCGAAAGCGGGCATTGCCAACAAGGTCGGCGCCCGCCGTGCGGCGCGGGTGCTTGCCGCCGTCGCGGGTTCCGGGCTCGCCGGCGCCGAGGTTATCGGCATCCCGGTGCGTGGCTCGATTACCTCGCTGGACAGGGCCGCCTTGCAGGCCGAGGCACGTGCGCATTTCGGTTTGCCGACCCAGGGGCCGGTGCTGCTGGTGTTCGGCGGCTCACAGGGCGCGCGGACGCTGAACGAGGCGGTCTCCGCCGCCGCGCCGCAGCTGGCCGCCGCGGGGATCTCGGTGCTGCACGCGCACGGCCCCAAGAACACCGTGGACGTCGCGGACACCGGCGACGACCGATCGCGGTATGTCGCCGTGCCGTATCTTTCCCGCATGGACCTGGCCTACGCCGCCGCCGACGCGGTCGTTTGCCGGTCCGGTGCGATGACCGTCGCCGAGGTTTCGGCGGTCGGACTGCCCGCGTTCTACGTGCCGCTGCCGCACGGCAACGGTGAGCAGGAGCTCAATGCCAGACCCGTCGTCGGTCAAGGCGGTGGCAGAATTGTGGCTGATTCCGAACTGACCGCGAAATACGTAATCGACGAGGTGATCCCGCTGCTGACCGACCCCGCACGGCTGATCGAGATGAGCTTGTCCGCCGCAGGCGCCGGACATCGTGATGCCGCCGATGCGGTGGCGCGAATCGTCGTGCAGGTGTCGGGCCGATGAGCGAGGCGAGTGTCAACCAGGTGGGATCCGAGGCCGTGGACGAGCGTTCGGCGCTGCCGCCCGAGTTGGAACGGGTGCACATGGTCGGCATCGGGGGCGCGGGGATGTCCGGCATCGCACGCATTCTGCTCGCGCGCGGTGGCGCCGTGTCCGGTTCGGACGCCAAGGAGAGTCGCGGTGTGCTCGCACTGCGGGCCCGTGGTGCGCAGGTGCGCATCGGCCACGATGCGAGCGCGCTCGACCTGCTACCCGGCGGCGCGTCCGCGGTGGTCACCACCTACGCGGCCATCCCGAAGACCAATCCGGAACTGGTCGAGGCGAATCGGCGCGGCATCCCGGTGCTGCTGCGCCCCGCGGTGCTCGCCTCCCTCATGCAGGGGCATCGCACGCTGCTGGTTTCCGGCACACACGGCAAAACATCCACTACATCGATGCTGATCGTCACGTTGCAGCACTGCGGGTTCGATCCGTCCTTCGCGGTCGGTGGCGAACTCAACGAAGCGGGCACCAACGCCCATCACGGCACCGGTGAGATCTTCGTCGCCGAGGCCGACGAGAGCGACGGCTCACTGCTGCAATACGACCCGCATGTCGCGGTGGTCACCAATATCGAATCCGATCACCTGGACTTCTTCGGTTCGGACGAGGCCTACGTGCAGGTCTTCGACGATTTCGCCGATCGGCTTTCCGAGGGCGGACTGCTGGTGGTGTGCCTGGACGACCCCGGCTCGCTGGCATTGGCCGAACGGGTCGGCACCCGGCTCGCGGACAAGAACATTCGGGTATTGGGCTACGGGTCGGGCGAGCTGCCCGACGCGCCGGTGCCGGTCGGGGTGCGACTGCACAGCTGGGAGCCGCGCGATGTCGGCGGCGTCGCCCAGTTCCAGCTCGCCGACGAAGCCGCGCCGCGCACTCTGCGATTGTCGGTGCCGGGCAGGCATATGGCGCTCAACGCGCTCGCCGCGCTGCTCGCGGCCCGCGCCGCCGGTGCCGACGTGGCCGAAATCGTCCAGGGCCTGGAGGGTTTCGGCGGGGTGCACCGCAGGTTCCAGTTCGTGGGACGCGAAAACGGCGTGCGTGTCTTCGACGACTATGCCCACCATCCGACCGAAGTTCGTGCGGTGCTCGGCGCGGCCGCCGAGCTGGTCCAGCAGGAGGCCCGCGACGGCGCCCGCTCCAGGCAGGGCCGGGTCATCGTGGTGTTCCAGCCGCATCTCTACAGCCGCACCGCGACCTTCGCCGGTGACTTCGGCGCCGCGCTGAGCCTGGCCGACGAGGTGGTCGTGCTCGATGTCTTCGGTGCGCGGGAAAAGCCGCTGCCGGGGGTCAACGGTGCGCTTGTCGCCCAGTCGGTCACCAAACCTGTGCATTACCAACCGGATATGTCGCGGGTCGGCCGTCAGGTCGCGGCGCTCGCGCTGCCAGGCGATGTGGTGATCACCATGGGCGCGGGCGATGTGACGATGCTCGGCAGTCAAATCCTCGACGGGCTGCGGGCCCGTCCACAGTACGGGCGGTGAGACACGATGCCGTGGCGACAAATCCGGCTGTGGGGTTCGCTCGGTGTGTTTCTGCTCGTCGTTCTCGGTGTCCTGGCTTGGTTTACGCCGATGCTTTCGGTGCGCACCGTCGAGATCGATGGGTTGGTCACGGTGTCACAGCAGCAGGTGCGCGAGCATTTGCAGATCCCGTCGGGGCGCTCGATGCTGCGTATCGACACGACGTCGGTGGCACGGCGGGTCGCGAGCGTCCCGAAAGTGCGTACGGTTCGGGTGCAGCGGGTGTTTCCGTCCACCGTCAAGGTGACGGTGGACGAGCGCAGCCCGACCTTGTTCTTCGACAGCCCGCAGGGCGCGCATCTAGTGGACGCGGAGAGCGTCGAATTCGCGATCGAGTCCGCCCCGATCGGCGTGCCGAAACTGATCACCGATCATCCGGGCGGCGACGATCCCGTCACCAAATCCGCCGTGTCGGTGCTTGCCGCGCTGCCGCCCTCGCTGAGCATTCAGGTGGGCGAGGTTGTCGCGCGGTCGATTTCGGATATTTCGCTGAACCTGCGCGACGGGCGCACTGTACTGTGGGGCGGGACGAACGACGCCCAGCGCAAGGCAGCTGTCGTTTTGCCGCTGCTCACAAGGGACGGCACGGTCTACGACGTGTCGAGTCCGAATCTCGTCACGGTAAAGTGATCGACACCCATTGCGCCCGGGGAATTTTCGGTGGAGCTCTCGTATTTCGGAGGGCTGACACAGAGACGGGGCATCGGGGGCAACCGTCCACGATACTGTGCGTTGTGCGGCGAGACGAGAGGGATCACACAAGATTCTGTCACTCGTTTCGGCGCGCCTGCGCACGGATCGCGGCGGCGGCGAATAGCGTTCCGCACCAGTCGGATACTTGACATAACGCCAACCCTATGGTTGAGGTTTAGGGTTTTGCGCCCGGCCGAGTGTTGAGAATCCGAAAACGACAGGCTTTAGATCGAAGGAAGGCGAGAGCCCATGACGCCCCCGCACAACTACCTTGCAGTGATCAAGGTCGTCGGTATCGGCGGCGGCGGTGTGAATGCCGTCAACCGGATGATCGAACAGGGTCTCAAGGGAGTCGAGTTCATCGCGGTCAATACTGACGCGCAGGCCCTGCTGATGAGCGACGCCGACGTCAAGCTCGACGTCGGCCGTGAGCTCACCCGCGGCCTCGGCGCCGGTGCTGACCCCGAGGTCGGCCGCAGGGCCGCAGAAGATCACAAGGACGAGATCGAAGAGGTGCTCAAGGGCGCCGACATGGTCTTCGTCACCGCGGGCGAGGGCGGTGGCACCGGAACCGGTGGTGCGCCGGTCGTCGCCCAGATCGCGCGCAAGCTCGGTGCCCTGACCATCGGTGTGGTCACCAGGCCGTTCTCCTTCGAGGGCAAGCGGCGTGGCAACCAGGCCGAGGTGGGTATCAACCTGCTGCGCGAATCCTGCGACACGCTGATCGTCATCCCGAACGACCGACTGCTACAGCTCGGCGACGCCGCGGTGAGCCTGATGGACGCGTTCCGTTCCGCCGACGAGGTGCTCCTCAACGGTGTCCAGGGCATCACCGACCTGATCACGACCCCGGGTCTGATCAACGTCGACTTCGCCGACGTCAAGAGCGTGATGTCCGGCGCGGGCAGCGCGCTGATGGGCATCGGTTCGGCGCGCGGCGAGGGCCGCTCGGTGAAAGCCGCGGAGTCGGCGATCAATTCACCGCTGCTCGAGGCGTCCATGGACGGCGCACACGGCGTGCTGCTTTCGATCGCGGGCGGCTCCGATCTCGGTCTATTCGAAATCAACGAGGCCGCGTCGCTGGTGCAGGAGGCCGCGCACATCGAGGCCAACATCATCTTCGGCACCGTGATCGATGATTCGCTCGGCGACGAGGTGCGCGTCACCGTGATCGCGGCGGGCTTCGACAGCGGCGCGCCCTCCCGGCGCACGTTCGAACCCGCGAACCGGGGCACGATCGGGTCAGCGCGAGCGGGTGAAGTCGCGCAGAGCCGCACCAGCGAGGTCGCGGCGTCCTCGCGCAGCGAAACCTTGCCCGCGGCAAGCCAGCCCGTCTCGACCCGGGGAGCCGTGCCGAGCTACCGGGACAGCGAGCGCGCCCGCACCCTCGCCGAGCCGACGGTCACCAGCAACTCGCGCTCGCACATCGAACCCCCCGATGCGGGCGACGACGATGATGACGTCGACGTGCCGTCGTTCATGCGCAGGTAACCAGGCGTACCTCCGCCTTCGCTCCGGCCATGCGCGGTCTGAGGGCGGACTTCGTCCGACTGCGTTGATCAGGCGTACCTCCGCCTTCCCTCCGGCCATGCGCGGTCTGAGGGCGGACTTCGTCCGACTGCGTTGATCGGGCGTACCTCCGCCTTCGCTCCGGCCATGCGCGGTCTGCGGGCGGACTTCGTTCGACTGCGCCTATTAGGCTGGCGTCATGACAATTGCGCCGACGCTGACCGTTCGACGGGTGACCACCACGCGAGCGGGGGGCTTCTCGGCATCGCCGTACGAGTCGTTCAATCTCGGCGATCACGTGGGGGACAACCCGGCGACGGTGCGGCGCAACCGGGATCGGCTGGCCGAGGGGATCGGGCTCGCACCGGAGCGCTTGGTGTGGATGGAACAAATCCACGGACGCAATGTCGAAATCATCGATGGCCCACAGGCCGAGCCCGTCCCCGCGACCGACGCGCTGGTCACCACGGTGCCCGGTCTCGCGCTGGTGGTGCTGAGTGCGGACTGTGTGCCGATCCTGCTGTCCGATGACGAGGCAGGCGTGGTCGCGGCCGTGCACGCAGGACGCATCGGAGCCCGTATCGGCATCGTGCCGCGCGTGCTCGACGCGATGGTGTCCGTCGGCGCCAGGCTCGATCGGATCGGCGCCTTCCTCGGCCCCGCCGCCTCCGGCCGCCAATACGAGGTGCCCGCCGCGATGCGCGCGGATGTGGAAGCGCATCTGCCCGGCAGCGCGACCACCACAGTCCGCCATACTCCCGGCCTCGATCTGCGTGCCGGAATCCGCAGGCAGCTCACCGAAGCCGGTGTCGCCGCGATCGCGGTCGACCCGCGCTGCACCATCGAAGATCGCACCCTGTTCAGCCACCGTCGCGGCGCGCCTACCGGCAGGATAGGCAGTGTGATCTGGGCACAGGCGGGCGCGTGAGTAGCACTGAGTCGCAAACCTTTGCGGCAGCGGCCTTCGACGGCAGGATCGCGGAGTTGGCGGAGAACCTGGCCGGGCTGAACAAGCGGATCGGCGCGGCCTGCCATGCGGTGGGGCGCGATCCGGCATCGGTACGGCTGCTGCCGGTGACGAAATTCTTCCCGGCTTCCGATGTCGCCATCCTGCACCGATTGGGTTGCCGCGATTTCGGTGAGTCGAGGGAGCAGGAGGCCACCGCGAAGGTTGCCGAGCTCGGCGAGCTGGAGGATGTGCGGTGGCACATGATCGGCCGGTTGCAGCGCAACAAGGCGCGAGTCGTCTCGCGCTGGGCCTACGCCGTGCACTCGGTGGACAGCGAACGATTGGCAATGGCTCTTGACACCGCGGCGCGCTCCGCGCTCGATGCGGGGGAGCGGACGGACCCGGTTCGGGTCCTTGTTCAGGTCAGCCTGGACAAGGATCCCGGCCGCGGCGGCGTCGCGCCCGAAGAGCTTGCGGCGCTGGCAGATCGGGTCGCCGGTTCCGAAGGGCTTCGACTGGCTGGGCTGATGGCGATCGCGCCGCTCGATGACGACCCGGCCGCCGCGTTCGGCCGCCTCGCCACGGTGCGTGCCCGACTACTGCTCGACCATCCCGACGCCCGAGAACTTTCCGCGGGAATGTCCGGCGATCTGGAATCGGCAATAGAACACGGTTCCTCCTGTGTGCGTGTCGGAACCGCCTTGATGGGCGCTCGACCGATAACCTCGGCGTAGCAAAGAAACCTCATCAGTCACATTCGACACATATGCTTTGGGACAGAAGAGGGCTGAGCAAGACTTCAACACCCGGCCGCCACCGGGGCCGAAGGAAGGTCGACCAGAATGAGCGAGCGCAGCGAGCGAGTAACCGACGCAACCACCACCGTGGTCATGACGGAGCCGAGCGTTAGTGAGGCGTGGTCCTCGAGTGAGCGCAGCGAGCGAGCGATCGGCTCAGCCACCGCCGTGGTCATGACAGGGCCGAGCGTTAGTGAGGCGTGGTCCTCGAGTGAGCGCAGCGAGCGAGCGATCGGCTCAGCCACCGCCGTGGTCATGACAGGGCCGAGCGTCAGCGAGGCGCGGTCATGAGCACGCTGCACAAGTTCAAGGCTTACTTCGGCATGGTTCCGCTCGAGGACTATGAAGACGACTATGTCGCCGAGCATGCCCCTCGGGGCTTGGATGAGCGTGCCACCCGTAGGCCTCGTGACTACGGCGACCGCGCGGGCTACAACGCCCCTCGGTACTCGGACGATCGGTATGGTGCCGATCGCTTCGATGACGAATCCGATTACGCGGAGCCGGCTTACAAGTCGCCGTACAAGGCCGGGTACCCGGTGTCACGTCGCGACGACTACTCCGACGAGTCCTACAACGACGACCGCTACGAGGCGCCACGCCGCCCGACCCGGATCGAGTCAGCGCCGACCGCGGGCCGATTCCGTGCCGGTGGTGGCAACGCGCCGATGATGCGGGGGGCCACCAGGGGTGCGCTTGCCGTCGATCCCGAGGCCGAGGAGCGGCGGCTCGAGGAGCGCGTGCGCCCCGAGCCCGCGCCCGTGCGTCGTCCCGGGATGTTCGAGGACGGAGGCCCCTTGTCCAAGATCACGACGCTGCGCCCGCGTGACTACAGCGAGGCCCGCATCATCGGTGAGCGCTTCCGTGAGGGTAACCCGGTGATCATGGACCTGGTCGACCTGAGCAATGCCGATGCCAAGCGGCTCGTAGATTTCGCCGCGGGCCTGGCCTTCGCGCTGCGTGGTTCGTTCGACAAGGTCGCGACCAAAGTGTTCCTGCTCTCACCGGCCGACGTGGACGTATCGGCCGAGGAGCGTCGCAGGATCGCCGAAACCGGCTTCTACAACCAGAAATAGCGGTCTGTTCCGGGGGCGGTCTCAGACCTGTTGCGCATGGGGCGGATCTTTTCGAGCGAGCTGCGAGCCATCGCTAGCGGTGTGGTCATTTTGCGCGGCGGGGATTTTCGGGCAGAGTGAAGTCGTGGCCTTGTTCGCGGTGCTGTACTTCGTACTGTTCATCTTCTGGCTGTTGCTCATCAGCCGGGTGATCGTCGAGTTCATCCGGAGCTTTGCTCGTGACTGGCGCCCGAGTGGCTTCGTTGTCGTCATCCTCGAGGTGATCTTCACGATCACCGATCCTCCGGTGAAACTCCTGAGGCGGTTGATACCACCGGTGTCATTGGGAGGAATTCGACTCGACCTATCGATTATGGTCCTGCTTTTCATCGTCTTCATACTGATGTCGATCGTGGGCAGGCTCGGGCAACCGGTAGCCCCGGTGTGACAGAATGAACCGAGAAGATAGCTTGCTAGATCTGCTAGATCTCCAAAAGACGCGTGAAGGGATCCTTCCATGCCGCTGACCCCAGCCGATGTGCACAACGTCGCGTTCAGCAAACCGCCGATCGGGAAGCGCGGCTACAACGAGGATGAAGTAGATGCCTTCCTGGATCTCGTGGAGCAGGAGCTCTCGCGGCTGATCGAAGAGAACGCCGACCTGCGCCAACGGGTCGCCGAGCTGGACGCGGAACTGGCCGATGCCAAGAAGAATCGCGGCCCTGCCAGGCAGGATGTCGTGAAACCCCCGATTCAGCAGGCCCCGCCGCCGCTCCCGGAGCCGATCAAGCCTCCGGTGCAGCAGGCCCCGCCGCCACTTCCGATGCCGGTGGCCGCGCCCATCGCGAAGGAGCCGCCGAGCGCGGACGCGAACTTGCAGGCAGCCAAGGTGCTCAGCCTCGCCCAGGAGATGGCGGACCGGCTGACCAGCGATGCCAAGACCGAGGCGGAGAACCTGCTCTCGAACGCTCGGGCAAATTCCGAGCGACTCGTCGGAGATGCCCGAAATCGCTCCGAAGCAATGATCGCCGATGCCCGCCAGAAGTCGGATGCGATGCTCTCGGACGCGCAGAGCCGCTCGGACAACCAGCTGCGCCAGGCCAAGGAAAAGGCCGACGCATTGCAGGCCGATGCCGAGCGCAAGCACACCGAGATCATGGCGACCATCACCCAGCAGCGCAGCGTGCTGGAGAGCCGGATCGAGCAGCTCAAGACCTTCGAGCGCGAATACCGCGTGCGGCTCAAGTCGTACCTGGAATCGCAGCTCGAGGAGCTGGAGAACCGCGGCTCGGCAGTCCCGGTCGATGGCGACGGTGCTTTCGCCGACGCCAACACGGCCAACAATCTCGCGCCGGCGTCATTTGCCAAGGGCGGCAAGTAGTCTGGTTCTCAGGCCGATATGGCCGCCTTTGTAGTCCTGCCACCTGGCATGTCTAGGGGGTCAACATGCTTGTATCGACGCTCGTCCTCGCTGCTGTAGGTTTCGCCCTGCTGGTGGCCGCGCTGACCACCGGATCCGTGGTGTGGGCGTGGGGATGCATTGTTGTCTGTGTATTGGGTGCTGTGTTGTTGTTGGTGAGTGCGCTGTCCATGCGGAGCCCGGAGGGTGATTCCATGCCTCCTCCTGGGCGACACGCCAAACGTTGAGGTCGGGCCACGCAAAGTGGGTTGACCACTCTGACTAGAATCAAACATATGCGGCGTTGATCCGGCCATCACCGGGGAGTCTTCGGAAGAACAGCGTTACGGGCGAACGCCCGCGCCAAGTAGAACCGAACGGGTGAGCCCGTCACAGCTCATGACGAGAGGTCCAGGGCAGCTCTCCTGGACAAGCGGGGTGGTACCGCGGTATCGGCGCAACCGGCGCCGGGATCGTCCCCGTGCTGACACATACGCGCCATCGGCGCGGCGGCACGAGGAGACGGCATCCGCGATGGCGGACGACACTTCCAGTAGCGCATACCCCCGCGTCGACCTCGGAGCAGGCAGCGGGGCGAGGTTCCCTGACCTGGAGCGACGTGTTCTCGCGGAGTGGGAGGCCGATGACACCTTCCGCGCAAGCATCGAAAACCGTTCGGGTGCAGCGGAGTTCGTCTTTTATGACGGCCCACCGTTTGCCAACGGTCTGCCACATTACGGACATTTGCTCACCGGCTATGTGAAGGATCTGGTTCCGCGTTTCCAGACGATGCGTGGTAAGCGCGTCGATCGGCGATTCGGTTGGGACTGTCACGGATTGCCCGCGGAAATCGAGGCGGAAAAGCAGCTCGGTATCACGGACAAATCACAGATCGATGAGATGGGGCTGGCGGAATTCAACGCCGCCTGTAAATCCTCGGTGCTGCGCTACACCGGAGAATGGCGCGACTACGTGACGCGTCAGGCGCGCTGGGTCGACTTCGAGAACGACTACAAGACACTGGATCTCGACTTCATGGAGTCGGTGATGTGGACGTTCAAGTCATTGCACGAGAAGGGCCTGATCTATCAGGGCTTTCGGGTGCTGCCCTACAGCTGGTATGAGCAGACGCCATTGTCCAATCAGGAGACCCGCCTCGACGACGCTTACAAGATGCGTCAGGACCCGGCCGTCACCGTGGACATGGTGCTGCGGGTACCGGCGGAGCATCCTCTGCACGCGCTCGACGGCGCCAATGCGCTGATCTGGACCACCACGCCGTGGACGTTGCCGTCCAACCTCGCCATCGCGGTGCACCCCGACGTGCGTTACGTGCACCTGCGTGCGGCTGACGGCAAGCGGTATGTGCTGGCCGCCGAACGGCTCTCGCATTACACCCGCGAATTCGGCGAAGAGCCGCAGGTGCTGGCGGAGTACGACGGTGCCGCGCTCACCGATCTGTCCTACCAGCCGCCGTTCGACTTCTTCGTCGGTCACCCGCGGGCGCATCGGGTACTGACCGCCGACTATGTGACCACCGACTCCGGCACCGGAATCGTCCATCTCGCTCCCGCTTTCGGTGAGGAGGACATGGACGTCGCCACCGCCAACGGCATCGAGCTGGTGCAGCCGCTGGACCCCGGCGGCAAGTTCACCTCGATGGTGCCGCCATACGAGGGTCTGATGGTCTTCGATGCCAATCCGGTGATCATCAAGGATCTCAAGGCCGCGGGAAAGCTGTTGCGGCACGAGACGATCGAGCACTCCTACCCGCACAGCTGGCGTTCGGGCCAGCCGCTGATCTATATGGCGGTGCCGTCCTGGTTCGTCGCGGTCACCAAGTTCCGCGACCGGATGGTGGAGCTGAACAAGCAGATCAGCTGGGTGCCCGAACACATGAAGGACGGCCAGTTCGGCAAGTGGCTCGAGGGTGCCAGGGACTGGAACATCAGCCGTAATCGCTACTGGGGCAGCCCGATCCCGGTCTGGGTATCCGACGATCCCGGCTACCCGCGTACCGATGTCTACGGCTCGCTCGACGAGCTGGAGCGTGACTTCGGTGTGCGCCCATCCGATCTGCACCGGCCCATGATCGACGACCTGACCCGGCCGAATCCCGATGACCCGACCGGCAATTCGACCATGCGCCGGGTCCCGGAGGTGCTGGACTGCTGGTTCGAGTCCGGCTCGATGCCGTATGCCCAGGTGCACTACCCGTTCGAGAACAACGAATGGTTCGACAACCACTTCCCAGGTGACTTCATCGTCGAGTACAACGGGCAGACCAGGGGCTGGTTCTACAACCTGCATGTGCTCTCCACCGCGCTGTTCGACAGCCCAGCCTTCAAAACCGTTGTCGCGCACGGCATCGTGCTCGGTGACGACGGGCTGAAGATGAGCAAGTCCAAGGGCAACTACCCGGACGTGAACGAGGTGTTCGATCGGGACGGCTCCGACGCGATGCGCTGGTTCCTGATGAGCTCGCCGATCCTGCGCGGCGGCAATCTCATCGTCACCGAGCGCGGCATCCGCGAAGGCGTCGGCCACGCGCTGCGCCCGCTGTGGAACGCGTGGACCTTCCTGCAGCTCTACGCATCCCGTCCGGGGACATGGCGCACGGATTCGACCAACGTGCTCGATCGCTACATCCTGGCCAAGCTGGCCGCGACCAGGGACGCGATGACCGAGGCGCTGGAGACCTACGACATCGCGGGCGCTTGCGACGAGCTGCGCGCGTTCGCCGACGCGCTCACCAATTGGTATGTGCGCCGGTCACGTTCGCGGTTCTGGAGCGAGGATCGCGACGCCGTCGACACCCTGCACACGGTGCTCGAAGTCGTCACCAGGCTGGCCGCACCGCTGCTGCCGCTGATCTGCGAGGTGATCTGGCGTGGGCTGACCGGTGAGCGGTCGGTGCATCTGACCGACTGGCCCAAGGACGGTGAGCTGCCGCAGGATCCGGAGCTCGTCTCCGCGATGGACGAGGTGAGGGTGGTCTGCTCGACGGTGCTCGGCCTGCGCAAGGCACAGAACCTGCGGGTGCGACTGCCGCTGGCCGAGGCGACTATCGCGGCGCCCGACGCCGAGCGGATGCGCCCGTACACGGACATCATCGCCGACGAGGTGAACGTCAAGAAGGTCGATTTGACCACCGACGTCGCGGTGCACGGCCGGTTCGAGCTGGTCGTCAACGCCCGTGCCGCAGGCCCGCGCCTTGGCAAGGACGTGCAGACGGTAATCAAGGCGGTCAAGGCGGGCGAGTGGTCCGAGAACGCCGACGGCGTCGTCACGGCGGCCGGTATCGGGCTGCTGCCCGAGGAGTACACCCAGCGCCTGGTCGCCGCCGAACCCGAATCCACCGCTGCGCTGCCGGGCAATGCGGGTCTGGTGGTGCTGAACTCGGTGGTGACCGAGGAGCTGGAGGCCGAGGGTTGGGCCCGTGATGTGATCCGCGATCTGCAGGAGACCAGGAAGTCGGCGGGGCTCGAGGTTTCCGACCGCATCACGGTGGTCCTTGGGGTGCCTGCCGAGCGGGCCGCGTGGGCCAAGACCCATCGTGACCTCATCGCCGGTGAAATCCTGGCCACCGAGCTGACCTTCGGCGACCCGGGCGCCGATGCCGCCGAGATCGTCGGTGGTGTGCGGGTTTCTCTCGCCAAGGTCTGACCGGGAGAGCCGATCGGCAATGAAGGGCGGGACCGAGTCGGTCCCGCCCTTCGTCGTTCGCGGCATCTGATTGTGTAACGCAAGCGGTCAAGTGTGATTAACGTCACATGCTGAAAATTTGCTGGAACCCTTGTCTCGATCTTGAAGAGACCGGCACAATCAACCTTGTTGCTGCTGATGCGTGGGTGTACTCCTGTTACGGCAGTGAATGCTGGTGCTGTGCTGCTCTACCTGAAATACCTTGTGTCGCTGCGGATTCGCGTTGAACATCGGGCGCGCCCCGCAGGTGATCGCTGCTGGTCGTTTCGAGCGAACTGCACGCGGTCTCGACGGCGCAGGTGCTGTGATGTGCGGCTCGACCCCATCGATGAGGCCGGTGCCGCGCGGTAGCCGGGTCGACGGAAGGGACGAGCATATGACGAGAAAACCACTGCACCGGATAGCCATCGGGTTTCTGGTGTCCGCCGTCGCGACGCTCATCCTGGCCGCTCCGGTACACGGAGATTCAGGGAGTGCGTCGGGTTCGGGTTCGGGAAGCTCCGGGTCCGCGTCGGGTAGCTCCAGCGGCTCCGCGATGCTGCCGCTGCCGAGTACCGCGGGGCTCGGCGCACTGTCCGCGGCCGCGACCCAGGTCGGTAAGCCCTACGAATGGGGTGCCACGGGACCCTTCGCTTGGGACTGCTCTGGCCTGGTCCAGTGGGCGTTCCGCCAGGTCGGGGTGAATATTCCGCGCACAACCTGGCAGCAGGCAAGGGCCGGTGCCGCGGTTCCGTTCGGCGCGCTCTCGCCGGGCGATGTCGTCGTCCTCAACGGCGACGCCTCCCACGTCGGCATCTACGCCGGTTTCGGGCAGATCCTCGACGCCCACGATTGGGGTGTCCCTGTCGGCCTGCATCCCCTCAGCCAGTTCGACATCTTCACCATCCGCCGCTTCTGAACCCGTGCTCGTCGGCCGTCAGTCGACGAGTGCGCGCAATCGCGGTCCGTACTCCGGATGTGCGAGGGCGGAGGCGAACTGGGCGACCAGATAGTCGGCGGGGTTGCCGGTGTCGTACCAGCGGCCCCGGATGACCTGGCCGAAGACCGGGCTATCGGTGGCGTGCACGTTGATGGCATCGGTGAGGTAGACCTCGCCTTCGCGGTGTTCGTACCAGCGCTCGGTCTGCCTGCGCAGTTCGTCGACGATACCGGGGGTTACCACGTAGCCGCCGATCGCGGCGAAGTTGGAGGGGGCATCCTCCGGCTTGGGCTTCTCCATCAGGCCGGTGATGCGCAGCAGGCCGTTGCCCTGGTCGTCGGCGACCACCGGGACGCCGTAGCGGTGGGATTCGGAGGGATCCATCGGCATCAGGGCGAGCACCGGCGCGCCGGTGGCCTCGTAGGCGTCGATGAGCTGCTGGGCACGCGGCACCTCGGCGACGAAGACGTCGTCGGGCCACAGCACCAGCATCGGTTCGTCGCCCGCATTGCGGGCCGCGTTCAGTACCGGGGTGCCGTTGCCGTAGGGGCCGTGCTGGTCGAGATAGGTGATGTGGCCGAGGCGCGAGAGTTCACCGACCTCTTCGACGGCGTCGGCGTATGCCGTCTTGCCGTCCGCGCGTAGCTGTGCGACCAATGCCGGATTGGGCCGGAAGTGGTCTTGGATCAACGACTTTCCACTGCTGACGACGATGGTGATGTCGGTGATGCCCGACGCGACCAGTTCGCGGACAGTGTGCTCTATGACCGGCTTGTCGCCGACCGGCAGCATCTCTTTGGGGATGGCCTTGGTCAGCGGGAGGAGGCGGGAGCCGATTCCGGCGGCCGGGATCACGGCCTTGCGGATCTTCATAGACCGATCATCACATACCTGCGCGGCCGAAAAGTTCGATCCCCGGCCTTCGGCGCTGTCGTGTCCGCGTGCTGACACCTCGGACCGTGTATTCGATCGGGGCAGGTCACGGCCGTTTCATCGGAGCGGACGCGGTTCGGCAGGAGGTAGAAGGGCCATGGTGGCACTTGCATGAGATCGATAGCAACCCGACAGTGACCGCACAGGTCGGCGGATGCCGTATCTGTCGGTGACGCCGCGTAGATTCCGGGTCGTGAGCACCGACGACACCACCATCGCCGCAGGCGCGGTAGGTGGCGACGCGGGTGCGGGGGCTGTGGGCGCGACGGGTGCCGCGGTGCCGGTCATCGGCCGTACGGCGCGGCGGTGGGTACTGCACGTCGATATGGATGCCTTCTTCGCTTCGGTCGAGCAACTGACCCGGCCGACGCTGCGCGGGCGCCCCGTTCTGGTCGGCGGTGCCGGCGGACGCGGTGTCGTCGCCGGTGCGAGTTACGAGGCGCGGGTGTTCGGCGCGCGCTCGGCGATGCCGATGCATCAGGCACGGCGATTGGTCGGCGGCGCCGCGGTGGTGGTGCCACCGCGCGGCGCCGTCTACAGCATCCTGAGCGCGCAGGTATTCGATGCGCTGCGCAGCAGGATCCCGGTGCTGGAGACGCTGTCGTTCGACGAGGCGTTCGGGGAGCCCGCCGAATTGGCAGGCGCGAGCGCGCAGCAGGTGCGTGAGTTCTGTGAACATCTGCGGGCACTGGTGCTCGAGCGGACCGGGCTGGTCGCCTCGGTCGGTGCGGGCACCGGTAAGCAGCTGGCCAAGATTGCCTCCGGGCTGGCCAAACCCGATGGGATCCGGGTGGTTTCGCCGGATGAACAGCAGCAGCTGTTGGCCGGTTTGCCGGTGCGCAAACTGTGGGGGATCGGGCCGGTGGCCGAGAGCAGGCTGCGCTCGCTCGGTATCGAGACCGTCGGCGCGTTCGCGGCGTTGCCGGAGTCGGAGGCGGTGTCGATCCTCGGCGGCAGTATCGGCGCCGCGCTGCATCGACTCGCCCGCGGTGTTGACGACCGGCCGGTGGCCGAACGCGCGGAGGCCAAACAGATCAGCGCCGAAACCACCTACGAGAGCGACATTGTCACCCTCGCCCAGCTGCGGCCCGCGATCGAGGCGATGGCCGGTGCCGCGCACGCCAGGCTCGGCAAGGACGGGCGCGCGGCCCGCACCGTGGTGCTGAAACTCAAGAAATCCGATATGAGCATCGTGACCAGGTCTTTCACCTTGCCGTACGCGACAGCGGATCTGGCAACGCTGAGCACCGCCGCACAGCGCTCGGCGATCGATCCTGTCGAGCTCGGCCCGGTCCGGTTGGTCGGGGTGAGTTTCGGCGGGCTGTCGACGGTGCGTCAGGAATCGCTGTTTCCCGAACTGGACCAATCGCCGATCGAAGAGCACAGCGCGGAGCCCGAGTGGGTGCCGGAACCGGGTTCCTCGGCGCCGCATGCCGATTCAACGACCAGGCAGGCGGCGCCGTGGCACCCGGGCATGGACGTGGCGCATCCCGAATTCGGACACGGCTGGGTGCAGGGCGCCGGGCTCGGTGTAGTCACCGTCCGCTTCGAGACCAGCTCGACAGGGCCGGGTCCGGCGCGTACTTTCGCTGCCGACGACATCAGTTTGTCGCGGGCTGATCCACTGGGCAGTCTCCGCTGACCGGTAGCCTGTGAGACTCGTGCAGCGCTGCCGGTTCGGTTGGATGGTTCGGTAGGACGCTGCCCGGGTTGACCCGTACCTACTCGAACGTAAAGGACGAGCAGTTGAAGCTTCGTAAGACTGGACGTATCGCGATCGCCGGGCTGGCCCTCGCCGCCACCCTGAGCATGACCGCTTGTGGTAGCGACGACAAGAAGGACACCGCCTCGCCGACCAAGACTTCGACCAGCGCCAAGGCGTCGGCGTCGGCGTCGGCGGACCTGCCGCCGGTCCCGACCGTGGCGGAGCTGAACGATTCGCTGCAGAAGGCGTTGGATCCGTCGATCCCGAACTCCGACAAGCTCGACATGGTCCAGGGCGCCCAAGCCGACCCGGAGCTCCCCAACCGTCTGGCCGAGGCCGCCAAGGGCGCCAACATCCAGGTCGCCGTCACCGAGGTGACCCCCTTCGGTGACAGCGTCAACGCCAAGGCGAACTTCACCATCAATGGCCAGACCAACATCGTCGACGTGCCCTTCGTCGCCGAAGACGGCAAGTGGAAGGTCCAGAAGACCTGGGCCTGCACCATGCTGAGCAACCTCGGCCAGCAGTCGGTGGCCTGCACCAGCTAGTTCTTTTCGGCGTCGGCCGGCCCCTCGGGGTCGGCCGCCGGCCAACAAGTTTCATCGGCGAACTATTCCGCTACTATCGGGCACCGTGGCTGACACGATGGTGTGGGCGGGGCCGCCGTCCGTCGAGGAACTCGAACGAGGGACCGCACAACCGAAGACACGTGGGGGATGGACAGGACCTGTCGCCTTGATCGCGGGTCTGTTCGCCGCATTGTTCGCGCTGGCAGTGCCCTTGCTGCCGATTCGGATGGACGCGGCGACGCTGAGCTGGCCGCAGGACGGATCCGCTCGCAGCATCGAGGCCCCGTTGGTCTCCTTTGCGCCACTGACCTTTGATGCCACCCTGCCCTGCGCGGCGATCAACCAGCTCAGCGCCGAGGGGGGCGTGCTCGCCGCGACCGGACCCGCGGGAGCACCGAACCTCGAGCGGTACGGGTTCGTCGCACGCGTGCAGCCGCCGCGCGCCGAGGGCGTCGCTCGACTCGACGTGGTGTTGAGAAACCAGGCGCTGCTGAGTGTCCCGGTCGACCAACTGGTCCCGGGTTGCGAGCTCACCGTGCACGCCGACACCACCAGCGCGACCGCCACCCTCGTCGGGTTCGAGGCCCCTGGCTTCCCCGTGGTGCTCAACGGCGACTACCGCCCACAGATGGTCGGCATCTTCAGCGATCTGGCCACTGCCGACGGCGCGCAGGTCACCGCCGCCCTCGACACCAGGTTCTCCTCCACCCCCACACCGATCAAGCGCGCGGCGATCTGGCTTGCGGTGCTGTGCACGATTGTTTCGCTGGTCGCGCTGTACCGGCTCGATCGGCAGGACGGCCGTCGCACCCGCCGCATCATTCCGCGCCGCTGGTTGACGTTCTCCCTGCTCGACGGCGTGGTGCTCGGCACGATGGTGCTGTGGTGTTTCATCGGCTCCACCACCTCCGATGACGGCTACCAGTTCGGCATGGCGCGCGCGTCCGGTGCCGCCGGGTATATGGCCAACTACTTCGCGTACTTCGGCGTGCCCGAAAATCCCGTCGGCACACCGTATTACGACCTGATCCGGATCATGACCGAGGTCAGCACCGCCAGCCCGTGGGTTCGGCTGCCTGCCCTGCTCTGCGGTGTGCTGATGTGGCTGCTGCTCAGCCGCGAGGTCGCGCCGCGTCTCGGAGTCGCGGTGCGGCACAACAGGATTGCGATGTGGACAGGGGCGCTCGGCTTCCTGGCCATCTGGATGGCCTACGACAACGGGTTGCGCCCGGAACCGCCGGTGGCGCTCGGGCTGTTGCTCACGTGGTGTCTTGTCGAACACGCGATCGGGACGCGGCGGCTGCTGCCCGCAGGGTTCGCGATCCTGGTCGCGGCGTTCAGTTGTACTGCGGGGCCGTCCGGTGTCATCTGTATCGCAGCACTGTTGGGGGGTTTGCGGCCGGTGGCGCGAATCATCATGGCCCGCATCGGCTCAGCGGGTTCGGTGCGTACGCGGGTCATCGGTTACGCGACGCTGCTCGCCCCGCTGCTCGCGGCGGGTGCCGTTGCTTTGGCGGTGATGTTCGCCGATCAGCCGCTTGCCGCGATGTTCGAGATGAAGCGCATCCATCACATCGTCGGCCCGGACGTGCAGTGGTTCGACGACTATCTGCGCTACCAGTACCTGTTCCAAGGTGAGACCGACGGTTCGGTCGGCCGCAGGATCGGCGTCTTCGCGATGTTCGTCGGACTGGCCGTGTGCGTGCTCATGTTGCTGCGCAAGGGCGGTCGCATCCCGCAGACCGCGGCGGGTCCGACCCGGCGCATACTCGGTGTCACCGTCGGTGCGCTGCTGCTCATCATGATCACGCCGACCAAATGGACCCACCATTTCGGCGTCTACGCCGGTGTGGCGGGGGCCGTCGCGATGGTCACCGCTATGGCGGTCGGTCCGCGGGTGCTGCGCGCGCCGCGCAACCGCGCGCTGTTCGCCGCGCTGATCGCGTTCGTGCTCGCGCTGGTGTTCTCGGGCCCCAACAAATGGTGGTACGTCTCGTCTTACGGCATTCCGTGGTGGGACAAGCCGCCGGTCGTCGCCGGGCTCGAGCTCAACAAGTTGTTCCTCGTCGCCACCGTCCTGCTGCTGTTGGTTGCCGCGTGGTGGCACATCCATGCTCCGCAACCGGGTACACCACACCGTATTTCGCGCTTTGCTCGGCGGGTGTCGTTGCTACCGCCGCTGACTATCGCGCTGGCGCTGCTCGTGGTGTGGGACGTCGGATCGTTCGCCAAGGCGGCGGTCTCGCAGTATCCGGCGTTTTCGCTGGCGCGCTCGAATATCGCTGCGGTGTCGGGGGATACGTCGGGGCTCGCTGGCCAGGTGCTGGTCGAATCCGATCCGAATGTGGGGATGCTGCGGCCGTTGACCGGCGACGCGGTCAGCACATTGTCGGGCAGCGGAACCGGATTCAGCGGCAACGGTGTCGCCGAAGATCTGCGTCCCGACGACGAAGCGAGCTCGTCGGGCAGTATCGCCGACGCCCTCAGCAGCAAGTCGGCGACCGAGAACACCGCGGGAACCGCAAGCGCCGCACTACCGTTCGGCCTCGACCCGGCGAAGACGCCGATGCTCGGCACCTACCGTTCCGGCGACGCGGGCCCCGCCGACCTGACCACCGGCTGGTACCGCCTGCCCGACCCCGGTGATCGCGCGGGCATCATCGCGCTGAGCGCGGCGGGGCGGATCAGATCGGTCGACGCGGACGGCATCGTCTCGCCGGGACAGTCGCTCGAAATCGAGTACGGCGCCACTGATTCCGCGGCGTCCGCGCAATCTCTGGGCCGGGTCACCCCGATCGACATAGGTCCAGCGCCGTCGTGGCGCAATCTGCGGGTGCCGTTCGCCGAGATTCCGGACCGCGCCGACGTGATCCGGATCGTCGCGGTCGACCGGGATCGCAACCCGAAACAGTGGCTGGCGCTGACCCCGCCGCGAGTGCCGCAGACCAAAACACTCGAAGAGGTCGTCGGCTCGAAGGTCCCGGTGCTGACCGACTGGATGGTCGGGCTTCAGTTCCCGAATCAGCGTCCATACGACCACCGCGACGGCATCGCCGAAATCCCCGCCTACCGCATCCTGCCCGACCGCCCAGGCGCCGAAATCACCAGCCTGTGGCAAAGCCACGACGGCGGCGGCCCCCTCGGCTGGACCGATATGCTGCTGCGCTCGCGCAGCCTGGCCACCTATTTGAACAATGACTGGCGTCGCGACTGGGGCGAGCTCCAGCAGTTCAGCAGGACGGATGCGAGCGCGGAGCCGGCGCGACCGACGATCACCGAACAAGACCACTCCGGACTCTGGACCCCGGGGCACATCAACACCGACTACTGAGCGCGCGTTTGTCGAGGGCGTTCGTCGTGACGTGGGGAGGTGTCGCTCAGGCGGACGCGGGGGCCGTGATTCTTCTGACAATTCCCGGTACCGGGGCTATTCCCGGTACCAGGGAGAGTCGACGCCACGGCGTCAACCGGGGTTTCCGTAGCCTCCGAGAAAGCAGTTCGGCAGCCGGTGGCCACAGCTGCGGTGGGGAGTTCGATGAATGAGTCCAGCCGCGTGGTTCCGGGCGATTACCCAGCGCCTATCCGGCGGGGCGCAGGCGGCTGGTCCCGGCTTCGTCGGGCGACAGGCCAACGAGCTGGATGAGTTCGGGCGGGTCGCGCGCCGGGGGGACGGGGATAGTGCCGATGCCATCAGCAGAAGTGCCACTGACACGGAGGCCGGGACGTCCGGGATCCCTTCGGTAGGGGTCTCTCCCACATCTGGCCGCCGTGTTCCGTTGACCGACCTTTCGCATATGCCAGATATGGGTGACCTACTCCGTGCGGGGCCTACTGCGTCCGAGGCGGAATTGCATTCGCTCTTTTCCGGATTCGAAGGAAAATACGGTCCGTATACGTTGCATTTTCCCAAAGACGGATCTTCGATCGAATATTCGAATGCGACCCATACGATCAGGGGGGAGGTTCCCGGTATAAAGTATACTGCCATGCTTTCCGATAAGAACGGAATGTTCGTCGGAACTGTCACCAACACATTCTATCAGGACTCTCGAGGGCGGCTGGTTGTCGAGAATACCGGAATGTTTCTGAAGCCCAAGTATCACCGACAGGGATTCGCTACGGCATTCAATGCCTCTATGGATCAGTACTATCGTCGGTGTGGTGTCGATCGAGTAGAGCTGGCAACAGGGCAGGCCGGCGGTGCAGTCTGGGCTAAGTCTGGCTACGAGTATATTACCGACGATCCAGCCTTGCTTGCGAAGTCGAGGAAGTCGATCGAGGGTCGCATCTCGGCAATATTCGATAAGTGCTCGCCCGCTGATCAGGCGCAGTTAACTGAATTTCGCAGGCGGTTCGAAACGGGAAACCCCGCCGAGTATCCTTCACCGAACGAACTTGCCAGCCTGACGAGCGCTAATCCCGGACGCCGAGAAAAAAAGACTCTCGGTGAAATATTGATGAATACCTCCGAATGGTACGGAATGAGGGTTCCATGAACGCGACACCTGCTGAAGAGAATTTCATCCGTGCACGTAGCAAGGCTACGTCGGATCATTTCATTGAATTTGTTGTCGCTCGCGGGCTCGACATGGATGTCGACTCCTGGCCCGACGCCGATCGCAGCGAGTTCGAAATCCTCAACCGCGCTCTCATAGAGGAATGGAAGCGCAAAGCCCAGCAGCTGTGAGCATGGTGCCGAACTGCACGGTGCCGAACCAACTGCTCGCGGCACCGGTCGCCTGCACCTCGGCCAGCCACCGAGCTACTTCGCTGCACGATACCGACCGCAGTTCTAGGTAGCCTTGCGGTCATGTCGATTACCGTGCAGGCATCGGGCGCCACCGGACTTACCGCGGCGGAAGTCGAGCGACGTCGCAGCGACGGGCTCACCAACGACGTGCCGGACCGGGCCAGCCGATCGGTACGCGAGATCGTCCGTGCCAACGTCTTCACGCGAATCAACGCCATCCTCGGCGTGCTGTTCATCCTGATCGTGGCGACCGGTTCGATCATCGATGGCATGTTCGGCCTGCTGATCATCGCCAACAGCGGGATCGGCATCATCCAGGAGATCCGCGCCAAGCGCACCCTCGACGAGCTTGCCATCGTCAGTCAGGCGAGGCCGACCGTGCGCCGCGACGGCAAGTCGCTGGAACTCGCGCCGCGCGAGGTCGTGCTCGACGACCTCATCGAGCTCGGCCCCGGCGATCAGATCGTGGTCGACGGCGTCGTCGTGGAGTCCGCGCAGCTCGAGATCGACGAATCGCTGCTCACCGGTGAAGCGGACGCGGTGGATAAGAAGATCGACACGGAGGTGATGTCGGGCAGCTATGTGGTGTCCGGCAGCGGCGCTTACCGCGCGACCAAGGTCGGCCGCGACGCATATGCCGCGAAGCTGGCGGCGGAGGCGAGCAAGTTCACCCTGGTGAAGTCCGAGCTGCGCAACGGCATCGACACGATCCTGAAGGTGATCACCTATCTGCTGATCCCCGCGGGCCTGCTGAGCATCTACAACCAGCTGTTCTCCAGCAAGGAGAGCTGGCGGCCCGCGGTGAGCGGCATGGTCGCGGCCCTGGTGCCGATGGTGCCCGAGGGCTTGGTGCTGATGACCTCGGTCGCGTTCGCGGTCGGGGTGGTGCGCCTGGGTCGGCGGCAGTGTCTTGTACAGGAGTTGCCCGCGATCGAGGGGCTGGCCCGCGTGGATGTGGTGTGCGCCGACAAGACCGGAACTCTGACCGAGAACGGGATGCGCCTCTCGGATATCAAGGTGCTCGGTGATGTCGACGATGCCGAGGTGCGTACGGCGTTGGCGGCCTTGGCAACCGACGATCCGCGCCCGAACGCGAGCGTGCAGGCGATCGGCGAGGCGCTGCCCGACGGGCCCGGCTGGCAGCACACCGCGGTCGCCCCGTTCTCCTCGGCGAAGAAGTGGAGCGGGTTCTCCTACGGCGAGCACGGCGACTGGTTGCTCGGTGCGCCCGATGTGCTGCTCGACCCGGCCTCCGAAGATGCCAGGGTCGCTGAGGAACTCGGTTCGTCCGGCCTGCGGATTCTGCTGCTCGCGCGCAGCGACCGCCCCGTCGACGCCCCCGACGCCCCCGGCGATGTGGCGCCTGCCGCGCTCGTCGTGCTCGAGCAGAAGATCCGTCCCGATGCCCGCGAGACGCTCGAATACTTTGCCGGCCAGGATGTCTCGATCAAGGTGATATCCGGTGACAACGCGGTGTCGGTGGGCGCGGTGGCCTCCTCGCTCGACCTCGCCGGTGGCGAGCACGCGGTCGACGCCCGCGAATTGCCCGACAATCGCGACGCACTCGCTGACATCCTGGACCGCGAAACAACTTTCGGCCGCGTGCGCCCAGACCAGAAGCGAGCCATGGTGGCCGCCTTGCAGTCTCGTGGCCACACCGTCGCGATGACCGGTGACGGCGTGAACGACGTACTCGCGCTGAAGGATGCCGATATCGGCGTGGCGATGGGTGCGGGCAGCCCCGCGACCCGTGCGGTCGCGCAGATCGTGTTGCTGGACAACAAGTTCGCGACGCTGCCGTACGTGGTGGGCGAGGGCCGCAGGGTCATCGGCAATATCGAGCGGGTCTCGAACCTGTTCCTCACCAAGACCGTGTACGCGGTGCTGCTGGCCTTCCTGGTCGGTCTCGCGGGTGTCGGTTCGCAGATTTTCGGCTACGAGCCGATCCCATACCCGTTCCTGCCGAGGCACGTCACGATCGCGGCCTGGTTCACCATCGGCATCCCGGCGTTCATCCTGTCCCTCGCACCGAACAACGAGCGGGCTCGGACCGGATTCGTTCCGCGGGTGCTGCGTTTGGCCATTCCGTCCGGCGTGGTGATCGGCACCGCGACCTTCGCCTCCTATCTGGTCGCCTACGCGGGGCCGAATGCCGGTGAGCAGCAGAAAGAGCAGGCGGGCACTACTGCGCTGATCACGCTCATCATGATCGCGGTGTGGGTGCTCGCCATCGTGGCGCGGCCGTACGTGTGGTGGAAGGTCGTGCTCATCGCGACTTCGGTGGCCGCGTACCTGATCTTGTTCACCGTTCCTTTCACGCGGCATTTCTTCAAGCTCGACCCCTCGAACATCAGGCTCACCATCGCCGCGCTCATCTTCGGTGCTGTCGGCATCGTGCTCGTCGAGGCCGCCTGGTGGATCAGTGCGGCGTTGCGAGGAGAGAAGGGGCAACTGCTCCCGCCCGCCCCAAGCGGCGGAACCTGACAAACTGGACATCCGACCCGCCGCGCCGCGAGATACCTTGTGCGAGGCGATCATTCAGTGTTGGAGTACCTTTCCGAATATGGAGGTACTGCTGCACCAGATCGACGCGTTCGCCGACGCACCGTTCTCGGGCAACCCAGCCGCGGTCATGCCGCTGACCGCGTGGCTGCCCGATGAGCTGCTGCAAAACCTGGCGGAGGAGAACAACCTCGCCGAAACCGCCTTCTATACCTCGCAATTACCCACGGAGGCCGGTGCGCGACCGGGGGAGTGGCCCGCGTTCCACCTGCGCTGGTTCACACCGACCATGGAGGTGAACATGTGCGGCCACGCCACCATGGCCTCCGCGGCACAGATCCTCGAGGACATCCACCCCGGTGAAGATCGGGTGAGCTTCTTCACCCGCAGCGGCTGGTTGCACGTCGACCGCACCGACGACGACGAGTACGTGCTCGACTTGCCCGCACTCGAATCCAGGGAGATCGAACCCGACCCGGTACTGGTCGACGCACTCGGCGTCCGCGCGTTGCGCGCGTTCACCGGATTCGACGAGGTGATCTTCCTCGGCTCCGAACAGGAAGTGCGCGACGCCCACCCGAACTTCGCGGCGTTCCCGCCGCTAGCGTTCGACGCGGTCATCACAGCCCGCGGCGACACCTCCGACATTGTCTCCCGGGTCTTCGGCCCGGATCTCGGCGTGATCGAGGACGCGGTCACCGGATCGGCGCACGCCCAGCTGGTTCCGCTGTGGACACGCGAACTCGGCCGCACCGACCTCACAGCCCGCCAGCTGTCCCACCGTGGCGGCAGCATGCGCTGCGAACTCGCGGGTGATCGTGTCCTGCTCATCGGCCGCTGCCGCCGCTACCTCGACGGCGTGGTGACGCTACCGGACTGAGTGCCCGCGTCGCGTTCTCACCGTTCGGGAAGCGGGCCGTCGTCGGGGCCGGGCGCCACCACATCATTCTGGTCCGGAGGTAGCGGGACTACCGCGAAGCGGCCGGACACGGCGTCGGCGGGGAGGGCTTGGACGGCGCGGATTCCGTTCTGGGTGGACAGTTCTCGCAGACGCGGTAGCGATCCTCGCACGACGATGCCGATGGTGCAGGCGCAGCCCGCGCGCAGGCGGGACACCGAGATCGCGACGACGCGGGCGAAGCGCTCGTCGGAGGCAGGTTGCGCGAGCAACTGCCAGGCCGCGTTATCGGCGGAGGCGACCGCTGCTGCGTCGCCTGCCGGGACGGCGACGGTGACTATCGGGGTGTGGACGCGGGGAATTCGCGTTTGGTGGATCACCTGGGCGATGCGCAGACCGCCGCCGTGTGCCGGAATCCGGTCCGGCGTCAGCGTTTCGGTGAACGAGACAAGGGCCCAGTGCTCGTCGGTGTCCCCGCGGTCATCGGCGCCAGGGCTCGCGAGCGAGTCATGGGCGCGGGCAAGGTAGTCCGCGACCGGCTCGCCCCGTTCGGGGCCGAGCCGGTCGGTGGAGACGCCGGAGGGGACCGGCGGATTCAGCGCGCCGAGCACCGCCATCAGCACGACGAGCCCGATGGCTGCCGCGGCGATGGCGATCGCGCGCCACGGTGTCCGATCAGGGGCCGTGTCAGGCATTTCGCAGGACGTCGAGCGCGTTCTTCAAGTCCGCCGGGTACTCGCTGGTGATCTCCAGGTATCGGCCGTCGGCGGGGTGGTTGAAGCCGAGGGCGCGGGCATGCAGCCACTGGCGTTGCAGGCCGAGGCGCTCGGCGAGGCGCGGATCGGCGCCGTAGGTGAGGTCGCCGCAGCAGGGGTGGCGGATCGCGGAGAAATGCACCCGGATCTGATGGGTGCGGCCGGTTTCCAGATGGATGTCGAGCAGGCTCGCGGCCTGGAAGGCCTCGACGGTGTCGTAGTGGGTGACGCTCGGGCGTCCGTCGGCGGTGACCGCGAATTTCCAGTCGTTGCCTCGGGCCCTGCCGATGGGGGCGTCGATAGTGCCGCTGCTCGGATCGGGATGTCCCTGCACCAGCGCGTGATACCGCTTATCGATGGTGCGTTCCTTGAAGGCCCGCTTGAGCACCGTGTAGGCCCGCTCGGACTGTGCGACCATCATCACCCCCGAGGTGCCGACATCGAGCCGATGCACGATGCCTTGGCGTTCGTGCGCACCGGAGGTGGAGATGCGGTAGCCGGCCGCGGCCAGCCCGCCGACCACCGTCGGCCCGCTCCAGCCGACACCGGGATGCGCGGCGACGCCGACCGGCTTGTCCACCGCGACGATGTCGTCGTCGGCGTACAGGATCGTCAAGCCCTCTACCGCTTCGGCCTCGATCGTCAATTCTCGGCGGGGCTCGGGGAATTCGACCTCCAGCCAGGCCCCGCCGACGAGTCGATCGGACTTGCCCGCGGCGACGCCGTCGAGCTGTACCGAGCCGTCCTCGGCCATCGCGGCCACCGCGGTGCGCGAAAGGCCGAGCAGCCGTGCGAGCCCCGCATCGACGCGCATGCCGTCGAGGCCGTCGGGCACCGGCATGGTTCTGGTTTCCCTCATGCCGCGTTCTCCTGTTCGGTGTTCTCGGTCTTGCTGTCGTTGTCCCCGAGGGCGGTGTCACGCCCCGCCCGACGGCCGTCGGGTTCGAACCCGAACACCGTCAGCACGACCAGCAGGATGGCGCCGCACACGATCGCGGAATCCGCCACATTGAACACCGGCCACCAGCCGATCGCGACGAAGTCGACCACATGGCCCTGTAGTGGACCGGGGGCACGGAACAACCGGTCAACCAGGTTGCCGAGCGCGCCGCCGAGCACCATGCCCAGCCCGATCGCCCACCACAGCGAGCGCAGTGTGCGCCCGATGCGGATCACGCCGATCACCACGCCCGCGGCGACCAGCGTCAGCAGCCAGGTCATGCCGGTGGCCATCGAGAACGCCGCGCCGGGGTTGCGCACCAGCGACAGCCGCGCGAAATCGCCGATGATCGACACCGGTTCGCCCGGCTTCAGCTGAGCGACCACGATCGCCTTGGTGAGCAGATCCAGTCCGAGCAGCACCGCCGCGATGATCAGCAGCGTTCGCAGCCGCAAAGGCGCTGCTGGGGCTGCCGTCTCCCCTTCGTCGGATAGTTCAGGGGTCGTTGCCGCTGGTTCGGTTGGTGGCACAGCCTGTTCGGCAGTGTCTTCCTCGTTCGGCCGGTCGTCACTCACGACGACCATCATCTCTCGAGCAACCTTGGGCCGTTTGCACGCGGTCACCTGCATGTCCCAGCTGACACTCAGGAAGCGGTCGTACTCTGATCGTCGTGACGGTGTTGTCTTCCCCCAACACACCTCGGATCGCGCGATCGGGTGTGCTGCTGATGGTGCTCGCGGTCGGGCTTTCCGCGTTCGGTGTCGGTTGCGGCGATGGGACCGAGGCGCGCAGCGAATCCGACAGCACCGACCCGCTCGGAATCGGTAAGGAAGTGACGGTGCCGATCTCGGCGGCCGTCACAACGGTCGTTTCGCAGGGCGCCGAGCCGCGCGCCCTGCTGCGTCCGAGCTACCTACCCGGTACCGCCCAGCAAGTGACATTGCATACCGGCTACAGCATCCAGCAGCAGATCAACGATCAGCCGTCGCGCGATTTTTCGACGCCCGCGCTGACCATCCCGATGACCGCACGCGCGGACGGCGATGATGTCGACCTCACTCTCGGCACCATCAGCAGCCCGGACCCCTCGCTCGCCAAGGCGCTCACCGCGGCCGGTGGTTCGCACGCGGGCTTCGATATGAGCGAGCTCGGCGCGATCACCGCGCTGCGCCTCGAGCCGTCACCGGATACTTCGAATGCCGCACGTGCCGCGCTGGAGCAAGCCTTCTATCAAGCGGTCTATCGTTCGATCGCGTTTCCCGACGAGCCGGTCGGCGAGGGCGCGGTGTGGACGGTGCGCCAGGAGGTGACCGGTGGCGTCGCCCTTGACCAGGTGACAACCGCGACCATGACCGAGCGCGAGGGCGACCGGCTGACCATCGAGCTCGAGGTGACGCAAACGCCGAAGTCAGCGGTGTGGGCGATGCCCAACAATGCGGGCACCCTCGACATCCAGGACTACGTCATGCAGGGCACGGGAACGATCACCGTCGACCTCGGGCTGCCGCTGCCGGTATCGGGTTCCATCACCGTCGGCGGGCATCAGGCCTACCGCGACTCGCGCAGTGCGAGCATGCTGCGGCAGACGATCAATACACAGGTGTCGTGGACGGAATGACCAGGCGGGAATAGGCTCGGATCGTCCGACACTTCGCCTTCTCCCGGAGGTTAATCATGTCCGATGTCAAGCCCATTCCCGATGGATATCCGGTGGTCTCGCCAGGGCTGGCGATCGACGGCGCCGCTGCTGCCATCGACTTCTACAAACACATTTTCGGCGCATCGGAGCGGATGCGCATACCGGGCCCGGACGGCAAGATCGCGCATTGTGAATTGATGTTCGGCGATTCGGTCGTCATGCTCAGTGACCCAGCTCCCGATATGGAGTTCCTGGACCCGAAGACGGTCGGCGGAACTCCGGTCAACCTCCTCGTCTACGTCGAGGATGCCGACGCCGCCTTCGCCGCCGCCCTCGCGGCCGGTGCGAGGCAACTCACGCCCGTGGTCACCCAGTTCTACGGCGACCGCAGCGGCTCGTTCGAAGACACGTGGGGCCACCGCTGGACCGTGTCGACCCATGTCGAGGACGTCTCGCCCGAGGAGATGGACAAGCGGATGGCCGAAGTCTTCGGCAGTTCCTGACCGGTTCTACTCCGGCGCTGCCGCGCTACTCGGGCACTATGGATTCGCCCTCGACGCGAACTTTCTTCGCGGCGAGTGGGCGGGTCGCAGGACCGTTCACGACCGAGCCGTCGAGGCCGAACTTGCTGCCGTGGCAGACACAGTTGATGGTGCCGCCGGACACCTCGGCGACGGTGCAGCCCGCATGTGTGCACACTGAGGACAGCCCGACGAAGACGCCTGCGCTCGGCTGGGTTACCACGGTGTCGCCGTTGATCACGCCACCGCCGACCGGGACATCGGTCGTCTTTGCGAGGGCATTCGGGCTCGGCTGCCCGGCGGCGGTATTCGGGCTAGGGGTGGTATTCGGGCCGGGGGCAGCGGCGGTGGCGGGTTTCGGCCCGGATGCGGAGTCGTTCGTGCCGTAGGTGCTGCACGCGGTGAGCGCGGCCGCGGCCGCCACCGCACCTGCTCCGGCCACCACGAC
Organism: Nocardia arseniciresistens; assembly: GCF_046764875.1. Taxonomy (NCBI): domain Bacteria; kingdom Bacillati; phylum Actinomycetota; class Actinomycetes; order Mycobacteriales; family Nocardiaceae; genus Nocardia; species Nocardia arseniciresistens. The sequence continues at coordinate 144,859 of NZ_JBKORD010000005.1, forward strand.
AGTGCGCCGCCGGACGATGCGTTCGTTGTTGGTCATGAGTGGGGCTCCGTTCAAAAAATGATGCCGTTGTTCTGGAAGAACCACAGGGCGGAGGTCAGCCAGATGCCGATGAGGCCGGTGAGCGTCAGGCCGCCTGCGACCGGAATTACCCAGCCGGGCAGGCCCTTTCGGGTCAGCAACAGCATTTTCGCGACGAATGCCCCGTAGAAGAAGCAGCCGAACAGCGAGTGCAGCAGCACCCTGGTCTGGTATTCGTGAAATCCCAGGGCGTACAGGCAGTGCACCGCGACCGGGACGCTGGCGAGCACGGCGAGTCTGCCGGACCAGACGTGTGCGACGCCGATCCAGGACGGTGCGAATCCGCGGATCTTGCCGTACATACACAGCGCGGAGGCGAATTGGAACAGCGCCAGCGCGGTCGCGAGCGTGGCCAGCCAGGTCTTCACCGCCGTCGGGCTGGAGAATCCGGCCACGTTGACCGAGAAGAACCGCGGGTCGTGCACTTTCCCATACACACCGAGCGCGACAGCGACGGCCGCGCCGATCAGCATCGGGATAACGATCGCCGCCGCCGACGCGGTCCTCGGCTGGGCTCGCACAGTCAGGGCCTCTCGATCAGCCGGCACTGTCACCACCGCTTACCTTGCTCGCAGTTACCTTCTTGCCGTTGACAATTGCCGTCGCGTCGGTCGCGAGGGCGGGTGCGGGCGAGGTGGAACCGTCGGCCGCACGCCGGACGCCGGTGACGCCACCGTTGGAGTCGACGATCCAGCTCTCACGCTCGCCACCGTCGTTGTAGACGTACAGCCCCGCGGGTGGCTGTACCGGCGCCGCGGTGAACCCCCACTGCTCGCCGCCGATCCGCAGCGTCCCGTTGACGGCCTTGCCATCGAAGCTGCCGTCGAGTCGCGCGTTGTTCTTGCCGGTCAGCTGCAACGAACCATTTGTCGCGCTGCCCTGTAGCCAGGATTCGATCGACTGGCCGTCGCACGCGTACGCGGTCGCCTTGCTGCCTTGCACGGCGATCGAGAGCGTGAGGGTGCCGCCGGACTGTAGCGGGATGGTGCCGACATAGTCGGCCTTGGCGGGGAACGGGGTCGCCGCGTTGATGCTGGTGGTCGGTGTGCCCGGTGTCGTCGCAGCGGCGGGTGCGGTGGTCGTCGCTGCCGCCGAGTTCGGCGTCGGCTCGGTTTCCTTGGACATATTGATGACGAGCAGGACAACGGCCAACACCGCCATCGCCCCGAGAGTGAGCAAAGGTCCCAGACGTTTCATCGGTCTCCTTGATGTGCGGCCGTCGACAGACCGGCCGAAGCGATATCCGAACCGCACGCTGCGCCGGTATCGCTGTCTCGCATTGTCTACGTGGTAGACCGCCCGAGCGGTTCAAACCAGCATTCACGACACCCGTCAACCGGCGTGCCCTGCCTGTGCGTTCGCCGCTCACGCGGATGGGTCGAATTGAGTATGCCGCGCAGGACGTAAGCCAGGGATCGGCGGGTGTGTGGCGTGCAGTCGGTATCTATGGCCGCCTGCAAGAGGGAATGTTCGTGGACAAGGCGACTGTCAGTGCCCCGGCGGGTTCCTATGTCGGAATGCGACGTATCGCAGATACCGACGCTTGTCCCGGGTTGTCCGGTCGAGGTCAGCCGAGTTCGGCGGCTGTGCGCTGCGCATTCGGTGCCACCGCGGCTGCCAGCGCCCGGGCCGCACCGGGGGTCAGTTTCGCGCCCGCGGCGTGGGCGGCGGTAAACGCCGGATCGCCGAGGGCCGCTCGGACTGTGGCGGTCGGGTGGTCGATGTCCGGGCGTTCGGCGGGCAGTAGCGCGATGCCGTTGGCCAGGCGGACAGCTTCTGCGGCGCTTAAAAGGTGTGCGGCGGTGTTGTATTCGCCGAGGCTCGCGGTGGCGGCCGCCAAACCGGCCAGGGCGAAGGAGGTGTCGCGGGGGGCGGCGATGCGTTGAGCGCCGTCGAAGGCGGTGAGGTGGAGGTCGAGGGCGGCCGCGGGCTCGCCACGCTGTTCGAGGATGTAGCCGAGTTCGACCTGGAGCATGGGCAGGAAAAGCGGAGTCTCTTCGGCGCCGGGTGGGGTGAGTGCGAGGAGTTCACGCAGGATGTGTTCCGCGACATCGGGTTTGCCAGCTCGGCGGGCGGTGAAAGCGAGCACCACCGAGGCGAAGATGCGGCCGGGACCGTAGCCGTGTTCGGCAGCGATCCGCAGTGCCTGTTCGCCGAGCGTGGTGGCACGGTCGAACTCGGTGTGCTGCATGGTGATCCAGCCGAGCCAACACAGGTGGGTGCATACCTGGCCCCACAGTTCCAACTCCTCGGCGAGGCCGAGTGCTTCGGTGTGGATCTCGGTGGCTCCGGCTAGGTCGCCGGTCAATTCGGCGAGCCCGCCCAGCCATTCGGCCGCTTGCAGCCTGCCCCAGCGGTCGTCGATCTCGGCGAAGATCCGCGCGGCGGATCTGGCATTGTCCTCCAATGAGGTCAGATCGACCCGGCTGTGTGCCGATTTCGCCAGCGCCACATGCGCTGTCGCGATACCCCAACGGTCACCGAGCTGTTCGCACACCGGAAGTGCTCGGCGCACCAGTGCTTCCAGCTCCGGCAGGTCACCGGATTCCAGCGCGGAGAATGCGAGAAACAATTCGGCACGCGCGCGCCCGGCCGGATCCTCGACAGTGTCGTAAGCGGCGAACACCGCGGCGCGCTTCGCCACACCGTCGGTGAATTCGCCCTGCTGGAAAGCCAGGCCGACATTCCATGCCAGGGCGGGCGCGCGATGCTTCGGTGAGCCGCCGAGGGCGAGAGCGGCGTCGAACCACCGCCGTGCCTCACTCGACCGGCCGCGCAGCAACCAGTACCAGGCCAGCGCGTTCACCAGGCGCAGCGCATGCTCCGCGTCGTCACCCCGTACGAATCCGTCCAGTGCGGCACGCAGATTCGCGCTTTCACTATCCAGCCGGTGCAGCCACCGCCGCTGATCGGCGCCATAGAGCTCGGGTGCGGCCCGTTCGGCCAACAGCAGGTAGTAGCGATGATGCGCCCAATGCAGCGCAGCCACCTCGCCCGCCTCCGCCAGTCGATCCATGCTGAACGCCGCCACCGACTCCAGTAGTCGATACCGTCGCCCTGCCGCGTGAACGAGCGACCGATCTACCAGTCGTGCAACAACATCCGCCACGGCGGACGCGTCGAGGCGGACCGGCGCGATGGCAGCGCGATCGCCGTGATCGCTGTCGGCCGCTCTCCGATCGACAGCGGCCACCCTGCTGCGGGTGCTGTCTTCGGCCCGTGGCCGGCCGCGCGTTGGACCGGACTCGGTGGCAGTTTCCGCATCAATACTTGTCGCACAAACGGTTTCGGCGGCGTCGAGGGTGCAGCCACCCGCGTGCACGGCCAGTCGGCGCAGTACCGCGCGTTCGGTGTCGTCGAGCAGCCCCCAGCTCCAGTCGATCATGGCGGTGAGGGTCTGTTGGCGGGGTGGGGCGCCGCGGTGGCCGGTGGCGAGCAGGCGGAAGCGGTCGTCGAGCCGGGCCACCATCTCGTGCACACCCAATGCCCGGACCCTCGTCGCGGCCAATTCGAGGGCGAGCGGGATGCCGTCGAGTCGACGGCACAGGGTGGCGACCGGTTCGGCGTTGTCGGCGTCGAGAACGAAGTCGCGGTCGCTCGCGCGGGCCCTGGTGAGGAATAGCTGTACCGCGCTGGATTGTTCGAGCTCGTCGATCGGAACTTCGCGTGCGGGGACCTGTAGTGGCTCCACCGGCACGATGCTCTCACCCGGCAGCCGCAGCTGCTCGCGGCTGGTGGCCAGAATGCGCAGGTTCGGTGCCGCGCCGAGGAGTAGTTCGGCGAGGTCGGCCGCGTGGTCGATGATGTGTTCGCAATTGTCCAGGACAAGCAGCAGGTCCTGGTCTGCGAGCACTTCGCAGAGTAGTTCCGCCGGATCGGCGCCGTCAGTGGCCCGGATGCCGAGCACCTGCGATACCGCCTCGGCCAGCCAGGCGGCGCCGTCGGTTGCCGTCGGTTGCAGCGGTGCCAGCTCGACCAGCCAGCGGCCGTGCGTGAACCGATCACTCAGCCCTGCGGCCATGGCGAGTGCCAGCCGGGTCTTGCCGACGCCGCCAGGACCGGTCAACGTCACCAGCCTGGTGCCGGAAACGGTGTCGCGCAGGCGAATCAGATCCGCATCGCGCCCGATCAGCTCGGTGCGTTGGGCCGGGATATTGGAATCGCGCCGCCGGAGTGTGGTTTCCGGTCGGGGCGCGGCGAGCTCGAGCTCCTGTCCGAGGATCGAGCGTTGCAGGGCAACGAGTTCCGGACTCGGGTCCAAGCCGAGATCGTCGGCCAACTGCCTGCGTAGATCCTCGTAGCTGTCCAGCGCTTCGGCTTGACGGCCCGCGCCGTAGAGCGCCCGCACATAGCAGGCCCGCAGCCGTTCGCGCAGTGGATGTTCGCGCACGAATGTCGCGAGATCACCCGCCACCTCTCGGTATTCGCCCAGTGCCAGTCGTGCCTCGGCCAATTCCTCGACGGCCACGAGCCGCTGCTCCTCCAGTTGCGCGATCGCGGGTTCGGCGAAGGGCGCGTCCCGGAAATCGGCGTAGGCGGGTCCGCGCCACAGCTCGAGCGCCTCGGTGAGCGCCCGCACGCGCCCGGCAGTATCGGTGGCGGCGCGGGCGGTGGCCACCAGCGAACGGAAACGCGATGCGTCGACATCGGTGCCGCCGAGTCGATACCCGGGCGGCGGCGACACCACCAACTCGCGACCGCCGGGCTCGGCATCCTGCAACGCCCTGCGCAACTGCGACGCCTTGGCCGCCAGTGTGCCCGCTGGGTTACCCGGCGGCTCATCGGCCCAGATGTCATCGATGAGCCGATCCGCCGAGACCGGTTGACCGCCGTTGACCAGCAGATCTGCCAACAATGCCCGCACTTTTGCACCCGGTATCGGTACCACCGTCCCGGTATCTGTCCATACCGTCAATGGACCGAGCACACCGAAACGCATATCCGCAGCCTAAGCGGTGACCATGCCTGCTTGTGCCGCACGACGTGCCCGAAGCGGGAGCTCGTTGCCGTGCCGGAGCTCGACGTCGAGCCGGAGCCCGCGGCGAACGCCGAGGTCGCTCCGTCGACCGAGCACCCAGGGCACCGGAATCGGACCGTAAAGAAACCGGAAGGTGCGCGGCTCAGAGTTGGTGACAACGACGAACATCGATCACCGAAGGAACCGCCATGAAACTCCGCACCGCATTCGCCGCCGCTGCCCTCGCCGCGACGGCCCTGATTTCCGGCTGCTCGGCGGCCGACGATGAGAAGGCTCCGGTAGACGCCGGCGCCTACGCCGAGGTGAACGGCCTGCACATGTACTACGAGGTGCACGGCGCCCCGACATCGCAGCCGCCCCTTGTGCTGCTGCACGGCGCGCTGTCGGGCATCGGCACCGATTTCGGTCAGCTGATCCCGGAGCTGTCCAAGACCCGCCAGGTGATCGCCGTCGAACAGCAGGCGCACGGTCACACCGCCGACATCGACCGTCCGCTGCGCACCCCGCAGATGGCCGAGGACACGGTGGCACTGCTGCACGAGCTCGGTGTGCAGCGGGCGGATATCCTCGGCTACAGCATGGGTGCCGGTGTCGCACTGGAGATTTCGCTGAAGTATCCCGAACTGGTGCGCAAGCAGATACTGGCCGCGGGTGGTCTCGATGCGAGCGCGATGCACCCGGGTCTGATAGAGGGGCTCGCCGATCTGCAGCCCGAAATGCTGCACGGCTCGTCCTTTCACACCGACTACATGAAGAACGCCCCGCGCCCCGAGGACTTCCCGAAGTTGGTCGCGCGGGTAAAGGATCACGACCAGAACGCGATGCCCGCTTTCGCGGCGGAAGCGGTGCGCCGGATCGAAGCGCCGACGCTGACGGTGATCGGCGACTCCGACATCGTCAGGCCCGAACATGCGGTCGAGCTGTTCCGGCTCTTCGGCGGCGGCATCATGGGTGACACGCCCGCGGGCCTGCCGAACTCGCAGCTCGCCATCTTGCCGGGTACCACCCACATCACCCTGGTCCACCGCCCCGAACTGCTGCTGCCGATCATCCCTGCCTTCCTCGAGGCACCCGTCAAGGACGCCCGGTGAGTGAGCGCGGTGACCGGACCACGAGCACTGCGGCGGACGGCACCGACAAGCCGGATCGCAGCACACCGTGGTTGCCCACCGCGAGGGTAGGCCTGGTGGTGCCTGCCGCGAGTTCTGATCGGGTGGTGTCTGCCGCGAGTTCTGATCGGGTGGTGCTTGATGCGGGTTCGGATCGGGTGGTGCCGACCGCGAGCCCGGTCCGGGTAGCGGTGATTCTCGGCAGCACTCGCATCGGCCGATTCGGGCCGACGGTGGCGGATTGGTTCGCAGGCCGGATGCGCCGCCGCCGTGATGTCGATTTGGACTCCATCGACCTCGCCGCAGCAGGACTTCCCGACCAGCTCACCGATGAGGACGAACCGCTTCCCGCAGCGGTGCGGGAACTGGGGGAGCGTTTGGCCGCGGCCGACGCCTTCGTCGTAGTCACCCCCGAATACAACCGAAGCTTCCCCGCCGCGGTGAAGAACGCCATCGACTGGTTCGACACCGAATGGGCCGCCAAACCGGTCACCATCGTCAGCTACGGCCGAGACACCGACGGTAGCCAGGCCGCGGCCCAATTGCGGCAAGTGTTCGGCGAACTGAACGCGGTCCCCATTCGCCGCATCGTCCCCATCGCCAAGGTCTGGCAGCGCTTCGCCGCCGACGGCAGCTGGCCCCGCCGCGACGCCGAGCTCGACGAATCCGTCAACTCCGCCGTAGACCAACTCCTCTGGTGGGCCCGCGCATTGCGCGCTGCCCGTGCCCGCGCGCCTTTCGTCCTGTGAGCGGGGCCATCGCATCCGCGATACTGATGGAATGGTCGCCGTCACGCGTACACCCCGCAGCAACTGGATCGAGCAGGGTCTTACGGCGCTGTCGGCAGGCGGCCCCGACGCCGTGCGCATAGAGGCCCTCGCGCAGGCGCTCGGTGTCACCAAGGGTGGCTTCTACGGCCACTTCGCCGACAGGAACGCGCTGCTGGAGGAAATGCTCGACACCTGGGAACGCGAAAGCACCGAGGTGCGCATCCGAGTCGAACGCGAGGGCGGCGACGCACAGACAAAGCTGCGGCGTGCAGGTCTACTCACCTTCTCCAGCGACCGCCTGCTGCCGATCGACCTCGCCATCCGCGACTGGGCCCGGCGCGACGAGGCGGTCGCCGAACGCCTACGCCGCGTCGACAACTACCGCATGGAATACGCCCGCGAACTTTTCGGCGCCCTCTACACGGACCCCGACGAAATCGAAGCCCGCTGCCTCCTCGCCTTCTGCCTCGCCATCGGCAACCACTTTCTCGCCGCCGACCACCCCCACCGAACCCGCAGCGAAGTCGCCGCCCGCGCCGCCGACCTCTTCCTCGACTCCTCGCCGGACAACCGCGAATAGCGAACTCGGCGGTCGTGCCTCGGGCGCGTTGCTACGGCACCAGGTCCAGCACCGCCATGCCGCTCGCAAAGTCTGTCGGCACCGAGGTGTGATCGTGCACGATCAGCCACCGGCCCTCGATTTTCCGGAAACAGGCCGTCCACCGGAACCAGTAGTCGATCTGCTGCCCGTCGCCCATGGTGGCTGTCATTCGGTTGAGGCTGCGACTGAAGGCGAGATCGCTGCCGAGGGTGATATCCAGGTCGCGGATCTCGAAATCGATGGGGCCGGGGAAGTTCTCGAACACCTCCTCCCACGGCCTCCGGTACGCGCTGACGCCGACGTAGCGCAGCGGCGCGACGATGTCGAAGGACACCGTGTCCGGAGCGTGAACGGCCATCGCAGCCTCCACATCGTGGCTGCGAAACGCTTCGACCCAACCGTCGATCACGCCGCGGATCTCCGCGACGTCTGTCTCCGCTGTTATCTGAGTCATTTGTCCACCTCGAACTTTCTCGGCGATCGCCGGAGCGATCAGCAGGTAGGGCTGACCGCACTCTTGCAGACCCCACCGACAGATACGTCACACCGGTTGAAACGCGGAACGGCGGACCCGGCCCCCCTCATCACTGTGGTGGCCGGGTCCGCCGCATTCCGCGTCGCCTATCCGCGTGCGATGGTCTCGAAGACCTTCGGGTCGACGAGGGTCGAAGTATCGCCGAGTTCTCGGCCTTCGGCGACGTCGCGGAGTAGGCGGCGCATGATTTTGCCGCTGCGGGTTTTCGGGAGTTCGGGGACGATGTGGATTTCGCGTGGGCGCGCGATCGGGCTGATCTCGCGGGACACTTCGGCTTTGAGCTCGGCGATCAGTGCCGCGCCGGTGTTGTCAGCGCTGTTTCGAGCGACCTGCAAGCGGCCGCTAGCGGCAGTGTCCGCGGTGAGGATGACGAAGGCGACGATGGCCTGGCCGGTGGTGTCGTCGCTGGCGCCGACCACGGCGGCCTCGGCCACTCCGGCGTGACCGACGAGGGCGGATTCGACTTCGGCGGTGGAGATTCGGTGGCCGGAGACGTTCATGACATCGTCGACGCGGCCGAGTATCCATAGGTCGCCGTCGGTGTCGAGCTTGGCGCCGTCACCGGCGAAATACCAACCGGCGGCGGCGAATCGGTCCCAATAGGTTTCCCGGAAACGGTCCATGTCGTTCCAGATGCCACGCAGCATCGATGGCCATGGCTGGTCGAGGACGAGCAGACCGGAACGGCCGCTGTCGAGTTCGGTGCCCTCGTCGTCGACGATCTTGGCGGAGATGCCGGGCAGCGGTGCCATCGCCGCACCCGGTTTGGTCGCGGTGACGCCGGGCAGCGGGGAGATCATGATGGCGCCGGTTTCGGTCTGCCACCAGGTGTCCACGATCGGAGTTCGGTTGCCGCCGATGACATCTCGATACCAGCGCCACGCCTCCGGGTTGATGGGCTCGCCCACCGAGCCGAGCAGCCGCAGCGAGGACAGGTTGTGCGCGTCGGGAATCTGCCGCCCCCATTTCATGAACGTCCGCACCAGGGTGGGAGCGGTGTAATAGATGGTGACGCCGTACTTTTCGATGATTTCGAAGTGCCGGTGCTCGTCGGGGGAGTTGGGTGTGCCCTCGTAGACGACCTGCGTGGCCCTGTTCGACAGCGGGCCGTAGACGATGTAGCTGTGCCCGGTGACCCAGCCGATATCGGCGGTGCACCAGTAGACGTCGTGGCCGGCCTTGTGGTCGAAGACGTTGTGGTGGGTATAGGACGCCTGGGTCAGGTAGCCGCCGGTGGTGTGCAGGATTCCCTTGGGTTTTCCGGTGGTGCCGGAGGTGTAGAGGATGAACAGCGGGTGCTCGGCGTCGAAGCCCTGCGCCTGGTGATCGGGGGAGGCATCGGTGACCGTGTCGTGCCACCAGAGGTCACGACCTTCGGTCCACAGCACGTCGATGTTGGTGCGGCGCACCACAAGTACGTGCTCGACGCTCGATGGCGCACCGTCGAGCGCCTCGTCCACCGCGGCCTTGAGCGGCGCGGCCGCACCGCGCCGCCACTGGCCGTCGGTGGTGATCACCAGTCGCGCCTCGGCGTCGTCCACCCGCTGCCGCAGCGCGGTGGGGGAGAAGCCCGCGAACACGACCGAGTGGGTCAGGCCGAGGCGGGCGCAGGCCAGCATCGAGACGATGGCCTCCGGCACCATCGGCATGTAGATGGCGACGCGGTCGCCCGCCCGCATTCCGAGTTCGGTGAGATAGTTTGCCGCCCTGGATACTTCGGCGAGCAACTCGCTATAGGTGATGTCCCTGGAATCACCCGGCTCACCTTCCCAGTGGATCGCTACCTGCTCGCCGTGGCCGTCGATCACGTGCCGGTCCACGCAGTTGTACGCGACATTGAGCTTGCCGTCGATGAACCATTTCGCGACCGGTGCGTCGCTCCAATCGAGGACCTGCGTCCACGGCTGATCCCACTGCAACCGCCGAGCCTGATCGGCCCAGAACCCGAGCTGATCGGAGGCCGCACGCTCATACAGTGCACCGTCGGCGTTCGCGCTCGCGATGAACGCGGCATCCGGAGAGTAGGTCGCCGGTACGGAGCCCGCCGTGCTGTCGAGGTCGGTGGTTGCGCTGGTCAACGTGAAACTCCTATCGAAATAGCAAGATGCGCGGTACTAGTGCGCGACGGCCTTCTCGGCACCGACGCCGGTGAGCGAGCGGACCTCCATCTCCGAGGCCTTGGCGGGGTCTTCCTTGGCGCGTCCGCCGACGAAGGTGCCGATCGCGCCGAGCGCGAAAGCCAGTGGGATGGAGACGATTCCCGGATTCGACAGCGGGAACCAGTCGAACTTGGAGCCGGGGATCATCGAGGTCGCCGTGCCGGACACCGCGGGGGAGAACACGATCAACACGATCGTGGAGATCAGGCCGCCGTACATGCTGAACAATGCGCCCGTGGTGTTGAACCGCTTCCAGAACAGCGAGAACAGGATGGTCGGCAGATTCGCGGCCGCGGCGACCGCGAACGCGAGTGCCACCAGGAACGCGACATTCTGGCCGTTGGCGAGGATGCCGAGCCCGATGGCGAGGATGCCGATGATCACCGCGGTGATCCTGGAGACCCGGACCTGCTTGTCCTCGTCGACCTTGCCCTTCTTGATCACGCTCGCGTAGATATCGTGCGCGAACGATGTCGATGCGGTAATGGTCAGGCCGGCGACGACCGCGAGGATCGTGGCGAAGGCGACCGCGGAGATAATGCCGAGCAGCACAACACCACCCAGCTCGAACGCGAGCAGCGGTGCCGCCGAATTCTGGCCGCCGGCCGCGCTCAGAATCTTGTCGGGGCCGACGATCGCCGCCGCGCCGTAGCCGAGCACCAGGGTGAACAGGTAGAACGCGCCGATCAGGCCGATCGCCCAGACCACCGATCGCCGAGCCTCTTTCGCGGTGGGCACGGTGTAGAAGCGCATCAGCACGTGCGGCAGACCGGCGGTGCCCAGTACCAGCGCAAGGCCGAGGGAGACGAAGTTCAGCTTGGAAGTCGAGCTGCCACCGTACTGAGCGCCGGGGGCGAGCACGTCACGCGCGGCAACGCCCTTGGTCTTCGAGCCGGATACCGCGTCCTGGGCCGAGCCGAGGATGTCGGAGAAGTTGAAGCCGAACTTGGCGAACACCATGACCGTCATCACCGCGGCCCCGGTGATTAGCAGTGCGGCCTTGATGATCTGCACCCACGTGGTGCCCTTCATCCCGCCGACCAGCACGTACACGATCATCAGCACGCCGACGGCGGCGATCACGATGGATTGCCCCGTCTTGTCGGAGATGTTGAGCAGTAGTGCGACCAGACCACCGGCACCCGCCATCTGCGCCAGCAGATAGAACAGTGAGACGGCCAGCGTGGTGAGCGCGGCGGCGGTGCGGACGGGGCCTTCCTTCAACCGGAAGCTCAATACATCGGCCATGGTGAATTTGCCGGTGTTCCTGAGCATTTCGGCGACAAGGAGCAGCGCGACCAGCCAGGCGACCAGGAAACCGATCGAGTACAGGAACCCGTCGTAGCCGTATACCGCGATAGCGCCCGCGATGCCGAGAAAGCTTGCCGCGGAAAGGTAATCGCCCGCGATGGCGACGCCGTTCTGTGGGCCGGTGAAGCCGCGCCCGCCGGTGAAGTAGTCCGCGGCGGTGCGGTTGTTACGACTGGCCCGGATCACCACGACCATCGTGATCGCGACGAAGACGCCGAAGATGGCGATGTTCGCAACCGGATTGCCGACGGTCCCAGCCGCCAGATACTGCTGACTCATGCCTGGCTTCCCTCGAGGTAATGACGAATAGCACCAGCGCGCGGGTCCAGTTCGCGGTTGGCGAACCGGACGTAGAGCGCGGTGATGGCGAAGGTGGAGAGGAACTGCGCGAGGCCGAGCAGGAGGCCCAGGTTGATGTTCCCGAAGACCTTGTGCGCCATGAAGTCGTGCGCGTACGCGCCGAGCAGCACGTAGCTCAGGTACCAGACCAGGAACAGTGCCGTCATCGGGAACACGAAACGGCGCAACCGGCTTCGCAGTTCCTGGAATTGCGGACTCGCTTGTACGGCGGCGAAGTCCTCGGCGCTCGGCGTGCGCGGCGGCGCGTCGGCATCCGAGCGTCGAGGCTCGGTGCTCTCGTCGTCGAGGTCGATACTTGTCATAGGAGTCCTAGCGTGTGACTTGGCTTACTGCGCAGACCGTAGCCAGGACGGCGTGCCGGAATGATGATGTGGCGCAGGTCACTCTGTGAAGGTGCCCGATTGTGCGGTGAGCGGTCGGCTCGGCGCGACGAACGGTCTGGTGCGCGGGAGCCGGAACGAGGTCGTTCGCGGCCTCAGTTCGAGTGCAGGACGCGCTCGCGGTCGGCACCCATGCCGAGCCTTTCCGGCGCGTGCAGGCGTACGAAGATTCGGCCGATCGTGCGCGTGTTCTGACGCGGTGTCACTTTGCTGACCAGGATCATCGATACGAAGGCGAGGGGAACGCTGATCGCGGCGGGGTAGCCGAGTATTGCCGAGGGCCAGCCGTCGGCCACCGTGTCGGGGATGCCGCCGAGCACCGAGACGACCGTCGCGGCACCCGCGACCAGTCCGCCGGTGATCAGCCCGGTGCCGGCGCCGATCGCGGTGAGCCCGCGCCACCAAATGCCGAGGGCGAGTAGTGGGCAGAGGGTCGACGCGGCGACCGAGAACGCGAGTCCGACGGTGCGGGACAGATCGAGCGACGCGACCGTGAGGGAAAGGCCGAGGGGCACGGCACCGGCACACAGCGCCGCCGTACGGAAATCGCGAACGCGCCCGCGCAGCATGTCCGTACTGAGCACGCCCGCGATGCTGACGAGCAGACCGGATGAGGTGGACAGGAACGCGGCGATCGCCCCCGCGGCCACCAGCGCCGCGAGCAGCTGTCCGGGCAGTCCGGCGAGCACCGATCCCGGTAGCAGCACCACCGCGGCGTCGGAGGTGCCGGTGATCAGCAGTTGCGGCACATATAGGCGCGCGAAGACCCCGAGCAGTACAGGGAACAGATAGAACATGCCGACAAGACCGATCACCGCGAGGGCGGTCGTCCGCGCGGCGCGACCGTCCGGGTTGGTGTAGAAGCGCACCAGCACATGAGGCAAACCCATAGTGCCGAGGAAGGTGGCGACGATCAGGGAGAACACCTGATAGGCCGGATGTGATCCGCCGAACCCGCCGCCGGGCATCAGCCAGGCTGTGCCGTCCGCGGGCGCACCGGCGACCACCGGCACCGCCGAGCCCGCATCCAGGACCAGCTGGGTGCCGGCGGCCAGCTCGTGTTCACCGGGTGTCAGCAGCACCGATCCGGCCACCGCGTTGTCGTCGAGGGTGCCGTTGATCGAAACCTGTTGTGGCGCGGCAACCTGTACCACCACGTCGGTGCTCACATCGACCGTCGTCCGCTCGGTGACACTCGGCGGAGCGGGCGTGGCGAGCTCGCGATCGTGGGCGAGGAAATGTCCGAGCAGCACCAGCGCGGGTATCGCCACCGCGGTGAGCTTGAGCCAGTACTGAAAGGCCTGCACCAGCGTGATGGACCGCATCCCACCACCTGCCACATTCGCGATCACGATGGCGCCGACCGCCACCACACCCACCCAGTCCGGCACGTCCAACAGAATGTGCAGCGTCAACCCCGCGCCCTGGAACTGCGGAATCAGATACACCCCGCACACCAGCACCACCACGACCGCCGCCAGCCTGCGCAGCCGCACCGACCCGAGCCGGAACTCCGCGAAGTCGGGCACCGTATAGGCGCCCGACCGTCGCAGCGGCGCGGCCACGAACAGCAGCAGCCCCAGATATCCGGCGGTGAATCCGACCGGATACCAGAGCGCATCGGCGCCATATTTCGCGATCAGACCGGCAACGCCGAGAAACGAAGCGGCGGATAGATATTCGCCGGATATCGCCGCCGCGTTCCAGCGTGGACCGACACTGCGCGAGGCGACGAGGAAGTCCGAGGTAGTGCGCGCCATTCGCACGCCGTAGACGCCGATGGCGACGGTGGCGAATGCCGCCAACAGCAGGGCGGCGATCGTCAGAGCAGGCGCGGTGCCGGTGCTCATCGCTCTGAGATCCGTTGCGGCAAGGGCGTCCATGTCACTCGTCCGCCAGCTCTAGGAAGTCCTGCTCATTGTGTTCGGCCAGGCGAACGTAGAGGCGGCCGACCGCGTACAACAGGGGATAGACGACGACACCGAGCAGTAGCCACGGTAGTCGTATGCCGACGATAACGAATGAGCCGATCGCCCCGATCCGGAAAAGTAAAGGCAGCGAGCATAGTACGAGCACCGTGACCAGGCTCAGCCGCAACGCGAGCCCGAGCTGTGCACGAATCAGCCCACCGATCATCGCCTCGCCGATCTCGGTCTGCTCGGCCACCTCCACGCGGGTGCGGACACGCCGCGCGCCCCGGCGCTGGGCCAGCACCACGCGCTCGCGGTTCGGGCGGTGCGGTCCGGTCACGGGTGGGTCCACTGCTGTCGTGGGCCGTGCACGAGGCGCTGTTTGAGCTCCCTGACCTGCCGTCGACTGACCGGCAGCTCCACTGCCGCGGCATTCCCGTCGGCGCGCAGGCACACCACCGTGCCGGTGCCCACCGTGCGCAGTCCGGTCACCAGCCGCAACGCCACCAGATACGACCGGTGCACGCGCAGGAATCCCGCATTCTCCCAACGGGTTTCGAGCGCGGACAACGGAATGCGCACCAGATGCGACCCCGTGCTGGTGTGCAGTCGCGCGTAGTCACCGTCGGCCTCCACCCAGCTCACGCTCGAACGGTTCACCAACGTGGTGACTCCGCCCAGCTCGACGGGGATCACCTCGTTCGGATCCGCGCGCGGCGGCGCGGCAGCCGGTGCCGGAGCGATCCGCGCGGCGACGATCCGTCGCACCGCCTCGGCCAACCTCGCCTCCCGCAACGGCTTCAGCAGGTAGTCGACCGCTCCGAGGTCGAACGCAGCCATCGCCCGATCGTCGTGTGCGGTAACGAACACCACGGCGGGCGGGCTGGCGAACTCCGACAGGATCCCCGCCAACTCCATCCCGTCCAGCCCGGGCATATTGATGTCGAGGAACACCGCGTCGATGGGATGGGCCCGCAGCAGCCGCAGCGCGTTGGTCGCGTCGCCCGCGCTGTGGAGCTCGCCGACGCCCGCTTGCGCGCGCAGCAAATAGACCAGCTCGTCCAGAGCAGGTTTTTCGTCGTCCACGGCAAGCACACGTAGCGCGCCGGCGGACTGGTCAGTGGTCCGGGTCACAACCGGTCCATCGTAAGCGCTCGGTTCGTGGTAGTGGATCGGGTCTACCTCTCAGGCCTGGATGCCAGCACGGAACTTGGGCACTCGCAGGCTCACCTTGGTGCCCGCGCCCTGCGCGGTTTCCACGATCAGGCCGTAGTCGTTGCCGAAGGCGGCGCGCAGCCGGTCGTCGACATTGGCGAGACCCACATGCGCCGACTCGCCGGAAGCCGCTGGACCGGTGCCGGTTTCGATCGCGTCGAGGGCGCCGGAGCGCAGCACATCCGGATCCATTCCGATGCCGTCGTCCTCGACGCTGATCACACAGTCGGTGCCTGCGTCGAGGGCGATAATGCTCACTGTGCCGCCGCGTGCCGCCCCGGCCAGGCCGTGCCGGACGGCGTTCTCCACCAGCGGTTGCAGTGCGAGGAAGGGCAGCACGACCCCGAGTACCTCCGGCGCGATCTGCAGCCGCACCTCGAGCGCGTCACCGAAGCGGGCGCGTTCGAGGGCGAGGTAGCGCTCGATATTGCGGAGTTCGTCCGCGAGCACGGTGAATTCGCCTGCGGCGCGGAAGGAATAGCGGGTGAAGTCGGCGAATTCGAGGATCAGCTCCCGCGCCCTGTCCGGGTCGGTGCGCACGAACGACGCCACGGTATTGAGTGCGTTGTAGATGAAGTGCGGACTGATCTGAGCGCGCAACGCGCGCACCTCGGCCCGGTCGAGGCGGGCTCTGGACGCGTCCAACTCGGCCAATTCGAGTTGGCCGCAGGCATACCGCGCGACCTCGGCCACCGCGCCGAGCCGACCCGGCCCCGGCTGTCCGGTGGTCACCACCCCCAGTGCCCCTGCAACTCCGGAGTTTTCGATCAGCAACGGCTGGGCGATCAACGTGCGCCCCGCGTGTTCGACGTGGTCCGACCCTGACACCAGGACCGGCCGTTCGGTCGCCATCGCGCGGCGCGCGGCATCGGCGAAATGCTCGGCGAGATCGGAGTGCGGGCCGTCCCATGCGAGCAGGGTGCCGTCTGGATCGGCGACACCCAGCGCCTCGGCTCCGGTGAGCGCGCGCAGGTGCGGCGCGGATTCCTGGGCGGACTGGTCGGTCAAACCTTGGCGCAGCGGGCGCGCGGCCAGCGACGCGATGTGCAACGCGGTGTGCACCGCGCGCTCGGCGGGTGTGGTCACGGTTCTGCGGGTCCGCGACCACACCACCAATGCGACGGCGAGCAGCACAACCGAGGTCACTACGGCCACAACCGCCGTCGTCACTGCGTACCCGTCGAATGGTGCTGCCGTCGCCACGTCATTGCCCGATTATCCTGATGCCACCACACGGTCGGTGGCAGCAGCGCCGTTTCGGCTACCCCTGATACTGATGCACCGTGAATTCCTGGGTGCCGGGTTCGGGCACGTGCGTCGCGCCGACGGTCACCGTGCTGGTGAAATTGCCGATGCCGGGCTGGAAGATCGCGGAGTAACCGCCGTTGCTCCAAAAACCGGGCCCGTGCGCGGTCACACCGAACGATCCGGTCGCGCCGGTGTCGAGGTTGCGCCAATTCAGGGTGACCGGCAGGGTGCACGGCCCGACGCCGAACATCGTCGTTGTCACGGTGAATCCCGCACTCGACGGATAGGCGTCGCCGTTGACGTTCGAGTCGACCTGTGCGACACAAGCGCCCTGGGTGAGCGAGTAGACGGTCGCGAAGTTGCCCTCGGCCGCGGCGGGCGCGGCGGTGGCGAGCAAGGCAATGGCCGCGACAGGTGTAGCGGAAAAGACGAACAGCGATCTTGCGGTATTCATCGACACCTCTACTGAGTTGGGTGGTTCCTTCGGTTGCGCGGCCGTTCCCGCGCGTTCATCGGTAGACGTTGCCATGAGCGTCGCGTCGGCGGCCGGTTTCCGCGGACTCCACGGCGACAACGATTGGTCCGGCTCGAGATTCGTCCGGCGGAAGAAACCTGACCGCGGCCATCCCGTACTGTCGACCGGTCCGTGCTAGACGTCATTCGCGGAAATCGGACAGCTCCATGGTGACTCGACAGACGCGCCGGTGATCTTCGACACCGACACGCCGGGCCCTCCTGGGACGTCTCATCGTGGTGGCGCGCCGCAGAAAAACTTGTCGTATGACGTGCCTAGAATCGCTAGGCCAACCCCCGTCGAGACCTTGGGAGGAAGGACCGTCTTGGCCGCCTCGTCCGGATCGTTCGTTCACCTGCACAACCACACCGAGTACTCCATGCTCGACGGTGCCGCCAAGATATCTCCGCTGTTCGCCGAGGCGAATCGGTTGGGCATGAGCGCGGTCGGCATGACCGACCACGGCAATATGTACGGGGCGTCGGAGTTCTACAACTCCGCCAAGAACGCGGGCATCAAGCCGATCATCGGCATCGAGGCCTACATCGCACCTGCCTCCCGCTTCGACACCAAGCGCGTGCTGTGGGGTGATCCGAGCCAGAAGGGCGACGACGTCTCGGGCTCGGGCGCCTACACGCACATGACGATGGTCGCGGAGAACGCGACCGGTCTGCGCAACCTGTTCAAGCTGTCCTCACTCGCCTCGTTGGAGGGGCAGCTCGGCAAGTGGGCGCGCATGGACGAGGAGATCATCGCCGAGCACGCCGCGGGCATCATCGCGACGACCGGTTGCCCCTCGGGCGAGGTCCAGACCCGGTTGCGCCTCGGCCATGATCGCGAGGCACTCGAGGCCGCTGCCAAGTGGCAGGAGATCTTCGGGAAGGAGAACTTCTTCCTCGAGATCATGGACCACGGGCTGTCCATCGAACGCCGGGTCCGCGAGGGACTCATCGAGGTCGGTAAGAAGCTCGGCATTCCACCGATCGCGACGAACGACTGCCACTACGTCACCAAGGATCAGTCGACCAACCACGAAGCGCTGCTGTGCATTCAGACCGGCAAGACGCTCAGCGACCCGACCCGGTTCAAGTTCGACGGCGACGGCTACTACCTCAAATCCGCCGAGGAGATGCGCGCGATCTGGGACGCCGAGATACCGGGCGCCTGCGATAACACCGTGCTCATCGGCGAGCGGGTCCAGCCATACGACGAGGTGTGGGAACACCGCGACCGGATGCCGATCTTCCCGGTGCCCGAGGGCTACAACCAGGCCACCTGGCTGCGCAGGGAGGTCGATCTCGGGCTGAAGCGCCGCTTCCCCGACGGTGCGCCGCAGGAATACCTCGACCGCGCCCAGTTCGAAATCGGCGTCATCCTCGAGATGGGTTTCCCCGCCTACTTCCTCGTCGTCGGTGACTTGATCAAGCACGCGCACGAGGTCGGCATCCGGGTCGGTCCCGGTCGTGGTTCCGCGGCCGGTTCGCTGGTCGCCTACGCGCTCGGCATAACCAATATCGACCCGCTCCCGCACGGCCTGCTCTTCGAGCGGTTCCTCAACCCCGAGCGCGTATCGATGCCCGATATCGATATCGACTTCGATGATCGTCGGCGCGGTGAAATGGTCCGTTACGCGAGTGAGAAGTGGGGCACCGATCGGGTCGCCCAGGTGATCACCTTCGGCACCATCAAGACCAAGGCCGCGATCAAGGACTCCGCGCGAGTCCTGTTCGGCCAGCCCGGTTTCGCCATCGCCGACCAGATCACCAAGGCGCTGCCGCCACCGATCATGGCCAAGGACATCTCGGTCGCCGGTATCACCGATCCGGAGCACGAGCGGTACAAGGAAGCCGCCGAGGTCCGCGAACTCATCGCCAACAACCCGGATGTCGCGAAGATCTATGAGACCGCCCGCGGCCTCGAGGGCCTGATCCGCAATGCGGGCGTTCATGCCTGCGCGGTCATCATGTCCTGTGATCCGCTGACCGATGCGATCCCGGTGTGGAAGCGGCCCCAGGACGGTGCGCTCATCACCGGTTGGGACTACCCGTCCTGCGAGGCCATCGGCCTGCTGAAGATGGACTTCCTCGGTCTGCGCAACCTGACCGTGCTCGGCGACGCCATCGAAAACGCGAAAATGAACCGCGGCGTCGATATCGACCTCGACACCTTGGCCCTGGACGATAAGGCCACCTACGAACTGCTGGCCCGCGGCGATACCCTCGGCGTCTTCCAGCTCGACGGTGGCCCGATGCGCGACCTGCTTCGCCGCATGCAACCCACCGCCTTCGAGGACATCGTCGCCGTCGGCGCGCTGTACCGACCGGGCCCGATGGGCATGAACGCGCACAACGACTACGCCGACCGTAAGAATGCCCGGCAAGAGGTCAAGCCGATCCATCCGGAGCTGGCTGAGCCGCTCAAGGAAATCCTCGGCGAGACCTACGGTCTGATCGTCTATCAAGAACAGATCATGCACGTCGCGCAGAAGGTGGCCGGGTACTCCCTCGGTCGAGCGGACATTCTGCGCCGCGCGATGGGTAAGAAGAAGCAGTCGGTACTGGAGGCCGAGTTCGAGGGCTTCGAAGCGGGTATGCAGGCCAACGGCTTCACCAAACCGGCCATCAAGGCGCTGTGGGACACCATCCTCCCGTTCGCCGGTTACGCGTTCAACAAATCGCACGCCGCCGCCTACGGTCTGATTTCCTACTGGACGGCGTATTTCAAGGCGAATTACCCGTCCGAATACATGGCCGCGCTGCTGACCTCGGTCGGTGACGACAAGGACAAGGCCGCGGTCTACCTCTCGGACTGCCGCCGCCTCGGCATCACCGTGCTGCCGCCGGACGTCAATGAGTCCGAACTGAACTTCGCCTCGGTCGGCACCGATATCCGCTTCGGTCTCGGCGCGGTGCGCAACGTCGGCGCCAACGTGGTGTCCTCGATCATCGCCGCGCGCAAGGAAAAGTCGAAGTTCACCGACTTCTCCGATTATCTGAACAAGATCGACGCGATCGCCTGCACCAAGAAGGTCACCGAATCCCTCATCAAGGCAGGCGGATTCGACTCGCTCGAACATCCGCGCAAGGGCCTGCTGCTGATCCACTCCGATGCCATCGACGCGGTGATGTCCACCAAGAAGGCCGAGGCGATCGGGCAGTTCGACCTCTTCGGCGGGCTGGACGACGGCGACGATTCGATGGCCTCGGTCTTCAATGTCAAGGTGCCCGACGACGAGTGGGAGACCAAGCACAAGCTCGCGCTCGAACGCGAAATGCTGGGTCTGTACGTCTCGGGGCATCCGCTCAACGGCGTCGAACATGTTCTTGCCGCTCAAGCGGATACGCAGATCCCGGCCATCCTGCAGGGCGATGTCAAAGACGGCGCCCAGGTGACCATCGGCGGTATTCTCGCCTCGGTCAACCGGCGTATCAACAAGAACGGCCTGGCCTGGGCCTCGGCGCAGCTGGAAGATCTGACCGGTGGCATCGAGGTGCTGTTCTTCCCGCAGTCGTATTCGGTTTACGGCATGGATGTCACCGAAGATGCGGTTGTGCTGGTCAAGGCCCGCGTCTCGGTACGCGACGATCGAATCTCGTTGATCGCCAACGACCTCGCCGTCCCCGACCTGTCCTCGATCGGGGTGGCGAAACCTCTCGCGGTGATCTTGCCGACCAGGTTGTGCACGCCGGACAAGGTCGGTGAACTCAAGCGCGTGCTGTCCCGGCATCCCGGCACGGCGGACGTCCACATCCGCCACGTCGGCGCCCGCGACAATACCTCCACCTGGAAAGTCGACGACAGCCTGCGGGTCACTCCGTCATCGGCGTTGATGGGCGACCTGAAGGCGCTACTCGGCCCGGGCTGTCTGGCCGGCTGAGCCGGCAATCCGGGTGGTCGCAGCGGTGGGGTGACCACGCAGATACCCGGTGCTGCCCGAAAGCCCGGGTACCTGCGTGAGATCAATACGAGTCGGTCAGCGGGCGAGTTCCGGTATCGGCTGGGGTGCCCGCGTTTGCGCGGTTGGCCTGCGGTGCAGGTAGTGCGCCCAGACGATCGCGGCGAGCATGGCGGTGCCCATCATCGCGCCGATCCAGCCGACCGATGCGTAGCCGAGGCCCGCGCCGATGGCGATGCCGCCGAGCCAGGGGCCGATGGTGATACCGACGTTGAACGCGGAGTAGTTGGTGGCGGTCGCGAGGGTGGGTGCGGTGCCCGCCATGGCGAAGACGCGGGTGTTGAGGGCGGGGTTGGTGGCGAAACCGAAGGCGCCGAGCAGGAATACGAGGACGATCACCGGTGCCGGTAGATTCGCGGTCAATGCCAGGCCGGTGGCGATGACGGTGATGCCCGCCGCGCCTACGTAGAGGGTGCGAAAGGGGTGGGCGTCGGAGGTGCGCCCGCCGATGCCAATACCGATGAGGCTGCCGAGGCCGTAGAGCGCGAGCACCGCGGGAACCCAGGTCTCGGAGATTCCGGTGGTGTCCGCGAGCATGACGCCCAAGTACGAGAAGGTTACGAACAGCGAGCCGGTGGACAGCGCGGTGATGCCGTAGGACAGCCACAGCCGTGGGTTGGCCATGGTGCGCAGTTCATTGCGCAGTCGCGGGACCACGGTCGGTCGTCCGCCGGGGATCTTCGCGAGCACGCCGATCGCCGAGAGCGCCGACAGCGCGGCGACCACCCAGAAGGCCGCGCGCCAGCCGAAGTGCTGACCGATCACGGTGCCCGCGGGCAGTCCGATAATGGTGGCGATGGTGAGTCCGCCCGCGACGATGCTCATCGCCTTGCCGCGCGCGTTTTCCGGCACCAGGCTCACCGCGGCGGTGGCGCCCAACGCCCAGAACCCCGCGTAGACAAAGGCACTCACCACTCTGGTCGCGAACAGCACCCAGTAGTCCGATGTCAGCGCGCCCACAATGTGCGCGGCGATGAAGATGGCGAGAAAGCCGAGCAGTGAATCCCGGCGTGGCCAGCGAAGTGTCACGACGGCGAGCACCGGTGCGCCCACCAGCATGCCGAGCGCGAAGGCCGAAATCAGCAGTCCCGCTTGGGGAATGGACACACTCAGATCGGTGGCCATTTCGGGCAGCAGTCCGGCGAGCATCAGCTCCGAGGTGCCCTGAGCGAAGATGGACAGCCCAAGGACATAGACGGCTAGTGGCATCGGAAACCCCTCTTATTTTGGATTGATCGGTTCAAAATGAACCCGAAAGAAAAGGCGGCACCATGCCGCCGCGCTGGTTCTTACGGTGCGCTCGGGTCTATAGAGCGCTGAGCGCGGTACTCGCGATGGCCGTCAACGCATCCCGTCCCGTTCCGCCGCGTGCGGCTACGCGCATGCCTGCGATGGTGGCATTCATGAAATGGGCGAGATCGCGCGCGTCCTTGCCCCGCTCGATTTCGCCTGCGCGCTGGCCGCTTTCGATGGTGGCGGTCAGTGCGGCCAGGCGCTGCTCCTGATCGGCGTGCAGTGTCGTGGCGACCGCCGCGTCTCGCGGAGCCAGTTCGACCATCGAATTGACGACCAGGCAGCCGGTCGGTTCTTCCTCGGGTGCGTCGATCACCTGCCACAGCAGCGCGCGCAGTTTCGCCTTGGCCGACTCGTCGCTGTCGAGCAGCTCGAAAATGGTGGCGTTCTTGGTGCTCATGTACCGGTGCAGCGCCCGATCGAACAGCTCGTGCTTGCTGGTGAAGGTGTTGTAGATGCTGCTGCGCCCGAGCCCCGTCGCGTCGCACAGGTCTTGGGTCGAGGTGCCTTCGTACCCTGCGCTCCAGAATGCGCGCATTGCCGCGTCTACTGCTTGCTCCTCGTCGAATCGCCTCGGTCGCGCCATGGTGTCGACGCTAGCACATTTTGCACTGATCGTTCCAATACTTGGGTGTGGACCGTGTCGGGTTGGCTAGGGCGACACCGCGACGCCGAGGGTGAGTGCGGTCAGGAACTTGGGGCCGTCTTCATAGAAGACATCGATATCGCGGATCTCGAAGCCCGCGGTCTCCACCAGGCCGCGGATGTCACGGTTGAGGTGGCAGCCCCCGGCGAGAGCCTTCTGAATCGGGTTGAGCCGATGCTGCCAGAGCTGCACTTTCGAATCCGGCGCAAGGCCGTGCTCGACGAAATGCAGCGTGCCGCCGGGAACGAGCACCCTGCGCACCTCGGCAAGCGCGGTGGCGATATCCGGAATCGTGCACATCGTCCAGGTCGAAAGGGCGGCGTCGAAAAAATTGTCATCGAAGGGCAGCGCTCGGCCGTCCAGCCCGGAGCGTTCGATCGGCACGGTGGCCTTCGCGACCCGCTTGGCGGCCAGCTTCCACCCGAGATCCGCGGGCTCGACCGCACTGATCGACTGCACGGCCGCCGGATAGAAGGGCACATTCAGCCCCGACCCGAACCCGATCTCCAACACCCGCCCCTGCAGCCCGGCACACACCCGCCTGCGTTGCGGATTATTGAGCTTCGACCCGCATGCCACGTCCACAATGCGTGGCACGATCTGATCGTTGTAGATACCCACGCGTTCACTGTGTCAGTGCGGCCACGGTAGCGCCAGGAGCGGCTGTCGATCAGGCGATCTCCGATACTCCGGGTGTCGCGCGGCTCGGCGCGTGCGGAGTCCGCCATGCGATGCTGACGCGGTGACCCTGTTCGAGGTGTGGGCGCCGCGTCCGGAGCGGGTGCGGGTCGAGGTGGACGGTTCGGCGTATCCGATGACCTGGTCCGCCGACGGATGGTGGCGGGCCGAGGTGGTATCCGAATCGGGTGCGCGCTACGGCTACCTCCTGGACGACGATCCAACGGTGCTGCCCGATCCTCGCTCACCCCGCCAGCCCGACGGCGTACACGCTCGCTCGGCGCTGCACACCCTCGACCAGACGGTATGGACGGACCACGGCTGGACCGGACGGCAGTTGGCGGGCGCGGTCTACTACGAACTACACGTCGGCACCTTCACCCCCGCAGGTACGTTCGACGCCGCGATCGAACGCCTCGATCACCTGGTCGATCTCGGCGTGACCGTGGTCGAGTTGATGCCGGTGAACGCCTTCGACGGCACCCACAACTGGGGCTATGACGGTGTGCTCTGGTTCGCGGTGGCCGAACCCTACGGTGGTCCGGACGGTCTACAGCGCCTCGTCGATGCCTGTCACGCACGAGGATTGGCGGTCGCGCTCGATGTCGTCTACAACCACCTCGGCCCGTCCGGCAACTATCTGCCGCGCTTCGCGCCCTACCTGTCCGACGGCCGCAATACCTGGGGCCGAACCCTGAACCTGGACGGTCCGGGCTCGGATGCGGTGCGCCGCTTCATCATCGACAATGCGTTGCGCTGGCTGCGCGACTTCCACATCGATGCGCTGCGGCTGGACGCGGTGCACGCGCTGGTCGACCGCACCGCAACCCATCTGCTCGCCGAACTCGCCGCCGAGACCGAACGCCTTGCCGCCCACCTGCGTAGGCCGCTGACGCTGATCGCTGAGAGCGACCTCAACGATCCGACGCTGATCACGCCACGTGCCGCGGGCGGATACGGCTTGACCGGCCAGTGGAACGACGACCTGCACCATGCGGTGCACACCGCGGTCTCCAGTGAACGACAGGGCTACTACGCGGATTTCGGCACACTCGGCTGCCTAGCGCACACGCTGACGCACGGGTTCTTCCATGCTGGAACGTATTCCAGCTTCCGTGGCCGCACCCACGGCCGCCCGCTCGATACCCGAGTGATCCCGGCGAGCGCGTTACTGGCCTACACCTGCAACCATGACCAGATCGGCAACCGAGCGATCGGTGATCGGCCGAGCATCGACCTCACCGATGGACAACTGGCGATCAAGGCCGCGCTCATACTGCTCTCGCCCTACACGCCGATGCTGTTCATGGGGGAGGAGTGGGGCGCGAGCACGCCGTTCCAGTTCTTCACCTCGCACACCGATCCGGTGATCGGGGCCGCGACAGCCACCGGCCGCAAGGCCGAATTCGCCGAGCACGGCTGGGACAGCGACGACGTTCCCGACCCGCAGGACGCGCAGACGTTCCTGCGCTCGAAACTCGACTGGTCCGAACTCGAGGACACCCGCCACGCGCGCCTACTCGGCTGTTACCGCGAGCTGCTCGCGCTGCGCCGTGCGCGGGCGGAGCTCACCGACCCGTGGCTGACCCATATTTCGGTCGACTTCGACGAGGACGCCCGATGGATCCTCGTGCACCGAGGGGAAATATTGCTGGTGTGCAACTTGTCCGCTGAACCGGTCACGGTGCCGGTTGCTGGAGTGGTGCTGCTGTCCTGGGATCCACCTATCGAAGCCGTTTCGGGGCTGGCCGTTCCTGGACATTCGTTCGCGGTCGTGTCGGCAGGCGGGGTCGCAGCTACAGGCCGGGCCCGGTAGTCGAGGCTTGTCTGGGATAGCCCGCTCGATGTGCGCCGCTATTCGCGGGCCTGCTCACCGCCGAGCGGCGGCGAAGTCGGTTCGTTGAACCGGTCGGGGCGCTTGTCGAGGTCCGGGACGCATCGAGCGTCAACCGACCGACAATCGAACGGCAATTGTCATCCCGGTGCCGCCCACCGTGTGTAGACCGCGTTGACCTGCGACGTTCGATCCAAGGGGTGCTAGAGCCGATGGCCCACAGCCGAGTACCTGGCACTCATCCAGTCCGGTGTCAACTGTCCGAGACAATTGCCATTGCCGAGTGCGATCGACGCTATTAACGTTGAGTAATGAGCAACGTGGCTTCATCCGGGGATTTCGACCTATCCGGCCAACTCCCCGTCGGGGTGGGCGGCAGCGCCGCCGCTGAATTCGGACCGCTGGTGCGCCGTTTTGCGAAGACATTCGGTAGCCGTCGTGGCGTGGGCGCGGGGCTGGCGGTGCATCTGCACGGTGAGCCACTCGTCGAGATCTGGACCGGGAGCGCGGGGGGCACCCCATGGGCCAAGGAGACCGGATCCATCATCTTCTCCGCGACCAAGGGCATCACCGCCACGGTCATCCACCGGCTGGCCGACCGAGGTTTGCTCGACTACGCCGCTCCGGTGTCGGAGTACTGGCCCGAATTCGGCGCCAATGGCAAGGGCGGCATCACCGTTCGTCAGGTGATGACCCACAGCGCCGGGCTCTCCGCGCTGAGTCCGATCGCCTCCGGCCTCGAGATCCTCGATCACCAGCTGATGGAAGAGCGCCTCGCCGCCGCGAAACCCGATCGCCTGCTCGGCATTCCGGCCTATCACGCGCTCACCTACGGTTGGTTGCTCGCCGGACTGGCCCGCGCGGTCACCGACCACGGTATGGCGGAGCTATTCCGCAGCGAGGTCGCCGATCCGCTCGGTATCGACGGGATTCATCTCGGCCGCCCGCCGGTCGCCGCGCCGACCAGCTACGCCGAGCTCGCGGGCACCCAGCTGCGGCCGATCGGGAACCCGCTCACCGCAAAGGTATTGGGCCTGAGCTACGGGATTCCGGGAGCGCTCGGTGCCGCGGCTCGCTGCCTGTTCCTGCCCGGCGTCGAGGCAATTCTGGAGGGCGAGGATCCGCCCATCCTGCGCACCGAACTCGGTGCGGGCAACGGCGTATGCACCGCATCGGCGCTGGCCACCATGTACGGCGTGCTGGCCAACGGTGGAATGGTCGACGGCCGTCAGTACCTGTCGCCGCGAACCATCAAGGCGCTGTGCAGGATCCAGAGCTACCGCCTCGACCGCGCGCTGTTCTACGCACCGATGCTCTGGCGCCTCGGTTACCACTCGCTGCCGATGCCCGGCGCCCACGCCGGATTTGGGCACGTCGGCCTCGGCGGCTCGTTCGGCTGGGCCGAGCCACGCCTCGGGCTTTCCGTCGGCTTCGTGCACAACCGACTTTCGGTGGGGCAGTTGACCTTCGATCAGTCCTCGGCGGGCTGGGTACTGCCGTTGGCGCTGGCCGGTCTGCGTTCGGCGCGGCGGGCCGCCACCCTCGTGGAGACGCCCGAGGCGGCATAGCGGTAGCGACAGCGGTACGTCAGATCGGATGGCCGCGTCAGGTCAGATAACGGTAGGCCGGGGACCCCGGCTCCAGCCGCTCGCACTGGATGGGCGAGTCCGCGATGCGTTGCTGTAGCGAGGCCAGCCCGCTCGGCGCACCGAGTTCGATACCGACCAGCGCCGCCCCGGTTTCCCGGTTGTTGCGCTTGACGTACTCGAACATGGTGATGTCGTCGTCGGGGCCGAGCACCTCGTTGAGGAATCGCCGCAGCGCGCCGGGCTCCTGCGGAAAGTCCACCAGGAAATAGTGCTTCAGGCCGCGATGCACCAGCGAGCGCTCGATGATCTCGCCGTAGCGCGACACGTCGTTGTTGCCGCCGGAGACCAGGCACACCACCGTCGAGCCGGGCTCGACGGTGATCTCGGACAGCCCCGTGACCGCGAGCGCGCCCGCGGGCTCGGCGATGATGCCCTCGTTCTGGTAGAGGTCGAGCATGCAGGTACAGATCGCGCCCTCGTCGACCTGCATAATGCGGAAAGCGCCCGAGCCTCTGAGGGATTCTGGAGCGGTAAGCAAGGGCAGCGAGGCATGGGAGACCACTCGGCCGCCGAAGCCGGAGACCGCCGCGAAGGGCACGGCACCGATCCGGCGCACGGCAGCGCCGTCCACGAACGGATCGATCTCCGGCAGTGTCACCGGTGCGCCCGCGACAAGGGCCGCGGTCATCGAGGCGGCGCCCGCCGGTTCCACGCCGAGAATGGCGGTCCGCGGTGAACGGTCGCGCAGGTAGGTGCCGATGCCGGCCAGGCAGCCGCCGCCACCCACCGGCACGATCACCAGGTCAGGGGACGTGTCGAGCTGATCGAGGATCTCGACGGCGATGGTGCCCTGCCCGGCCGCGGTGCGTACATCGTCGAACGGCGGGACCATCGTCGCGCCGGTGCGTGCGACGTCATCGGCGGCGGCCGCGGCGGCCGCGTCGTAGGTTTCCCCGACGGCGATCAGTTCGACGAACTCGCCGCCGTGTACCCGGATGCGGTCACGCTTCTGCCTGGGGGTGGTTGTCGGAACGTAGATGCGGCCGCTGATTCCCATCGCCTTGCAGGCGAAGGCCACGCCCTGTGCGTGATTGCCCGCGCTGGCCGCGACCACGCCCGCGGCCTTTTCGGCCGTGGTGAGCTGCACGATCAGGTTGTAGGCGCCACGCAGTTTGTAGGAACGCACGGCCGAGAAGTCTTCGCGCTTGAGGTAGACCTTCGCGCCGGTCGCCGCCGATAGCCTGGGACTGAATTGCAGCGGGGTCGGCTCGATAATGTCGGCAATTCGCTTCGCGGCGGCGTCGATCTCGTCCGCGTTCAGCACGGGACGGGAAGCGGACAGTTCGTCGACAACATCAAGCGGATTGGACACCCGAAATATGCTGCCATCCGCCGCGTCGGAGCGACGCGGCGGGTAGCACTGCGGTGTTGGATTCGCCTACGGTTTGCGTCGGGGGAATTACTGCGGAGTGAGCACGAAGACCGGGATCTGGCGATCGGTCTTGGTCTGGTAATTCGCGTAGTCCGGCCAGACCGTGACCGCTCGCTCCCACCACAGCGCCTTCTCGTCACCGAAGACCTCGCGGGCGGTGTAATCCTTGGTTTCGGTGCCGTCGCGCAGTTCGACGTGCGGATCGGCCTTGATATTGAAGTACCAGACCGGATGTTTCGGTGCGCCGCCCAGCGAGGCGACGACGGCGTATTCGCCCTCGTGTTCGACCCGCATCAGCGGGGTCTTACGCAGTAGACCGGACTTCGCACCCCGCGTGGTGAGCAGGATGACCGGCTTACCCTGCAATGAGGTGGCGTCGGTCCCGCCGGAGCTCTCGTACGCTTCGGCTTGCTCACGGGCCCAGTCGGATGTGCTCGGTGCATACTCTCCTTTAAGTGGCATAAACCCAGCAACGCCGCAGGGTGCCTCGGTGTTCCCGTTCGAAATGTTCGGTGGACCGAACTTCGATATCCGTATATCCTGACGAGATGGCAATGGTTCACCCCTCCACCGTCGATATCGCGGGTACCGCGTGGCCGACGTACAAGCTCGAGGCGCTCGCCGCCGGGCTGGTGACCTGCCTGATCCTGGCCGTGATTACCGGATCGCTTCAGGTTGCGGTGCTGGTCGCCGCGGCAGTGGCAGGTGCGCGCTGGATCGGCGGGCTCGCGGGTAAGCGCCGGACGTCGGCCCGCCGAATGGACCGGGTCCTCTCCTCGCACTGACTACTTGCTGTCGATCAATCCGCGTCGAGCGGTAGATCGGCCAGCTCCCCGCGCGACAGCACCCCCAGCTTCGGATATGCCTTGTATAGGTGGTGGCCCACCGTCCGCGGGCTGAGGAACAGCTGGGCCGCGATATCGCGGTTGGACATTCCCTGTGCCGCGAGCCGCACGATTTGCAGTTCCTGCGGCGTCAGCCGGGCAAGCACCCCGCTCGCGGGACGCGCGGCGGTGCCGACGCCGAGCGCGCCCAGTTCGGTGCGAGCCCGCTCGGCCCACGGTGTGGCGTCGAGTCGTTCGAAGATTTCCAGCGCCGGTTGTAGCTGGTTGCGCGCGTCGACCTTGCGGCGGTTACGGCGCAGCCATTCGCCGAATAACAGTTGGGTGCGTGCCCGCTCGAACGGTCGGCCGCCGAGGGCGAGCGCGGCCTGGAAATGGTCCTCCGCCTCGCTTTCCGGAGCGAGCAGCGCCTGGCAGCGGTGAACGAGCGCGGCGATCCAATCCTGCCGGGCACCAACGGCCCACGACCGCAGCCTTTCCATGGCATCCGCGGCGCGCTCCGGACTGCCGAGCCGTACAGCTGCCTCGATCAGATCGGGCAGCGCGTGCATGCCCGCGACATGGTGGCGGGCGGGTTCGATGGTCAGCAGCTCCAGCCTCGCCAGCGCGGTCTCGATCTTGCCTTGGCCTAGTTCGAGGAGGCCGAGTGCCGAATTCGTCCATGGCCCACCGGGCGCCGCCGCACCGCCGAGTTCTTCGGCGAGTGCGCGCTCGACCAGCGTCCGGCAATCCTGCTCACGTCCTTCGAACGCGGCCAGGTAGGCGAGGCAGCTGCATAGTTGGCTGATCCAGTGGCCCTGTCCGATATCCTCGGCGATCCGCAGGCCCTCGGTCGCGGCGATTCTGCCCTCGTGCGGCCTGCCGAGAAACATCTCGGCCTCGGAGCGGAAGAACAGCAGCGTCGGCAGCAGCGCGATGCGACCCTGGTCGCGGCATTCGGCGATGAGGGTCTGCGCCAGCTGCGCGACCTGCTCGTCCTGGCCGACGACGAGGCCTGCCCCGCACATCTGCACCAGGTCTCGTGGACTGTCGGCGCCGTTGCCGCGCGCCGCGGCCGCGCTCTCGCGCAGGTCGACGGTGAATCGTCCATCGATGGCGGCGACGGTGTAGTGCACGATCGGCGTCATCGAATCCGACTCGGGCAGCGGCAGCGCGGTCAGGCGCGCCGCGACGTCCGCCAACTCGGGTGCACCGAGGTACCAGGCCGTGTGCACCGCCTGCGACAGGATGCGTGCGGCATGTACCGGTGCACCCTCGCGCACCAGTTCCGCACCCGACAGCAGCAGCTGGTGGGCCGAGAGTGGTTTGCCCGCACCGAATTCCGCGTTCGCCCGCACCAGATCCAGTCTCGCGTCGAGCAATGGGTCGCTGTTCTGGCCCGCCGCGCGTTCGGCGAGGGTTCGCGCACGGTCCAATTGACCTGCCTCGCTCGCGGTTTCGGCAGCCAGGACCAGTCTGCGGACGCGGGCCTTCGCGTCGGTGCTCAAGCCTGCCGCGCGCTCGTAGGCGGTGACGGCGCCGGAGAAGCCACTGCGTTTGCGCGCACGGTCGGCGGTGTCCTCCAGTGCGACAGCGGTTGTTTCGTCGGGACCCGTTGCCGCTGCGGCCAGATGCCAGGCGCGCAGGTCCGCGTCCACAGGGTCGTGCAATGCCTCGGCGAGCGCGCCGTGCACGGCTAGGCGTTGCGCGAGGGGTGCGCCCTGGTAGACCGCCGAACGTAAGAGCGGATGACGGAAGCCGAGGGTTCTGCCGTTGCTGTACATCAGACCGGTTTCCTCGGCGGGTTGCAGATCCGACAGCTGCGGGCCCAGAGCCGCCGCGGCCCGCAACACGATTCCGAGGTCGTCGGTGCCTGCCGCAGCGGCGACGAGCAGCAGTGTGCGTGTCGGTGCGGGCAGTCTGCTGACCTGACCGTGGAAGGCCACCTGTAGGCGCTGGGTCAGCGGCAGGGGATTGGGACCCCCACCTGTCGAGCCCGATCCGGTGGCCTCGACGGTCAGCACGGCGGGCAGTTCCAGCAGCGCGAGTGGGTTGCCCGCCGCCTCGGTCAGCAGTCGATAACGCAGGGTGGGAGCCAGATCGGCGGTGTGGCTGTCCACCAGCGCCGCCGCGGCGTCTTGACGCAGCCCGGTGACGCTCAGCTCCGCCAGCCCCTGCGCCGGGAAATCGTCTTCCGCGGTGCGGGTGGCGAAAATGATGACGACACCCTCGGCATCCAGCCGTCGTGCCGCGAACAACAGCGTTTCGGCCGTCGCCCGATCCAGCCAGTGCGCGTCATCGATCAGGCACAGCAGCGGCCCGTCGGCCGCCTCCTCGGCAAGCAGCGACAGCACCGCGAGACCGATCAACATCCGGTCGGCCGGGTTGTGCGTGCTCAGACCGAAAGCGCCGCGCAGCGCATCGCGCTGTGGCTGCGGCAGCGTATCCACCAGCTCGATCCCCGGCCGCACCAACAGATGCAGCGCGGCGAAAGGCAGCTCCGCCTCCGACTCGATACCCGCACTGCGCACCGTCGGAATACCCTGCGCCGCCGCATAGTCCAGCAGCGCCGTCTTCCCGATCCCCGGCTCCCCGCGCACAACCAGCGCCCCGCTACGACCCGCCCGTGCGCCTTCGAGAAGCCGATCGATGAGCCCTTGTTCGGCTTCGCGTCCATGGAGCATCTGCCCACCGTAACCGTCGCCTGGACAATCGCTCAGCTCCCGCCTGTGGGCGGTGGGCAGCCGCGTGCCGCGCCACCACCGGATTCGTCGTTCCTGTGCCCGCCGGGTCGTTCGAGGTCGGTAGCTCGGCGTGGCCGGTGGATTGCGGGATACCTTGCTGCCACCGGGGGCTCACGAGTCGGGTGGAGCTCTGTACACCGCCCAATGGTCTTCGGAGCTTCTAGGTTCGGGTTGGACACTGAGACCACGAATGACAGGGCGATGGCTATCGTCGATGTAGACGTCGACCTGATGTTTGGACGCCCACACATCGGTGCCGATGGATGCCTCATGCAGTGCATCAGCCGCAGCCTTGGCTGCGGGGCCTGCGGCAGGGTCGCACGATAGCTGGAGCAGCAGGTTTACCGGGTGATTGTCGAGGGCACGCTGAATATGTGGATTCGTGGCCAGGACACGGCCGAAGTTTCCGCCGTCGACTCCTACTACGCGGACCTCCCCTTCCGTGACGACCCCGACCTCGTACCCGAAGGGCTGCCCGTGCGCATCGGAGAAGAGCATTGTCTCGGTTTTCGCGTTCTCGGCCCATGGAGCGGGTGCGGACCGACCTAGACCAAGAATTTGCTTCCACTGAGACACCTGGCCGGCGTTGGAGGTGACGCCGTAGCGCTGGTGCACTCGGTCGAGGCCCGCGCGGCTCCATCTCGGAGGGCCGAGGTGATTGTCGGTGGCATGTGACGGGAAGGTCGCTCCGATGGTTTCCCCATCCGGGTTCAGAATCGGAAAACTGCGGATCGTGTCATTAGAGAATATGACCCGCTGGTGACTGTCCGAGCCTACAAACAGCGGAGTGCTCGGATCGCGCTCGAGCGCCCATATCATCCGCAGGGCCGCGTCCATGTCGCTATCGGGCAAGTTGGTCCGCACCGCATCCAGGTCCGTGACTATATTGCCGTAATTTTGTCGGATCGCCGTGCTTCCCTGGCTGAGTGCGTCGACCAAACGGTCTGCGGCGGCAGACCATTGGGGAAGAAAGAGATTGACGATGAAAACACGCTAATCGCACATATGGGACATCGATCTACCCATGGGTGGGAGGCCAGATGTGGTCCCAGCGCCGGTCATTCGCGCGTGAGGGCTTCGGTGCGGAGCCGGAATGCGGCCGACCCGCTGGGATTGAGCATGATGTCCGCACCCGCCGGACAGATCTGTGGCAGCAGACCGCCCGGTATCGCGTTCCAGCGCTCGACGTCGATGCCCCTCTTGTGTGCCGCGGCGGTAACAACAACGACGCAGGCCACACCATCGGGCGCGAACCCGAGCAGGGGTTGATCGTGCTCGTCGCAGCCGACCTCCACCATCGACTTTCGAAGGAGGGGAACGACTTCGCCACCGGCGTCGGCGCCGTCGGCGATCTGTCGCAGCACCGCGTCGAGAGGATCGGACGGCGAATTGTCGTCGGGCACATACTCGGGATTCGGCTGGAACAGCCCCGCGGCGTCCTCCTCGAGCAGCCACGCGCCCACGATCATGGACGGTGGCGGCACTTCCGAGGGGTCTGTCGGCTGCCAGCGCGGGTCGACAAGCGCAACCCAGTTCTCCTTCTGACCGGGAGTGGCCGGTCCCACCTCGTCCATCGACTCTCCTGCCGCCCGCATCCCCTGTCGACAACCATCATGCAGGTTCGCCGCCGATGGCGAAGGCGACCGCGCGACGCCGCGGCACAGGTACCGTCGGCCTATGGCACATCGAGACGTGACCGAAAAGGGACCGTCATTCCGCTCTGATCAGGTCGATTCCGGACAGATCGACATGCTCGTCGCCATTCTCGATGTGCAGGCGCGGCTACCCGGGATTCAGCGGATGCGGCGGTGGGCGCACGAGGCGCTGGCGGTCCAGGCGGGGGAGCGTGCCCTCGATATCGGATCGGGCACCGGGTCGGAGGCCATGGCGTTCGCCGAGCGGGTCGGTGCGGACGGCGAGGCGGTCGGAATCGACCCGAATTCCGACATGGTCGCCCTCGCGGAGCGGCGCGCGGCCGAAGCCGGGTCGACGGCGCGGTACGTCGGTGGTTCGATCTATGCGTTGCCGTTCCCCGACGGTCACTTCGATGCCATCCGCTGCGAGCGGGTGTACCAGCATCTCGACGATCCGGCTGCCGCCACCGCCGAGATCGCGAGGGTGCTTCGCCCCGGCGGTCGAGTGCTGCTCATCGACAGCGACTGGTACACCTCGATCACCCACCCCGGTGATCCGGCGGTCGTGCGGGCAGTGTCGGAGACCCTGCTGACGAATACACCCAAT
Organism: Nocardia arseniciresistens; assembly: GCF_046764875.1. Lineage (NCBI taxonomy): Bacteria > Bacillati > Actinomycetota > Actinomycetes > Mycobacteriales > Nocardiaceae > Nocardia > Nocardia arseniciresistens. Next base: position 179,260 of record NZ_JBKORD010000005.1, read on the forward strand.
CCTGGTTCCGGCCGCCGTCTGCGCGGGCAGCTGGTCGCGGAGGGTTTGGAGATCGACGACATGGGCTCCGAAGCGGTGATCTGGGACCCGGAATCGGCACTGCCGCTCTACGGCGAGATGACGAGGCGGGCGGTCGCGGCCGGGGCGATCACCGCCGCGCAGCATGATCAGTTCCGCGCGGACCTGGACGCGGGCATCGCGGCGGGCGACTATCACCTCTCGGTGACCATGTTCGCGGTACTGGCGCACCGGCGTTAGCCCGCGATCCACCGGGTTTTCTGGTTTTCCGGGCGTCCCCCGATTGACAGTTCAGGGTATTCAACTACTGAAATGCGTTGTTTTCATTAACATCCCGTGCCCTGACCCCGATGATTCGAGTAGTCCGGTACGCAGGTTTCACACGGGGATGTTGCGGGAGAATCCACCCATGAAACGCCTGGTAGTTTGTTGCGACGGCACCTGGAAAGCCGAGTCGAGCAGCACGGTGTCCAACATCATCAAGATCGCTCAGACGATCAGATTCGACACCCCCGGACCGACGGGGGAGCCGATCCAACAGTGGGTGAGTTACGTTTCGGGGCCGGGTGCGCGCGGATTCCTCGCCGACCGGCTGATGGGCGGTGCGTTCGGGCTCGGACTCGAGGCGAACCTGTCGTCCGCGTACTGGCATCTGGCGCTGAACTGGGAACCCGGCGACGAAATCTACATCTTCGGCTTCAGTCGCGGTGCCTACACCGCCCGCAGCCTGGCCGGACTGATCGGCCGCATCGGGATCATGACGCCGGAGGCCATGATCGACGGCAAGTACCCGCAGGCGCTGGCCATCCATCAGCAGGCCGCCCCTGAGCGCACAACGCGGAACCCGGATCCGCCAGAGCCGCAGGAGTGGATCGACTTCCGTCGGGAGCACTGCAGGCACCCCGCCAAGATCGACTTCCTCGGTGTGTTCGACACCGTCGGCGCGCTCGGCGTTCCGGGGCTGACCTCGCTGCGACACAAGTTCCACGACGTGAAACTCTCGTCCAACGTGCACTGCGCGCGCCAGGCCCTTGCCATCGACGAGCGTCGCCGCAACTTCGAACCGTGCCTCTGGCAGGTGCCGATCGAACCGGAGGTGAAGTACCGCAAGCACTTCGATCGGGTGAAGCAGGTCTGGTTCGCGGGCGTGCACAGCGATGTCGGCGGCGGCTACGCCGAGTGCGGGCTTTCCGACCTCACGCTCCAGTGGATGGTCGCCGAAGCCGAATCGGTCGGCCTCGCCTTCGATCGGGAACGGCTGGAAGGGCTTTCGAAGCGCTGCCGCGCCGAGGGCGCCAAGCATCTCGAGCTGCACAAGTCTCTCGGTATCGGCTACCGCATCCTGAATGTGTTTCGGACGCTACGCAATCCGCGCAGCCAGCGCTTCCACTGGGATTCCTGGCGGCGGTTGTCCATGCCGACCGACCGGTGTGTCCGGATAGCATCGAGCACCCAGGACGACGTGGACTACCAGCCGGTGAATTTGCGGCGCTGGCGTGCGGAACTCGGCGGGATGTTCCCGGAGGACATGGTGGAGAAGACCGGCTCTGTCACCGCCCTGTCAGCGGACTAGCAGCGCGACGGGCAGACGCGCGAAGAGCTTTTCCAGTCGGGCCCTGCCCTGGAACGTGTGGCCTGTCAGCCGGTCGGTCCAGCTGCCTTGCGGCAGGTCCAAAGTGGTATCGCCCCAACCCGTTTCGGCAAGGCCGACACTGTGTCGAGTGGCGGCGACGATCACTTCGGGCGTCTCGCCCGCACGGCCACGGGCGTAGCTCACCAGCCTGTTCGCCTGGTCACCGGTGGCGAACAGTGGCAGATAGATGCCGCCGACGAAGCAGTCCGGTCGCTCCCTGCGCAGCCACAGCGCATAGGCGACGATCCACATCTTCGCGGCCCCATTGGTGTTCAAGGCCGGTGTGCCGGTGAGTGATTGCAGCAATCCGGCACGGGCCGCGAAGTCCACCGGACGTCGATTGTCCGGGTCGACAAGGGTGTCCTCCCACAGCTCGCAGCCCTGATAGATGTCCGGGATACCGGGACCGCACAGCTGGAGCAGCTTCTGTGAGAGGGAATCCGACCAAGCGTGCGGTGCGAGTTCGTGCACCAGGTCGCCGATTTCGGAGCCGACCGGTCCGTCGATCACCGCGTCCAGCCAGCCGTGCACCGACGCCTCGAACTCGGCATCGGGCTCCTCCCACGAGGTGTGCACACCCGCCTCGCGAATCGACTTCTCCGCGAATCGGTGCAGCCGCTCGCGCAGACCGGACACCGAGGAGGCGGGGCGGCCGTCCGCGGGCCATACGCCGAACATGTTCTGTAGCAGAAACAGCGTCGTCGCGCCGTCGGGGCCGGGCGTGCTCTCCTCCCACGATTCGACCGACCTCGCCCAGGTCTCGGCGACCTGGGACAGCACCCCGATCCGCGCGCGCACGTCCTCGCCGCGTTTGGTGTCATGGGTAGACAGCGTGGTCATGGTCGCGGGCCAGCGCTGCGCCCGCTCACTATTGGACAGGTGGAACTCGTTGAGTGAGTGCCCGAATCGGGCCGGATTGCCGCCGACCTCCTGTAGCGAGACCAGTCGGGCCGCCTGATAGAACATGGTGTCTTCGACGGATTTGGCGGTCAGCGCGCCACAGACCTGGCTGAAGCGCACACTGGCCTCGCCTTCCAGGGACAAGGCCGAGACCAGGATATTCAGCGGCGCGGTGAGCTCGGTGTTGCGCTTCTCCACCTCGGCGACCACCGCGCCGGTCATACCGACCAGCGGCGCGTAGTCGACGCGGTACACCGGCATGAACGCCAGCACCTCGATGGTGGCGTTGGTCAGCGCCAAGGTGTCGAAACTATCGGCTCGCGCGTCGCGTTTGACGGCGGCGACCAGGCGTCGAACCTCCGGAGCCAGAATGCTTTCCGCTACCGCACGTTTGATCCGGTGCTCGGTCTCGCCGATCCACGCCCGATCGCTGCCGTGCCCGGCGATGTGCCTGGACAGTTCGGTGAGCGCGGGCTCGCCGTCCGGATCGATCAGCACCCCGCCGATATCGGCGAGTGCGTCGTAGCCGGTGGTGCCGTCGATCGGCAGTGTCGCGTCCAACGGCTCGCGGTTGGCAAGGATCTTCTCCACCAGCAGCAGGCGCTGGGTACCGATCAGCCTGCGCAGCTTCGTCAGATAGGCGGCGGGATAGGACAATCCGTCCGGATGGTCGACCCGCACTCCGTCGATGAGATCGTGCTCGCACCACGCGGCGAGTTCGCGATGGGTGATCTCGAAGACCTCGGGGTCCTCCTGGCGTATCGAGGCCAGACTGCTGACGGCGAAGAACCGGCGATAGGTACACAGGCCGGCCTTCCAACTGACCAGCCGATAATTCTGCTTGTCGTGGATGCGCAGCGCGTTGTCGCCATCGGTGCCCGCCGCGATGGGGAAGCGCAGATCGTGCAGTGCCAGCATCGGTTCCGAGCCGGACCGGTCGACAGTCAGTGCCGCCGGGTCGTTTTCGCTCTGTAGCACCGGCAACGCCAGCCGCCCGCCCGCGCCGTTGGCCGGGCTCCAGTCGATGTCGAAGAAGTGCGCGAACTTCGATTCGCGTCCGTTGCGCAGCACATCCCACCACCACGGGTTCTGTTGCGGGTCGGCGACACCGACATGGTTGGGCACCAGGTCGACGATCAAACCCATACCACGGCTACGCACTTCGTCGGAGAGCGCTTTGAGCCCCGAGGGCCCGCCGAGCGCCGCCGACACGGTGGTGGGGTCGGTGACGTCGTAGCCGTGTGTAGAACCCTGTGCCGCGGTGAGGATCGGCGACAGGTACAGATGCGAGACACCCAGCTGCTGTAGGTATTCCGCGATCGAGCGGGCCTCGATGAAGGTCAGCACATCGGGTCGTAACTGGAGTCGATAGGTGCTGCGGATCGTGGTCTGCCTGGCGGGCCGTCGGCCGCGGAGGATGGGATCGGTGAAATGTGTTCGGGTCTCGGTCATGGGCGTTTCGGTCATGCCGCGCAGCGCAGGACGAGCAGGCAGCGGGCGGCGAGGGTGACGGTCGATGCCGCCGGATGGAAAGCGTCGGACCGGCCGTCGGGCATCGAGCAGTCGAGCGCGACCGACCATTCGGGGCCGTAGTCGGTACCGGGCAGGGCGAAATCGAGAGCGTTATCGTGCGCGTTGAAGCAGAGTAGGAACGAATCGTCGGTGATGTGCTCGCCGCGCGGGCCCGGTTCGGGAATACCGTCCCCGTTGAGATAGACGGTCAGCGACTTGCCGAATCCGCTGTCCCAGTCCGCAGGTGTCATTTCCTCGCCCGCCGGGGTGAGCCAGGCGATATCGCGTGCGTGCTCCTTGGACCGGATCGGGCCGCCCTTCAGGAAGCGTCTGCGACGGAAGATCGGGTGCGCGGTGCGTAGTGCGATCACGTTGCGCGTGAAGTCGAGCAGGTCCGCATTCGTCTGCATCAACGACCAGTCCATCCAGGCCAGCGGTGCGTCCTGGCAGTACACATTGTTGTTCCCCCCTTGTGTCCTGCCGATCTCGTCCCCGTGGGAGAGCATCGGCGTCCCCAGGCTGAGTACCAGCGTGGCCAGCAGATTACGGCTTTGCTTGGCGCGCAGGGCGAGGATATCCGGGTCGTCGGACGGTCCCTCCACCCCGCAGTTCCACGAGCGGTTCCAGCTCTCGCCGTCGCGGTTGTCCTCACCGTTGGCCTCGTTGTGTTTCTCGTTGTAGGACACCAGGTCTCGCAGTGTGAACCCGTCGTGTGCGGTGATGAAGTTGATGCTCGCGCTCGGTCTGCGGCCGGTGTCCTCGTACAGGTCCGAGGAGCCGGTGAGCCGGGACGCGAATTCGCCGAGCGTCGCGGGCTCGCCGCGCCAATAGTCGCGGACGGTGTCGCGGTACTTGCCGTTCCACTCGGTCCACAGGCCGGGGAAGTTGCCGACCTGATAGCCGCCTTCGCCGACATCCCACGGCTCCGCGATCAGTTTCACCTGGCTGACCACCGGATCCTGTTGCACCAGATCGAAAAACGTGGACAGTCGGTCCACGTCGTGTAGTTCGCGGGCCAGGGTGGCGGCCAGGTCGAAGCGGAAGCCGTCGACGTGCATGTCCAGGATCCAGTAGCGCAGCGAGTCCATGATCAGTTGCAGTGTGTGCGGGTGGCGCACATTGAGGCTGTTGCCGGTGCCGGTGTAATCCATGTAGTGCGAAGGGTCGTCGTCCGCCAGCCGGTAGTAGGCGGCGTTGTCGATGCCGCGGAAAGCGAGGGTCGGTCCGAGATGGTTACCTTCGCCGGTGTGGTTGTAGACGACGTCGAGGATCACCTCGATGCCCTCCGCGTGCAGCGCGCGCACCATCGCCTTGAACTCGGTGACCGCGGCGCCACCGCGCGGGCTCGCCGCGTACTCGTTGTGCGGGGCCAGGTAGCCGAAGCTGTTGTAGCCCCAGTAGTTTCGCAGGCCCTGATCGAGCAGGACGCGGTCGTGCAGGAACTGGTGCACCGGCATCAGTTCGATGGCGGTGATGCCGAGGCCCTTCAGATGTCCGACGATCGCCGGGTGTGCGATGCCCGCGTAGGTGCCGCGCAACTCCTCCGGGATGTCGGGGTGCGTCATCGTCATGCCCTTGACGTGTGCCTCGTAGAGCACCGTCTCGTGATAGGGCCGATTCGGCGGGCGGTCGGAGCCCCAATCGAAGAACGGGTTGATCACCACGCCGATCATGGTGTGACCGAGGGAATCCAGGCCGTGGGTGTAGAGCGACGGATCATCGGTGAATTCGCCGTCGAAGGCTTTCCCGTAGGGATCGAGCAGCAATTTGCTGGGATCGCAACGTAATCCGCGATCCGGGTCGTAGGGTCCGTGCACTCGGAAGCCGTAGCGTTGCCCGGGCCCGATCGTCGGTAGATACGCGTGCCAGACATAGGTGTCGACCTCTTCGAGGTCGACCCTTGTCTCGGTGCCGTCCCTGGCGATCAAGCACAACTCGACCGCGTCGGCGACCTCGGAGAACACCGAGAAATTGGTGCCTGCGCCGTCGTAGGTAGCGCCCAGCGGGTAGGCGGTTCCCGGCCAAACACCGAGTGGTGTCACGTCACCGGGTGCTGCGTCGGGCTGAGCCATGTCAACGAGATTAGCGGCAGCCGGGCCCGCCCCAGTGCGGGTGGTTGCGGCCGGGCGCGTCAGTCCTGGTGGGAGGCGGTTTTCAACCAGTGGCGCTGATAACCCGCCCACGTGGCTGTGGCGGCGAACCACCGAGGACGGCGCGTCGGAGCTACGAGGGGATGCCCGCGAGGTAGCCGTCCTGGTAATCCCACAGCAATGCCAGAGCAAGCGGGTCGCTCATCAGGCGTACCTTCGCCTTCGCTGCGGCCCGCGCGGTCTCGGGACGGACTTCGTCTTCAGGGGTTGGGTTCGAGTGGGCGGCGCCAGGTTTGGCCTATGAGGTCGTGGCCGAAGCTGTGGTGGGGCTTGGATTCCACCAGTTCGAAACCGGCGCGTTGGTAGATGTGCCTGGCGGAGGTGAGGACGTCGTTGGTCCACAGCACCATCTCGCGGTAGCCGACTTCGGTTGCGAAACGTAGGCATTCCTCGACGAGGGCGGAGCCGACGCCGAGGCCGCGGGCGGTGGGTTCGACCAGCAGTAGTCGGAGGCGGGCGGTGGTGTCGTTTTCCGCGACGCAGAATATCGAGCCGACCGGCTCACCGTTGTGCTCTGCGATCCAGGCGCGCTCCCGCTGTTCGTCGTGTTTGTCCAGGTAGTCGGCGGTGATCCTGGTGATGAGCGTCTCGTAGCTCGTGTCCCAACCGTATTCGGCCGCGTAGAGCGCGGCGTGGCGCTGAATCACCCAGCCGTAGTCGCCAGGTCTCGGTGCTCTGATAGCGACCGGGGGTGCGGCGCTCGGCTCGGTGGGGTGATCGAGGATGTGCTGGATGGTCCGCATCGCTTCGACCAGGTGGGCGCGGTCGGTGGGCGGATGCGGGGCAAGCAACTCGCCTATCTCGCGGCTGGAGCGCTCGTTCAATGTGGCGAAGGTGGCCCGGCCGTGCTCGGTGAGACGCACCTCCTGGCGTCGACCGTCGGTGCTGGAACGGCTGGTCTCGATCAGGCCGCGGCTCTTGAACCGCGCCAGAATGCGGCTCAGATAGCCCGGATCGAGATCGAGGTCGCGCCGCAACCGAACGACCTCGGTGGATCCGGAAGTGGCCAGCTCGAAGATGATTCGGGCCTCGGTCAGCGAATACTCGGTGTCCAGCAGTCCGCCTCGCAGCACGCCGATCACTCGGGTGTAGCGACGGTTGAACTCTCGAACAGCGGCGATCTCCTTCGCGGCGGTCGCGATCACGGCAACTCCATTCGTTGACTCAGTCAAAGAATACCTGGAACGGAACCTACGCGCTTGTGAATGGAGGGAAATCGTGCCTGCCCAGCTCGAGTGGTAACTTGAACACCGTTCAATCCAGCTCCGGGGAGGCCGGGGCGGCGCACGACCGCGAGGATTCCTGTGGCAATGACCCCCGACGAGATCGCCGCCATCGACGCGAAACATGTCTGGCATCCCTACGGCGGGTTCCCGGCGACGACCGAACTGCTTGTGGTGGCGGGCGCGTCCGGGACCAGGCTGACCCTGTCCGACGGGCGTGAACTGATCGACGGCATGAGTTCCTGGTGGGCCGCGATCCACGGTTACCGGCATCCGGTGCTGGACGCGGCGCTCGTCGCCCAGTCGCAGCGGATGAGTCACGTGATGTTCGGCGGGCTGACCCACGAGCCCGCGGCCCGGCTGTCCGAACTGCTCGTCGAGCACACTCCGGCCGGCCTGGACAAGGTGTTCCTGTGCGACTCGGGATCAGTGTCGATCGAGGTCGCGGTGAAGATGTGCCTACAGTATTGGCGCGCGCTCGGGCTACCGGGTAAGCGGCGGCTGCTCACCTGGCGCGGCGGCTATCACGGTGACACGTTCACACCGATGGGCGTCTGTGATCCGGACGGCGGTATGCACTCGCTGTGGACCGATGTGCTTGTCGAGCACGTCTTCGTGCCCGCGCCCCCGCGTGACTACGAACCCGGCTATGTCGCCGAACTCGACCGCGCACTTGCCGCGCACGCCGACGAACTCGCGGCCGTCATCGTCGAGCCCGTCGTCCAGGGTGCGGGCGGCATGCGCTGGCACGATCCGCGCTACCTCGCCGACCTGCGCCGCCTGTGCGACGAACACGGCGTGCTGCTGATCTTCGATGAGATCGCCACCGGATTCGGCCGCACCGGAGAACTTTTCGCCGCCGACCACGTGGGGGTGAGCCCCGATGTCCTGTGCGTCGGCAAGGCGCTCACCGGCGGCTACCTCAGCTTGGCCGCGGCACTGTGCACCGCACAGATCGCGGAAACGATCAGTGCCGCACACGGCGGTCTGATGCACGGGCCGACGTTCATGGGTAACCCGCTGGCCTGCGCGGTCGCCGTCGCGTCGATCGAGCTGCTGCTCGAACGAGACTGGCGCGGCGAGGTGGTCCGCATCGAATCGGAGCTGAACGCTGGTCTCGCACCGCTGCGCGAGTTGCCGGGTGTCAGCGAGGTTCGAGTGCTCGGTGCGATCGGCGTAATCGAGCTCGACCATCCCGTGGACATGCGCACCGCCACCGACGCCGCAGTGTCCGCCGGCGTCTGGTTGCGCCCGTTCCGCAACCTCATCTACACCATGCCGCCGTTCATCAGCTCCGCTGAGGACGTCGCCGCGATCACCGCGGGCATGCGGGGTGCGGTCGAGGCACAGGCACGCTGAGGCGGGTTGCGGTCGAGGCGAAAGCGAGCAACGCCGTGCTGTGTCGGTGCCGCTGGGGTGCGGTTCGCGGCCGTGCGGGTCGGTGCGCCGGGGTGACGAAACCCGGGCAGCCCGCGTGCGCGGATGGGTGGGCGTGATGGACGACCTGAACGGTGTTCAAGTATGCTCCGTAGCTGTGACTATCGATCCATTGAGCTGGCTGGATGAGCGCGCGGCAGAGCGGGTGGCCGCTGGGTTGCGGCGCGAGCTGCGGGCACGGGCGCCGCAGTCGCCGTCGATCGATCTCGCCTCCAATGACTACCTCGGTCTGGTTCGGCATCCCGCCGTGGTCGAGGGCGCGATCGACGCCGTGCGGCAATGGGGGACCGGTTCGACCGGTTCCCGGCTTGTCACCGGTACGACGGTCGCGCATGAACAGCTCGAAGCCGAGCTCGCCGAATTCGTCGGTGCCGAAGCCGGTTTGGTGTTCGCGTCCGGCTATGCCGCCAATCTCGGTGTGGTGACCGCGCTGGCCGGACACGGTGCGCTGATCGTTTCCGACGCGGGCAGTCACGCTTCACTGGTCGACGCGTGCAGATTGTCGCGGGCGCGAGTGCGGATCTCCGCACATCGCGATGTCGCCGCCGTCGATCGTCTGCTCGCCACGCGCACCGAAGAACGCGCGCTGGTACTCACCGATTCGGTGTTCAGCGCGGACGGCGATCTGGCCCCTTTGGCCCAACTGCATCGAGTGACCCGGGCCAACGGCGCCGTGCTGATCGTGGACGAGGCGCACGGGCTCGGCGTGCGCGGCGCAGGGGGGCGTGGCCTCGTGCACGAGGTCGGGCTGGCGGGTGAACCGGACCTGATCATCACCGCGACCCTCTCGAAAGCCCTTGCCGCCCAAGGTGGTGTCGTCCTGGCCGACACCCGAATCCGCGCACACCTGATCGATGCCGCGCGCACCTTCATCTTCGACACCGGCCTGGCCCCTGCCGCCGTCGGCGCGGCGCGCGCGGCACTGCGTCTACTGCGCGGCGAACCCGAAATGGCCGTCCGAGTGCTCGAGCGGGCTGCCGATATCGCCCGCATCGCCGGTGTGGCGGAACCGCATTCGGCGGTGGTCTCGGTAGTACTCGGCGAAGCGCAGGTCGCTCATGACGCTGCCAGGGCCTGCCGCGCGCGCGGGCTCGAGGTCGGCTGCTTCCGTCCGCCCTCGGTCCCCGAGGGGACCTCCCGCCTTCGTCTCACCGCCCGCGCCGACCTCACTCCCGACGAACTCGACACCATCGCAACGGTTCTCACCGAGGTACTGGCGCAGACCCGCGGGCTGAGCGCGGTGCCCGCATGAGCTCCCGGTTTGCCGCGACAGCTCCCGCCGACAGGAGAATGATGATCGCTGTGGTGCGGCCATGAGTCCGCTCTTGATTACCGGAACCTCAACCGATGTCGGTAAGACCGTGGTCACGGCTGCGATCGCGGCCGCCGCTCGTGCCGCTGGTCGATCGGTAGCGGTGTGTAAACCGGCTCAAAGCGGTGTCGCTCCAGGCGAACCCGGCGATCTCGCCGAAGTCGAACGCCTTTCCGGAGTCACCCGCAGCGTCGAACTCGCCCGCTACCCGGACCCGTTGGCGCCGGACACCGCGGCCCGCAGGTGCGGTCAACCGCTGCTGACCTTGACCGAAACCGCCGCCGCCATAGACAGCCTCGCCGATGCCGATCTCACCCTGGTCGAAGGCGCGGGCGGGCTGCTCGTCCGCCTCGGCGAATTCACACTGCTCGAGCTCGCGCAGAAACTCGGCGCTCCGGTCCTTGTGGTCGCCGCCGCCGGGCTCGGCACCCTCAATCACAGCGAATTGACCACTCGCGCACTGCGATCGGCAGGCGTCCGGTGCGCCGGCTTGGTGATCGGCTCCTGGCCCGCCGAGCCCGATCTCGCCGCCGAATGCAACCGCGCCGATCTACCCGAGGTCACCGGCTCACAGATAGTCGGAACCATCCCCGCGGGTGCGGGCGCATGGGACCGCACCCGATTCACCGCCGCGGCCCCCGGTTGGTTCACCCGGACTTGGTGATTCGCCGAGCGATGATGGCGATCAGCGACCGGGTGCTCGGTGGCCGCGCCGCTGCGGATCCGGTGTGGACGGTGCCGCGGTCAGCGTCGTGGCCGCAGCGCCGAGCTGGTCAGATGGCCGGGTGCGGCCGAGGTAGGCCAGGAGCCGGTCGCTCGGACCGGTGGTCGGTGCGTGGACCGGTGGCCCGAAGAGGGGGGATCGGCCGGTGATCGGGACGAGCTGGGGGGCGACCGCGAGTAGATCGTCCGCGAGTTCGCCGGGGATCTGGACCGATGGCGTATGAACCGCCGCAATATCCCAGGCGTGCACGGTCAATTCCAGAGCACCGACCATGACGAGAGTTGCTGCGGGTAAAGGGGTTTCGGAAACCAGCACGGGATCGTGCGAATAGTCGGTCAGGTCGCCGAGCAGGCCGGTCGCGGCGGTTTGGACATGTGTGACGGCAGTGCCCGAATGGCGGATGGCAGAAGTCGTGCAAATCCGGCCGCCTCCAACGCCTTCACGCAGGGCGGCGATCGATTCGTCGACATGTGCGAGCAGCATGCGCAAGTCCCAGCCGTGGCATGGAGTCGGCAGGTTGAGGTCGGCGCCGACACCTTGTAGAGCGCACAGGAGATAGAGCACCGATCGGTCGAACAAGTCACACCTCATGGCAGTGACTTCGGCAGATCGAAGGATTCGAACAGCGCGCTGTCGTTGTAGGAGACGATGCGCTCGATCCCCGCCCGCGTCGCGGTGAGCACGTGGATCGAATAGGCCTCGCCGCGCAAGTAGAAGCCGAAGGCGGGCTGGCCGTTCGCGGCGGTGGGCACCATCCGAACATCGCCGGGGCGGGCCGGGCATCGCGTGGTGATCAGTCGCACGATATCGACGTTGCCGTGGAACCATTCGCGCAGCGGCGGCATCTCGATGATCGCATCGGTTTTCAACAGCGCGGTGAGCGCCGTCATATCGGATGTCTCGAACGCGGCCGCATATTGATCGAGCAGCGCACGCACGGCCGGATCGTCCGGTTCGGTGATATCGGTCGACTCCGCGGGGGCTTGCCGTAGGGTTGCGTGCGCGCGCTGCAACGCACTGTTCACCGCGGCCACGCTCACGCCGAGCAATTCGGCGACCTCGGAGGCCTTCCAGCGCAGCACATCTCGCAGGATGAGCACCGCACGTTGGCGGGGCGGCAAATACTGCCATGCGGCGATCAACGCCAGCCTCATCCCTTCGCGTGCGGCGACGATCATGGCCGGATCCGACGACTGGGGCGCGATGCGAGCATCCGGCATCGGCTGTAGCCAGGGGATCTCGTTGGACAGGAACGTAGCGCGCTCTGGGTCGTCGGATGGCCCTGCCAGTCCTGTGGGCAGCACGCGTCTGCTGCTGTGCTGTAGCGCGTTGAGACAGGCGTTGGTCGCTATCCGATACAGCCACGTCCGCATCGACGCCCGCCCCTCGAATTCGCCGTAGGAGCGCCAGGCCCGCAGCAACGTTTCCTGCACCAGATCCTCGGCATCGTCTACCGAGCCGAGCATGCGGTAGCAGTGCGCCAGCAGTTCCCGCCGGTACTGCGCCGTCTGTGCGGCGAATTCGTCGACGTCGTCCATCGGTGCTCCTTCGTGTCGGACTCCTTCGTGTCGGACCGCGGTCGCGGCGTAGAAGCCCTCGGACATGCAGACCGCCCGCGCACCCGGAACTCATCGGTGCCCGAAAGCCTCGGCGCCCGACCGATGAGTTCTGCCGTCGCGCCGGTCGGTATCTGTGCAGACCTGCTGCACAGGAAGGAGCATTGTGAGTACACCAACCGTTTCGGTCGTGACTCAGCGCTGGGTGCTCGCGCTCGGCGCGATCGCCTCGCTGATGGCGGCATTGGACACGCTGGTCGTCGCGACGGCGCTCAGTACTATCCGCCGCGATCTCGAGGCATCGGTCGAAACGCTCGAGTGGACGGTCAACGGCTATAACCTGAGTTTCGCCGTGCTGCTGATGACCGCCGCGGTTGTCGGCGATCGATTCGGTCGTCGGCGGATGTTCGCTGTCGGGCTGGCGATCTTCGTCACGGCTTCGGCGGCGTGTGCGCTGTCGACCTCGGTCGCCGCGCTGATCGCGGCTCGTGTGGTGCAGGGAGTCGGCGCGGCCTTGATCATGACACTGGCGCTGGCTTTGGCCAGTGCGGCGTTTCCGCCGCAGCGGCGCGGGGTTGCGATGGGAGTTTTGCAGGGGATTACCGGATTGGCGGTCGCGTGCGGTCCGCTGGTCGGTGGCGCCGTCGCGGAGGGATTGTCCTGGCAGTGGATCTTCTGGCTCAACGTGCCGATCGGGCTCATCGCGATTCCGTTGGTGCTGAACCGGATTCCGGAAACCTTCGGTCCCGACACCAAGGTGGATACCGGGGGCTTGGCCTTGCTGACCTGCGGTGCGTTCGGTGTGGTGTGGGGATTGGTACGCGGTAACACCGCAGGATGGGCCAGCGCGGAAATAGTCGTCGCGCTGGCCGGTGGTGTCGCGGTGATCATCGCCTTCGCTGTCTGGGAGGCGGGCAGACCGGAGCCGATGATCCCGATGCGGCTGTTCGCGTCGCGCGGGTTCACAGCCGGTAACACCGCGATCTTCCTGCTGTTCGCCGGGCTGTTCGGTTCGGTGTTCTTCTACGCCCAGTTCCTGCAGATCGTGTTCGGGTATGGGCCTCTCGGTGCGGGGCTGCGGCTGCTGCCGTGGACGCTCACGTTGTTCTTCTGCGCGCCGATCGCAGGTTTGCTGGCCGACCGTATCGGCGAACGACCGCTGATGGCGGGCGGATTGGCCATGCAGGCGGGCGGCATGTTCTGGATCGCGCGCATCGCGGAGCCGGGAATGGTCTACGCCGCCTTGGTGATTCCGCTCGTCGTTTCGGGAATCGGCGTGTCGATGGCGCTGCCGTCCACGCAAACCGCGGTGGTCGGCGCGGTCGAGCATGCGGCGCTCGGCAAGGCTGCGGGCGCGAACAGCATGATGCGTGAGCTAGGTGGGGTATTCGGAATCGCCGTCGCGGTTGCGGTGTTCACCGGCGCGGGCGGTTACGGTTCGGCGGCGCAGTTCGTGGACGGATTCGGCCCCGCGATAGCGGTCGGTGCGGGATTGTCGCTTCTCGGCGCGGCCGTCGCGCTCGCGCTGCCCGGTCGCCGTGCGGCCGTTGCCGTCACCGACGCTCCCGAAATGATGGCTGCTGATCACGCGGTCACCTCGGAGGTGGCGACGATCGAGGGGTAATCGGTCCTACCGTGCTCGGCGCACGCGCGACATCGGCAGGCCGGGCGATCGCGCCACCGCGCCTGGGATGACGGCCCGAACTTTACCGTTCGGTCGGATTCCCGGCGGTGGCGGGTGACGCGCGTCTGCCTGGCATGTGCCGGGCAATCGTGCATACAGTGAAGAGATGTCGCCGTTGGAGGAACGGCACCCGTCCACCGTCACGGACTGGGACGACCAGCGACGCAAAGCCAGCCTGCGGGTGACCGGCCTCGGGTATGAGTGGAAGTCGTTGCGCCGCACCCGGCTGGCGCTGGTGCGGGTCGCCGCATTGCTGCTCGTGGGACTCGTGCTGTTCGCCCAGTACTGGGTGCACGATGTCGCGCCGGAGCAGGCCAGGCTGGCTCGCACCGAACCGGCCATCCTGCCCGTCGCGCCGCCCGCCGATGCCGAGAACTGGGACACCGTGGTCGTCGACATGGTCGGTCTGGGTGGCCTCAATGCCAGCAATACCGCGGCAGCGTTGCCCTCGCTCAGCCACCTGGGTGTGGTGTGGGCCATCAAATACGACAATCGCGGTATCGACACCAGAGTGATCGCCGAGCTGATCATCCGCGCCGCGCAAATGTCCGGCCTGAAGAACATCGTGCTGGTCGGGCACAGCATGGGCGGGGTGATCGCGCTGGAGGTAGCCAAGCACATCCACACCGACAGCGATCGGCGGCTGGTATCGGTGATCCTCGATTGCACGCCGATGGACCTGAACGCGGTGCGTCCCGAAAGCCGGGGCCGCGGCGAGGACATGCTGCGCTGGATGGGCTGGCTGCCAGGTGCGCGGGAGAGCCGCGGGCTGCGGTTGACCGTGGAAACCTATGCACGCCGCGACCGATTCCTCGACCGGGGCGGCGCGGGGATGCCCGGCATCAGAGTCGCCAAACTGGGGGCGGTGGTGTCGGATGTGTTGCGCGAAAAGATCTTTTCCCGCGACGCGGCGAGCAATGGGCTCATCGAGTCGCAATTCCTGGCGATCGTGGCGGGGGGTGCGATCGACGATCTGCGCGCCCTGTCTCGCCCCTCGGGCGGCAAACCGCGCCCGTCCATCGTTTTCATCCGCCCGCGCAATCCCGGCAACGACCCGGTGGTCGACGTCGAATACTCCCACCAGGTGCTGATCGAGCGCTCCGGCGGCGTCGACGGCACCCTGCTTGTCGTCATGCCGCGAAATATCGGTCACGCCAACCCGATGCAGCGCCCCCGCGAGTACAACGCGGTGATCGACCAGCAGATCCTGCCGTTCGTGCAGCGCTTCCAGCGGGAGATTCGTGCGGACGCCAGTGCGGCGGCACCACGGTGAAAGTATCGGGATAGGGCTCGAATCAGCCTGAAAGTAACCGTATCCACGCCCAATTTGTCTTGCTTCAATGCTGGGATGCACCAACCACGCACGTTCTTCACCGGCCTCCGTGGCCGCACTGTCGCCGCAGCGCTCGTCGCGGCGACCGCTGCGACGATCGGTCTGGCCGGGTGTGCGAACAATGACAAAACGCCGGGCACCACCGTCGCCGACGGTCCGCTGCCGACCGAGATTCCGGCGGGCACCACATTGGTTGTCGCCGACCAGCAGGAGCGCCTCCAGTCGGTGCTGCGGTTCTCCGGCGAGCTGGACAAGCTGCCTTTCAAGGTCGAATTCGCCAACTTCATCGGCGGGCCCGCGATTCTCGAGGCCTTCCGCGGTGGCGCAGCGGATGTCGCGCAGGTGGGCGATGTGCCGCCGATTCACGCACTGATCGCCAAGCAGGATGTGCCGATCGTCGCGTCGTACCAGACCAGCCCCAGCGCATTGAAACTCGCGGTCGCACCAGGTAAATCGGTCACCAAGCTTGCCGATCTGAAGGGCAAGAAGATCGCCTATGCCGAAGGCACCGCACAGCAGGCCGCGGTATTGCGCGCGCTGGCCAAGGCCGGACTGAAAACCGGTGATGTACAGCTGGTCCGGCTACAACTGGCGGAGTTCCTCGATGCGGTGCGGACCGGGCAGGTCGACATCGCGCCGCTGATCGAGCCGAATGTCACCCGGCTGTTGCGCACACCGGGCGCGTCCCTGATCCCGGACTCCGAGACCGCCGGTATCTATGGCGGACTCGGCTACCTGTACGGGCGTCGCGCTGTCGTGCAGGACCCCGCCAAGGCGGCCGCTACCCGCGCACTTGTCGGCGCTTTTGTGCGGGCGCACCAATGGATCAATACCCACCAGGACGAGTGGGCCCGTCGGTACTACGTCGAAAATCAGAAGGTCAGCGCCGAGGACGGCAAACGCATCGTCGAATCGCTCGGCACCTACACCTTCCCGCACCTGGATCAAGCGCTCATCGACCGCCAGCAGGCCACCATCGATGCCATCGACGGTGCTGGTGAGCTGCCGAAGAAGGTGAGCGCCGCAGGCGGTTTCGACCTGCGCTTCGACGCACCCGTCACCCAGGCCGTCACCGAGAGTGGCGCAGCGTTCGAACCGAAGGAACGTTGATGGCCACCTTGGATGCCGGTGTGCTCGGCCGATTCGGCCGCACTCGCACCGCACCGGCCCCGGTGTTGGCTCGGCGCAAGCCGACTCGGCGGCGGCTCGGTCCCGGCCGTCCGATCCCATTCGGCATCGCCGTCGGGCCGGTGTTGCTCATCGCCGCCTGGGTGATCGGATCCGCCTCCGGCGCACTGGATCCCGAGACACTGCCCGCGCCGTGGACTGTCGCCGAGACCGCCGGTGACATGATCTCCGACGGCAGGCTGCAATCGAACCTGCTCACTTCCGTCAAGCGCGCCGGTGTCGGGCTCGGCCTCGGCGTCGTGATCGGTGTAGTGCTCGCGTTGGTCGCCGGCCTGAGCCGGATCGGTGAAGCCCTGGTGGACGGGCCGATTCAAATCAAGCGGGCCATCCCGACGCTGGCTCTGATTCCATTGTTCATTGTCTGGTTCGGTATCGGCGAAGAGATGAAACTGCTGGTCATCACCACCAGCGTGGCAATTCCGATCTATCTCAACACCCATGCGCAGCTGCGCAGCGTCGACTCCAGGTATGTGGAGCTCGCGGCCACGGTCGGCCTTTCACGCTGGGGGTTCGTCCGGCGCATCGCGCTGCCGGGATCGCTGCCCGGTTTCTTCACCGGCCTGCGGCTTGCGGTGACCATCGCGTGGCTCGCGCTCGTCGTGGTGGAGCAGGTCAATGCCACCAGTGGCATCGGCTACCTGATGACGCAGGCCCGCACTTACGGCCAGATCGATGTCATCGTCGTCGGACTGGTGATTTACGGACTACTCGGCCTGTTCGGCGACGTCGCCGTGCGCGCGGTGGAACGGAGGGCGCTGTCATGGCGACAGACACTGGGCGACTGAGCGCGGGGCCGAACGTGGTTCGCACCCGAAACCTCTACCGCGGCTTCGGCGACCGTGCCGTGCTGCGCGGCATCGACCTCGATATCGCGCGCGGCGAATTCGTCGCCCTGCTCGGGCGCAGCGGCTCCGGTAAGAGCACCCTGCTGCGGGCGCTCGCCGAACTCGATTACGACGTGCCCGGCTCCGGCGAGCTGACCGTACCCACCGAACGCGCCGTGGTCTTCCAGGATTCGCGGCTGCTGCCATGGATCCGACTGCTGGACAATGTGACTCTGGGACTCTCTGGCTCCGGCGCCGCCGATCGCGGCCGCACCGCGCTGGCCGAGGTCGGCCTCGCCGGGAGGGAAAAGGCCTGGCCCAAGGAACTTTCCGGTGGCGAACAGCAGCGGGTCGCGCTGGCGCGTTCGCTGGTCAGAGAGCCGCAGCTGCTGCTGGCCGACGAACCCTTCGGTGCGCTCGACGCATTGACCCGAATCAAAATGCATGTGCTGCTCCAGGATCTGTGCGCCGAGCACAAGCCCGCCGTACTACTGGTGACTCACGACGTCGACGAGGCCGTATTGCTCGCCGATCGCGTGCTCGTCCTCGACGACGGCAGGATCGCGCTGGATCAGCGCATCGAGCTGGAACGGCCACGCCGCCACAGCGATCCGGGCTTCACCCGACTCCGGGAGCTGCTGCTCGCCAGCCTCGGCGTCGATATCGCAACCCATCACATCGAGGAAGAGAAGAAAGCTTCATGAGCTCACCGCGCCAACTCAACCTCAACGCGTTCATCTATCCGGGCGGCCACCACGAGGCGGCCTGGCGACACCCCGACAGCCAGCCGGGCCGGATCTACGATGTCGCCTACTACCAGGAGATCGGCAGGACCGCCGAAGCGGCGAAGCTCGACGCGGTGTTCTTCGCCGACGGACCGGCACTGCGTACCAACGTCGAGCACAACGCGGGTTCCGGGCTGGAGCCGATCACGCTGCTTACCGCCATCGCCACGGCGACAACCCATCTCGGCCTGATCGCGACGGCGTCGACCACCTATTACGAGCCCTACAACCTGGCAAGGCTGTTCTCCACGCTCGATCACATTTCCGGTGGCAGGGCCGGATGGAACATCGTCACCACCGGAACCGACCTGGCCGCAGCCAATTTCGGTCTCGCCGAGCACCCCTCGCACGCCGAGCGCTACGCACGGGCACGAGAGTTCGTCGATGCCGTCGTGGCGCTGTGGGACAGCTGGGAAGACGATGCGATCGTGCTGGACCAGGCGGCGGGCATTTACGCCGACCCGGACAAGATCCATCCGATCGACTTCGTCGGCGAATACTTGAAGGTGCGTGGGCCGTTCAACGCGCCGCGGACGCCGCAGGGCTATCCGGTACTGGTGCAGGCGGGCGCCTCCAATGACGGCCGTGCCTTCGCGGGCAAGTACGCCGAGGCGATCTTCACCGCGCATCAACGCCTGGAAGACGCACAGGCGTTCTATTCCGACATCAAGGCGAAGGCCAGGCAGTTCGGTCGCGACGCCGACCACATCAAGATCCTGCCGGGCATCAGTCCCTTCATCGCCGATACCGAGGCGGGCGCGAAGAAGCTGGAGCGGGAGTTCAATGAGCTCACCGTCCCCGAGTACGGCCTGAAGCAGTTGGAGGGCATCGCGGGCAAGAGCCTGCGGCATCTCGCGCTCGACGAGCCGGTACCCGTCGAGTTGTTCAGTGACGCAGGCGATGTCACCGATAACGCGCGCAGCCGCCTACAGGTGGTCGCTGGGATCGTGCAGCGCGAACGCCCGACCGTCCGCGGACTGCTGCACCGCCTGGCGGGCGCCCGCGGACACCGGGTATTCGCAGGCACGCCGGAACAGGTAGCCGACACCATCGAGGAATGGTTCCGCAGCGGCGCCGCCGACGGTTTCAACATCATGCCGCCCTACTACCCCGGCGGTCTGGAGGTCTTCGCGGAAACAGTCGTCCCGATCCTCCAGCAGCGTGGGCTCTTCCGTACCGAGTACACCGGCACCACCCTGCGCGACCATTTCGGCCTACCTCGCCCGGAAAGCCAATTCGCCCGCCGCCCGGCCCTGGCGCAGTGAGCGGCTGCGCAGACGCCCACTGTCCTGAACCAGCTCATGCCGAAAGTGGCCGAGCCAGTGCGGAATCGGATCGAGTCCTACTCGCTGTCGTCAGGATATGCCTCGACGCGGTGAGGTCGGCTGCTCGTGTAGTGGTTGCCGCGTGAGCTCGCGGGGAGCCGGGGCAGATCTTGTCGCGCAGCCGACAGTGCGGTTGCGCACCCTGGTGTGGACGGTATTCGTCCCGATGGTGTTGTACGGCACCGGATCTGGTGCGGCAGCGCCGATGTATGCGTTGCGTGCGCTGGATCTGGGTGCCTCCATCGGTGTCGCCGGTGTGATCGTGGCGTCGAGTGGGCTCGGCATGGTGCTGGCCGACCTGCCCGCCGGACGGATTGTGGCGCGGATAGGGGAGCGTGGGGCGATCGGTCTCGGGTCGGCGCTCGGGGTGGTCGGGGTGTTGTGTGCGATCTGTGCGCCGAATATCGGTGTGCTTGCCGCGGGCATGTTGTTGAACGGGGCCGCGGGTGCGGTGTGGGGGCTGGCTCGGCAGTCCTATGTTGTCGCCGTCGTCGATCCAGCCGATCGCGGGCGGGCACTGTCAACGCTGGCGGGGGCCTCGCGGCTCGGGTTCTTCTGCGGGCCGTTCCTCGGTGCCCTGCTGGTGCATGCGATGGGGCCCAACGGCGCGCTGTGGTTGCAGTTCGCGACGACCATTCTGGCCGGCGCCGCCATGGTCGCCATTGGTTCGATCGACGTCGACACCGCACATCCCGGCGGCCACAGCCTGCGTTCGGTAGTCGTCGAAAACCGCAGAGTGCTCGGCACACTCGGTTCGGCGGCCTTGCTGGTCGGTGCCGCACGTGCGGCCAGGGTGGCACTGCTGCCGCTCTGGGCGGCGCACATCGGCGCGAGTCCGTCGACCGCCAGCCTGGTGTTCGGCGTCGCGGGCGCGATGGACGTGCTCATGTCTTATCCCGCGGGCGTCTGGTTGGACCGTTACGGCCGCCGCGCCACCGGCGTCCCGTCGATGCTGCTGTTCGCGGCCGGATACGCGGCCATTCCTTTTACCTCGTCGGCGCTGGAACTCGCCGGTGTCGCAGTGATACTCGGGCTCGCCAACGGCGTGAGCAACGGCCTCATCATGACTGTCGGCGCGGATATCGCCCCCGCCGGTCAACGCGCCGAATTCCTCGGCGCCTGGCGCCTGACCCACGACTTCGGCTCGTTCGTTGGCCCGATTGCCGTCGGACTGATCAGCGCCGCAACAGTTCTCGGCGCCTCATCAATCGCTCTCGCCGTGGCCGCGGCAGCGGGTGCGGCCGCCACGCACCGCTGGTTCCCCGGCGCTGCTTCAATCGTTCGCCCCCGAAATACGCTTTCGACAACTACCCCGGTCCACCTCATTGCTCCGCCACCCATCGGCGAAGTCTCGTGAGCGGTACACCAGAGCGCTGCTCGTCGCGTGGCACCGCCATCGGCCGCCATCCACGATCGGTGGGCCGGAGCAACGAGGATCGGGCCGCACCCTCGCGCGCATCAAAACCGACAGCCCCGTCCAGCTTCCCGAAGTTCCGCTGGCGGTGCCCACCTGCCGGATCGACCTCGTGAGTGGCACACCCGTAAAGGTGTGTCGCCGCAGCTGTGTTCCGCTCCCGGTCAGCGCGCGCGGGTGCCGAGCAGGTGGCGGACGCCGCCGACGAAAAGCTGTAGACCGAAGTCGAAACGGGCGGTGGCATCGGGGGTTCCGGGATCTTCGTGTAGCGGGGAGGCGTCGTCGGTGAGGGCGCCTACAGAATCCATCTGCATTCTGGACTGTTCGTCGACGGTTTGGCCGAGGACGTAGTACAGCAGGGTGTATGCGGCCAAGTCGGCTTCATGGCGGGGCATACCTGCGCGAATCGCGGCGCTCACCAGTCGTTCTCGGCCTTTGCTGGTGGTGAGGCGGGAGGCGTAGGTGGCTGAGACGAGTTCGGCGCCGTCGCGGTATGCCAGTAGGCAGTCGCGCAGGCGGTGCGCCAATTCGGTGATCTCACCGGACCATTCGGTGGACTCGATCGGCTCGTCCATGGGCGAGAGGATATTGTCGGCGACCGCGCCGAGCAGTGCCTGTTTGTTGGGAAAATGCCAGTACAGGGCACCGGGCTGGACCTGAAGTGAACCGGCGAGCCTGCGCATGGTCAGGTCGGCGAGACCGTATTGGTCGAGAATGGCGACGGCGCCGTCGACTACGTCCGCTCTGTGCAGCTGCACCCGAATTCCTTTCCGGTTGTTTCGAGCGACCTGCGAGCAGTCGCTAGCGGGCCGTTTCGAGCGACCTGCGAGCAGTCGCTAGCGGGCCGTTTCGAGCGACCCGCCAGCAGTCGCCAGCGGCCACCGTGTTTTGACTCACTCTTACCATTACCCTAGCCTGAACGCCGTTCAAGTTGCACGGCGACCTCGGGTAATTAGCTCCAGCGCTGCCGTGCACTGCACCGGACGAAGGGATTCGTGCAGTGACCCAGGCACCCGTTCAGACCGATATCTTGGCCATTGCCCGCGAGCAAGTGCTCGAGCGCGGCGTCGGCCTGACCCAGGAGCAGACCCTCGAGGTGCTGCGGCTCGACGACGACCAGCTCGAAGCGCTACTCGCCCTCGCGCACGAGGTGCGCATGAAGTGGTGCGGACCCGAAGTCGAGGTCGAGGGCATCATCAGCCTCAAGACCGGTGGCTGCCCCGAGGATTGCCACTTCTGCTCGCAGTCGGGCCTCTTCCAGTCGCCGGTGCGCGCTGCCTGGCTCGATATCCCCAGCCTGGTCGAGGCGGCCAAGCAGACCGCCAAGTCCGGCGCCACCGAGTTCTGCATCGTCGCCGCGGTCCGCGGTCCGGACGAGCGGCTGATGGCGCAGGTCGCTGCGGGCGTCGAGGCCATCCGCAACGAGGTCGACATCCAGGTCGCCTGCTCGCTGGGCATGCTCACCCAGCAACAGGTCGATCAGCTGGCCGCGATGGGCGTGCACCGCTACAACCACAACCTGGAAACCTCGCGCTCGCACTTCCCGAACGTGGTTACCACACACAGCTGGGAAGAGCGCTGGGACACTCTGCGGATGGTCCGCGAAGCAGGCATGGAGGTCTGCTGTGGCGGCATCCTCGGCATGGGTGAAAGCCTGGAGCAGCGCGCCGAATTCGCCGCCGATCTCGCGAAGCTCGATCCCGACGAGGTCCCGCTGAACTTCCTCAACCCGCGTCCGGGGACCCCCTTCGGTGAGCTCGAGGTGCTGCCCGCCTCCGACGCGCTGCGCGCCGTCGCCGCGTTCCGGCTCGCGTTGCCCCGCACCATGCTTCGCTTCGCGGGCGGCCGCGAGATAACCCTCGGCGATCTCGGCGCCAAGCAGGGCATCCTCGGCGGCATCAACGCGGTCATCGTCGGCAACTACCTGACCACGCTCGGTCGGCCCGCTGAGGCGGACCTCGATCTGCTCGGCGAATTGAAGATGCCGATCAAGGCACTCAACGAAACGCTCTGACCCGCCCGCGTCGTGAAGAAAGAGGCTGGCGCTTTGAGTAGTGTCATAGGTATGGACGAGCGCTACAACCCGTTCACCGGCAAGCGGATCGTGCCCGGTCTCGATGACCAGGTACCGACCGCTGCCGCGCTGGGACTGGAACCGCCGCGCTTCTGCGAGGAGTGCGGACGCCGGATGGTCGTGCAAGTGAGCCCGGACGGCTGGTGGGCGAAATGTTCACGGCACGGCGTGATCGACGCGGCGAGTCTGGGACTCCGCTAGTGGTGACGGGTGTGGCGGGAATCCGGCGCGAGGTGCGTGCCGCGGTGATCATCGGTGTCGTGGTGTTGTTGCTCAGTGTGCTCGGCGGCCTTGTGTGGGGTTGGCTGGCACCGACCGAGCAGCTGTTGGTGACCGAGCCGGGTCGCGGCTCCGCGCTGACGGGGGAGAGCGTGCATCAGTTCGACGCGCTGGCGATCTTCGTCTGCATCGGCGCGGTGACCGGCGTGGTGTCCGCGGTGGGTGCGTGGCGGTGGCGCGCGGTGCGAGGGCCGATTCCGCAACTCGGGTTGCTGATCGGGTCGCTCGCAGGCGCATTCGCGATGTCCTGGGTTGGTGAGCAGATCACGCAGTGGCAGCATCCGCGTCCGCATGACCCGCACATCGGGCAAATCGTGGTGTTGCCGACTGAGGTTGGCAGCTGGCTCGCGCTGATTGTGCAGCCGCTGCTCGCGTCGCTGGTGGTGTTGTTCGTGGCCGCGCTCTATCCTTCGGACGATCTCGGCACCGAATTCAGCGGCCCGTTCGGAGAGTCGAGGCCGGTCGGCGACCGAACCTTCTCCGAGGCAACGGCTTATCGGCCGTACCCCGCCGAGCATACGGGCAATGGGGCAGTCCAATACGGTGGGCACGAGCCGACCGGAGACGCCGGACCCGGTTCGATACCGCACTCTCGCCCCACATACTGACGCGTTGGCCGAACCGTTGCCTACGTGCCGCCACGGTTGTATCACAGCACTCTAAAATTGTGGGACACGCTGTGCGTTCGGAGAGGAACGGATCGTGGTGTTCGTGGGTAGCGGGCCGGTCGTCGAGGAACTCGACGCGAAATTCTGGCGGGTGGCAGCGCCGCTGATCTATCACGGTGCGGACGAGGAATTCGTTGTCCCCGAAGGGTTCCGGACCGATTTCGCATCGGTGCCGCGGGCGCTGGTGTGGCTGATACCTCGCTATGGCGCTTACACCAGGGCGGCGATTCTGCACGACTATCTGCACAGTTCCGGTGTGGTCGGTCCCGCGGACGCGGACGGCATCTTCCGGCGCGCGTTGCACGAGGCCGGTGTGCCGGTGCCGCGCCGCTGGATGATGTGGGCCGCGGTGCGTCTGGGCAGCCGGCTGCGCGGCGCCACCGCCTCGGACATCGCCCGCTTCGTTCTGGTCGCCGCACTCGCTGTGCCGTTCCTCGCCATTCCCGCGACGGTCGTGCAGATCTTTCTCCTGCTGTTCTGGCTCGTCGAGTTGCTGTTCTGGGGCGTAGCCCACATCGGACGTCGTGCGCCCGCGCCGCCACCCCCGACGCCACAGATAAAGACGGCCTGACCTTCTCCCGGTTCGTCCGATGATTTCGCCGCGACGGCGCTGTCGGTACTGTGTCCGAATGTCCGTGCTGTACTGTGCGTCTGAGCCGACTCGACAGGCGCGTGGTGTGGGCACTCGCGGGCCGGGGGACACCCGATGAGGTTCCGTGCACCGAGCGATCCGGCACTTGCCTTGGTCAAGCAATTGACCAGCGGACTCGCGGTGCCGCAGCCGTGGGATATGACCGCGTTCCTCGCACAGGTCACGACGGTGGTCGGCAAGGACATTCTGCTGATGCCGCTCTCGAGTTCGGCGGCCGCGGGAATGCCGTGCGGGCTGGCGCTCGAGCGGGTCGAGGACATCGTGATCGCCTACGACGCGAACAGTTCGGGATATCACGCCGACCACATCGTCCTGCACGAGATCGGTCACCTGCTGTTGCGCCATGCCGGTGTCGCGCCCGACGCCGAGCAGCGCGCCACCATCGGAATGCTGCTGCCCGGCATCGACCCGGATACCGCGCTACAGGTGCTGCAACGCAGTAATTACGACGACGCGTCGGAACGACAAGCCGAACTGTTCGCCTCACTCGTCATGTCCGCGGCGCGGACGACACCGACCGGTTCGGCGCTGCGCCGGACGCTGTTTCTCGACTGAAGCGCCGGAGGCGTTCGTTGAATTCGTCATGGCCGACGGTCATCTCGCTGCCGCTGGTGGTCTACACCTGGATAGTGGTGATCCTTCGGTTCATCGGCTTCCGTTCGACGCCGATCGACCGCCGCGTCAGCATCGTGTTCCTCTGCCTTGCCATCGGATCCACTCTGCGCGAACCGACGATTCAGCATTGGCTCGCGCAGTCGACGGATGGACGACTGTCGGCAGCGGCACTGTTCCAATACGGCTTGATCATCATGGCCGCGCAGGTCGGCCTGCCGATATTGATCGTCGCGTCGATGCTCGGTCGCGAATATGTGCCCGCCGTCGTACACAGCATCGCGATCGGAACGGCGGTGGCCGCGCTGATACTCGGCAGCGGTGCTCGTCGGCAAGGCATTCTGATCGAGGAGCAGACCGGCTGGGCCCCACTCGGATTCTGGATCGCGCTACTCGTGGTGATGTGGTGGCTCGACGCGCTGGTCGTGTGGCTGTGCGTTACCCAGTTCCGCGCGCGTGGTGACGGCCGCGAGGTCTTCGTGTACTCCGTGGTGCTGCTGCTTCCGTTCCTGCATATCGCCGGGTTCATGCCCGCGCTGATCGGCGCGGTGTACCAAGTGGGCGGCCACGACAATGTCTTCAGTCGAGTACAGGCTTTCTTGGATCGTGACGTCCTGCTGAACCAAACAGCGCTGTTCGCTATCGGATTGACCATTCCCATTGTGCTGCGCCTTGCCAGGCGGTTGGGCTTGGACAGCGCGTCGCGGCACCGTAAGCGCTTGCAGCCGCTGTGGTCGGACCTGACCGCCGCCTGCCCCGAAATCATCTACCGAGACTCGACCGGCACCGGCTTCGGCAGCGAATTCCTACTGCACCGCACGGTGATCGAGATTCGAGACTGCCTGCGCATCCTGTCGCGATACGGCACAGCGGATGCCGCCGTTGCGCTGTCGGCGCAGGCACCGGAGCACGAGGTCATGGAGTTCGCACTCCGGCTCGCGCAGGCGTGTGCGGCCAAGTCCGGTGGTGCGCCGCCGTCCTGCGCGACCAGCCCGATGCCCTCGCTCGCCGGCGATGTCGGCGACGAGATCGCCGAACTCACCGCGCTCGCCGCGTGCTGGGAACGCGCACGCAATGCCGTCGAGAATCAGCCGATCCGGGTCATACCGCTGGTCGCGAATTGACCGAATGTTCCGGTCCGGAACATATCTCTGACTCTTCTAGCTGTGCGTTTACCAGATTTTCGCAATGAGGCCGGAATCTGCCTACCGCTGAGTATCTACTCTCGGTTCTGGTCGGTGGCGGTGCCTTCGACACCAGGAGGGGAGGTGTCGAGCACAGCCAGGGCGCGGTCCGCTCCGAATATTCAACGGTGCCACGGATTCGGAACGCGGCCCCGACACGGTGGATGCCGCCGCCTCCGAGAACGCAGGGGGTTCTTCGGAATCGGCGGCGTCCACCACCGCGGCGTCGGCTGATGGGGGCATCGGCCGACGCCGCCTGTTGATCATGGACCAGTTCGATACGTGCTGGGTGACTGCCGCTCTATCGATGTTCGCGGCAGGTCTTCGATCTGCTGTGACAACAAGGGTTTTCGAAGGCGCAGTCGGGTCTGCCCTCGTCGGCAGCGGTGCTACCCGCTGCCGTTCAGACAGCGAACTCCGCCCATCCATACAACTGTTCCCCGGGAATCAGAACTGAATCTCTCAGTCCGACTCCGTCACGCCACCCGTGAAGGCGTCTGACTCGGCGCACTGTGTGATGGTCGCAGCCCACCAGGTCGGCGGCCTTGCGGTAGCTGCCGGCCTCCTCATTGGTCTTCATCGGACCCGACACCTGGCGGCTCGGGGTGCGTGCGCCACCGCACAGCGCCCCGGGCCGCCGTGGCCTGGCATCATCCGATCCGGATGATGCTCTTGCCATGGGTCGTTCCGTCGGCAAGGGCGTCGATGGCGGTCTCGACGTCGGCCAGCTCGTATTCGGCGGTGATATCGATGCGGACGGTGCCTTCCGCGACCAGTTCCAGGGCACGGCGTGCGCTGTCGGCGAGCTGCTCGGGATGGGTTTGGCTGAGCAGGTTGCTGTTGTAGGTCAACATCGAGGTGCCGTGCATCAGTAGATCGTTGGCCGAGACCGAGACCGGTTCGAAGGTGGCGATGTTGCCGTACACCACGATCCGGCCGTGCGGTGCCAGGCGTTCCAGATTCGCCACGCGGGTCTGGCCGCCGATCGGATCGAGGATCACATCGAACTGCTCGCCCGCGAGCGCGTGCGGGAACTCCTCACGACTGAGGACCTGGTCGTAACCGAACTGCCGGGTGTACTCGACCTGTCCGGGATTTCCCACGACACCCACGACCCGCCCCGCGCCGGCCGCGCGGGCGAACTGCGCCGCTAACGTGCCGACTCCGCCGGCTGCCGCGTGAATTAGCACGCCCTGGCCCGAACGGACACCGGCGACAGCGTTGATCAGGTCGTAGGCGGTGGAGGTGACCCACCCGAACGCGGCGGCGGTGCGCGAGTCCATGGCGGGCGCGGCGATCGCCAGCAGCGAGGACACCACGACCACCTCCGCGAAGGCGCCTGAACCGGTGAGCGCGACAACCTGCTCACCGACGCGCCCCGGATCGACACCGTCGCCGACGGCGATGATCTGCCCGGACGCCTCGAAACCGGGGACGAAGGGACGGGGCGTCGGGAAGTGGCCGTCGCGGACCAGCACGTCACCCCACTGAACACCCGCGTAGGCGACACGGATCGCCACCTCGCCTGCGGCGGCAGCGGGCTCGGCGATCTCGGTCATGCGGAACTTGTCGTCGGTGCCGAGCACTACAGCCTTCATGATTCACAACTTTCTTGGTTGAGTCAGTATCCTGATATTGCCGAAGGTAGCGAGTATCAGATGCCTGAGTCAAGTTAGGGAGTTGATATACCGTGGATATGTCCGCTGAGGAATACCTGTGCACCAGGATCCGCCGCACCGAACAAGCCCTGATGGCCCACCACGAGGCGGTTCTGCGAACCTACCGGCTGACCATGACCCAGTACGCGGTGCTGCTCACCCTCTCTCGCGGTGGAGACCTGTCCGGTGCGCAACTGGCCCGCGCCTGCGGCGTCACCCAGCAGAGCATGGCCACCGTACTCACCGGCATGCAGAACAAGGGCCTCATCGATCGGCAGCCCTCACCCGTGCACGCCAAGGTCATGATCGCCGCCCTCACCGATGACGGTCAGCGCGTCCTCGAAGGGGCCTACCAAAAAGTCAACGTGCTCGAAAAAGCATTCCTCGACAAGTTCACCCCTGCCGAGCACAAACAGTTCACCGACCTGCTCGACCGAGCCACCGAAACCCTGATCGAACAAACTCCCAAGACCGGCTAGATCGACAATCCATCGACCCAACGCCCACCGTCAAAACGAATCGCAGGCTGGGGAGAATCGCTGTCCGCCACCGTGTTATATCTCGTGTCCGCCACCGGGCAGACTCTCGTGTCCACTAACGGTTCCGTCAAGTAGGCAGTGGCACAGCGATTTCCATGCGCCAGAACGTTTGCGTCGAGCTGGCATCCGGCACAAAAAGGCCCCGGAGCGACTCCGAGGCCTTCTGTACATCAGTAGATCAGGGGCGATTGAACTCCCCGTCGGTCACGCCACCCGTGAAGGCATCCCACTCGCCGGGAGTGAAGACCAGCGCGGGCCCGCCAGGATTCTTGGAGTCGCGCACGCCGACCGAGCCGTCGTCCAGGTGCGCGACCTCCACACAGTCTTTCGTGCCACTGCTCCGTGTGCTTTTGAACCAACGTGCCCCGGACAGGTCAACGTTCACGCTGTGTACTCCTCTGCTATTTCGAGAATGAGAGCACGGCTCTCGGCCTCATCTGCCGACAGACGCCGAAGGTCTGTGCAAACCTCACGATACGTCTCGATCTCTTCGGGGCGCTCTAGATATAAGTCACCGGTGAAGCCCTGCACGTACACGACGGGGGGTTCCGTCAAGTACGCAGTGGGATGAGGCGGGAACTCCAGCAGCACAAACGCACCAACCACGACGGCCCGATACGTGCCCGCAGACCCGGGGATCACACGAATCGAGATGTTCGGGAGTTGCCCGACCTCTGCTAGGCGCCTCATCTGATCCGCCATGATCTCGGTGTTGCCTGTGACACGCCGTAGGGTCGACTCGTCCACGAACACGTCCAGCGTGAGCGGGTTGCTCTTGTTCGTCAGCCGCGCTTGTCGACGTGCGCCGATCTCCACCGCTGTCTCTACGTCCTCCGTCCGCATATTCGGATACTCAGTCCAGATCAATGCCCGTCGGTACTCCCTGGTGTGGAGCAGACCCGGCAAGAGCGTGGTTTGAAAGCTTATGATCCGATGCGCGGCATCCTCCAGGCCGACGAACAGGCCGAAGGTCTTGGGGATCGCGTCATCGAACGTATGCCACCACCCCCGCTTTCGCGATTCCTCGGCCAAGGTGAGAATCACCGCCCGTCGCTCATCCGCCACCTCGTACAACTCACATAGCCGTTTCAAGAAGAGTGGGTTCAGTTTGGTCGGCATCGCGTTTTCCATGCGCCAGAACGTTTGCTTGGATACGCCGATGTCTTGCCGTGCCGATTCCGCGCTAACACCTGCCTTGGCACGAAGGTCTCGCAACTGACGAGCGAGTAGCCGCAAGGGGAGGGTTGAACCAGTCGTCATGGGCGCATCTCCGGTGGGTTGCTAACGATCACTGCCCGTTTTGGAACCTCGGGGCTCATATTGGAACCTCAGTCTGCCAGCCGATTTGGAACTTAACAGGAAAACCCGGATTTGCAGGTTCGGAACGTTCCAACAACCCCTGACGTGGTGATGAACTGGGTTGCACCAGGCGGAACCGGCGACTACCAGTGACCCGCCTGGTGCACCTAAACCACAGTCGATGCCCCGGAGGTCGGCAGATGCCGAACAACGAGCTTCCACAACGAGACCCGTTCACCGGGCCACCCAACGCCTATGTAGGCGAAACGAACACCGAGCTACTCGGAGCCGTCGCGTATGCCCTTCGAGAAGGGACCGCACCGCTGAATCGTCCCGGTGCCGGGGTGTCGAGCCCTCCGGCATCGGGCGCACCAACCCCGCTGCCGCGAGCAGAGGTCTTGTGATGGAACACATTCCGTTCGGAGACACCCCGGTGTCCCGGTGCCTGTTCTACCGCAGGGTGTGTGATTTGCCCGCCAACCTCGACCCGCCGAGTCTGGGGCGCATCGTCATGCAAGCAGCGCACGTCGGGGCGTTGACGATGCCCGCATCACTGGGCCAATCGGTCAAACATGACATGGGTCGACGCGGAGCGGCGATCGGTCCGATTGTGTCGCATCCTCGGTCGAACAGATGGTCATTTCTCATTGTGCGCCACGAGGCGCTGTTATCCATATTGGAGGTGAAATGACTCCGAAGTGATTGTGTCGCAGCATGTTTGCTGTAGCTGAGGGCAGTCTGATCCGGGAGACGCCGGGGAGGGCGGGAAGCAGCCCTGACAAAGCCGGGACGTGCCAGCACTGCCGAATGGGGCGGGTCCGGCAAGCGTGGAACAAAGGTGGACGCAAGGAACCAGTGCGTAAAGCCCCTCAAGAAAGCCGTCAGCTCGAATTCGGTGGATATGGGCTGAATCGCGGTGCGCACCCATTCAATTCGTTGGGTGGGGAACTCCTCAACCGAGATAGATGAGGCTCGGTCGGAGGTCACGGTGAATGTCTGCGGCGTAACCGTGACGGTGCCGCAGGGGCAGAGCTGGCCACCTCCTGTTCCGAATGGATAGCAGTGAACGTGGGAACCATCCCGTCCCGCCCGCGGGACGGTCGAATCCATCGACCGATCGCGGGCAGGCTCGTCGTCAGCTGTTGGGGCGCGGATGGGACGGAGGCGTCGTAGTAGTCCGAGAACGGGAAAGCCGTTCACATGGCGAAGGACGCCAGTGGATATCGCGGGAGGGGATTGTAATGGTCGGAGGCACTTGTGAATTCGGGTGAATCATGGCCGGACTTCGACGAAGCCTGGACACGAGTACGGCGGATGCAGGCCAAACTGCACTGGTGGGCGGTCCGGGACCCGGGCCGTGTTTTCGATGATCTGCACAACCTTGTGCACGATCCGGCGTTTCTGACACATGCCTGGGAACGGGTGCACGACAACAAGGGTGGCCGAACGGCCGGGGTCGACGGGATAGTCCCCCGCGAGATCCCGAAAGACTCGACAGTCTTGTTGTCGAGTATTCGAACCGAGTTGAGGGACAGAAGTTTTCGTCCTGATCGGGTTCGGGAAAAGTTGATCCCGAAACCGGGAAACCCGTTGAAGAAACGCCGGTTGGGGATACCAACGGCAGCGGACCGGATCGTTCAGGCGTCGCTGAAGTTGGTGTTGGAGCCGATCTTCGAGGCCGATTTCCAGCCCAGCTCGTATGGGTTTCGGCCGAGAAGGCGCGCTCAGGACGCGATCGCCGAGATCTATCACTTCGGGACTCAGGGTTATAGGTGGGTGCTCGAAGCCGATATCGAGGCGTGTTTCGACCGGATCGACCACACGGCTCTGATGGGCCGGATGCGTCACCGGATTGCAGACAAACGTGTTCTTGCCCTGGTCAAGTCGTTCCTGAAGTCGGGCATTCTGTCTGAGGACGGCCTGGATCGGGACACCTCCACGGGGACCCCGCAAGGCGGCATCCTGTCCCCGCTACTGGCGAATATCGCCCGTCCGTGCTGGACGAGCATTACCAGCACAAATGGGACGCTATCGGCGGGGACACTGGGACGCGGGCCAGAGGTCGGCGCAATTATCTGCGCCGGACAGGGGGCGCGACCTACCGGATCGTCCGTTACGCGGACGATTTCGTGGTCCTGGTCAACGGCGAACAGCATCATGCCGAACACGCCAGAATCGAAGTCGCGCAAATACTGGCACCGATGGGATTACAGCTGTCGGAGCCGAAAACCTGTGTGCTGCATATGGATGAAGGGTTCGACTTCCTCGGCTGGCGCATCCAGCGCCGAACGAAGGCGGGCACAACCCGGAAGGTGATCTATACCTACCCGTCGAAGAAGTCGTTGGCTTCGATCGTCGGCAAAGTCCGGTATATCACCCGCAGATCAGGGTCACCCTATATGTCGCTCGAACATCTCCTCAAACACCTGAACACTGTGGTTCGGGGTTGGTGTCGATATTTCCGACACGGAGTTTCCGCCGCCACCTACCGATATCTCTACAGCTATTTGTGGAAGTCGGTCATTCGGTGGCTTCGTGTGAGACACCGAGGCCTGGGTTGGCGAAAGATCAAGCGCCGCTACCTGACCGGGTATCCGGCGCACCGCCCAGAAGAGAATGGAACCGCGCTCTATAACCCCCAGGACATCGTGATCGAACGATACCGATACCGGGGTTACGCGATCCCGACACCATGGACCGTCCCAGCGGCATTACTCGAAGCAGGCACATCAGCATGATGTCCATGGAGAGCCGGATGCGGGGAAACTCGCACGTCCGGTTCGGAGGGCGGCCACAAGAAACGGACCGGGAGCAATCCCGGCACCGCGCTCGTGGTCGACCCTACCGACCCGATGTGCCCGATGATGTGCCGTTGTTCGCGGATCTGTTCCGGCACAACGTGTCTGTGACCCGCGACGGTGGCACGGTGGCGTTGCCGTCCCCGACCGCGCAATCCGGTGCGATCAGGCGATGGATCGAACCCCCGCGTGACACCTTCCGACCTTCTGGTCTTTTGGTCATCGAGTCGGTTCGTGCGTGTTTGGGACCGGGCAAGGTGCGGGCGGTGGCTCGTGTCCGATGACGTCGTGGCACATATGCCCGAAGGCGAAATCGCCTCGTCTGTGCGGGAACTGCTCACGGTGTTCCATGAGGACACTCGCGCGAAGCTCGAGCTGGCTCCGGTGGATAGTCGGCCGACCTTGCACATGACAGATGGGATGGTCTGTGCGGTTGACGCGAACGGTTGGCCCGAATGGTACGACGACCTCGACAAGCTGGAAGCTCTCCCCGCACGGCCGATCAGCGTCCGAGACACGGAAACACTATGAGTGCCAACGGATCCCCGATGCCGGACGAAAAGGATGTTCACCTGAGCGTATTCCTGCATGGCGTGCGAATGGATTTCGCCGCGTGCCTGACTGCGGCACTATGCTTCGTCGAAGACCACCGATCACGTCATTACGTCGACGCTGTGAACGTGATCCCCGGCGATACGAGCGGATTTCCGCGCCTTCCTTGCGCGAGCCTCTACCTCGGCCGATGAGATGAGACTCGGACCGAGAACGCGCATAGACGAGAAACGGAGGCATCAACGTGGGGAATTAGCGGATGGATCTCGGCGTGGAAGTCGAGCAGACCGCATGGGGTAAATGGCTCGACCTGAACCGGCGAGCGGTACAGGTCCAGAAGTTTGTGGAACGCGCGAATTTGCAAGGTATTCCGTCGAAACCATGGCCAGAAGGCTCACCGGATGTGAAACAAATTGCCACTGTTGTAGCGGACCCTCCGCTATCCAGGGCCTTTGTCTGTGAGGATTCGGGGCGGTAGCAACTCGCCAATCAGATCCGCTACGCGCGCTTTGATCTGATCACGAATGGGCCGTATGGCTTCGAGGCCTTTACCCGCTGGGTCGTCGAGGACCCAATCCCGGTAGCTGACACCGGGGAAGACTGGGCAGGTATCGCCGCAGCCCATGGTGATGACGACGTCGGAGGCTTCGACCGTGTCGTAGGTGAGGATCTTCGGGGATTGGTTGGAGATGTCGATGCCGAGTTCGGCCATCGCTTCAACGGCGGCCGGGTTGATGGTGTCGGCTGGTGCGCTGCCCGCAGAGCGGACCTCGATGCCATCACCGGCGAGGTGGGCGAGGAATCCGGCGGCCATCTGGGAGCGTCCGGCGTTGTGGACACAGACGAACAGGACGCTGGGCTTGGAAACCATGGAAGACAACGCCTTTCGATATCTGGGATTTGCCGCCGTTCTTGACGCAGACGAACAGCACGGCAGGTGTCGTGCTCACTGCTGCGACGCCCCTTCCGTAGCGGTGGTAGCAGCGGGGGCCGCCCGAAATCGGCTGCGCAGTGCGAGGGACACGTAGACCAGGCCGACGAGGACAGGGACCTCGATCAGTGGCCCGACGACTCCGGCGAGGGCTTGCCCAGAGGTGGCGCCGTAGGTGGCGATCGCGACGGCGATGGCGAGCTCGAAGTTGTTGCCCGCAGCCGTGAACGCCAGCGTGGTCGTGCGCCGGTAGCCGAGGTCCATAGCCGCACCGAGGAGGTAGCCGCCGCCCCACATGATCGCGAAGTAGGCCAGCAGCGGGATCGCGATTCGCACGACATCCAGCGGCTGGGAGGTGATCTGCTTGCCTTGCAGCGCAAACAGAATCACGATCGTGAACAGTAACCCGTAGAGCGCCCACGGCCCGATCTTCGGGAGGAACTTCGCTTCGTACCAGTCACGGCCTTCGGTGCGTTCGCCGAAGCGGCGGGTGAGGAACCCCGCCAACAAGGGGATGCCGAGGAAGATCAGTACTGATTTCGCGATTTGCCATGGTGAGGTGTCGATCGTGGTCTGTTCGAGGCCGAGCCGGCCGGGCAGCACCGAGAGGTAGAACCAGCCGAGCACGGCGAACATGATCACCTGGAACACCGAGTTCAACGCGACCAGCACCGCAGCGGCTTCACGGTCTCCGCAGGCGAGGTCGTTCCAGATGATCACCATCGCGATGCAGCGGGCGAGACCGACGATGATCAGGCCGGTCCGGTATTCGGGCAGATCCGGCAGCAGCAGCCACGCAAGGGCAAACATCAGCGCGGGACCGAGCACCCAGTTCAATACCAGCGAACCAACCAAAAGCTTGCGGTCGCCGGTCACGGTATCGAGGCGGTCATAGCGGACCTTCGCCAGTACCGGGTACATCATGATCAGCAGTCCGATCGCGATCGGCAGCGAAATCCCGTCGATCTCGACCGCGCTCAACGCGTCACCCAGTCCGGGGATCATCCGGCCGAGTAGTAGTCCGGCGGCTATCGCGACGCCGATCCATACCGGCAGGAACCGGTCCAGGGTGGACAGTTTGCCGACGACGCCGTGTTCGGCGGTAGCCGTTTCCGAGCTCACGCGCTCACTCCCGCGCCGCTTTCGATCAGCAAGACATCCGAGAGGCGTTGCAGTGCTTCAGGAACGACCCTGTAGTACACCCAGGAGGCTCGCCGCTCGCTGATCAGCAGCCCGGCCTCACGCAGCACTTTGAGGTGATGGGAAATGGTCGGCTGGCTGATGTCGAATCCATCTGACACGTCGCAGACACATGCCTCCTGGCCCGTGCGAGAAGCGATCGAACTCAACAACCGCAACCGCACAGGATCGGCCAACGCCTTGAATGCGCTCGCCAACTGCGCGGCGTCGCCGGGCGACAGTGGTTGCCTTGCCAACGGGGCGGCCGAACACGCCTGGACAGGTGTGATCGTCAGCTTTGACTTCGACATGCATCGATATTGACGTCCATCGATTCCGAAGGCAAGCGAACATTGAGTAAACAAACACGGCATGGTGAACCTGACGAAGAGAAACGCGCCGATATGGCGCGGTTCTCCGGGAAGATCGAGGTCTGCAAGGTCCATAGCCCGGCCTCGTCGGCGGCGATCACCTGCTTGTGCAGCAAAGCTTTGCCGACGGATTCCGCGAAGAGGTTCCGTTCGTCCAAGACAGGGGCATGGGATCAGCCGATGCTCGAGGTATGGATCCGAAGAATGAATTCCAGGCGTTGGTCGACAAATGGGCTGTAGCGATTGTCGCCAACGACGCTGACGCCATCGGCAGTTTCGCCACGCTCGACTGGATACTGACCGGCCCAGAAGGCGGCCCCGGAAATCGCGAACAGTTCCTTTCGGTGGTCGCCTCCGGCGATCTGACACACTCTGAGATGGCGTTCGAAGTGCTCGAGGCGCGGGTATTCGGCGACGTGGCAGTGGTGCTCGCACACGGGACGAACAGAGGAGCCTGGCGTGGCGAGCCGTTCACTGCCGACGAGTGGGTCACCGAGGTGTTCATCCGCGAGGCTGGCGCCTGGTTGTGCACGATGAGCGCGCTCACCCCCAACTACGCGGCAGCTGCCGATTGATCCGAGGCTAGAGCTCGTTACCTCGAACAGAACCCTCGACACCACGTTCTCGACCATGCCCAGCCCTCGCCTGCACCCGACCAACGCTGAATCGAAATCCCTTGGGCTGTAACAGTAGCCAGCGCAAGGTCAAACGTCGTAGAAGGCCCGATGGTGTTGTCCGGGCCGATAAATAAGTGGAAAGCGAACTGCTGGCGCGGATACCGTGGATCGGCAGTCGGTTCGACAGGTCGACTGCGGGAAGGAGGTGTTGGCTATGAACGAACGCAACCAGGCATTGGTGCTTGCGGGGATGTACCCGGAGCAGGCTGGCGAGCGGCCGGATTTGGTGGCGTGGCGGCGGCGCGATGCGCTGCGCCGGTCCAGTGCCGCGCAGCCTGTTCCCAGTAATCGGCAGTATCGCCGGACGCGGAAACATAAGAACCAGTCGCAGGATTCGTGACGCTGGGCGATCAACCAATGGCTTCGACACGAGTGAGGGCGGGCCACCAGGCCCGCCCTCATCTACTTTGACACAGGCCCTAGACGCCGAGGCCCGCCTTCAGACTCGGCCAGGATTTGGGCAGTGCGGTCTTCCAGTACGGCCATGAGTGGACGCCGACGGCGGCCCAGTCGGTTGAAACGTCGGCACCAGAGAGTCCCATGGCGGTCCCGGTGGCGGCGGTGCAGTTATGGGAGACATTTTCAATCTCGCTCGCCCGAAATGGGTCATTGGGCCACGACCATTTTCCGTCGAACAGGGCATCATCGAGGCCGGGCACGCCGGTGCCGACGTAGAGGTGGACCGGTTTGCCGCGCAGTGCGTCGAGGTGTTTCATCGGGTCGTGCGCGTCCCACTCTGGACTGCTCGCGGAACCCCACATGTTGTCCGGGTTTCCGCCTTTCGCTTCGACCACGGGGCGCACCGAGAGTTGGCCGACACCGTCGGTGGAGTAGCAACCGCTGAAGGCTGCCAGGGCTCGGAACATCTTGGGGTGGCGCACGGCGAGAATGGCTGCCGCTCCCGCTCCCATCGAGAGTCCGCCGACGGCGTAGACCCCGTTGCCCTTCAACTCACGGTCGATCAGCGGGGGCAGCTCCGAGGTGAGAAAGGTTTCCCACTTTTGGTGTCCGATTTTGGGATCATCCTGCAACCAGTCGGTGTAGTAGGTTCCCCCGCCGCCGACCGGCATCACCACGTTGACCGGCTTGTTGGCGAAGAACTCCTTGGCGCCGCCGCGCAGCGTCCAGGTGCTTGCCGACTGAGATTCCGACGCCCCGTTTCCGTCCAGTAGCAGCAAGGTCGGCCGGGATGCCGACTGGTTCGCGGGTACCAGCACATCGAGGTGAATGGTCCGCTTCATCGCGGGGGAGTGCACGTACATCTGCCATTGCTGCGGGGAGGTGCGGTCGATCCGCTCGACGGTGGCCTCCGCGTGCGCCGGAGCGACAACGAACAACGGCGCGACCGCGACCGCGACGGCCGCGGCAACCGACGCTATTCGTCGGTAGCCCCGACGTCCTCGCAATACCGACACACGCAAATCCATGCTGCAAACCTCATCGACGGGTTGGCCCCCGTCGGAGGCCGTGAATTTTTCTCGTCGACAATGTCATGAAACGTCAAGTGCCAGGCGTCATCGGATTCCCACCGTTGGTGATCAAGTCGGGAGCGGACCGCGGTAAGGGTGGGACTGCCTGCCCCGCCTTTTGGACGGTTTGCATCTCGAGCTGAACGGTGGCGAGCTGCGGTCCTGCATTCGTCTGCCGGGTTCGGACCACGAGCAGCGGAGTGAGCTGAGGGGTGGAGAGGACCATCCAGCCCGCGCCGATTACGTCGGAGGTCGCAGCGCCGCGAATTCGTCGGTGACGCGGAGGCCGGAGTCGGTGAATCGGTAGACGGCGGCGGGGCGACCACCCGCGCGGCCGGGGGCGGTGGTCGCGCCGGTGGGGGTGATCACTCTGCGGCGGGTGAGGACTCGTTGCAGGTTGGTGGTGTCGACGTCGTAGCCGAGTGCGGCGCAATAGATTTCGCGAAGGGTGGACATGGTGAAGCGGTCGGGGGCCAATGCGAAGGCGATGTTGGTGTAGGAGAGTTTCGCGGCAAGTCGGGTGCGGGCGTGGTCGACGACCGTGCCGTGGTCGAAGGACATGTTGGGCGGCAGGGCCGAGACGGGGTGCCACGCGGTGTCGGAGGGCACCTGCGGGTCCGCGGTGAGTGGGACGAGTCCGAGGTAGGCCGAGGCGATGCGGCGCGGGTGCGGGACTCGGTCGGGGGCGCTGAAGACCGACAGCTGCTCGAGGTGTGTCAGCTCTCGCACGTCGACCTTTTCGGCGAGTTGGCGCCGGGCC
The DNA here is from genome assembly GCF_046764875.1 of Nocardia arseniciresistens. Classification (NCBI taxonomy): domain Bacteria; kingdom Bacillati; phylum Actinomycetota; class Actinomycetes; order Mycobacteriales; family Nocardiaceae; genus Nocardia; species Nocardia arseniciresistens. The sequence continues at coordinate 217,980 of NZ_JBKORD010000005.1, forward strand.
GAGTCGTCGAGGTCTTCGTCCTCGCGCAGCCGCCCGCCCGGTAGGGACCAGGTGCCCTTCTGTGGGTCGAGTGCGCGCTGCCACAGCAGCACGGCGAGTTCGGTTCGCTGATCGGGTGGGCAGCGTTGGGTGACCTCGCCTGCGCGCTCTGCGGGGTCGGGACCTGCGGTGATATCGGAGGGGAAGCGCCGAACCTGGAACACCGCGGTGAGCGATTCGTGGATGGTGTTACTATGAGGCACGTTTTCGATTATAAGTCGAAAACCTGGTTTGGTGCGAATTCGGCGGACTTGCCGAGCGCATGGAGGAAGGAGCCATCATGGTGACGATGGGAGCGAAGCTCGCGACCGCGCCTGGCACCACGCTGATGGAGCAGGTCATCGACGGGCCATCGGGGTTCACCGGGATCGACGGGACGCCCGAGTGGGCGCAGGAGATCAAGCGGCTGGCGCGCGAGCGCAACGCCACGATTCTCGCGCACAACTATCAGCTGCCCGAGATCCAGGACGTGGCCGATCACGTCGGTGACTCGCTGGCACTGTCGCGAATCGCGGCCGAGGCGCCCGAGGACACCATCGTGTTCTGTGGGGTGCACTTCATGGCGGAGACGGCCAAGATCCTCAGCCCGGAGAAGACCGTGCTGATCCCGGACCAGCGGGCAGGCTGTTCGCTCGCCGATTCCATCACCGCGGACGAACTGCGGGCATGGAAGGCCGAATTCCCGAACGCCGTGGTGGTGTCGTATGTGAACACCACGGCCGCGGTGAAGGCACTCACCGACATCTGCTGCACGTCCTCGAACGCCGTCGACGTGGTCGCCTCCATCGATCCGGACCGCGAGGTGCTTTTCCTGCCCGACCAGTTCTTGGGCGCGCACGTCAAGCGGGTCACCGGCCGGGAGAACATGCAGATCTGGGCTGGGGAATGCCACGTGCACGCGGGCATCAACGGCGAGGAACTCCAAGAGCAGGCCCGCACCCACCCGGACGCCGAACTGTTCGTACACCCCGAATGCGGTTGCGCCACTTCGGCGTTGTACCTCGCGGGCGAGGGCTCGTTCCCGGCCGACCGGGTGCACATCCTGTCCACCGGCGGCATGATCGACGCGGCCAAGGCCGCCAAGTCGAGCCAGGTGCTCGTCGCCACCGAGGTCGGCATGCTGCACCAACTGCGCAAGGCCGCCCCCGGCATCGACTTCCAGGCCGTCAACGACCGCGCCTCGTGCAAGTACATGAAGATGATCACCCCGGCCGCCTTGCTCCGTGCACTGGTGGAGAATCGCGACGAGGTGCATGTCGACTTGGAAACCGCTGCGTTAGCGCGGAATTCGGTGCAGCGCATGATCGAGATCGGCACTTCGGGTGGTGGGGAATGACCGCTGCGTTCGAGGTGAGCGTGCGGCACGCGCTCGTCCGGATCGGCCGGGGCGCATGACAATCGCGCCGCCCGAGATCGAGTGGGAGGCTGAAGCGGACCTGGTAGTGATCGGTGGCGGGGTCGCGGGGCTCACCGCGGCGCGCACCGCGTCGCTGCGCGGCATGCGGGTGCTCATCCTCAGCAAAGGCGGAGCCACCGATACCTCCACCCAGTACGCCCAGGGTGGGATAGCTGTCGTTGCGCCGCAAGAGGATTCGGTGGAATCCCATGTGGAGGACACGGTCGAGGCCGGTGCCGGGCTGTGCGATGTGGACGCGGTGCGCTCGATCGTCGAAGGCGGGCAGGACGCCGTTGCCGCGTTGACGGATCTGGGTGCGGTGTTCGATCTCGGCCGGGACGGCCAGATCTCGCGCACCCGCGAAGGCGGGCACAGCACTCGACGGATCATCCACGCAGGCGGCGACGCCACCGGTGCGGAGGTGCAGCGCGCCCTGAACGCCGCCGGTCTGCCGGTCATGTTCGGCACCGCGGCGCTGGAGATCGTCACCGGTCCCGGCGGCGTTCAGGGCGTGATCGCGGTGTCCGAGCGCGGATTCGGGGTCGTGCACGCACCCGCGGTGCTGTTGGCCACCGGTGGGCTCGGTCAGCTGTACGCGCTCAGCACCAACCCGCAGGGCGCGACCGCGGACGGCATCGCGCTGGCCTTATGGGCCGGAGCGACCGTCGCCGACCTCGAATTCGTGCAGTTCCACCCCACGGTGCTCTACACGCCAGGCGGAACCGGCCGCAGACCGCTGATCAGCGAGGCCGTTCGGGGCGAGGGCGCGACACTGGTGGATTCCGAAGGCAATTCGGTGACCGAGGGTGTGCACCCGAGCGGTGACCTCGCACCACGCGATGTGGTGTCGCGAGCCATCGCCGAACGAATGCGGGCCCTGGACACCGACCATGTGTACCTCGACGCTCGATCCATAGTCGGCTTCCCGCAACGGTTTCCGACGATCACCGCCGCCTGCCTGGCCGCGGGCATCGACCCGCAAAAAGACCTCATCCCGGTCGCCCCCGCCGCGCACTACCAATGTGGCGGCGTAGTCACCGACACGCACGGTCGCACCGCTGTTCCCGGCTTGTACGCCGCGGGCGAGGTGGCGCGAACCGGCCTGCACGGCGCCAACCGCCTCGGCTCCAACAGCCTCCTGGAAGGGTTGGTGGTCGGCGAACGCGCCGGAGTCGCCGCCGCCGAACGGCTCGGCGAAGAAGTACCCATCACGGAAATTCCGCTGCGCGCGGTACCTCGCGTCGACCGAACACTGGTGCAGCAGTTGATGACCGCGCACGGCTCCGTCGTCCGCGAGGCCGCTGGCCTGTCCGATGCGACACGTAAACTGGAGGCCGCGGTCCTGCACCGCGTGACGCGCAGGGGCCACGGATCCGGCGATTCAGCAACAAGTGACCGCATCGCAGCGCTCGACGATGCGACGGTGCAAGCGGTGCCCAACGGCGTTGCGGCGCTACCTGGTCTTCAGGATCGGACCCCTAATAGTGTTGCGGCGCAACGTATCAACGATTTCGAAGATGCCGCACTGACGTTGACCGCCCGAGTGCTACTGCTCGCCGCGGCGGCGCGCACCGAAAGCCGTGGCTGCCATACCCGCGACGACCACCCGGAGTCGACGGAACATCTGCGATACAGCGTCGCATTCCGTCTCGGCTCGGAAGGCCAACCGGTCCAAGCCCCCGACGGATTCGCCGTGGCCGACCCTTGGCCCCGCGACTCCCTACCGAGCGCGTCATGACCCCCGCTCGGGCGACGAGTGGCACCTGCCGACGCCGATGTGCGGGAGGTGCCCACCGTGGTGTGCTTCCGAACACGAGTCGTGGCCTTTTGAATGCTGTCCGTGGGTTGTGCGGGCATGGAGAGTAGGAGTGCAGTGATGGGGCTCGACAGTGAACTCGGGCGCGATGAGGTGCTCGCGCTTATTCGGACCGCACTGGATGAGGACCTGCGGTATGGGCCCGATATCACCACCGCGGCAACAGTTCCGGCGGATGCGGTGGTGAAGGCGTCGGTGGTGTCGCGGCAGCCGGGGACGGTCGCCGGACTCGATGTGGGGTTGCTCGTCCTCGACGAGGTGATCGGAGCGGGGAAATATCAGATCATCGGCCGGGTTGCCGACGGAACACGGGTAACGCCGGGACAATCGGTGCTCGGGCTGGTTGCGCCGACGCGCGGTCTGCTCACCGCTGAGCGCACCATGCTCAACCTGGTCTGCCACCTGTCCGGCATCGCAACGGCCACCGCCGCCTGGGTGGACGAGGTCGCGGGCACGAACTGCCGGATCCGCGACAGCCGAAAAACACTGCCCGGCCTGCGCGCGCTGCAAAAGTACGCGGTCAGGGTCGGCGGAGGAGTCAATCATCGGATGGGTCTCGGCGACGCGGCGCTGATCAAAGACAACCATGCGGTCGCCGCCGGTTCGGTGGTCGCCGCCCTGCGCGCGGTGCGCGATATGGCGCCCGACATCGCCTGCGAAGTCGAGGTCGACAGCCTCGAACAACTGGACGCGGTCCTCGCCGAAAACGTGGAACTCGTACTGCTGGACAACTTTCCACTCTGGCAGACCCAGGCTGCGGTCCAACGCCGCGACAACAAGGCCCCGCAGACCGAACTCGAATCCTCGGGCGGCCTGACCCTCGCCGACGCCGCCGACTACGCCCGCACCGGCGTCGACTACTTGGCGGTGGGCGCACTCACCCACTCGGTGCGCGTGCTCGACCTCGGTCTCGACATGTAGGAGCGGGCAGTGCGGCTTCCTCTCACGCCGTGAGTTCACGCTCGAGCGGGGTGCGAAAGCGGGGGATGGCGCGGACATCGCCGAACCAGGTGGTGGTGCGTGCGGCTTCGGCTTCGATCATCGCTCGGGCATCGGAGCCGACGTCTTCCAGTAGGCGGTAGACGATTTCGCCGTCCTTGCGCTGGGCCCAGCCGCCGATGATGCGGCCGTCGCACCAGATGCTCGGGCCGATATTGCCGTTGCTGTCGAACAGGACTGGCGCGTGCGGGCCGAGGTACCAGTCGCGGGATTGCCAGCCCATGGGGGTGGGGTCGAGGGCGGGTAGTAGTGAGACCCAGGGGTCGGGGGTGGGGACCGGCTCGAGATCGTCGGCGAGCAGGATTCCGGTGGCACCGTCCAGGTCTACCTCGACGGTGTCGAGGAGGGCGAGGGCCTTGCGGACTTCGCCGAGGGGCCAGCCGGTCCACCATTTGATATCTGTGATCGGAGCGGGTCCGAAGGCGGACAACCACTTTCGGACCAGCTCGGCGCGGGCGAGGTCGGCGGGCATTGTCTCGACACCACCCGGCAGCCACGATTCCACTGGGGCCCAGGTGTATTGACTGCTGGTCCAGCCCCCGTTGGGGCGTCCGCGCACGATGCGGCCTTCGGCACCGAGGATCACGAGCACCCAGGTGGTGATGCTGGTCGGCTTCGAATACGACTTCCCCGGCGACGTATCCACCTGCGTGCGCAACCGAGGCACGTCCTTGCTCAACTGTGCGCCGGTCGCCGCACCGCGAGCCAGCAGCGCCTTGTGGGTTTCGTCTTCGACATCAGCGAGCCATTCGCGAACATCGCCGTCGACCACACCGGCTACCTCGATGAACCTGCTGTAGGTGCGCCGTTGCTTCTCGGCAAGCGCGTCTGCGCACGACGCCTGTAGCACCGGCAACAGCTCCACCGGCGCGATGAACATGGTGCGCCGCATAGCGAGCAGCCGCAGCAGCGTGCGGTCCTCGTACAGCGCCTGCTCGACGTGCGCGGGCGTCGCGGTGTGGCTGCGGGCACCGAGTGATAGGAACACCGTGCCCGGGTCGGTCGCGTGCAGAACGACCAGAGACTGGGCGATATCGGTGACGTCATCGGTCCTGGAGGCAGTGGCCAGACGGTGCCTGACCCCGAGCCTGGCTCGCCGCTGGGCCGCATCAATCGAACGCATAGGCGAATCTTAGCCGGGCTCAGTTCGTGCTACCGCGAACTGCCCGGAGCTATGACGACAGGTCGTGTCGCCCGGCTGCTCGGCGTCTCCGACGCCGCCACCCAGCCCCACAAGGGGCAACCCGACCCCGCCGTGGCCGAGATGGCTCGCAAGATCACCGCAGCCGTCGGCTGACCAGGCGGCCGAGCCGGTCAGCCGACGAACCGAACATCTCGAACCCGTACGCCTCGAGGCGGTCGTGCTCAAAATCGTTCGATACCAACCCCTTCCACGTGAAAGTGGTGTCAAATTTCACTGATCATCGGCGTGTGTCGATGTCGGATGTGAACCAGTCAGGAGTGCCCGCATGCCACGTGAAATAGATTCGGCTGTCTTCCCGCATCTGGAGGCGGATCTGGACCGCGTCCGTGACGTTCTCGGCCTCGTGCAGTTGCCTGGCAGGCCCGAGCTGGCCGTACTCACCGACGAAGGGCCCGACAGCCCTCGGCGTCTGGTGCGTCCTACTTTGACGTTGTTGTCGTACTACCTGCTCACCGATCCCGCCGTCCCGGCCGACGACCGGGTAGTGCATGCCGCCGCGGCCGTGGAGTTGCTGCATCTGGGATCGCTCTACCACGACGACGTCATCGATCACGCCTACCAGCGCCGAGGCCATCCCAGCGCCAATGCGGTCTGGGGTTCGCATCTCGTTGTATTAGGTGGGGACTCAGCGATATTCGCGAGCGCGCGCATGCTGGCCGAAATCGGCCAGCGAGAAGCTCTCGCGGGTGCGAACACGGGTGAGCAGATGTGCGCGGGCATGGTGATCGAGGCCGCCGACCGCTATGTGGCCTCCCGCAGCGAGCAGTCCTACCTGGACGCGATCGACGGCAAAACAGCGGCTCTGCTGTCGCTGGCATGCCGGGTGGGCGCGATGCAGGCCGGGCGCGACGATCAGGAACAAGAGGCGCTGGCCGGGTTCGGCCGATACTTCGGGCTGGCCTACCAGTTGCGCGATGACATCCTCGATTTGACCTCGACCGTCGAAGAAATGGGCAAGCCGGTCAACGCGGATCTGCCCGAGGGCATCTACACACTTCCCGTGATCCGCACAGTTGCCCGCGATCAGGGCTTTGCCCGACTGTTGGGCAGAGCCCTGACCAGTGAGGAAGCCACACGCGTCCGGAGGATCGTTATAGCCTCCGGCGCCGTGGACCAAGCACAAGTGGTGGCCGATGAATTCATGGACCAGGCCGATGGTCAGCTCGCCGCTGTGGCCGCTGACCCGCGCGCCCGCGACGCGATGAAAGCTTTTGCTCGGTCCGCACTCGATCGGCGAACTCCGCTGCCCGCAGTCTCGCAGCCCTCGACGCAGGTACTCCAGAACCACCGTGGTGAGGGGCTCCCGCCAGAGGTCGATCGATGGGTGAAAAGTTGGCTGGTGGATACCGGCCTCGCCGCCTCCCCGGCCGAGTTGGACCACCGCCGGTGGGCAGGATCGTTCCAGCTGATGGAAACCGTGTTTCCGGTCATGGCCCCCAAGGAGGCGGCCCATGAACAGTCCGCCGTCGGCCTGGGCACGCTGTGCTTGCTGTGGGATGACCTGTTCGAGGATCCGCAGCTGACCGACCCCGAAAAAATCACCGCGCTGAGGCGTGGCATGGTGGCGACGCTGCGCCAGGACCCGGAGAAACCGTGGAGGTCCGGCGCGCTCCCGACGGCCTGGGCGAGTTTGTGGCCACGCCTGCGTGAGGGCCGCAGCACCCGCTGGCAGGAGAAGTTCCTCGACGACCTCGAGGCGTGGTTCGAAGCCGCCGAACGCGAAACACACCATCGTCTCAACGGCTACATTCCCGCCACGGTCGACTACCTGCCACTGCGCAGGTCGACCAGCGGATTCGAAACCGCCATAGCCATATTGGAGTTACACAACGACCGAGAACTACCACCGGCAGTGCGCAACCACCCCACAATCCGCCGCCTCGAAGAACTCGCCTTCTTCGTGGCCTTCGTGAAGAACGACCTGGTGGGAATCGATCAGGACGAGGCAGACCAAGTCCCCTACAACTTGGTCAGAGCCATCCGCCACGAGACCGGCTGCACCCGCGAAGAAGCCATCGAGCAAGTGCAGCGCCAACTGACCGAGCAACGCGCCCAACTCGACGCGCTGACCCGCTACATCCCCAAGCTTTTCCGGAGCCTTCCCGGCCTGTCCGGCCTGGGGAAGAAATACGAGTCGATCTACGAAAGCGTGACGAACATGGCGCGGTGGGTGCCCGACAGCGATCGGCACACCCAAACCTCCGGTTCCCGCGCGCCGGAGCCGGACTTCGAACGCTTGCGCCGTGAGATGTACTACTACCCGGCCGCCGAACCCGCTCCTACCGCACCGTAAGCCCCCGCAGCCGGCAAAAGTCGGGTGTCCGCGCGATCCGCCGGTGGTGGTCGCGCGGCACACCCTCTCAGCGCTTGGCCGGAGCGGGCGCGCAGGTGGTAAGCGACGAGGGCGCTCGCGGTGAACCGGGCCTGTGTTTAGATAGGATCGAAATCCCTTGTGTGACTGTCGATCTGGGGGTGAGTGCTCGTGCGTTCCCGGACCGGTGAACGACACCGCATGCGTCGAGGCTCACGACGGTGGCAGGGCGTATCGGGCGATCACGTCGGGCAACCAGTCGGGTTCGCCGAATCGCAGACCGTAGCGCTCGGCAATTGCGGCGATCGGGGTGGCATCCGGTGCGCCTGCGGCGATCAGTTCGGACATTTCCAGGAAGCAATGTTCGAAGCCGGCCGGACTGATGATCTCGATCATGCGCGCCGGGACGGTGCCGGCGTTCCACATCGCGTGCATCTCACCCCGGGGCTTTGTGATGTATCCGCCGGATTCGAGAACGGCCTCCCGGTCGCCGGAGCGGAATCCGATCGCACCCTCAGTAACTATCGAGAATTCGTCCTCCCGCGTATGCAGATGCGGCGGCACCAGCGCACCGACGGGGAACGGGTGCTCGACGACCGACAACACCCCACCGGTGTCACGGCCCCAGAGCTTGAATTCGACCCCGATCGGGCCCAGATCACCGGTCTGCCCGGCCCCCGGCGGCACGACGACCAGCGGTGCGGGATCGGTTGCGCTCACGCTACTCACCTACTCACCGACGTTGAAAGATCGGGTCACAAGTTCTCTGCTCAACTTTCCGCCGACGGCGCAGCCATTGTCAACGTTCTCGGGGAACGGTGGAGTATCGCCTATCGAGGTCGGCGCTGGGGTGGCTAAGGTCGTGGGTATGGCTCGTGCGCTTGTGCTCGGCGGGACGGGCGTGCTCGGTTCGGCGATCGCCCGCCGACTTCTCAGCGGCGGTTGGGCGGTCGATCTGGTCGGACGGGATCCGGCTCGGCTGCCCGATGATCTGACCGCGGCCGGAGCACGGTTCAGGATGGCAGATCGTCACAATCGAGCCGAGTTGAGCGGCGTGTACGGCGACGGGACGGACCTGCTGGTCGACTGCCTGTGCTTCACCGCCGAACACGCCCGGCAATTGCTACCGTTCGCGGGAGATGCGGCCTCGACGGTGATGATCTCCAGCAAAGCCGTCTATGTGGATGAGGGCGGATATCACGTCAACTCGGCTGCCGCCCCACGATTTCCGGTGCCGATCCGCGAAACGGATCCGACGCTCGCGCCCGGCGACGGTGACTACACGACTCGGGAGGGCTACGGCGCGAGCAAGGCTGCTGCCGAACAGGTGCTGCTCGACAGCGGCGCACCAGTGACGGTGCTGCGCGCGTCAAAGGTGCACGGGGCAGGTGCTCGTCGTCCGCGGGAATGGTACTTCGTCAAACGAGTGCTGGACCGGCGGCCGATAGCGCTGTTGGCCGGGCACGGTGCCGGAGTCGATCACCCGACCGCCGCGGTCAATCTCGCTGCACTGGTGGAAACCGTTGCGGGCGAGCCAGGTTGCCGGATTCTGAACAGCGCGGACCCGGATGCGCCGACGGGTCGGGAGATCGCCGCGATCATCGCCGAGCGGCTCGGACACCGTTGGAAAGAGATACTGCTCGACGAGGATGCTTCCCCTGGGTTGGGGCGACATCCCTGGGATGCTCGGCCGCCGATCGTGCTCGACACCGCGGCTGCCGCAGATCTCGGGTATCGGGCGGTTGGTGACTATGCCGCTACCGTCGCCGACACCATCGACCGGCTTGCCTCATCGGCGGTCGCGGGTTCGGATGGAGCCTGGCACCTGCCAGTAAGCGATCGGGACTTTCTCGCCGACTCCTTCGACTATCCGACCGAAGACAGCTACCTCGCCGGTCACCCACCGCGCGAGGACACCGGAGTCGCGGTCCGATCGCGCCGGTGAACTCGTCGAACTGTTGCCGCCACCGGTCGGCACCTACGCTGGCGAACGCAGCCACCGCCAATTCAGTTGTGTCCCACACAAACACAACATGATCACGCGGTGGCCGCCCCACTTCCAGCCCACCGATCAACAGCAGCATCGGACGGCTACCGTGGTGGGCTATGACGATTACGCCCGAGTCAACCCCGCGGACCTTATCTTCGTCAGCAAAACCAACACTGCAACCGGACTCATCGTGGAGTCCCACGATTACCTCGGCCCACGACAATAGCTGTAGCCAACTCGCCATGATCACAAAGTCCGGCTGGAGTACTAACCCGCCGTATTCCACATCGGCGAAATCTGACGTGGTGATAGAGCTCGACGACTTGCTGTGGCCGTTTTTTCCTGGAGTTAAGCCGGGGTGAAGCGCCACTTTTGCGCCGGGCGGCCCCGGGACAGTCCATACGGCTTTCCCTCATAATCGGAAAAGTAGAACTGCTTGTCCCGGTCGAAAATATAGCCGTCCTGAGTCACCCATATCTGGTTGCCCGCATTGTCGTTGGTGGCGCCGTCCACGGTGATCATGCAGCCCTCCGGCACCCGGGCACCCTCAGCCGCCCTATACAGCGCTGTCGACCATGGCAAGCCGCCCGCATACTCCTGCGGTACATGATCAGCGATCTCGCGTTGGCGTGCTGAGGTAGCGGACAAGAACTCGGCGAATACCTGCGCCCAATCCCGGCGGTCGCCCCGCCATCCTTGTGGCGGATGATATTCGGCGTACCGCAGCGCCTCGTCGTAGGTCGGCGGCCGGTACACCCCGGTCATGCCCGCGCCGGTCTGCGCGCTGAGGGCGTAGGTGCCGATATTGCGTTGTTTCTCGATGTACAGGCTGATCAGCTTGCCTTTTTCCACGAACCAGACGTCTTGCGGGACCGCCGCGGAGCCAACCAGAATTACGCCCTCACCGCTACCGCGGATGGTACAGAGCACGCGCCCAGTTTCTTCATTGGTGATGGTGAAATTACCGCCCGGAAAACCCATTGAATCCTCCTGCTCCGACGCATTGCGGCGCAGCCCGTGAGGCACACGCCGAGAGCGCGCAAAGCCTATCAGCGGCCCGCGCCGGCACGCGGCGAAAAGCCAGAGGCGGTTCGGCTACGATCCTGGCCCATTTAGTCGCGTCAGTTCATAAGCCTGTCCGGATACGCACCGCGCTGCCACGCCTTTTCTTGCGCCGGTGGGCGGGTCGAGTACGTGCGGTGGGAGGCTGGACACCGTTGGCTGGCAGCCACGCATCCTGACTGCCGCATTTGGTGAACTCTAGTGATCGACGACAAGCAACGCAGGGACGATCATGCAATAGTGCGTAAGTAGCGGCGGCCTGGTGAGCCGTGGTCGCCAACGAGGAACTTCACAACTCCAGCCTCCGTGCCGTCACGACCTCGGAATCACCGCAAGTCATCCAAACAAAAGGAGTTTGATATGACCGATACTGGAGCGCGCAGTGAAACCGCAATGCTCGACATGAAGCTCGAGATCGTCGTCCTTCCCGTTTCAGATGTGGATCGGGCCAAGCGCTTCTATGGCGACTTGGGATGGCGGCTCGACGCCGACTTCGCCGACGGAGACGACTTTCGGGTGATCCAGTACACGCCGCCAGGCTCTCCGACGTCAGTCATCTTCGGCAAGAATGTGACCGCGGCGGTTCCTGGCTCCGCCCAGGGTTTGTATCTGATCGTTTCCGACATCGAGGCCGCCCGCGACGCTCTGCTCCGTCGCGGCGTCGAGATCGGTGAGGTGTTCCACGGCGGTGACGGCGTGTACGTCGGTCCGGACGAGCCCTATTTGTTCGGACGGATCCGTGTGAACGGTCCAGACCCCGACCACAGCAGTTACCGCTCCTTTGTATCGTTCAGCGATCCCGACGGCAACGGCTGGCTGTTCCAGGAGATCACTACACGATTGCCTGGCCGGATCGACTCGACCGCCACGAGTTTCGCTTCCGCACAGGATCTTGCAAGCGCGATGCGGCGCGCGTCCGTCGCTCACGGCGAGCATGAGAAAAGGACAGGCGGCCAGCGTGATGAAAACTGGCCCGATTGGTACGCCGCCTACATGGTGGCGGAACAGGCGGGCGACCCGTTGCCCTTATGAACGATGGGTTCGTGCCCGCGAATTGGGCTAGTCGGTTGGCGGCTAAAATTCGCCCGGGGCGACGAAGATCTGCATCAGAACGGGGTTGAGCGTGGGCTGGAAGGTGAACGGACTGATCGTCGAAGGTCCGGTGGATCCGGTTCGGCTACCCGGTCGACCGCGTGATGAAGGGGAGGCCATCGACATAGACGGCGTTTTCCGGCGTCCTTGTGATTACGGGGTCGCCTCGATCGGCGACTGGACCTTCATCGCCGATCCCGGTTTTCGGGTGAGCTTCAATGATGAAGCGGTGCAGGAGCTTTCGATTACCAGCCGAACCCTCGCTTGGGTGACCAACAGTGTGTCGACGGTGCACGGTATCGCTTGGTACATCGACAGGACGCCGCTTCGCCGGATCGTGTATGCCGAGGGGCAGGTTGTCGATGAGTACGGACAGCCGATACCCGAAGAGGCAGCAGCGCCGGACCCTACTGCTGAGGACTACGTGTTCGAGATGATGCAGCGACTGACCGGATGTGGTTGGGGCGACGGTGCCGATGCTGCCTATCGTGTCTGGACCTGCACTGAATAGCGGATGGTTTAGGCGCTGTCAGCGCAGCACCCGATAGCTGAGGTGGGTGGCGCGGTTGCCGGGTCGGATCACCGGGTTGTCCAACCGCACGGGCGATGATGCCAGCTTCTCGAAATACGGTGTGCCGGAGCCGAGCAGGTAGGGCACGAGGTCGACGGTGATCACGTCGAGCAGGCCCGCGTCGAGCGCCTGCTGGGCGATGTTCGGGCTGGCGATCACGACGTCCTTGTCACCCGCGGCGGCCTTCGCCTGAGCGATTGCGCTGGCGACGCCATCGGTGACGAAGGTGAATGGTGCATCGGGGTGGTTCCATTCCTGCGATGTCGGAACACGGTGGGTGACAACGAAAACCGGCAGGCCCGTCGGGTGAGCGCCGTTCCAGCCGTTGGCAATGTCGAACAGGCGCCGTCCCGCTATGAGTGCGCCCAAGTCGTCGACCGATCCTTGGACGTACTCGGCATCTTCCTCCGACTGGTGCCACGGAAGATCCACATTGGCAGACTCGGTAGCCACCGGCCCGGCGGTGTACCACTCGAACAGCTGGTCCACGCTGCCATCGGCGTCCTCGATGAACCCGTCCAGCGACATCGACATGTTCGAAACGACCTGTCCCATGATCTTCTCCTCAGTGGTGCGGCACCCCGATCAGGGCGCGTATGCCCTGTGGTCGGAGCCGCGGCGCAGCTCTCGACACATTCCACGGAGAGTGACCCAGATCACTCGATACTCAGCGCATCCGCCATGTAGCCGGAACCGGCATGACTGATCACCATCGGGTGAAGTCGGGCGGGGCCGGGCGTTCCGCAGACAGATCCGGACGTTCGCAACCAGCTCGCTCGTCCCGAACTATGGGGCAGCCGAACGCGCTCAATTCGGCTACCGTGCGCGCGTTCGCGAGATCAACTGCCGGCCAACGTTTGTCCCCGTTCGCACGCGCGGGTCGCGGCAGATCCGGACGCTCGCGGATCGCGCGCCCAGCGGCATTACCGGACGTCAGGCTGCCACTCTTCAGAAGACTTTTCGGCGTGTTGATCCAGATGTCAACTCCGGTTGAATCTTCAGGCAGGAGCGACACCAGAGCCCGACCGCCAGTAGGGAGCCATACCAGGTGGCCTTGTTGGTGCCAAAGTCGCCGATTTTGATCGCGGCGAGTTCTCGCTCCTCGGTACTTGTGCCGATGTTTTCCACCGTGGCCGGCCTGTGGAAGGACGACTGGCCGTGTGACGCCGCCCTGACCGCGATAGCGAGTCCACTCTCGGTGAGGGACGCTGTGATATCGATCGTCACAGACCGCTGTGAATTAGCGCTCGACGACATGGTGACCAGGAAGTACCGCCTCGACCAGATCAACGACGGCTACCGGACATGCTGGAGGGGCGCAATATTCGCGGGGTGATCCGCTATACGGATGCCGATCGCTGAGCACGACGAAGGTCTGCGTATCCGGCTGTTCGCCGCATCGAGTCACATCGTCGAATGCGCCGAATCCGCGCACCGACCAAGATCTACCACGGCCCTCGACCGAACCGGACAACATCTGGATAGGCCTTCTCGCGCATATAGCCGGTCAATACATCGATCGATGTCGGGGTGACGGCATCGATCACCGTTGCCCAGCTGCCGGTGACCTTGTCTACAGTGAAGGGGCCCGGCACCGGCCAAAATGAATAAACTTCCGGAGATCGATCGATATCCTTGCCGATGAAACGCCCCGTCGCCATCGCGACATGAGCGTCTTGGTTCCATAGCACCAGATCACCTCTCCGTGGCTGCGCTGAGCCGAGGTCCCCGGGGAAGTAGCGCTCCAACATGCCGTGCCGCCAGAGCAACTCGGGGAATCGCTCGAACCATTCCGGCAAAACCTGGTTGCCCGGCCCTCTTTCCGGTGTATAAAATTCATGGAGCCCGGAATGCGTGAATACACCCCTTTTGACTCCAGCATAAAGAATGATTTCCCAGCAATTCATACCGGTGCTCGGAGTCAGTGGCGGTAGCGGCCCCTCTTCCGGCGCACGCATCCAGTCTTCGAACTCTCGTTGTGTCTCACGGGGACCCATGTTCTTCCAGGTCAACTTAGCACCGGACAGCCGGATTCGTTCGAGCTCGTCAGCAACTTCCAATGGCGCTGAGCGGCTCACCGGCGCGCCGATCAGCGAGCGCGCCAAAGGTGAATCGACGTACGGCGGGTCCCCTTCGCCAGCCGCATAGAGCTGGCGCGCATTGCCTTCATCGGCCGATCGATACCCCGACGCTCGAAGTTCACGACTCACGTGCCTCAACGGCCGTTCGGCGATATGACCGGCACCCGTAATCGTGTCGGTCAACCTTGGGATCAGCTCAGAGATTATGTAGCGCTGCACCTTACACTTTCCGAGTCGCTACGGGCTGCGCGATTCGAGCCGAACTAGCTCGGGTCGCGGCATTACAGGATGTTGTGTTGGCCGCACACTGGACCAGGATGACGTCGTGCGGAGGACTCCGCCCCACCGGCGAGAATCGAATCCAGCCGATGGTCGGATGCTTCACCGGGCGGGTGCGGTACCCAAGTGCACCGCGCGACTCGACTCAGGCGCCTGTGATCTCGATGATGAAGATCGAGTTGCCGTCCGGATCGGTGAACGGTGCTTTCCGGCCTGCCGCGCCGTCCGGCCCGACGAGGATGAACGGTCCGGGATCGACACCGCGCGAAACGATTTCGGCTATGACGGCGTTCAGGTCGGACACGGCGATGTTCACCAGAGCCTGACCGGCGTGCTCGGGATCGACCACGATGTAGACGAAGGCGGTGTCGCTCAGCTGCCACATCGCCTCGACTCCCGGCGTCACCACGAAATCGGCCGCACGACCGAACAAGCGTGTGTACCAGCTGTCTGCCGCCGCGAAATCCGTCACGGCCAGGCCGAAGAACAAGGAGTTGATATCCATACCTCTGTGGACTACCTGAGATCGGCAAATTCATCGCTGACCTAAGGGCGAGGCCAGTTCGAGGGAGCCAGGTTCGTCGGTCTGGCTGATGTTGTGGAGAGGCAGTGTCATGAGGCGCGCTCATCGGCAGTTGCGTGCGTTCGCCGGCCGTTGATCTGCCCGGTTTGCAGCGATTCGCCCAGGGGGCAACCAGAGCAAATCGCTGGAGGGTGGGTGGATTTGGTGAGGAACGGCCGCGCGGCGCTGACCGTTTATGGTCGGGAAGTCAAGCTGTGCCGCTGCGGGACGGCAAGAACCGAGCTGCGCGCCGTGTGGCGCAATTGCCTTGCTCATGCCGATGGCGGAGGAGTAAGCCCCTCGGGCCAAGACGTCCAGCCGTCGTAGCCGATGCCGCGCACCTGAAGTCGGCGTAGCCGAGCTCAGCATCGGTCAGGTTCGCGTTCCCGAAATTCACGAACTCGAGCTTCGTGCCCAGGAAGTCCGCGCCGGAGACATCCGCACCGGCGCGCGAGCTGGTGCTACGACGGGCGAGTCGCAGCGAGCAGCGTGTGCACGGAGGAGACGGCGCTCGCGCCCTCGCCGACCGCGGACGCCACCCGTTTCATCGACCCGGCTCGCACGTCACCCACCGCGAAGATGTGCGGGTCGCTCGTTTGGAAGGGCAGCGCCTCGGAGTGACCGGGGCGGCGGGGAAGTCGAGCGTCGGTGAGGATGAATCCGGACTCGTCGCGAGAGAGATCGGTCAGCCACTCGGTGTCCGGTACCGCGCCGACGAGGCAGAAGACGATCCGGCTTTCCCGGGTCTGGACTGCGCCGTCGGCGCTTCGCACGACGACGCCTTCGAGGGAGTCCGCGCCGAGCAACTCGACGACTTCGGCTTGGACCCACACGCGGATCAGCTGGTGGGCTCTGATGCGCTGGGCGAGGTATCGGGACATTCTGGCTTCGAGACCGGAGGCCCGAACGATGAGGTCGACACGAGACCCTTTCGACGCCAGGAACAGGGCGGCTTGGCCCGCGGAGTTAGCGCCTCCCACAACCGTTACCGGCTGCGCGCGGCAGTCGCGGGCGTCGAGCTCGGTCGCGGAGTACCGGATCTGCGTACGTCGCTCGAAGTGATCGTGGCGAGGCACGCCGAGGCGGCGGTAGTGCGCCCCGGTCGCGACAATCGCGGCGCGTGCGCGCAGGGCGGTGCCGTCGCGGAGCGTCACCGTCGGCCCGGCGCCGTCGGGGGCGGACGTGCTGATCCCCACGACCTGGCACGGGGTGTAGAGCTGGGCTCCGAACTTCAGCGCCTGCAGGGCGGCGCTCTGCGCGAGATCGTCGCCGCTCACTCCTCCTGGAAAGCCGAGGTAGTTCTCGATCCTCGAGCTGGTCGCGGCTTGACCGCCGGCGCCGGTGGCGTCGAGCACCGCGGTGACCAGCCCTTCGGACGCCGCGTACACCGCTGCCGCGAGCCCGGCCGGGCCCGCGCCGATCACCACGAGGTCGACGTCGTGGTCGCCGGGGGAATAGGTGAGGCCCAGCGCGGCGGCGAGATCGTGTGGCGTGGCGCGCCTCAGCACGCAGTCGGAGACGACCGCGACGGGGAGGTCGGCGACGGTCAGGTCCCGCTCCGTCATGAGGGCCTGCCCGGCGATGGAGTCCGCATCCACCGTGGTGTGCGCGAGTTGCTGGCGGGCGGCGAAGGTTCTGAGGGCTCGGTGGTCGGCGCAGTCGGAGATTCCCACGATCTGCGCCACGCTGCTCACCAGTCCGAGAATTGCCTGGCGGCGCCGTCCGAACGCGCGGATCAGGATGTCGGCCACATCTGCCTGTTCGCTCAACGCCGCCCGGAAGCCGTGCGCATCGATGCGCACGACCGCGCCGAGCTCGCTCACTCGCAAGGTGAGGAAGACGCTCTGCCCGGTGAGCATGCCGAGTTCGCCGGTGAAGTCGCCCGCGCCCCTGGCGGAGATGACCCGTTCGGCATCGCTACCGGTGGCATCGCAGACCACCTCGATCGCGCCCGACTCTATGAGGAAGAGGTCGTAGCGATGGTCTCCACTGCGGGAGAGGATCTGCCCCGGTCGGACGTATTCGCGGACTCCGTAGGCAGCCAGGCGGCCGAACTGTTCGGGGGTCAAGCGGTCGTGCGCATCTCGATTCATGACCCGAAACTACGAGGGCGCTGTGCATGTCCTGTGCAGAGTTGGTGGATTCCGGTAACCGTGCCGGTTCACCCGTGCAGTTCGGTGCGGAGTCGCTCGGCGCGCTCGGCGAAGAGGTGTGCCTCCCGCTGCCGGGCCAGGGTGCAGGCGCGCTCGGCCTCCCGGATGGCGGCGCGATTATCGCCCTCGGCCTGGGCGAGTTCGGCGCGGACGAGAATGACGAGAGGCTCGGCGGATCGCTGCCCGTAGCGGTTGAGTGCGTCATCGGCGCGCTCGAGGGCGTCCGCGGCCGCCGACAGAGAGCCGGCAGCCAGGTGCATCTCGGCCAGCAGCGCGAGCCAGGTCGAGAGGCAGGTGCGCGCGGGGCTGCTGAGGTTGCTGCGGATGAGCTTGTCGGCCTCGTCGGCGGCGGCTGCCGGAGCGAGTCCGGTCAGTGCCTGCCCCCACCAGCGGGCCAGTCGCAGGTAGGTGCCGAGGGAGACGAACGAGAACCCGGGATCTACGGCTATTCCGCGGTCGGCCACCCGCAGAGCTCCGAGCGCATCACCCGCGACCGCGGCGGTTCTGGCCTCGAAGGAGGCGGCGACGGTGACCGCGTAGGGGTCGCGGCCGGCTGCTGTGGTGAGGGTGGCGAACAGGTCCTCGGCGCGTGACAGGTCGCCGTGGTAGCCGACGATCTCGGCGAACATGCCTGCGGCCATCAGCTGCACGCCGTCATGGACCGGGTCGTTCTCCAGCGGGTCGATCTGCGGCACCAGGGCGGTGCTGATGGCGTCGAGGCGGCGGAAGGATTCGCCGACCTCGCCGACGCACCAGCGATGGATGCCGGCGGCGGTCGTTCCGTAGGTGTGTACGACGGGATCGGTCGACTTCGAGGCTAGCCGGTCGAGCTGGTCGGCGAGCACGGTGCTCTGGTCGAGTTGGAGTCCTTGGCCGTGTGCGGTCCAGCGTGAGAACAGGAATCCAGTGGCTACGCGTTCGTCCCCGAGGCGCCGGGCCACCTGCTCGGCCCGCTCGAGCAGGCTGACGGAGGCGATGCCGTACATCGAGCGCATGCCCACGACGGCGATCAGCTGCGATAGCGCGGCGAGCTCCAGCTCGGGTAGCGACGACTTGCGCGCCAGCTCGACCGCCGACCCGAAGTGACGTTCGGCGGCCTGCAGCGACGTCTTGGCGGTAGCTCTGGAGCCCGCGCCGATCAGCGCCGAGACGGTGCGGCTGGGATCGGTGACCGGCCCCGCCGCCCACAGGTGGTGAGCCAGCCACTCGGGAGCGGACTCGTCGCTCAGCGCGCCTGCCTCGATCGCGTCGGCGATGCGTCCGTGGATTGCCGAGCCGCGCACCGGCGAGACGCCCTCCGAGACCGCTTGGCGAACCAGATCGTGGGTGTACCGGTAGCAGAAGGGGTCGCTGGCCGCCGGGCCGATCAGACCGAGATCGCGCACCGGCTCGAGGCGCTCGAGGCAGGTGCCGACGTCGAGGGACGCCGCCCGGGCGAGCAGCAGCAGTTCGACCGAGCGCCCGATCAGCGCCGCCACCTCGAGCAGGGCGATTGTGTCGCTGCCCAGGGCGGCCAGCCGATCGCGCACGACGTCGCGCACTGTGAGCGGAACACCGCTCAACGCGACCGCCTCGGTGGTGCCTACGCCCTGCGGCCCGAGCAGCCGCCCCAGTTCCTGCACGAAGAAGGGGTTGCCGGCGGTGCGTCGGTGGATCACCTCGATGACGTCCTCCGGGGGTGCAACTCCGGTCTCACTGCGCACGAGTTCGCCGACCTCCGCCGGACTGAGCGGGCCGACGAGCACGCGCCGGTGCCCGGAGGCTCGGCTCATCCTCGCCAGGGTGCGGGTCAGTTCGAGGGTGGGGGCCGCGCCTCGGTCTCGCATCGCGGCGATCACCGCCACACCGAGCGGCAGGCGGGCGAGGACGGAGTCGAGCAGTTGCAGCGAGCTGGCCTCCGCCCACTGGAGGTCGTCGAGGATGAGCACGACGGGCCGGTCGGCGGCGGCTTCGGCGATCACGTCGACCATCTGCTCGAGCAGGCGGAACCGGGCGTTCCCATCGAGATTCGTCGGCGTCTCGTCGCGATGGGCGCCCACGAAGTGACCGAGGTCGCCCGACAACCGGTGCTCGCTTCGGGATGCCGGCAGCGCGTCGAGCAAGCCTGTCGCCACTTCGACCCAGGGCCACATCGTCGGCGCGCCGTCTCCGTCGAGGCAATGGCCCCAGACGACCAGGGCGCCGCGGGACTCGGCATCCTGCGCCAGCGACTCCATCAGCCGGGTCTTGCCCACCCCGGGCTCGCCCTCGACCACCACGATCGCCCGCCCACCGAGCAGCGCGGGTTCTAGAGCGCGACCCAGTGCGGCCAGTTCCTCGAATCGGCCGACGAATCGGGTCCCAGGGCTCTTGATCGCCGTCGACGGGCTGTCGAGAGCGGCCGAGGAGACCGCGGGCGGCGTGCGCGCTGCATCCGGCTCGGCCGACGACTGGGTCAGTACGCCCTGGCGGGCCGTCCGCAGCGTCGCGCCAGGGTCGATGCCGAGCTCCTCGGCGAGTCGGCGGCGGATGGCGTCGAATACTTCGAGTGCTTCGGCCTGCCGGCCGACCCGGCCGAGGAGGGTGACCAGGCCGGCTTGTACCGGCTCGTGCAGGGGAGCCATCGCGGCCGCGCGCCGCAGCGCGGCGAGCGCGCGACCCGACTCACCGAGTGAGTCGGCGATCCCGGCCGCCTCGATGCAGGCCTGGAAGAACTCGTCGTTCAGAGCGGCGAAGATCGGTGTCGCGTCGGGGCTGTGCGTCCACCCGTCTCCGGCCGGGCCGCTCCACATGGCGACGGCGTCGAGGAGGTGGTCCAGTACCGCCGCAGCGTTTCCGATGGCGCGTTCCGATCGGGCGCGGGTGGTGAGTTGCCGGAATCGGGTGAGGTCGAGGATGTCTGGCCCGATCGTGCAGACGTAGCCGCTCGCCTGCTTGAGCAGGAACTTCCCGGGTTCGCGTGGAGGCAGCTCGGGTTGCAGGATGCGACGGATGGCGCCGATGTATTTGTGCAGCACGTTCAGTGCGCTCGCCGGCGCGTCCTCGCCCCAGATCAGGTCGATGAGCTCGTCGGCCCCGGTCGGGCGGCCCTCTCGAGCGAGTAGCAGGCCCAGAAGATAGGCCTGCTGACGAGGTCCCGCGCTCAGCTCGGTCTCGCCTTGCCACACCCGGAGGGGGCCGAGCACCTGAAGGCGCAGACTGCCGGTCGCCGTCTCGGGCTTTATGCCGCGTGCGCTCTCCGTGACGAGCTCGATGGTCATGTGCGACTCCCTGTATAGGCGGACCCATCGTCCTGCACCCGTGCGGGGTGAGCTCTGGCGTCAAGGTACACTCTAGAGTCTGGAGTGCCACTCCAGCCAGTAGAGATTTTCTCGGCCCGCTCATCCGACTCGGTGAGGGAAGACGACGATGCCTGAGCAGACCACGCAGAACCGGCGCGAGGAGTACGCGGAGATGACCCGCCGCGACGTCGTCGCCGGCGCCCGCAAACTGTTCGCCGAGCACGGCTACGAGCAGACCACGGTCGCCATGATCGCCCGTGCGGCGCGCGTCTCACCGGCCACCGTCTACGCGCAGTGCGGCGGCAAAGAGGGCCTGCTCGGCACCCTGATGGACATGTGGACCACGAGTCCGACGGTGGGCCGCATCATCGCCGATGCGGAGGAAGGGCGCACCGGTCGTGACAAACTGCGCATCCTCGCCGAGGGCTACGTCGCCCACGCGGCCGAGGCCGGGGACATCATGCGCATCATCGAACGGGCTGCGGCCAGCTCACCCTCGGCGCAGGAGTTCATGGAGATCGCGGACCGGAGACATCTCGAGGCCCTCGAGACCATCACGAAGGGCATCGCGGATATCGGCGAGCTCGCCGACGGGCTCTCCGTGCTCGACGCGGCGAGAATCATCTACTTCCACTTCCGCAACCCCCAGTTCGTACTCGCCTCCGAGACCTTCGGGTGGGGCATCGACCGGGCGCGGCAATGGCTTCTGGAGCGCGTCGAGTCCGCCATCCTCGAGCCCTGACGGCGCTCGTCAACTGATCGTCAACAACGCGTTCATACGCTCGTGACGAGTACGAGGCATCCGAGCAACCTGGGTTAGGGAAGCGCGCAGACATGGGCTCTGTCCACCACCGCTATGCCGACGTCGGCGGGCACCGAGTGTTCTACCGCGAGGCCGGTTCCCGTGACCGTCCGACGGTGGTGCTCCTGCACGGATTCCCGACCAGCTCGGCCATGTTCCGGGGTCTCATCCCGCTGCTCGCCGACCGGTGGCACGTGCTCGCGCCCGATCTGCTCGGATTCGGCCTCTCCGACGCGCCGCCGCCGGAGGAGTTCGCGTACTCCTTCGATTCGTTGACCGACGTCACCGCCGACCTCCTGGCCCAGCTCCGCGTCGACCGCTACGCCCTGTTCGTGCACGATTACGGAGCACCGATCGGCTGGCGCCTCGCGCTGCGAGCGCCGGATGCGGTGCGGGCGATTGTCAGCCAGAGCGGCAATGCCTACAACGAGGGCTTCCAGCCCGAGTTCTTCGTTCCGATCCGCGAGTACTGGCAGAACCCGGACTCCGACGCCGAAGCGGACGTGCGCGAAATGTTCGCCCTCGACCTCATTCGGTGGCTGTACGTGTCGGGCGCGCCCGACGAGACGCTCATCGATCCAGCGACCTGGACCCACGATCACGACCTGCTCGCCCGGCCGGGCAACGACCGGGTGCAACTCGCGCTCTTCAGCGACTACGCCACCAACCTGACGCTGTACCCGTCGGTGCAGCGCTACTTCCGGAGCAGTCAGGTGCCCCTGCTCGCGGTCTGGGGGCGCAACGACCCCGTTTTCGGGCCCGCGGGCGCGCTGGCCTTCGCCACGGATCTCCCCGGTGCCGAGGTGCATCTACTCGACGGCGGGCACTTCCTGCTCGAGACCGCACTGACCGACGTCGCAGCATTCGTGACGGGCTTCTTCGACAAGCACCTCTGAACCCGCCCTGGTGGGAGTGCACAGATCGGTCACTCACCGTCAACAGGCCCTGCCTAGCGTTTTGGGTATCAGCCATCGCATCCCGATGGACGAGTGTCGCCCGGCACATCCTCACCACCGCCCTGGCGGTTTCCCGAAAGAAGACCATCATGTCGAGCACCCCAACCGTCGTTCTCGTCCACGGCGCCTTCGCCGACGCCTCGAGCTACGCCCCCGTTGTCCGCCGGCTCCTCGATGCGGGCGTCACAGTCGTGGCGCCGCCGACGGGCAACCGCAGCCTCGCCTCCGACGCCGGCTACATCGCCTCCGTCGTGCGCCAGATCGATGGCCCGGTCCTGCTCGTCGGGCACTCCTACGGCGGAGCGGTCATCACCGTCGCCGGTAACGAACCCAACGTCGTCGGCCTGGTCTACCTGGCCGCGTATGTGCCCGCCGAAGGCGAGAGCCTGGGCGCGTTGCAGGACCGCTTCGCCCCGTCGCCCCTCGGCGAGGCCCTCGTCTACACCCTGTACCCGATCGAAGGATCGTCCGAGCCCGGCATCGACGTGTCGGTCGACATCACCCGGTTCCCGGCGATCTTCGCAGCAGGGGTCGACGCCGCCCTGACGACGGTCCTCGCCGTGTCGCAGCGGCCGCTTGCCGCGACCGCGTTCGGCGAGCCGGCGGCCGGCGCGCCCGCCTGGGCCGAGAAGCCGGCGTGGGGCATCGTCGCCTCCGCCGACCAGGCCATCAACCCCGACGTGCAGCGTTTCGGCTACGAGCGAGCCGGAGCATCCGTCGTCGAGCTCGACGCCTCCCACCTCGTCATGCACGCCCGCCCCGCCGAGGTCGTCGCCGTCATCCGCGACGCTCTCGCCGCCGTGACCGCCACGCAGAACGAGCCCGTCGACTCGTCGGCGAAGTAGCAGCTGCCGAAGATGAAGTGACAGTTCAGCTTTCGGGGTATCCCGAGAGCTGAACTGTCCCATGACAGAACGGAACGGCAATGACTCTGACCACCACAGAACTCCACGAGATCACCGCGGCAAACGCCGCAGGCAAAACTCCGGTCGTGTTCGTACATGGCCTCTGGCTCCTATCCAGCAGCTGGCGCGCCTGGCGTGACCTATTCGAGGAACAGGGCTACGCCACCCTGGCGCCCGGTTGGCCCGACGACCCGGACACGGTCGATCAAGCCAAGGCCGACCCCGACGCATTCGCGGGCAAGATGGTGCAACAGGTCACCGAGCACTACGCCGAGGCAATCGACGCCCTGGACCAGGCGCCGGTGGTGATCGGGCACAGTTTCGGCGGCCTCATCGCGCAGAAGCTCGCCGGCGAATCGAAGAACGCTGTGACCGTCGCCATCGCCCCCGCCCAGTTCAAGGGTGTCACCGCGCTCCCACCCGCGGCGCTCAAGGCGGCGGCCCCCGCCCTGCTCCGGTTCAATCACACCAGACACGGCGTGACGCTCACCTGGGAGCAGTTCGCA
Source organism: Nocardia arseniciresistens (assembly GCF_046764875.1). Classification (NCBI taxonomy): domain Bacteria; kingdom Bacillati; phylum Actinomycetota; class Actinomycetes; order Mycobacteriales; family Nocardiaceae; genus Nocardia; species Nocardia arseniciresistens. Next base: position 241,964 of record NZ_JBKORD010000005.1, read on the forward strand.
TTCGGCTGGTCGAACGCGCTGAGTGAAGCGGAGGGCCGTGCGCTCTACGAGGAGTTCCATGTGCCCGCCTCGAGTGCGCCGATCTTCCAGGCGGCGACCGCCAATTTCAATCCGTTCGCGGAGACAAAGGTGGTCACCGACAATCACGACCGCGGACCGTTACTCCTGATCGCCGGCGCTGATGACAACACCGTGCCGCAGGCGGTGGTGGAGAACGAATACCGCATCCAACAGAAGAAGATTGCCGAGACCGAGCTGGCGATCATCCCGAACCGGGGGCACTCGCTCATCATCGACTCCGGCTGGCGGGAGGTCGCCGACACCGCTCTCACGTTCGTGCGCAAGCATGCGTCGTGACGTGAGCCGGGCCGGGGCTCGGGGGTTCCGCGACATGCATGGAACCCCCGAGCCCGCCTGGGAGGCGAAGCCGTGAGCCGCCGGTACGGCTCCATCGCCTTCACCGACGCGGTTTCGGCGGAACAAGAGATCTATGGAAGCGCGGATTTCTACGGGCGGGCGAAGGTGGATCTCGAAGATGCGGCGGCTGATTCTCTGGGTGACCAGGAGAAGCACTTTCTCGAGAGTCGCGATTCCTTCTATCTGGCGTCCGTCGGGGAAACGGGGTGGCCTTACGTTCAATTCCGCGGTGGACCCGCCGGCTTCGTCCGGGTCGAGGACGAGCACACGTTTGCCTGGGCGGACTATCGAGGCAACCTGCAACACATCACCACCGGCAACCTGCGTACCGATGACCGAATCGCCGTGATCGCGATGGACTACCCGCGACGTCGCCGGTTGAAGATCTTCGGAACCGCGCAGGTGATCCGTTCCACCGAGAACCCGGCGCTCGTCGAAAGTTTGGTGCATCCGGACGATGCCGGGGCTGTTGCCGAGCGGGCAATGGTCGTCACAGTGAAAGCGTTCGACTGGAACTGCCCCCAGCACATCACACCTCGATTCACCGCCGCGGAATTCGGAGACGCCACGGAGGCGCTGCGCTTCCGCGTTTCCATGCTGGAGCGAACGAACGCAGAACTCCGGGAACAGCTCTCGAACAGGTAGCTCGCGCCCACGCCGGCCACTTCCGACCGCGCGGGTCGCGGCACAGAAAGACGTTTAGTGCGTCGGTTTCCGGCATTCATCGCCTCGCGGACGCGGTCGTCGGCCAAGCGCACCCCCACAGTGCGGCCCTCGTAGAACTCATCGGCCAACACCAGGAGTTGTTCCCAGCGCTGCGCGGTGAACCCCTCTGGGCGGCATCGACGAACACTCGAGCCATCGGATCGTCATACAACCGATCCGGGCGTTCGGACTCCCGTGCCCGGATGACAGCAACTCCGATCGCGGTCACAGCGACCCCGTCGATCGGCACGTTCGGCGCGGAATCAGAGGGTCAGTCTTCAGGCGGAAGCGACACGAGCCGCAGAGTAACCGGATCCGCCACTGCCGCTACATAGTCGGCAGATCAGGCAACCAGAGAACGACGCGGTCGAACTCGTCGACAGTCAAGCCGCGAAAGTCCTCATCTTCGAACACCTCCGGTGCGAACGAGACGTCCCTGATCGCCGCATTCGCCGCCGCGCGCTGGTTGACCAGATTCGCCGCGATACTCTCTGTCGGTTCCGTCAGCTCGATCGCCAACGTTCCCGACACCCATTGAAGAATTCCAGTGACATCCGCAGACCGTGGCATCAAGCGCCGACATCGAGCGCCCGCCGACTGACCATCGGTCACGCGCAGGCATGTGCGCACGTTGGGTTGTCATGTGCCGGAGGCCATGTAGGCGGCAAGGATGTAGTTGGAGTGACGGTCGAGGTTGGTTCGAGCGCGGTCGTATCGCATCGTGGTGCGCGGGTCGGCGTGCCGAGCGGCGATCTGCACATCTCGCAGGTCGACCCCTGCGTCGAGCATGGTCGTGACGAAGGTGTGGCGCAGCATGTGCGGGTGCATGTGAGGAAGCCGGACAACCGACACCTTCGCTAGCGGGCGCAGGCGGCGGGTGGCGCAGTGGCGATCCATGCGCCGGCCGCGAGTGTTGAGCAGGATCGGGCCGAGGTCGCGGTCGGCGATCGCCCGGTCGATCCCGCGTCCGACCGCGGGCGGTAGCGGAATCAGCACGATCTTGGAGCCCTTGCCCACCACGCGCAGCACTCGGTGGCCGTGTTCTTCGCCGATGTCGGCGCTGTCGGTGTTGCAGGCTTCGAAGATCCGCAGCCCGAGCATGCCGAGCATCACCACCAACGCGAAGTCGAACGGATTGATGACGCTGGGCACGACCGAGACCCCGGCGCGTGCACGGATCCGCCACGCGGTTGTTTCCGGGTTTGGCACCGTCGTCGATCCGCCGGGCGACGGTGGCGGGTTTGGACACCGAAATCAGCGGCGATCTGGTCGATAGTGACCCCGGCGCTGAAGAAGGTGGCGGTCGCGGGAGAGGCGTCCGCGAGCGCGATGAATACGCCGGAAGTGGCGATACCGAGCGCGCCGACTGCCATCGTCGACCGCGGTCGAAATCCGCCCGGGTGTGTGCTGAGCCGTGAAACCGTTTGCTGCCTTGGGAGGCGGTCCATTGGGCGACGCTATCGTCGGTCGACGCGGGGAAGCATCCGATTTTCTCGGGGCTCGGAGGCATCGAATTCCAACGCGATCAGTACGAGAATCGAGGAGAGGCGATGTGTAGCACACCGATTGAGCCGCGGGCCCTGACAGAGCTCGAAACCGGCGTCGTGACCGAACTGCTGTCATCCGGCAAGGCTGGTGCAGGCGACTATCTGGCGCAGATTCCGTTTGCACAGGTCAACGCCACCTGGGGTGTCGGTTCGCCCAGCGTCGATGTGGTGGTGCCCCCTGGCGTGGAGACCGCATCCGGTTCGACGGACGGAATCTTCGCCAGCGCAGCGGTCACCGATCGCGACGGAGCATCGATCGGCGAGGTCATTCTGTGGGTCGAGCACGGCAGGCTCAGTGGAATCGAGTACGCCTGGTACACGGACGTGCGTCCACAGACGTTGCCTGAGCCTGCGCAGATCGAGGTCCTGTAGACAATCCACCGGTACCGAGTTCGTAAGCCGCTTCGGCCACCGATCGCCCCAGCGGCCGCCGAGCCTCAGTCGGCCGGTTGCCAAGCGCGGACGAGATCGAGCAGGCCGGGGAAGCGTGCGTCGAGGTCTTCGATGCGTACTCGGCTGCGCCGTTCCAGTCCGTACTGCTGCTGACGGGTCACCCCGGCTTCGCGCAGGGCCCGGAAGTGGTGTGTGAGTGTGGATTTCGGACGATCGATGCCGAACCAGCCGCAGGAGCGATCCGCATCGGGCGATTCGAGCAGCAGTTTGCGCACGATGTGTAGCCGCAGTGGGTCGCTGAGTACGCCGAGCACGGCTTCCAGGCGCAACTCGGCGCGGGCGGGCTCGGCGAGCGGCGTTGCGGTGGTGTCGGGTGCGTGGGTGGCCGATGGCATCGGGTCTCCTCGGTTCGTTGACGCCTTGTACGAGTTATATCGTACTAGCTGCTAAGTTCGACTACTGTCGCACCAGTACGAGAAAAGTCGAACTAGGAGAACCGTATGACGACAGTCGCAGCCCAGCCGCAAGGCGCGGCACTGAAAGGCCGGGCACCCAGCGCAATGATCTGGTCGGCGGCCTGGCCGGTGCTGGCAGTGTTCATCCTGTCGAACGCGCCGACCCCGCTCTACGTCGTCTGGCAGCGTTCGCTCGGCTTCTCCTCGGGCACCTTGACCGCGATCTTCGCTTGCTACATCGTCGGCCTGCTCGGTGCGCTGCTGGTGGCAGGCGTGGTGTCCGATCGCGTCGGCCGCAAGCCGGTGCTGCTGCCCGCGATCGCACTCGCGATGCTCGCGTGCCTGTTGTTCGCCACGGCGACTTCGGTATTCGTGCTCGCGCTCGCCCGGCTGCTCACCGGTATCGCGGTTGGCGCGACCGTTTCCGCGGGAATGGCCGCGGTCACCGATATCGGCGGGCCGGAGCGCAAACGTCTTGCCGCGCTGGCGGCGTCCTCGGCGATGGTCATGGGCGCCGGGTTCGGACCACTGCTGGCCGGGGTGCTTTCGGAGACCGTGCCGGGTCCGACGGTCACCATTTTCGTTGTCGAGATCGTGCTGCTGGCTTCGGCATTGGTGGTGGTCGCGCGCTTGCGACTGCCGAAGGGGGTGGGCGGGCGCGGGGCCTGGATCCGAATCCCGGCGGTGGCGCCGGGTGGACGGATGGCGGTGTTGTTCGGGATCGCTGTCTTCGCGCCCGGGATCACCGCGACGTCCTTCGTGTTGTCCCTCGGCCCTTCGCTGCTGTCGGATCTGCTCGGCGCTACCAACCGGGTCGTCGCGGGCGTGCTTGCCTTCGTAATGTTCCTCGGCGCGACCGGCATCCAATTCATGGTGCGGCGGCTATCGATTCGCACCATCATGATCGGCAGCGCCGTCGCGACGGCGACGAGCATGATCGCGCTCGCGGTATCGGTGTCCACCTCGTCCATCGTGCTGTTCGGCGCGGCCGCGGTGCTCGCGGGCCTCGGGCAGGGGATGGGGCAGTTCGCCGGACTGACGGCGATCAGCGCCGCCGTGCCCGCCGCGCGGCTGGCCGAGGCGAACGCCGCCCAGAACGTCGGCGGTTACGTGCCCGCGGCAGTGCTGCCGCTCGCGGCCGGGTTCCTCAGCGACGCAATCGGATTGACCAGCGCCGCCGCCTCCTTCGCGATCGTCGTGTTCACCGCAGCCGTCGCTGGCGGAATCCTCGTCGGCACCCGCGCCGCCGGGCGCAGATAGCGCCGTGCTGCCGGGTACGGCTGCATGGTGTGCCGCCGGGCGGGAAAGTGGTGTGCTGCTGGGCGGGAAGGTGGTGTGCTGCTGGGCGGGAAGGTGGTGTGCTGCTGGGCGGGAAGGTGGTGTGCTGCTGGGCGGGAAGGTGGTGTGCTGCTGGGCGGGAAGGTGGTGTGCTGCCGGGCGGGAACGGTGATGTGCTGCTGGGCATAGCTGGTGGCGTGCTTGCGGGCATAGCTGGCGGCGTGCCGCCGGATATAGATAGCGCCGTGGCATCATTCGAGCATGACGCGCGGATACGGACTGCTCGTGGTGTGTGGTGCGGTGCTGAGCGTGCTCGCGGCGACCAGCCTTGTCGCGCCGACGGTTTCGGCGGACCCGGAATGTCAGGTACGGGTCGCGGTGCGGCCGGTGACGCTGACCGTGGACGGCGAGGATGCGACCGGGCTGGTCTACGAGCCGTATCGGTGCGCGCCCGGCGATCTCGTGCCACGGGATCTTGTCACCGCCGTGCACGGGCACGACGGTTCGGCCGCCGACTACGCGGGCTATCTGACCTCGATCGCGCAGCGGACGGGGACGCCGATCGTGTCGATGGATCTGCGCAGCGCGACCAGCGAGTGGAAGACCGGCGAATGGAACCTGTGGGCAGGCTGGCGTGACATCGTTGCCGCCACCCAGTGGTACAAGAACGAGCACACCTCGATCGTCCGCACCGTGCTGTGGGGCTGGAGCCAGGGCGCCATCATGAGCGGCCTCGCGGTCGCGCACGGCCCTCGCGGGCTGTTCGACTACTGGGTCGACAACTATGGTCCCGCAGACGATTTCACGATGTGGCTGGCCTCCGCCGGTGTCGACCCGAAACTGCTGGCGCAGATCGAACACGACGCGGGCGGCTGCTCGCCGGCCACCTGCCCAGGGGCCTACCTCGAACGTTCGCCCGCACTGCTCGCGGGCCGGATGGACATCGAACGGGCATTCCTGGTGCACGGCACCTCCGACGATGTGGTGCCGTACGCGACCAGCGTGGAGATGCGGGCCGGTCTGCTCGCCGCGGGCAAGCCGACCTCGATGTACACCGTCGTCACCGGCCGTAACCTCAACGGAGCCGTGGTGCCCGGCGACCACAGTGTCGGCCCGGCGTTCTTCGAAGGCGGCTGCGTGGTCGAGCGTCTGCTCACCGGCACCGAGCCCGCCGACGGCCCGGACCGCGATTACCTCGTCGATGTCGCGCACGGCGTCGTGACCGCACCCGCCGCTCCGTCCAACGCGAAGTGCGCTGCCTGAATCATGTTGATGAAGGCCGACCCTGGCCTGGCCGACAGGATCTGTCCATGCGGCAACCGCGAAGGAACAGTTCACGCAGCCGCGTGGTTGCGTTGATCGAACGGACACGAGGAAGAGGTGTGATGAGCAAGCCCGACGATCCCGCCTACCACTGGAGCGGCGAAGAGCTGGACCTGGACGCCTATCTGACCAGAATCGGATTCGATGGTGACCGCAGCCCGACCCTGGCGACCTTGCGGGCACTGGTCTACGCGCACACCACGACGATCCCCTTCGAAAATCTGGAGATTATTCTCGGCCGTGGTATTCCGCTCGATCTGGAGTCCTTGCAGAACAAGATGATCCGGCAGCGCCGCGGCGGCTACTGCTATGAGAACGTCGGGCTGTTCGCGGCCGTGCTGGAGCGGCTCGGTTTCGGTGTCACCGGCATCAGCGGTCGCGTGACCATGGGGTCGGACGCCGGTCTTCGTCCCGCCACGCACGCGCTGCTGCGCGTGACGACCAGCGATGACGACCGGGTATGGCTCTGCGACGTCGGTTTCGGTCACGGTCCGCTGGAGCCCTATGAGCTTGCCGACGATCGCGGTGAGTTCGCCCTCGGCGATTGGCGATTTCGGCTGGAGCGCACCAGCGGCGAGTTGAACAGTGACCTGTGGGTGCTGCACCAATTCGGCCGCGACGGCTGGATCGATCGCTACACCTTCACGGTCAGTCCGCAGTACCGCATCGACTTCGCGGTGGGCAATCACTTCGTGTCGACCTCGCCGCGTTCGCCGTTCACCATGCGGCCGTTCGTGCAGCGATTCCTCCCGGATGCCCATCACGTACTGGACGGCACCATCTGGACCGTCGAGCGCCCGGACGGCTCGAGCGAAGTTCGCGAGCTGGTACCCGCCGAGCTGCCGAAGATCCTCTCGGACGTCTTCGACATCGATCTCACAGATGTCGACGCCGCGGCGCTGGCCAAGGCGCCCTGGATCAAGGACTGACCCGACGCCTACCGCGGATCGGCGGCACGCGGTTACCCCGCTGTGCCGCCATCGCCCGATACAGTCGGCTAGGTGCGCACCCACCGGAAGGTCCTCGTCCTGTTCGCCGCGCTCGCCTCGGCGCTGGCCGGTTGCAGCTCCGGCCCGAACCAGCCCGACACCGTCGCAGGACAATTCGCCGACGCGCTGAACCGCGACGACATCGCCGCCGCGGCGGCATTGACCGACGATCCGACCAGGGCGGCGGACTCGTTGAACGGGCTCTACGACGGCCTCGGCAAAGAAGTGACGTTCGAGGTCGGCTCGGCCGACAGGAACTCCTTCACCCTCGCGGCCACCTGGAACCTGGGACCCGACGGCAAGAACAAGTGGAGCTACACCACCACCGGCACCGCGAACGACACCGGCGACGGATGGAAGGTCAAGTGGGAACCCGCCGCCATCGCGCCCGGCCTCGACATCGGTCCACTGACCTACGATCCGGTCTATCCCAAGCCCGCGCGCATTCTCGACGCATCGGGCGGTGAACTGATGACCCAGCAGGTGGTGACGCTGGTGAACGTGAGCCAAGGCGCCGACACCGCCGCGGTCGCCGCGCTTATCGCTCCGCTCGCGCCGGGTCTCAGTGCGCAGTCGTTGGAGTCGGATCTGGCCGCCGCGCAAGGCAAGCCGATCACCGCGATCAGTCTGCGTGCCGCCGACATCGCACCGGTCCAGGCCGCGCTGGAGACGACCCGCGGAGTCACCCTCGCGCCGCAGACCCGGCTACTGGCCAACGACAAATCGCTCGCGTCTCCGACGCTGTCCGGCCTCGACGACCTCTGGCAGAAATCGACCGCCGCCGCGACAGGCTGGGCGGTGCGCGTCCCGATTCCGGACGGCACCAAACGCCTCGCCGGTCAGGACGCGCAGCCGACCCCCGACATCGCGACCACACTGAGCATCGACCTCCAGCACGCCGCCGAGGACGCGCTGACGCCGATCGCCGAGCCCGCCGCGATCGTCGCGCTGCAACCCTCCACCGGCAACGTGCTCGCGGTCGCCCAGAACGCCGCCGCCGACGCACAGGGCCCGATCGCGCTCACCGGTCTGTACCCGCCCGGCTCGACCTTCAAGACCGTCACGGTCTCCGCCGCGTTGCAAGAGGGTTCGGTCACTCCGGACACGGTGCTGCCGTGCCCGGGAGTCGCGAACATCGAGGGCCGCCGGATCCCCAACGACGACAACTTCGATCTCGGTCAGGTTCCCCTCCATACCGCCTTCGCCCGCTCGTGCAACACCACCATGGGCGGCTTAGCCGTGAAATTGCCTGCGGACGCACTGACGAATGCAGCAACACAGCTCGGCCTCGGTATCGACTACGTCACACCCGGTCTGACCACCGTCACCGGCAAGGTGCCGCCCGCGGCCACTCCCGCACAGCGGGTCGAATCGGGCATCGGTCAGGGCCAGGTGACGGCATCGCCGTTCGGGATGGCGCTGGTCGCCGCGTCGCTCGCGCGCGGTTCGGTGCCCGCGCCCGCGCTGGTGAAAGAGCAGCCGGGCGTCGCGGACAAAACCCCGGAGCCGTTGCCGCCGAACGTCGATGACCAGGTGAAATCCATGATGCGCGAGACCGTCACCGGAGGCACCGCGACCTCGCTGCGTGACATCCCCGGCCTGCTCGGCAAGACCGGCACCGCGGAGTACATCGACGATAAGCACGCACACGGCTGGTTCGTCGGGGTCGATGGGGATCTCGCGTTCGCGGTGTTCATCAGCGATGCGGGCAGCTCGGGACCGGCGGTGGAGGCTGCGGGACGTATGCTGCGGATGCAGCGATAGTCGTTGCGCCGGTATGGGCGGCGGATATGTCCCCGCTGGCGCGTGCCCCGGTTCGGGGGACCGCTACACTCGTCCCGATACGCGTGAGTGGTCAATACGCGGTATGTCACGATTTCGAGAAGGTTCGGAGTAGGCGTCATCGATACCGGTCAATTGATCGCGGAACACTACCGCCTGGTCGAGCGGATTGGTAGCGGCGGCACAGGTGTCGTCTGGCGTGCCATGGACGAACGGCTGCAGCGCTCGGTAGCGGTCAAACAGATCCTCATTCGGCCCAGCTTGCCTGCGGCGGATCGCGATGTCATGCGTCAGCGAGCCATCCGCGAGGCGCGCAATGCGGCTCGATTCCAGCACTCGAACGCCATTGTGGTGTTCGACATCACCGAACACGAGGGCGACCCGTGTCTGGTGATGGAGTACCTGAAGTCCCGCAGCCTGGCCGCGGTGATCTCCGCGCAGGGCATGCTTGCGCTGCCACAGGTCTCGCGGATGGGCGAGCAGGTCGCCTCGGCCCTGATCGCCGCACACCAGGCGGGCATCGTGCACCGTGACGTCAAGCCGGGCAATATCCTGCTCGACGACCACGGCACCGTGAAGATCACCGACTTCGGCATCTCGCGCGCGACCGGTGACGTCGCACTCACCGAGACCGGCCTGATCTGTGGCACGGCAGCCTATCTCGCGCCGGAATGCGCTCGTGGCGCCGATCCCACGCCCGCGTCGGACGTATTCTCTTTGGGCGCAACCCTTTTCCACGCACTGGAGGGCGAGCCGCCCTACGGCGCGAGCGCCAATCCGCTCGCGGTGCTGTACGCGGCCGCCAACGGTCAGGTGAGCGAGCCGCGGCATGCGGGCCCCGCCACCGATTTCCTGCTGCAACTGCTGAGTCCGGAACCCGAGGACCGGCCGACCATGCGTGCGGCGCACGACCATCTCGCCGCGCTCGCGGACTCCGGTTCCACGCCGGTGCCCGCCGGGTTCGTCCCCGCCAGTGAGGCTTTCGGCAGGCGCAGGGCCGGTGAGCCGGAATCGGCAACTCGCGCGCTGCGACCATCGGTGCACGCGTCGACGCAGTACGCGCCCACCGAACGGCAGTCACGTCCGGCGCCGCAGCCGCGAAACACCAGGCAGCCCAACACGGGAGCGCATCCGCGCACCGCGGCCCACCCCCGGACGGCGACGCATGCGCGTCCGGTGCAACAAAAGTCGGGCGGCAAGCGCAGGGCCGTGTTGATCGGCGCTTCGATTGGTGCGGTAATCGCCGTGGTCGCATTGCTGATCGGCGCACTGAACCAGGGCGGCGGCGCACCATCGGGGCAGGCGAGCCCGCCGTCGACGAGTACATCGTCGGGTGCCACGAGCTCCGCTGTCACCCCGGGCGCACCCGGCCAAACGGCCAATACCAGCACGGTCGATTGGGGATCCGCCGGACAGCTGGTGGTGGATTTCTACAACGACCCCACCGGTTCCTGGTCGATGCTCACGCCCGCGGCGCAGAAGGTATACGGCAGCGAGCAGGCCTTCAAGCAATACTGGAGCACCCGCACCATCGACTCTTTCAGCAATATCGACGCCTACAAGCGCGCCAACAACGCCGACGGGTCGGTCGACATGCGGATGGGTGACCTCACCGTCAACGGTCAGTCCAAGGCGTTGACCCTGCGGGTGGTCAGCACCAGTGGCGGCAAGCTGCTCATCGATAGCGACACCAAGGCTGCGGGCTGATCGGTCGCGGTTGCTCGCGAACCGCCGACGCTCACCGCAGCGGCGAACTCGCTGTGCTCTCCCGCCACGTCGCCAGCAACTGCAACGCGGTGGCGCTCGCCGAATCCGCTTCGGTGGTGTGCATGATCAACGCCTGGTCCGGGTCGTCGGGTAGTCGTAGCGTTTCGAAGCCGAGATCCAGCCTGCCGACCACCGGGTGCAAATACACATAGCGGCCGTGGGTTTTGTCCTTCAGTTCGTGCTTGTCCCAGTACTTGCGGAATTCCGCGTCGTCGCCGAGCTCGGCGAGCAGTGCGGTGATGGCTTCGTCGCCGGGGTTGCGTGCCGCGTCGAGGCGCAGGTAGGCGACGACGTCGGCGGCCTTCGCCGGCCAGTCCTCGTAGAGTTCGCGCATGCCTTCGTCGAGGAAGACCAGGCGGGCCAGGTTGCGTTCGCGGGGTGGTAGCGCGCCGAAGTCGGTGATGAGCGCCGCCGCGAGTGAATTCCATGCCAGTACGTTGGTACCGCGCCCGACCACATAGGCGGGTACATCGCACGCGGCGTCGAGCAGCCTGCGCAGACCAGGACGCACCTGCTGCTCGCCGTCCGGTTCTTCGCCCGACCACGGCCGAGCCAGCCGGTACAGGTGATCACGTTCCACCGGGTTCAGCCGCAGCGCCTGCGCGACCGCGTCCAGCACCGACTCCGAAAAGTGCAGCGTGCGGCCCTGCTCGAGGCGCACATAGTGATCGACGCTCACTCCCGCCACCATCGCGAGTTCCTCGCGGCGCAGGCCGGGCACTCGGCGGCGGCTGCCGTAGTCGGGCAGGCCGACCTCCTCGGGGCGCAGGCGCGCACGCCGGGAGCGGAGGAATTCGCCGAGTTCGGCACGTCGATCCAGACTCACGACACCAGTATTACCGCGCGGTTGTTCGCGAGGGTGGTCACGAGATGCCCAGGCACGCGCGGCGCTGTTTACGATCGTCGCGTTCGTCGACAGTTGTGGTCATCGCCGGAACGGTTCCGGCAAGGACTGGAGACACACACCGTGAACACCACTCGCCCCTTCGGCGATACGGGCATGAACCTCACCCCGCTCGGCTTCGGCACCTGGGTGATCGCGGGCTCCGGCTGGCAGTACTCATGGGGCGTCACCGACGACGCGGACTCGATCGCCGCTATCCGGCACGCGATCGGCGCGGGTCTCAACTGGATCGACACCGCACCCGCTTACGGTCTCGGCCACGCGGAGGAACTCGTCGGCCGCGCGCTCGCCGACCTCCCCGAGGCCGAACGGCCGTATCTGTTCACCAAGACCGGTCTGATCTGGTCGGAAGGCGACGATCGCAGCGGCCCGCCGCGCCGGATCATGCGGCCCGACACCGTGCGCCAGGAACTCGAGGGCTCGTTGCGTCGGCTGCGGGTCGATCACATCGACCTCTACCAGGTGCACTGGCCGGACACCGGCGCGGTGTTCGTCTACGGCGCGGAAGGCGAGGCGGCGGGCGAGGTGACACCGCTGGCGGAGTACTGGCAGGTGATGGCCGACCTGAAGAAGGAAGGCAAGGTCCGCGCGATCGGACTGTCCAACCACGATGCCGCGCAGCTGACGGTCGCCGAAAGCATCGCCCATGTCGATGCGATCCAGCCGCCGTTCTCGGCGATCAACCGCTCGTCGGCACCGGAAATAGCCTGGGCGAAGCAGCGCGGCACCGGGGTGATCGTGTACTCGCCGCTGCAATCGGGCCTGCTCACCGGCGCGTTCAGCGAGGAGCGTGCCCGCGATCTCGGCGTCGACGACTGGCGTTCGGCGCACCAGGACTTCACCACCGGCCTGGCCGCGAACCTCGCCCTTGTCGAGGCGCTGCGACCGATCGCGGCGCGGCACGGCGTCGGGGTGGCCGAGGTGGCGCTCGGCTGGGCCTGCGCGTGGCCGGGCGTGACGGGCGCGATCGTCGGCGCGCGCAACGTCGGGCAGATCGACGGCTGGATCGGCGCTCGCGGTCTGGAGCTGACGCCCGAGGACTTCAGCGAGATCGCCGCCGCGATAACCACTACCGGCGCCGGCGCCGGCCCCACACAGGCGTGACCCGCGACCTGCTCGACACTGAAAAGAGAATCCGATGAACCTGCACGTTGTCGCCGAATTCCGCTCCGCGACCGGACAAGAGGACCGTCTGCGCACCGCCCTCGAAGCAATGATCGAACCAACGCTGGCCGAACCGGGCTGCCTCGGCTACCAGCCCTACACCGACCCCAACGATGCCGCCCGCATGGTTCTCGTCGAGGAATGGACCAGCCAAGCGGCCCTCGACGAGCACTTCACCACTACCCACTTCTTCCATGTGCGTGATGTGCTCGCGGAAATCCTGGCGGAGCCGATGATCATCAAACGGCTCACCGCGGTGTGAGCGAACCGCAGCGGATAACCGGTGGCACTCGCCCGATAGGCTGGTACCCGTAGCGGGCCGGGCAATACCGACCGCTCGGTGTCCACGAACCAGTACAGACAGGACCGCAGACCCCATGACATCCCGCATCGAGCTCGCCCGCGTTGATCTGCGCGGTCGCACTCCCTCCGCTGCCGAGCTGCGCACCGCGCTGCCGCGTGGAGGGGTCGACGTCGATTCGGTACTGCATCAGGTGCGGCCGGTGGTCGAGGCGATCCGTGATCGTGGTGTCGAGGCCGCACAGGAATTCAGCGGGAAGTTCGACGGGGTGATTCCGGCGAGTATCCGGGTGCCCGCCGCCGAGCTCGATGCCGCGCTCGAAAACCTCGGCCCGGCCGTGCGGGCCGCGCTCGAGGTCGCTATCGAACGCACCCGCAAGGTGCACGCGGACCAGCGCCGCACCGACACCACCACCCAGGTGGTGCCGGGCGGCACGGTGACAGAGCGCTGGGTGCCCGTCGAGCGGGTCGGGCTCTATGTTCCTGGCGGCAATGCCGTCTACCCGTCGAGTGTCGTGATGAACGTCGTTCCCGCGCAGGCGGCCGGGGTGGAATCCCTGGTTGTCGCCTCGCCGCCGCAAGCACAGTTCGATGGACTTCCGCACCCGACGATCCTGGCGGCCGCCAAGCTGCTCGGTGTCGAGGAAGTGTGGGCGATCGGCGGCGCGCAGGCGGTGGCGCTGCTGTCCTACGGCGGCATCGATACCGACGGTGCCCAGCTGGAGCCGGTCGATCTGATCACCGGTCCCGGCAATATCTATGTCACCGCGGCCAAGCGGTTGTGCCGCGGCCTCGTCGGCATCGACGCCGAGGCGGGGCCGACCGAGATCGCGATCCTCGCCGACGCCACCGCCGATCCGGTGCACGTGGCCGCCGATCTGATCAGCCAGGCCGAACACGACGTGCTGGCGGCCAGTGTGCTCGTCACCGACAGCGCCGAGCTGGCCGATGCCGTCGATACCGCGCTCAGCGCGCAGATGACGGTGGTCAAGCACGCGGAACGCGTCGCGGAAGCGTTGCGTGGCAAGCAGTCCGGGACGGTGCTCGTCGACGATATCGAGCAGGGCCTGCGCGTGGTGAATGCCTATGCGGCCGAACACCTGGAGATCCAGACCATCGACGCGCCCGCCGTGGCGGCCCGAGTACGTAGTGCCGGAGCGATTTTCGTCGGCGCGTACGCACCGGTCAGTCTGGGCGACTACTGCGCGGGCTCCAACCACGTCCTGCCGACCGCCGGATGTGCCAGGCACTCTTCGGGTTTGAGCGTACAGACGTTCCTGCGCGGCATTCACGTCGTGGAATACACCGAGGCGGCGTTGAAGGACGTGGCCGGTCACGTGGTCGCGCTGGCCGATGCTGAGGATCTGCCCGCACACGGTCAGGCCGTGCAGGCACGATTCGAGGCGCTGTCATGACGCCGGAAATCACCGTGCCCGGTTCCAGGGTGAGCCTCGACGACCTGCCGTTGCGCGCCAACCTGCGCGGCAAGAAGCCTTACGGCGCACCGCAGTTGACGGTTCCTGTGCAGCTGAACACCAACGAGAACCCGCACCCGCCGAGCCGGGCACTCATCGACGACGTCGCCGAATCCATTCGCGCCGCCGCCGCCGATCTGCACCGCTACCCCGACCGGGACGTGGTGGCGCTGCGGTCGGATCTGGCCATGTACCTCAGCGGCCAGACCGGTGTCGCGGTGGACACCGCCAATGTGTGGGCGGCCAATGGTTCCAATGAGATCCTCCAGCAGTTGCTGCAAGCCTTCGGCGGACCAGGCCGCAGCGCACTGGGTTTCGTGCCGTCGTACTCGATGCACCCGATCATCTCCGAGGGCATCGACACCGAATGGGTCGAGGCCGAGCGCAACGCCGACTTCGCACTCGACATCGACCGCGCGCTGGCCGCCATCGCCGAACGCTCGCCCGACGTGGTGTTCGTGACGAGCCCGAACAACCCCACCGGCCACAGCATTCCGCGCGACGACCTGGCGCGGATTCTCGACGCCGCACCCGGCATCGTGGTGGTCGACGAGGCGTACGGCGAGTTCTCCTCCGAACCCAGCGCGATCGGGCTGATCGACCAGTACCCGACCAAGCTCGTGGTGACGAGGACGATGAGCAAAGCCTTCGCCTTCGCGGGCGGCAGGCTCGGTTACCTGGTCGCCGCGCCCGCGGTGATCGACGCGATGCTGCTGGTGCGATTGCCCTACCATCTGTCTGTGGTGACCCAGGCGGCCGCGCGCGCGGCACTGCGGCACGCCGAGGAAACCCTCGCCAGCGTCGCCGAGTTGGCCGCCCAGCGCGACCGCGTCGCGGCGGCATTGCGCGACATGGGTTTCGAGGTGATCCCCAGCACCGCCAACTTCCTGCTGTTCGGCCGGTTCACCGATGCGGCGAAGACCTGGCAGCGCTACCTGGATCAGGGCGTCCTGATCCGTGATGTGGGTATCCCCGGCTACCTGCGCACCACGATCGGCCTCGCCGCGGAGAACGACGAACTGCTTCGCGTCAGCGCCACCGTGGTCGGCACCGACCTCAGCCCACGATGAACAAGCCCACCGAGCCGAACCGCACGTTCGGCACCGACAAGGCGCCGAACTCGAGGTTCGGTCGCGCGAATGGACGTGAGTATGAGTAGGACAGCGCGGGTGGAGCGGGTCACCAAGGAGTCCAGCATCGTTGTCGAGCTGGATCTGGACGGCACCGGCAAGACCGAGATCTCCACCGGGGTCCCGTTCTACGACCACATGCTGACCGCGCTCGGCGCGCACGCCAGCTTCGACCTGACTGTGCGCGCCGAGGGCGACATCGAGATCGAGGCGCACCACACCGTCGAGGACACCGCGATCGTGTTCGGTCAGGCGCTCGGTAAAGCGCTGGGCGACAAGTCCGGTATCCGGCGCTTCGGTGACGCGTTCATCCCGATGGACGAGACGCTGGCGCACGCCGCCGTCGACGTGTCCGGACGGCCGTACTGCGTGCACACCGGTGAACCGGAACACCTGCTGCACGCGGTGATTCCCGGCTCGCCCGTGTCGAGTCGTGGTACCGCGGGCGCACCGTATTCCACCGTGCTGAACCGGCACGTCTTCGAGTCGATCGCCCTCAACGCCCGCATCGCGTTGCACGTGCGTGTGCTCTACGGTCGCGACCAGCACCACATCACCGAGGCCGAATTCAAGGCGGTGGCAAGGGCTTTGCGTGCCGCGGTCGAACTCGACCCGCGCGTGCACGGCGTGCCATCGACGAAGGGGACGCTGTGAGCAAGAGATCCCTCGTCCTGCTCGACTACGGCTCCGGCAACCTGCACTCCGCCGAGCGCGCCCTGGTGCGCGCGGGTGCGCAGGTCGAGGTCACCGCGGACCCGGAGGTCGCGTTGGCCGCCGACGGCCTCGTCGTCCCGGGCGTCGGCGCGTATGCCGCCTGCATGGCCGGGCTGCGAAAGGTGCGCGGCGAGCGCATTATCGGTCAGCGTCTCGCCGGTGGCCGCCCCGTGCTCGGCATCTGCGTCGGTATGCAGATCTTGTTCGAGCGCGGCGTCGAATTCGGTGTCGAAACCGAGGGCTGCGCGGAATGGCCCGGCGTCGTCGAACGGCTGTCCGCCCCCGTCCTACCGCACATGGGCTGGAACACCGTCTCCGCACCACGCGACAGCACCCTGTTCGCGGGCATGGGCGCCGACACCCGCTTCTACTTCGTGCACTCCTACGCCACCCAAACCTGGGACCTGCCACCGAGCGAACACTTCGCCGCACCCAAACTCACCTGGGCCGAACACGGAGTCCCGTTCCTGGCGGCCGTAGAAAACGGAGCACTCTCGGCAACACAGTTCCATCCGGAGAAGTCCGGAGACGCGGGCGCACAGCTGCTGCACAATTGGGTGAATTCACTGTAGAAAGGCCCGAAGATCCTGCTGTGCTATCGCGCGCGGGTGCTCGCCACGGTTCACTGAATTCCCAACGCTACGGGCGGATGCCGACAGACCAGATCGGCGTGGTCTCCACTCGCGACAGCCGCCAGCCCTCGCCGGTGCGGACCGCGTCGAAGCGGTAGACCTCGCCGAGGGTGTACTGCGGTTGCGGCGCGGTGTTCGGTTCCGTGGGTGCGGGGGCGAAGGTGGCGAGGAGGTTGGCTCGAACGTCTGCTGTATCCCCGTCCACCTGCACCATCACATTGCTGATGAAGTGCTGGATCCGCTTGTCGGCGGAGTGGTTTCGGCTGGCTTGCGCGATCAGTGCGTCTTGTCCTTCCGCCTTGCCTCCTGGGGTCTTCGCGGTTGCGTCGGCGGTGTAGATCGTGCGGAAGTCCTCGAAGCGGCCCTCGTCGAGGGCGCGACCGAGTTGGTCGACCAGTGCGGCGATCTGGTTGCGGTCCACCAGTTCTCGCAGCTGACGCTGCGCCGGGCTGTCCTCGGTGACGGCGGAGGTCGTCGCGCAGGCGGTGGCGAGCAGGGCGAGCGGCAGGGCTGCCACGGAGAGGGCGAGGCGGATTTTGTTCATCGGTCGAACCTTCCGATCAAACGTTGGTCGATCCAACGTTGGTAGCGCCAACGATAACAGATCGTGGGTGAGACCAACAAGTGTTGCTAGATTGGACTGATGGAAATCGCACATGTGGGTGCACCCGGCAGGCTGCGGGCGCTGCCGACCCGACTGGTCAACCAGGTGGCCATCGTGGCCGACCGGGCGGCCGAGCGAGCGCTGGAAAACACCGGGTCGCGCCGCCACCACTACGCTCTGCTCGTCGCGCTGCGCGAGTTCGGCCCGGCCAGCCAGGCCGAACTCGGCAGGCGCACCCGCATCGATCGCAGCGACATCGTCGCCACCCTCAATGACCTCGCCGACCGCGGATACGTCGAGCGCAGCTCCGACCCCACCGATCGCCGACGCAATATCGTCACCATCACCGAGGCAGGCACCCGCCACCTCGAGGAGCTGGATCATCGACTCGACGGCGCGCAGGACGAACTACTCGCGGCACTCACGACGACCGAGCGCACCGATCTTGTGCGGCTGCTGACCAAAATCCTCGACGATCACTCGCGCGGATGAGGTTGCCCGCACCGGCGGCAGATGCCGGGTGCCGACGCCGAGTGTCGGTGGGGCAGTTCGCCTATGCCCTTGCCGGGTCGCTTGCGAATCGAACCCGGTCGGCAGCCTCGAGTCCCGCTTCCCATCCCTCAGCACTGCGAATCGTGATGCCACGGCCCCGCACCGCGGGAAACAGCGTGTCGAAAGCCTCGTCCACCGTACGTTGATGGGACGCGAGCACCGGCAACAGCCTTGCGGCGTCAGCGGATTCGGCGATCGTGCTCTCGTTTGCCGCGACCAAGCGCTCTCCGATTCGGGTGGCGTAGGCGGTGAGGAAGGCCTTGCGGAACGCGCGCGACCGCGACTGATCACTGCGTGCGGTCTGGTTACCGGTGGCGATCATCGTCCTGGTGGCCTGGACGAGAAGCGATGTCGTCAACAGCTCCACGGCGTCCAGATCGCTGTCGTCGCCGACGACCGTCATGAATTCCCACGCCGCGACGAAGATCGCGCGGCAGCGGTTGGCTCGGGTGACCACCTCGACCAGCAGCGCCTTGGCCTCGACATACGGGGTGTCCAGCCAGATCCTGCGCGCGCCGGGCAGGTTGGGTGCGGAGGTATCGGTATCGACGAGCACGCGGTCGAGCGCGTGCTTGGTCATCAGCTCCTGGGCCTTGGCCGAGAGGGTTTCGGCCTCCTCGGGGAACGACGTCGACTCGGCCTTCGCCAGCAGGCCGCGAATGCGACCGAGCATCTTCTCGTCGACGCCGTGGTGTGCGGCGAGGTGTGCTCGCGCGGTGCCGGGCAGCGGCCGTATCAGTTCTAATTTCGGCAGCTGTACCAGCAGCGCGAGCGCCTCGATGACAGAGCTCAGCGCTTCGGCGTTGGTCAGAAGGCGTTCGTTCGCCCACTGGAGGAGATGCGGATCCGACCCCGACCACCAGGTGTCGGCCCCGAGCATTTCGATCTGCGCACGCCAGGTCTCATCGACCGACTCGGGTGTGAAGGGCTGGATATAGGCGGCCATCACATCAGTGAGATAGCCCACCGCGAACTCGTCGACGCGTCGCCGGGCGGCCTGATGAATATCCATCGGTAGCCATCCGTGCTGAAAGACCCGAGCAATGACCTGCTGACTCGCCAGCTGCGCCCCATGCGCCTGCTCATGTGGCAACGGACCGGAACCAGCGAGCTGTCCGAGGAAACGCCGCACGGCAGCAGAATTGCCCTGCGCCGACGCCACGGCCACCGTGATGATCGCGTCGGCGATCTGCGCTGGGTCCGATAGCGCCGCGGTGTCCAATGCCGGGTCATCAGCGCGCTCCGCCCGACCGGTTCGTCGTCGGCGATTCTGTTTGCCCACGATCGGGTTCCCTTCTCGACAGTCTCCGTGCCGTGCCCAGCCATATTGCACCACCTCCCACTGCGCGCCGCCGGTCCATCGGTGCGACCATCGGCCTGCGATGAACGGGACACCACCGACGGACTACTCGCGGTTTCCCACAGCGATGTCCCGTTCGCGCCGGCGCAGCGAGGCGGGTGGGGCGATGTGGCCTGCGGTAGGGGAAGACCGTTCGACTGGGTGAGTGTTGCCGCATATCCGCAGGCCGGAGGTGGGGTGCGCGGAGCGGGCTACTAAGCTGCTGGCGTGAGTCTTGTGCTGCTACCTGCTGTCGATGTCGCCAATGGTGAGGCCGTGCGCCTCGTGCAGGGGGAGGCGGGCAGCGAAACCAACTATGGCTCGCCTCGCGATGCGGCGCTGGCATGGCAGCAGGCCGGCGCGGAATGGGTGCATCTGGTCGATCTCGATGCGGCCTTCGGTCGCGGCTCCAACCGGGAACTCCTCGCCAAGGTCGTCGGCGAACTGGATGTGCAGGTGGAGCTATCCGGCGGCATCCGTGACGACGAATCGCTCGAGGCCGCGCTCGGCACCGGTTGCGCCCGAGTGAACCTCGGTACCGCTGCGCTGGAGGATCCACAGTGGTGCGCCCGCGCCCTCGCCAAGTACGGCGAGCGCATCGCCGTCGGCCTCGACGTGCGCATGATCGACGGTGAGCACCGGCTGCGCGGCCGTGGCTGGGTCAGCGACGGCGGCGATCTGTGGGAGGTTCTCGAGCGCCTCGAGCGCGACGGCTGCACCCGCTACGTGGTCACCGACGTGACCAAGGACGGCACTCTCACCGGCCCCAACCTCGACCTGCTTCGCGAAGTCTGCGCCGCCACCGACGCGCCGGTCATCGCCTCCGGCGGTGTGTCGGCCATCGAAGACCTGATCGCGATCGCCGAACTGGTACCAGAGGGTGTGGAGGGGTCGATCGTCGGCAAGGCGCTGTACGCGGGCCGCTTCACGCTGCCCGAGGCGCTGGCCGCGGTGCGCTGAGCCTGCGACAGATGGCTGCCACCCGCACGAACTCCGAACTGTCGTCCCTGCTGGCCCTCGCGACCGACATCCTCGATTCCGCCAGTGCGCGATTCGTCGAGGGTGTCGGCGCGCCGAGCGCGGTCACCAAGGGCCGCAACGACTTTGCCACCGAACTCGATCTGGAGCTGGAGCGCACCATTTCGGCGCAGCTCGAACAGCGGACCGGTATCGAGGTACACGGTGAGGAATTCGGTGGACCACAACTGACCTCGGGCACCGCCTGGGTGCTCGATCCGATCGACGGCACCTTCAATTATTCGGCGGGGCACCCGCTTTCGGGCATGCTGCTGGCGCTGGTGCACGATGGCGAGCCATTGCTCGGGCTGACCTGGCTGCCGGTGCTCGGGCAGCGGTATGCCGCGATATCCGGCGGCGCTGTGCTGCTCGACGGAAAACCGTTGCCGCCGTTGCCACAGGGCAAACTGGCCGAGGCGATGATCGGCTTCGGCGCGTTCAACGTGGACTCCAACGGGCGCATCCCGGGCCGCTTCCGCTTCGACCTGCTCGGCCCGCTGAGCAGGCTGTCCTCGCGGGTGCGTATGCACGGCTCCACCGGCATCGACCTGGCATTCACCGCCTCCGGAGTGCTCGGCGGCGCGATCGTGTTCGGACATCATCCTTGGGACAACGCCGCCGGCGTCGCGCTGGTGCGCGCCGCGGGCGGCGTGGTGACCGACCTCGCGGGCGAGCCGTGGACCATCACCTCGGGTTCGGTGCTCGCCGCCGCGCCCGGCGTGCACGAAGAACTCCTGGAATTGATCTGCACGGTCGCCGACGAAGCATGAGCCGCAGCAGCACAAGCAGTATCCGAAGAAGGGTGAGCCGATGACGTTGGCCGTACGCGTGATTCCGTGCCTCGACGTCGACGCGGGCCGGGTGGTCAAGGGCGTCAACTTCGAAAACCTGCGTGACGCGGGCGATCCGGTCGAACTGGCCGCCGCCTACGACCTGCAGGGCGCGGACGAGCTGACCTTCCTCGATGTCTCCGCGTCCACCGGCGACCGCGGCACCATGATCGATGTGGTGACCCGCACCGCCGAGCAGATCTTCATCCCGCTCACCGTCGGTGGCGGCGTGCGCACGGTCGAGGATGTCGACCGGCTGCTACGCGCGGGCGCGGACAAGGTGTCGGTCAATACCGCCGCCATCGCCAGGCCGGAGGTGCTGCGGGAGATGTCGCAGCGCTTCGGTTCCCAGTGCATCGTGCTGTCGGTGGATGCCCGCACCGTCCGACAGGGCCAGCCGGACACCCAGTCGGGCTGGGAGGTCACCACCCACGGCGGCAAGCGCGGTACCGGCATCGATGCCGTCGAATGGGCGGTGCGTGGCGCGGAACTCGGCGTCGGAGAGATCCTGCTCAACTCGATGGATGCCGACGGCACCAAGGCGGGCTTCGACCTACCGATGATCCGCGCGGTGCGGGCCGCGGTGACGGTGCCGGTGATCGCGAGCGGGGGAGCGGGTGCGGTCGAGCACTTCGCCCCCGCCGTGCAGGCCGGGGCCGATGCGGTGTTGGCCGCCAGTGTGTTTCACTTCGGCGACCTCAGCATTCCACAGGTCAAGCGGGCTATGCGGGCCGAGAACATCGTCGTCAGGTAGGTTTGCCGACCGGGCTCGCTGGGATGCCTTGGGCTAGGGTTGTGCTCGATTCGGTGTCCGCGATCGGAGGGACCACATGCTGGGTGAAGGTGAGGTATTCGCCGGTTACCGCATCGAACGTCTGCTCGGGCAAGGTGGTATGGGGTCGGTGTATCTGGCCGGGCATCCGCGGCTGCCTCGATCGATGGCCTTGAAGCTGCTCAACCCGGAGTTGTTCAGCGACGACGAGATCAAGACCAGGTTCGAACGCGAGGCGGATCTGGTCGCGCAGCTCGACCATCCGAACATCGTCGCCGTCTTCGATCGCGGTGTCGAAGACGAGCAGCTGTGGATTTCCATGCAATATGTCGACGGCATCGACGCCTCGACGATCGATCGGCGCAAGCTCCCGCCGACGCGGGCGGCTCAAATCATTGCCGAAACCGCGAAGGCATTGGATTTCGCGCACGGCAGCGGAGTCTTGCACCGTGACGTGAAGCCCGCCAACATCATGCTCGCCCGCGCGACCGCGGGCCAGGAGCGAGTGTTCCTCACCGACTTCGGCATCGCCCGCTTGCGCGACGACGCGGGCCATCTCACTCTGACCGGAACCTTCACCGCCACTTTGGCTTACGCCGCACCCGAACAGCTGACCGGCGCCGCGATGGATGGCCGCGTTGACCAATACGCGCTCGCCTGCACGCTGCATTGGCTACTGACCGGTGTCGCGCCCTTCGACGCGCCGAGTCCACCCGCGGTGATTCAGGGCCACCTGCAAGCGCCACCGCCCCGAGTCACCGCCCGCCGCCCTGACCTGCCAGCGGCTCTCGACGAGGTGCTCATTCGTGCCCTGAGCAAGCGGCCCGCCGACCGCTTCGGTTCCTGCACCGAGTTCGCCGAGGCAGTGCATCGCGCACTGCACATGTCGGCCCCACACGCGATGCCCGTGGCAAGCCCCGCCCGGCCGACATCCACCGCACCGCCGATGTCTGTACACCAAGCGGCACAGCCGGGGCCCTACTCGAGCTCCCCTTCGCACTCGAGTCCGCAGCCTTACCCGAGCCCGCAAGCCTCTCCGAGCGCGCATTCGAATCCGGTTGCGCAGCCTTACCCGAGTTCGCCGTCCTACCCGAGCGCGCACCAGAATCCGGTTGTGCAGCCCTACCCGAGCTCCCCGTCTTATCAGAGCCCGCAGCCTTACCCCAGCTCTGCATCTCACCCGAGTCCGCTGCCCTACCAGGGTTCGCAGCCCCACCTCGGATATCCCACTCCGACAAGCCAACCCGGCAGCTTCGCGCCGAACCCCCCGCCGTACGGCCACCGTCCTGCGTCCAACTCCAGCTCGACAAGCACGGTATTGGTCATCGGCGGCATTCTGGTACTGATACTCGTCATCATCGGTGTCGCGCTCCTGGTCTGAGACGCGCGTGACCCGTCCGACCGAATCGGCCGGAAGAGGATGCCGCCGCCCCGTGTATAACGGTGGCATGACTCTCGACCCAGCCATCGCCGCCCGGCTCAAGCGCAACGACGCGGGACTCGTGTCCGCCGTCGCGCAGGAGCGCGGCACCGGTGAGGTGCTGATGGTCGCCTGGATGGATGACGAAGCGCTGGCGCGGACGCTGGAAACCCGTAAGGCGACCTACTATTCGCGCTCGCGCCAGCAGTACTGGGTCAAGGGGGAGACCTCCGGCCACACCCAGTATGTGCACGAGGTACGTCTCGACTGCGACGGCGACAGCATACTTCTGGTCGTAGATCAGGAAGGCGCAGCTTGTCACACCGGCGCGCATACCTGCTTCGACGCGGATGTGCTGCTCGGCGCGGATAAATCCTGAGCGACCCTAGCCATCGTCGTGTTCCGGCACGGCAGGCGCACCCTCGCCGTGGCTCAACGCATCGGCGAGCTGGGTCGACAAAACCTCGCCGAGATCGGCCAGCTCCGCTGTCTGGTGCTGGTCGAGTCCGTCGAAGACCAAGTGGCGCACGGCATCCTGATAGCCGGGCGCTGCCTCTATCACCTTGGAATAGCCCGCATCGGTGAGCACGGCCTGCACGCCGCGTCGCCCGGTGGTCGCTGAGCGCTCGGCCCAGCCCATCCGTTCCATCTTCGACACGACATGCGACAGGCGTGATAGCGATGCATTTGCTTTGTGGGCTAGGTCACTCATCTGCAGGCGATGGCCCGGTTCTTCGGACAAAAGGGTGAGTACCCAGTATTCGAAGTGCGTGACCCCGGACTCGCGCTGCAGCTGAGTATCCAACGCGCCTGGCAGGCGGGTCATCAGCGCCACGATCGCACGCCAAGCTCGTTGTTCGACCGGATCGAGCCACTTCGTCACTGGTTGCCTTCTCTCGAGCCAAGTGACGTGTTTTTGTTAGTGAGGCTAGCGTTTTATTGAAAGTCATGTTCACCGTCACCCGCGACCACGAGTTTGCCACGACTTCGCTCGACCGTCATGGAGTTGCTGTGTGACGTGAGGTCACTCACATGCCGTCGTGGCGTCGCGGCGTGGTGTCCGTCGTCAATTTCGGTGCAGGGGGCGCACCCGGCTGTGGTGGCGGAGCCTGCGTCACCGGCTTTGCGGGATGCTTGCGCCGCCACCCGCGTCGGGTGACGATGAACACCGCGAGCAGGAAGACGATGAATGCGGCGATGGCGCCGACGAGCGTGGCGCCGCGAAAGGCGGGCGCGTCGACATCGAGAATTCGCTGCCCGGCGTGGGCGGCGCTGTTGTCGCCGAGCACGATGCTCAGCGTCATCAGATTCGGAATCGCGGCGAGCACCGCGAGCACACCCGCGGCGCCGGCGATCACCTTTCCGGCGCGGCGACGCCACACGAGCGCTGCCAGCATCAGCAGGAAAAGCGATATGGCAGTGAACAATCCGCCGTAGACAAGACCCCAGCCGATGCCTTTGCTGAAGCTGCCGCTCACCATGTCCGCCAGGCGCTGTGCCCACCACCGCGGGATGAACGCGGCAAGGATGAAATAGGCGACGACCAGCACCACGATGACCGCCAGGCCGCCGAGAATTCGCGTGCGCCACGTGGCCAGCGTGGATTTCTGCCCGTCCGACCGAACCTCGCTCGAAGTCATGAATTCAGCGTATGCCGGGGGATCGGCCGCAATGCGACCATCGCCTCGGCGTTTCCGAGACGGTCGTCTCGGAGGTCGGCGGTGCGCGGCCTACTGCACCTGGTCGCGCAGGAACTTCAGCGCCTCGTCGGCATGCGCATCGGCGCGCAGCTCGCCGGTGATGATTTTGCGGACGGTGCGGTCGGGATCGATGACGAAGGTGTGCCGCTTTACCGGTGAGAGCTTGGCGAGCAGGCCGCGCTTGACGCCGAACTGTGCGGCGACCACGCCGTCGACGTCCGAAAGCAGCGGATAGCCGAGATTTTGTTTGGTGGCGAAGCCGGCCTGAGTGTCGACGTCGTCGGCGCTGATGCCGACGGGCGAGGCGCCCGCGGCGGCGAAATCGGCGGCCAGATCGCGGAAGTGGCAGGCCTCGGCCGTACAGATCGGAGTGTTCGCGGCCGGGTAGAAGAACAGCACTACCGGACCGTCGGCGAGCAGCGCGTCGAGCGAACGGGGCGTTCCGGACTGATCTGAGAGCTCGAATTGCGGTGCGAGCTGGCCAATCTTCATATCGGGGACAGTACCGGGCGGTGCGGCGGTGTGGTGTGCCACGGTGCGTGCCCGACCCGATCCTGGTCTCCCAGTTCTTCTACCCTGTCGCCCACCGACGAGCCGGGGTTCGATTGTCGGATTCCGGCTCGCACTGGATCGACGGGGGAGAAGTCCGGGAAGACGCGGACGGTAGACCGGTCCCTATATGCCGATGAGCGCGGCGACTTCGGGGTTCCTGATCTCCATGACATCGAGAATGCCGTGCGCGCGCAGGAACGGCTCGAGTTCCTTGATGCGGTCGCTGTGTGTGGCGTACTCGTCCGGAAAGTGGTGCTTGTCCAGCGCTTCCAGTGCCTTCACGTAGGTGACGAAGGACGCTAGGGCGCTCAGCGGTGTGGAGCTCTGTGATCCGCCCAACGAGTTATGGCCGATCATCCGTGGGGATTGTCCAAGCATGCCTGACCCGGCAGCGTGCCGACCCTCCGGCACAACCGGGTGCGAGGGGTACATCAGTTGTCTCCTCTCGAAGTGGATACCGCGTGCGACGTGGAACGCAGCGAGTGTAATGACGCCCGCCATAACCCCTGGATCCACATCCGAACCGGACGGGTGGTTTACAGGCGCGCTCGGCCCGCGAAGGGTGGCTGCGCCGGTGTCGTAGCGGCCTGGGATGATGATGCAATGCCTGGCGCGTCGACTCCCACTACCACGACCCGCGAACAGTTCCACCAGCTGGCCGCGGAGCATCGAGTGGTTCCGGTGACCCGAAAAGTGCTGGCGGACTCCGAGACTCCACTGTCGGCCTATCGCAAGCTGGCAGGCGATCGGGCCGGTACCTTTCTGTTCGAATCCGCGGAGAACGGGCGCTCCTGGTCGCGCTGGTCGTTCATCGGCGCGGGCAGCCCCTCGGCGCTGACCGTTGTCGACGGCGCGGCCGCCTGGCTCGGCAATATCCCGGTCGACGCGCCGTCGGGCGGCGATCCGCTCGTCGCGCTGCACGAGACCTTGGAACTGCTGCAAACCGAACGGCTGCCCGGCCTGCCCCCGCTGACCGGCGGCATGGTCGGCTACCTCGGCTACGACGCGGTGCGCAGAATCGAACGACTGCCCACCCTCGCCCTCGACGACCTGGAACTGCCGGAGATGGTGCTGCTGCTGGCCACCGATCTCGCGGCGTTCGATCACCACGAGGGCGCGATCACCCTCATCGCCAACGCGGTCAACTGGAACGGCACCGCGGACCGGGTCGACGAGGCCTACGACGACGCCGTCGCGAGGCTGGACCGGATGACCAAAGCGCTCGCCGCGCCGTCGGAGTCCACCGTGTCGGTCTTCGACCGGCCCGAGCCGGATTATCGGCGTCGGCGCACCACCGAGCAGTTCGGCGCAGGGGTGCGCCGCCTCATCAAGGAGATCGAGGCAGGCGAGGCGTTTCAGGTTGTGCTGTCGCAGCGCTTCGAAATGGACTACGACGGCGCTCCGATCGACCTGTACCGCATGCTGCGCGCCTCGAACCCGAGTCCGTACATGTATCTGATGCACATTCCCGACGGCGAAGGCGGCACCGCGTTCTCCATCGTGGGCTCCAGCCCGGAATCCCTGGTGACCGTGAAAGACGGTGTGGCGACGACACATCCGATTGCGGGTACCCGGTGGCGCGGCGCCACCGAGGAGGACGATCTACTGCTGGAGAAGGGGCTGCTCGCCGATGAGAAGGAGAACGCCGAGCACCTCATGCTCGTCGATCTCGGTCGCAACGACCTCGGCCGGGTGTGCCAGCCCGGCACCGTTCGGGTCACCGAGTACCGGCACATCGAGCGCTACAGTCACGTAATGCACCTGGTTTCGACCGTGTCCGGAAGGCTCGCGCCGGGCAAGATCGCCCTGGACGCGGTGCGCGCCTGCTTCCCGGCGGGCACGCTCTCTGGTGCGCCGAAGGTGCGTGCGATGGAACTCATCGAAGAGCTGGAGCCCACCCGCCGCGGCGTGTACGGCGGCGTGGTCGGCTACCTGGATTTCGCGGGCGACGCGGATACCGCGATCGCCATCCGTACCGCGCTGCTCAAGAACGGCACCGCCTACGTCCAGGCGGGCGCGGGCGTTGTCGCGGATTCTGATCCGGATTACGAGGACGTCGAATCCAGGAACAAGGCGATGGCGGTACTCAAGGCGATCGCGGCCGCGAAGACAGTGCGGACATACGGCACCGAGCCCGGAAGCGAGAACGGCAGCGCGGGATGAGTGAAGTGGAACCGAACGCCGAGCAGCCCGCTGCCGAGGAGGTCGTGCTCGACTCGGCGGCTCCCCGGCGCAAGTACCCGATCGGCGCGATCGTGTTGCTGGCGATCGCGGCGGCCGCGCTCTGGGGTTCATCGCGGCTCACCTGGGTGACCGTGTCGTCCACGGACGGACTTACCGAGCCACGCACCGATCACCTCAACGGCGGTGTCTGGTTCGGTGCGCTGACCCCGTTGGCGCTGGTGCTGCTCGCCGCGATCGCGGCGGTGCTCGCCACCCGCGGCTGGCTGCGCCGGATGTTCGGGGTGCTGATCGGCCTTGTCGCCGCCGTGACGGCGGTGCCTGCGTTCGCCCTGCTGTCCAAGTCCGGCGCGACCGCGGCTCGCGCCGCCACCCTGGCCGAGCTTCCTGGTCGCGCGACCGTGACCGAAGTGGTCACGGCGCCATTTCCCGCTGTGCTCACGCTGGTGGGCGCGCTGGCGGCCTTTACGGCAGGGGTACTGCTCGCCAGGATGCCTCAGGAGGTCGCACAACTGTCCGGCAAATATGACAACCCGGTCTTCCGACGGGCCGCCGCCACCGACGAGGTGACTCAGCGCCGGACGGAAGATGCTGCTGCCGGTACGAATTCGGCCTCGGGGCAGCTTTCCGAGCGCGTGTTGTGGGACGCGCTGGACGCCGGAACCGACCCGACCGAGGAGGCCGGAGCGCTGAGCGATGATCAGGGCAAACATGTCGATTGAGGTGTCTGGGCAGGTCCCGACAAACCCCGGCGCGAGAGCGCAGCAAGCAGCCATTTATTCTTTGTCAGCATCGGTGAGACAACGCCTGGGGGGATTCTCAGGCAGCAAGTTGCGTCTCCCCAGAAAGGATTCGAGCCAGATGACGGTACTCGACTCGATTCTCGACGGGGTCCGCGCGGATGTCGCCGCTCGGGAAGCCCTCCTGGATTTTCAGGCAATCAAGGCAGCGGCGGCGGCGGCGACCTCGCCGCTCGACGCCCGCGCCGCACTCCTCGAGGACGGCATCGGCGTTATCGCCGAGGTCAAGCGGGCCAGCCCGTCCAAGGGGGAGCTCGCCGACATCCCGGACCCTGCCAACCTGGCCAAGTCCTACGAGGACGGCGGTGCGCGCATCATCAGCGTGCTGACCGAGCAGCGCCGTTTCCACGGTTCGCTCGACGACCTCGACGCGGTCCGCGCCACGGTGAGCATTCCGATTCTGCGCAAGGACTTCGTTGTCGGGCCGTACCAGATCCACGAGGCCCGCGCGCACGGCGCCGACGTCATTCTGCTGA
This sequence comes from Nocardia arseniciresistens, assembly GCF_046764875.1. Taxonomy (NCBI): domain Bacteria; kingdom Bacillati; phylum Actinomycetota; class Actinomycetes; order Mycobacteriales; family Nocardiaceae; genus Nocardia; species Nocardia arseniciresistens. The sequence continues at coordinate 271,182 of NZ_JBKORD010000005.1, forward strand.
TCGTGGCGGCGCTGCCGCAGGATGTGCTTTCCTCGCTCATCGACCGCACCGAATCGCTCGGCATGACCGCGCTTGTCGAGGTGCACACCGAGGAAGAGGCCGACCGCGCACTCGAGGCCGGTGCTTCGGTGATCGGTGTCAACGCACGCAACCTCAAGACACTCGAGGTGGATCGGGACGTGTTCGCACGCATCGCGCCCGGTCTGCCCACCGAGGTCATCCGGATCGCGGAGTCCGGTATCCGCGGCACCGCCGACCTGCTGGCCTACGCCGGTGCCGGCGCGGACGCCGTGCTCGTCGGTGAGGGCCTGGTGACCAGTGGCGATCCTCGTGCCGCTGTTTCCGAACTGGTGACCGCGGGCACCCACCCATCCTGTCCGAAGCCTGCGCGACGGGGTCGGTGACCGTAGTGGCGGCATTACCGGAGGCCAGTGCGGGCGTCGCCCACAAAAGCACCCATGAGCCCGATCTCGGCGGCCACTTCGGCGTCTACGGCGGCAGGCATGTCCCCGAGGCGCTGATGGCGGTGATCGAGGAGGTCACCGCCGAGTACGAGAAGGGCAGGCTGGACCCCTCGTTCCTGGACGAGCTCGACCGGTTGCAGCGCGACTACACCGGCCGTCCTTCTCCGGTGTTCGAGTGCACCCGGCTCGCCGAGCACGCCGGCGGCGCCCGCATCCTGCTCAAGCGCGAGGACCTGAACCACACCGGCTCGCACAAGATCAACAACGTGCTCGGTCAGGCGCTGCTCGCCAAGCGCATGGGCAAGACCAGGGTCATCGCGGAGACCGGGGCAGGCCAGCACGGCGTCGCCACGGCCACCGCGTGCGCGCTGCTCGGCCTGGAATGCGTCATCTACATGGGCGCCGTCGACACCGCACGGCAGGCGCTGAACGTGGCCCGCATGCGGCTGCTCGGCTCCGAAGTGGTGTCGGTGCGCACCGGCTCGCAGACACTCAAGGACGCCATCAACGAGGCGCTACGCGACTGGGTCTCCAACGCGGACGACACCTACTACTGCTTCGGCACCGCGGCGGGCCCGCACCCCTTTCCGGTGATGGTGCGCGACTTCCAACGCGTCGTCGGCCTGGAGGCCCGCGCCCAGGTGCAGTCCTCGACGGGACGGCTGCCCGACGCGGTCGTCGCCTGCGTCGGCGGCGGCTCGAACGCGATCGGCATCTTCCACCCGTTCCTCGACGACGCGGGTGTTCGGCTTGTCGGCTTCGAGGCGGCCGGTGACGGCGTCGACACCGGAAGGCACGCGGCAACTTTCGCCGGCGGCACGCCGGGCGCCTTCCAAGGCGCCTACTCGTACCTGCTGCAGGACGAGGACGGCCAGACCATCGAATCGCACTCCATCTCGGCAGGTTTGGACTACCCGGGCGTCGGCCCGGAGCACGCCTACCTCAAGGACATCGGGCGCGCCGAGTACCGGCCGATCACCGACGTCGAGGCGATGGACGCGCTGCTGCTGCTCAGTCGCTGCGAGGGCATCATTCCGGCGATCGAGTCCGCGCACGCGGTGGCCGGTGCGCTGCACCTGGGCAAGGAACTGGGCAAGGGCGCGATCATCCTGGTGAATCTGTCCGGTCGTGGTGACAAGGACATGGACACCGCAGCGAAGTGGTTCGGGCTCTTCGACGAGGCTGACGCCGACAAGGAGACCGATAAATGAGTCAGCAGTCCCGCCTCGCCAACACCTTCGCCGCGTGCCGCGCCGAGAACCGTGCCGCGCTGGTCGGCTACCTGCCCGCGGGCTTTCCCGACTTGGCGGGCTCCATCGAGATCGTCCGCGCGATGGTCGAATCCGGTTGCGACATTGTCGAAGTCGGCGTCGCCTACTCCGATCCGGTGATGGACGGACCGACCATCCAGGCGGCAGCCGAGCAGGCGCTGCGCGGCGGCGTCCGGGTGCGCGACGTCTTCTCGGTGGTCGAGGCGATCACCACGGCAGGCGGTAAGGCCGTCGTGATGAGCTACTGGAACCCGGTGATGCAGTACGGCGTCGACAAGTTCGCGCGCGATCTGGCCGCGGCGGGCGGTACCGGCATCATCACCCCGAACCTGATCCCGGAGGAGGCCGACGACTGGTTCATCGCCTCGGCCGCACACGACCTGGATCGAATCTTCCTCGTCGCGCCGTCCTCCACCGAGGAGCGACTGGTGAAGACCCTGGAGGCCAGCCGAGGGTTCATCTACGCGGCATCGACCATGGGCGTCACCGGCGCACGCGACGCGGTGTCCTCCGCGGCGCCCGCACTGTGCGCCCGGATTCGCACCCACTCCGATATCCCGATCGGTGTCGGACTCGGCGTGCGTTCGGGCGCGCAGGCGGCCGAAATCGCTTCCTACGCAGACGGTGTCATCGTGGGCTCGGCGCTGGTTAGCGCCGCTGCCGAGGGACTTGCCGCGGTGCGCGCACTCACCGAGGAACTGGCCGAGGGCGTTCGGTCCGCCACCGTATCTTCGTAGCACCGCACTGAACCCCGTCGCAACGCTCCGCTACGGTTGGCCCCGTGACATTACGAGTCCTCGCGGACAGCGTCCTGAGCAATGGTGCCGTCACCGCTGATGTGCTGGCCTACATTCCCAGCCCCGCACAGGGTGTGTGGCAGATCGGGCCGTTCCCACTACGGGCGTACGCCCTGTGCATCATCCTCGGCATCGTCGTGGCCATCTGGTGGGGCGAGCGGCGCTGGCGCGAACGTGGCGGTCAGCCCGGCGCGATCCTGGACGTCGCGATGTTCGCGGTGCCCTTCGGCCTCGTCGGCGGCAGGCTCTACCACGTAGCCACCGACTGGCAGAAGTACTTCGGCGCCGACGGCCATCCGATCGACGCGCTGAAGATCTATCAGGGTGGCCTCGGCATCTGGGGTGCGGTGTTCCTCGGTGGTGTCGGTGCCTGGATCGGCTGCCGGGTGTACCGAATCCCGTTGCCGGCCTTGGGTGATGCGATCGCGCCTCCGATCCTGCTCGCGCAAGCGATCGGCCGCCTCGGCAACTACTTCAACCAGGAACTCTACGGGCGCGAGACCGACCTGCCGTGGGGTCTGGAGATCTATCTGCGCTTCGACGACGCCGGCAGGCTCGACCCGATGAACGGCGTCTCCACCGGCGTCGTCGACAAGGTCGTGCACCCCACGTTCCTCTACGAACTGCTGTGGAACCTGCTGATCGTGGTGCTACTCGTCCAAATCGACAAGCGCTATCGAATCGGTCATGGCAGGCTCTTCGCGGCTTATGTCGCGGGCTACTGTGTCGGCCGCTTCGTGGTTGAGCTGATGCGCGACGACGAGGCAACCAAGATCGCGGGCATCCGGATCAACTCGTTCACTTCGGCGCTGGTCTTCCTGGGTGCGGTCGCCTATTTCGTCTTCGCGACGAAGGGCCGCGAGACCGCGGAGCAATTGCAACCGAGCACCAAATCTCGTCCATGGCCCTGGCAGATCGCAGCCCTGCGTGCGGCAGCAGCCGAGCCGGCCGGCGCGGACACCGCGCACACAGCCTCGGACAGCGACGCTGCCCCGGACGGCGACACCGACGGAGCCGCAGGGGCGACCACGGCCGCCGACACGGAGAAGTCCGCCGGGCTGGACAAGGCCGCGGAGCTCGAGGAGCCTACCGAGGCGGAGGAGTCCGCCGATCCCGCGAAGACCAGCGACGCCGCGAAGTCCGTCGAGTCGGACGAACCCACCGCGCTGGATCAGTCCACCGACTCAGCGCAGCCCACAGGGTCGACGGCGGGCACTTCTCCCGAGAAAGCCTCCGCACCCAAGAAGAAGTAGCCCACAGTTCCGCGAGACAGGCAACGTCTGAGGCACCGCCCGCGATTAGTACGAGACGAGCGACATCGGTCGCTGGACTGCACAGCCAGGGCGACAAACGATGTCGATGCGGCAAGAATGTCTCGTGATCGTCGCGGTATCGCCCGCTCGGCAGATCGCAAGGCCGGGAGCCAGTACAGGGTGCCCGCCACGAATGAGGAGGACATTTAGTGACCGACCCTTACAACCCAGGACCGCAGTACGGCCCGCCCGGTACGGGGCCGGACCTGAACAAGTCGTCCGAGCCCGGCCAGCCGCAGTACCCGAGCCAGCCGCAGTACCCGAGCCAGCCGCAATTCCCGAGCCAGCCGCAGTACCCGAGCCAGCCGCAATTCCCGAGCCAGCCGCAGTACCCGCAGGCCGATCCTTACGCACAGCAGCAGTATGGCCAGCCCGCCGATCCGTACGCCCAGCAGCAGCCGGGCGGCTATGGGCAGCCGGGGGGTTTCCCACCCGCGCCGTACCAGCAGCCGCAGGGGTACAACCCGAACGATCCGGAGGCGCCCTACGGGCGTGACCCGTTCGGTGTGCCCTTGTCCGACAAGCAGAAGCTGATCGCGGGCCTGCTGCAGATCTTCCTCGGCTCGTTCGGTGTCGGCCGGTTCTACACCGGCTACACCGGCATCGCCATCGCGCAGATCGCGGTCACCTGGCTGACCTGTGGCATCGGCGCCATCTGGCCGCTGGTCGACGGCATCATGATGCTGGTCGGCAAGGTGCCCGACAGCGACGGCCGTCCACTGCGCGACTGAATTCGCTCGTTTTTTCATCGCATCAGGCCGCCGCACCTCATCGGTGCGGCGGCCTGATCTGTATTTCGGGTAGTAAAACCATACCGATCACCAAGATAGCGATACTGTTCCACGAAACGGTCCGCCCGTATCGTGGGCAGATCTGTGTTTCGTGTGTGGGTACCCCACGCACCTAAGAGAGGTATTTCGTGCGTCGCAAGTTGTTCGCCGCCGCCATGCTCGCCATCGTCACCGCCACTGCGCTTTCCGCGTGCGGCAGTGACGACCCGAACGTGATCAAGGTCGGCACCGAAGGTACCTACTCCCCGTTCAGTTACCAGGGCTCCGATGGCAAGCTCACCGGTTACGACATCGACGTGATCGAGGCCGTCGCCGAAAAGCTCGGCAAGAAGATCGAGTTCGTGCAGACCCCGTGGGACGCGATCTTCGCTGGTCTCGAGTCCAAGCGCTTCGATCTGATCGCCAACCAGGTGACGATCAACGACGAGCGCAAGGTCAAGTACGCGCTGTCGCAGCCCTACACCGTCTCCGAGGGTGTGATCGTCACGCGTACCGACAACAACGCCATCACCACGCTCGCCGATCTGAACGGCAAGACCTGCGCCGAGGCGGTCACCACCACCTGGGCCAAGGTCGCGACGGACGCGGGCGCGAAAGTCGAAGGCGTAGAAGGCTTCGTGCAGGCCATCCAGCTGCTGAAGAACGGGCGCGTCGACGCCGTTGTCAACGACACCCTCGCGGTCGCCGAGTACACCAAGAAGACCGGCGACACCAGCGTGAAGGTCTCCGGCAAGGTCGGCAAGAGCAGCCTGCAGGCCCTCGCCGCCCGTAAGGGCGACCCGCTGATCGATGACGCGAACAAGGCGCTCGATCAATTACGTGCCGAGGGCAAGCTTGCCCAGATCTCCGAGAAGTACTTCGGCACCGACGTCAGCAAGTAGCGGCTACCGCCATGGATGCCGCTACGCGGGAACTCATCTGGCACAACCTGTGGCCGATGTTGCAGGCCACGATCAGCAAAACCATTCCGTTGACGACCATCAGTTTCGTCATCGGGTTGGCTATCGCGCTGTTCGTGGCTCTGGCACGGATGTCGCCGTTGTGGCCGGTCCAGGCTGCGGCCCGGTTCTATATTTCGATCATTCGGGGTACACCGCTGCTGGTGCAGCTGTTCATCGTGTTCTACGCGCTGCCGCAGTTCGGAATCGTGCTCGACCCGTTTCCCGCGGCGGTGATCGCCTTCAGTCTCAATGTCGGCGGTTACGCGGCGGAGGTAGTGCGCGCGTCGATTCTCAGCGTCGCCGACGGACAATGGGAGGCCTCGCAGGCGCTGGGCCTGTCGTATCCGACGATGATGCGAATGATCATCCTGCCGCAGGCCTCTCGGATCGCGGTGCCGCCGTTGTCGAACACGTTGATTTCGTTGGTGAAGGACACCTCGCTCGCCTCGACCATTCTGGTGACCGAGTTGCTGCGGACCGCTCAGATCGCGGCCGCTCCGACCTTCGATTTCTTCGCGCTCTACGGCGTCGCGGCGATCTACTACTGGATCATCTGCCTGATCCTCGGTTTCGGGCAGACCCGGCTGGAAACGCGGCTGAGCCGTCACGTCGCGCGATGACCGCGCGTTCGTATGTTCCCCCAATGTTGTGTGCAAATTTTTCACCGAGGTTTCACCTAGGCCACGACAAGACCAGTACACCTGGCGGGACTAGGCTCTACCCGTGATGCGACGGACGAAGATTGTGTGCACCCTCGGCCCGGCCACTGCCACCGAGGAACGTATTCGAGAACTCGTCGAGAGCGGCATGGATGTGGCGCGGTTGAATTTCAGCCACGGCGAACACGCCGATCACGCCGAGAACTACAAGAAAGTGCGGGCCGCTTCCGACCACCTCGGTCGTGCGGTCGGCATTCTCGCTGATCTGCAGGGCCCGAAGATCCGGCTCGGCCGGTTCATCGAGGACCGCACGGTGTGGGCGACGGGTGAAGAGATCCGCATCACCGTCGACGACATCGTCGGCACCCACGACCGTGTTTCGACCACCTACAAGGAACTTGCCAATGACGCCAAACCGGGTGACCGGTTGCTCGTCGACGACGGCAAGCTCGGGCTGACTGTCACCGGCGTCGATGGCAACGACGTCATCTGCCGGGTGACCGAGGGCGGACCGGTCAGCAACAACAAGGGCGTTTCGCTGCCGGGCATGGACGTCTCCGTGCCCGCGCTGTCGGAAAAGGACATCGAGGATCTCGAGTTCGCACTGAAGCTCGGCGTGGATTTCATCGCGTTGTCGTTCGTGCGCTCGCCCTCGGACGTGGAGCTCGTGCACGACATCATGGACCGGGTCGGCCGCCGCGTGCCGGTGATCGGCAAGCTGGAGAAGCCGGAGGCCATCGACAACCTCGAGGCCATCGTGCTCGCCTTCGACGCGGTCATGGTCGCCCGCGGTGACCTCGGTGTCGAGTTGCCGCTCGAGCAGGTGCCGCTCGTGCAGAAGCGGGCCATCCAGATGGCGAGGGAGAACGCGAAACCTGTCATCGTCGCGACCCAGATGCTGGAGTCGATGATCGAGAACTCGCGCCCGACACGGGCCGAGGCCTCCGATGTGGCGAACGCGGTGCTCGACGGCGCCGACGCGGTGATGCTGTCGGGTGAGACCTCGGTCGGCGCCTACCCGATCGAGACGGTGCGCACCATGGCGCGCATCGTGCACGCGGTGGAGACCGAATCGACACGGGTGCCACCGCTGACCCACGTGCCGCGCACCAAGCGCGGTGTCATCTCCTACGCGGCCCGCGATATCGGCGAGCGGCTCAACGCCAAGGCGCTCGTCGCGTTCACCCAGTCCGGTGACACGGTGCGCCGTCTGGCCCGGCTGCATACCCCGCTGCCGCTGCTTGCGTTCACTCCGCTGCCGGAGGTGCGCAGCCAGCTGTCGATGACCTGGGGCACCGAGACCTTCATCGTGCCGATGGTCGACACCACCGACGCGATGATTCATCAGGTCGATGTAGCACTGCTGTCGATGGAGCGATATCAGAAAGGTGACCTGGTGGTAATCGTCGCGGGCTCCCCGCCCGGTACCGTCGGATCCACCAACCTGATTCACGTGCATCGCATCGGCGAGGAGGATCATTAGAGTGGGAGTTTCCCTAGGTGGTGCCGTCGGCGTCGGTTCGACGTCGGCGGAGGGGGCTGATCTGCGGGTGCTGCTCGAACTGCTGGATCTGGAGCAGGTCGACGAGGATGTCTTCGTCGGTCAGCATCCGGAGAAGGTGTGGAGCCGCACTTTCGGTGGGCAGCTCGTATCGCAGGCGATCATGGCGGCGGGCCGGACGGTCGGCGACCGTCCGGTGCACGCGGTGAACGCGCATTTCGTGCGCGGCGGCGATGTGAAGAAGCCGATCGAATACCGGGTCGACCGCCACCGCGACGGGCGCTCGTTCGCCAACCGCACGGTGACCGCGAGTCAGGACGGCCAGGAGCTGTTCGTCATGCTGGCCGCGTTCCAGGATTGGGGCAAGGGCCTCGAGCACTCCGCCACCCAGCCGGTCGTTCCCGATCCGGAGACGTTGCCGAGGGTGGAGGAGAGCTTCGAGGGCTTGGAAGACAAGCTCGAAATGTTCATCAAGGCCCCGCACCCCATCGATATGCGCTACACCAACGACCCGGCCTGGATCATGAAGGGCACCGGCGAGCGGCTCAATCACAACCGGGTATGGATGCGCACCGACGGCAGGTTGCCCGACGATCCATTGCTTCACGTTGCGACGCTTGGTTATTCGTCGGACACAACGGTGCTCGACTCGATCATCACCACGCACGGCCTTTCCTGGGGCCTTGACAGGATCATCGCGGCGACGGTCAACCATTCGATCTGGTTCCACCGCCCGTTCCGCTTCGACGAGTGGGCGCTGTACGCCACGGAATCCCCGGTCGCCGCCGGCTCCCGTGGCCTTGCGACGGGCAGGTTCTTTTCGCGGACCGGCGAATTGCTCGCCACCGTCGTACAGGAAGGCCTGATCCGCCACTTCCCGTCGCGCGCATGAGCTAGAGCGACTCGCGCTCGGTCTCGAAGTCGAAGCTCTCGCGGCGCTGTACCCGGATGGTACGCGGAATGGCGGGTTCGGTGCGGCCGCACGAGGTTTCCAGCATCAGCCTGCGCTCCAGGGCGGCCAGGCCCGGTGCTGTGAGATCTCGCGCGGCGCCGACCAGGCTCAGTGCGATCTCATAGGTGCGGCGCTCGCCCGGTTCCTGGCCGGGATGATCCAGGCGCCACTGGGTTTGGAGCATCATGTGATCCGGTGTGTCGGCGTCGACCGGCAGCGTGAAGCGCCACGCGAACACCTCACGTTCCTGAAGGTGGTCGTCCACTACGGCGCGCACCGTGTCGACGACGTGCTCGAGGGTTTCCGGTGTCACATAAACATGGAGCGAAACATCCGAAATGCGTTTCGGCATGCCTGATTCCTGTCGTGTGTCGAACCATCAACGGATGTTGTTCGCGGCGAGTTTAAACCCTCGGTACACACGATGGACACAGCCAGGGTCGAATTCACATCGACCCGTTGTCTCCGGCACCCCGGTGTCACGGGATCCGGTGCGCCGCCAGGAATGCCGCGAGCGGTGCGGGAGCTGCCCCGGGCGCGACCACAAGGCCGGGGCGCTGGTCCTCCTGGGGCTTGCTCTGCTCGTGCGGCGCCAGCGTGAGCAGCAGCGGCACCAGTGCCTCGGCGATCCGGTCGCCGACCTCGCAGAAGGCGGCCTCGGACAGGCCGATCGGGTCGGCGATGTTCTCGCGACCGACCAGTGAAAGATTGTGGCGGGCCCCGTGCAGATCGGCAATGCTGCGCGCACCGGTCACCTTGGCTATCCGGTGCGCCTCGAGCAGGGTGAAGGTGCGCGGTCCCGCACCGAAGCCGATCTGCGCGGCCTGATCGCGTAGCTGCTCGGTCATGGTGAGCACCAGATCGGCGCGGTCGATCATCTTGGGCTCGAGGCGGCGCGCGCGGAAGTCGCCGGGGTCGGCGCCGAGACCCGAAATGATTTGCGCCGCGAGCGGTTCCACGGGAAAGCCGACCAGCGCGCGTGTACCAGCGCTTTCCGCGGTGAGGCCCGCGAGGCGGTGTTCGGCAGCGAGGGCGCGGGTGAGCCGCTCGGCGATCACCGAACGGCAAACATTGCCGTTGCAAACGAACAGGACGTGCATGGGAATACGGTAAGACCGCAGGTAACGGTTCAGAAGCGGTGCAGCCCCGAATCACACCGCCCCGAGCATATATTCATCTGCGCGTTGCATGGCGTACACGAAGTACGCCCTCGTATTCGGCAGTTGCTCGAAAGGGCGTTGCCGACCCGTAGTCGGCCCGTCATCGAGTTCTGGGCGTACCCGTGTAGCTACCCGATGCGATGAATTCAATCATGATGTCGCCGACCGATATCGTCAGCTCTGGGAAGCCGAGGTCATGGTGGGCAGACGGGCGGCTGGGAAATCCTCAGTCGGATTCGGTTCCGTAGTAAGCGGATTCGCCGACCACCGGTTCCACTTTCGCGGGCTCGTCGTGTACGCGTCCTCGGGTCGAGAACATTCGCCCGCGCGATGCCACGACGGGCGCGAAGCGCGTGAGCCCATTCGAGGCATTCATATCGTCGTACATCGCGTCGATCCCGCCCCGCATGAAGTAGGCCTCGTGCCAGAACCCGGTGCCGCCCGAGTCACGCAGAAACTTCTGCCACCAATCGCGGTGTGGCGCCGACCGCGTCCACTGCTCCAGGCTGTCGAGGTCCCGCCAGTACTGCCGTGCCCCCCAGTGCGGCGGAAAAAGCGCCCAGATCACGTCCTCGTGCAGCAAAAGCCCATCGGGCTGATCCTTGTGCGACCGATAGAGCTTCGGCCCGAGCCCGAGCAGGCGCAGGATCCCGCGCGGCCGACGCACACGCATGCCCAGGTAGACGACTACCAAGTCCGGATACCCGGACAGATCGACTGTAGTTCTGTTCACCCGCATGCCGGGACCTCCGCAAAACCAGGTGGGTACTGCTCACCTTACGCGGAAACGCGCCATGAGCGGCTGATCGGTTCGACGACGAGCCGCGCCGTCCCACGGTGTGAGTTCGGAAGGGAAACGGCCCGTGCTCGCGATGAGCACAGGCCGCCTGCTTGTTTGGTGCCGATTGTGGGACTCGAACCCACACGTCCTTTCGGACAACGGTTTTTGAGACCGTCGCGTCTGCCAGTTCCGCCAAATCGGCGCACCGGTGGCAAAGCATAGCGGGTGGGTGGCGCGCAACGCCAATGGGTTCCCCTCTGCGGCGCGGTCGGGCGGTTTGCGCTGGGTATATGGGTTCCATGCCGAAGTGAAAGGTACTCTCTACATCACTCGACAGCGCAGCGGTGGCCGATGGGCCGGCACATGGGCCTCGGCCACCCTTCGGCGTGTCGGGACAGGCATCGGAACCAGAGGGGTCTACCTATGAGCAGTACAGCAGGGGGCGCCGGCACGAAGCGCGACGCCGGGGCGAAGCGAGTCGTCGTCGCGGAGGACGAGGCGCTTATCCGTATGGATCTGGTAGAGATGCTGACCGAAGAGGGCTACCTGGTTGTCGGTGAAGCGGGTGACGGCCAGCAGGCCGTCGATCTCGCTGTGGAGCATCGGCCGGATCTGGTCATCATGGATGTGAAGATGCCGCGCCGCGACGGTATCGACGCCGCCGCCGAGATTGCGTCGAAACGTGTTGCGCCGGTGGTGATTTTGACCGCATTCAGTCAGCGCGATCTGGTCGAGCGGGCACGTGACGCAGGCGCCATGGCGTACTTGGTAAAGCCGTTCACGAAATCCGATCTGGTGCCTGCCATCGAATTGGCGGCGAGTCGCTTCCATGAGATCACCGCGCTGGAGAACGAAGTCGCCAATCTTTCCGATCGGCTGGCGACGCGCAAGCTCGTCGAACGCGCCAAGGGTGTGCTCATGCAGACACAGGGACTGTCGGAGCCGCAGGCCTTCAAGTGGATTCAGCGAACCGCGATGGACCGCCGGACTACCATGAAAGCGGTAGCCGAGGTGGTGCTGGAGAACCTGGCCCCGAAGTGACCGTATGAGGTCCTTGGCCGGTCGCGGCCGGAAAATTTACTTCGTTGAAACACATTCGTGAAGAAGAATTCGAAACAATGTCGTTCGCATGACGCGAATGTGATGCGGATCTAACGTGGCGACGCTATGTTCTGACCGGGCCGACGTGGTTGGCCTCCTCGGATTGCCGGGGGAGCACAGAACGTATGAGGTGAGACGTGCTTAGTTCGATATGGCGCAGTCGTTCGACGCGAGGTGTATTGGTTGTCGGTGCCGCGGCAGCACTCGTGCTGACGGGGTGCAGCGACAAATCGACCAACGAAACGGGTTCGTCCGGCACGAACGGTGCAGGGAGCCTGTCCATCCAGCCGGTCGCGCAGGTGGACATCGACGGTAAGCAGGTCCCGACGACCGACCCGGCCAAGGCCGCCGACCCCGCGGGCGACGGTAAGGCAACCTGTCCGGCAGGCACGACGATCGCCTTCGCGGGCGCGCTGACCGGCCCGAACGCGGCTCTCGGCATCAATATCGTCGATGGCGTGAAGCTGGCGCTCGATCAGCACAACAAGGCGAACGCGGGCTGCAAGATCGAGCTCAAGCAGTTCGACACCGAGGGTGACCCGCAGAAGGCCACCCAGGTGATCCCGCAGATCGTCAACGACAAGTCGATCATCGGCCTGGTCGGTCCCGGTTTCTCCGGTGAGACCAAGGCGACGGGCAAGATACTCAGTGACGCGGGCCTGGTCTCGGTGACCTCCTCGGCCACTAATGCCACGCTGACCCAGAACGGCTGGAACACCTTCTTCCGCGGCCTGGCCAACGACGATGTTCAGGGCCCTTCGGTCGCCAAGTACCTGACCGGCACCGCGGGCTACAAGAAGGTCTGCGTCGTTCAGGACAACAGCGACTACGGCACCGGCCTGGCCAAGAGCATCACCGAGGGCCTCGGCGCCGCGGCCGATCCGAGCTGTGCGGCCAGCATCAAGACCGGTGACAAGGACTTCTCCGCCACCGTCACCAAGATCGCGGGCGCCAATGCGGACGCGATCTTCTACTCGGGCTACTACGCCGAGGGTGCCCCGTTGGCACAGCAGTTGAAGTCCGGCGGCGTCAAGGCGGTCTTCGTCGGCCCCGACGGTGTGAACGATCCGCAGTTCCTTTCGCAGGCGGGCAGCTCGGCCAAGGGCGCGACGCTGACCTGCCCGTGTGGTCCGGCTCCGGAAAAGTTCGCGAAGGATTACGAGGCACTCAACGGGCAGGCGGCCGGCGTCTACTCGGTCGAGGCCTACGACCTGGCCACGATCCTGACCAAGGGAATCGATACCGGCAAGGTGACTCGCCCCGATCTGCTCGAGTACGTGCGCTCCTATAATGGTGCCGGCCTGGCGCGCCAGTACAAGTGGAACCCGAACGGTGAACTGTCCAACGCACTGATCTGGATCTACACGGTCAAGTAACCCACGCAACGAAACGCGCAGCACGTATGGGGTTCGCGCGAATCCCCTACGTGCTGCTGTTTCGTGAGTGCGAATTTCGAATGAGGGCGAATTTCGAATGACTTCAACAGCATTGGCCGGCGCTGTACAACTAGCCGGCGGATCGATCGACTTCAACTACCAGGGAGTGATCGATGATTTCTGGCGACTGACCGTCGACGGATTGTCCTATGGTGCTATCTACGCACTCGTCGCCGTGGGCTACACCCTTGTCTACGGTGTTCTCCGGCTGATCAATTTCGCCCATTCCGAGATATTCATGCTCGGCCTGTTCGGCCAGTATGTCGGGCTTATGCTGCTCGGGTTTTCGCCGAGCGGTGATGTCTACTCCCAAGGCATCGTTCTCACCATCACCTATCTCGCGCTCGCGATGATCTTCGGCATGGCCGTATCCGGCGCCGCGGCAGTGGGATTGGAGCGGGTGGCCTATCGGCCGCTGCGCAAGCGCGGAGCCAAACCGCTGATCTTTCTGATCACCGCCATCGGCGCATCTTTCGTGATCCAGGAGATCATGCACTTCGTGGTGCCGAAGGTCTGGCCGAAACTGGGCGGCACCAACGCACAGAAGCCGATCATGCTGGTCGAGCCGACCAAACAGTTCAGCTTCGGCGGTGCCGATGTCACCAATGTGACCATCGTGATCATCGTCGCCGCGATCATCCTGGCCGTCGCCACCGAGGTGCTGATCAACAGGACCAAGTTCGGGCGTGGCATCAGGGCCGTGGCCCAGGACCCCGATACCGCGACCCTCATGGGTGTCTCGCGGGAGCGGATCATCATGCTGACCTTCCTCATCGGCGGCGTGCTCGCCGGTGCGGCCGCGCTGCTGTACGCACTGAAGATCCCGAACGGGATCATCTACTCGGGCGGTTTCATCCTCGGTATCAAGGCGTTCAGCGCCGCGGTGCTCGGCGGCATCGGTAATCTGCGCGGCGCGTTGCTCGGCGGGTTGCTGCTCGGGCTCGCGGAGAACTACGGGCAGATACTTTTCGGTACCGAATGGCGTGACGTAGTCGCGTTCGTTGTCCTGGTTCTGGTGCTCATGATTCGCCCGACCGGCATTCTCGGTGAGAGCCTCGGAAAGGCGCGCGCATGACCGACACGGTAAAGACTCCGCGTCCGCCGGAGCACGGCCAGGACGAGACGACCAAGCATGGCGTCGGAGACGCGCTGCGGGCCTGGTGGGCAGGGCTGTCCCGGCCTGCGCAGTGGGCGGTCGGTGTGCCGGCAATTATTCTGCTCGCGCTGCTGCCGCTGTATCCGCCGCCGTTCCTGGATACCCCCGGTACCAGCTTCGGTGGCGTGATGGCGCAGTTCGCGATGTACGCGCTGCTCGCCATCGGCCTGAATGTCGTTGTCGGACAGGCGGGTTTGCTCGATCTCGGCTACGTCGGCTTCTACGCCGTCGGCGCGTACACGGTCGGTCTGCTGACCAGCCCCAACAGTCCGTGGAACCAGACCGACGGTGGTTGGCTCAGTGAGGACTGGGCCTGGTTGGCCTGCCTGCCGCTCGCGGCGGCGGTCACCGCGATGTCCGGCCTGATTCTCGGTTCGCCGACACTGCGGTTGCGCGGTGACTACTTGGCGATCGTCACGCTCGGCTTCGGTGAGATCGTCCGGTTGCTCGCCGACAATCTCGGCGACCTGACCAACGGCAGCCTCGGCCTGTCCGGCATCGCCTACCCGCGCGTCGGTGAATCCGCGGAGCGCCCCAACGGTGTGTTCTCCGCGGGCAACGTCGGCGACTCCGAGGCCTCGAACATCTTCGCGAAGGCCAACTCCGGCATCTGGTGGTTCTGGGTCGGCATGGTGCTCGTCATCTTCGTGCTGCTGATCGTCGGAAATCTGGAGCGCAGCAGAGTCGGGCGGGCCTGGGTCGCGATCCGTGAGGACGAGGACGCCGCCGAGATCATGGGCGTGCCGACTTTCAAGTTCAAGCTGTGGGCGTTCATGATCGGCGCCGCGGTCGGCGGGTTGTCCGGTGCCCTGTACGCGGGCCAGGTGCAGTTCGTGAATCCCGCCGGGTTCAACATCATCAACTCGATGCTGTTCCTGTGCGCGGTCGTCATCGGTGGCCAGGGCAACAAGCTCGGCGTCATCGTCGGCGCGTTCATCATCGTGTACCTACCCAACCGGCTGCTTTCGGTGCAGTTGGTGGGTCAGACCGTCGTCGGCTATGTGCTGCTCGGCCTTGCTATCGCAGGCATCGTCGGGTTGGTGCTGGGGTGGAAGCGCTGGGCACATGATCTGGAGCGGCCTGCGCGCCTCGGCTATATCGGGGGCGCGATTGTCGTGGTGATCGGGATGTTGATCGTCCTCGGGAACGTGTTGAAATTCCATGAGCAGGGGGCGCAGTCGCTCGGCGACTTCAAGTACCTGTTCTTCGGCATCACGCTCATCGTGTTGATGATCTTCAAGCCGCAGGGGTTGTTCCCGGTGCGGCAGAAGTTGCTCGCCTACGGGCGGCAGGTATATCGAGCCGTGCGCAAACCGTTCGGCAACGAGGCGATCGGGGAACGGGCATGACCGGGCCTGGCGCGGGTGGCGCCCTATTCGACAATGAAGACATCGCGGCGGGCTATGTCGCCGAACCGGAAGCGGAGCCGAGTGCGGGCGTCGTCGATGTGACGGCGGTGCTGCCGGAACTCGCGGACGCCGACGCGGTCGCGGAGGTGGTCGCGGGCAGTCGCGAGATCGAGACGCCGGTGGGCGAAGCGCTGCTGCGCACCGACGGCCTGACGGTCAAGTTCGGCGGCCTTACCGCATTGGACCAGGTGAGCTTCGAGATTCGCCGCGGCGAGATCCTCGGGCTGATCGGACCCAACGGCGCGGGAAAGACCACCTGCTTCAACGCGATTACCGGTGTGTACCGGCCGTCGTCGGGCGTGGTCTATTTCGATGGCAAGCCGCTGACGAAGACCAAGCGCAATGCCATCACCCGGCTCGGGATCGCGCGTACCTTCCAGAACATTCGGCTCTTCGCCGAGATGACCGCGCTGGAGAACGTGGTGGTCGGCACCGACGCCAGGCACAAGACCTCGGTGCCAGGTGCCATCCTGCGCACGGCACGACATCGCCGTGAGGAACACGAGGCCATCGAACGCGGCATGGCACTGCTCGAATTCGTCGGTATCGCACCGCGGGCGGTGGAGAAGGCGCGCAATCTGTCCTACGGCGACCAGCGCAGGCTGGAGATCGCGCGTGCGCTGGCCACCGAGCCGAAGCTGCTCTGCCTCGACGAGCCCGCCGCCGGATTCAATCCCAGCGAGAAGTCCGCGCTGATGGATCTGATCCGCAAGATCCGCGACGACGGGTTCACCGTGCTGCTGATCGAGCACGACATGCGACTGGTGATGGGCGTCACCGACCGGATCGTGGTACTGGAATTCGGCCGCAAGATCGCCGACGGGATGCCCGCAGATATTCGCGAGAACCCGGATGTGATCAACGCCTATCTCGGTGTGCCCGACGACGGCACCGAATCAGCGGCAACAGCGGACACACACGGGACGGACGGGTAAGGACGGCGATGGCATCACGTAAGCAATCCGAGAGCCCGAATCCAGCAGAGGGCCCTCTGCTCGAAGTCACCGATATGGTTGTCAACTACGGCAGAATCCAGGCGCTGCACGGGATTTCGCTACAGGTGGCACACGGCGAACTGGTGACACTGCTCGGTGCGAACGGCGCGGGCAAGACCACAACCATGCGAGCCCTTTCCGGGCTGCTGCCGCTGACCCGTGGCCGTATCCTGTTCGAGGGGCGCGACATCACCCAAATGAAAGCGCACGAGCGGGTCATGCACGGGTTGATCCAGGCACCGGAAGGTCGCGGGGTTTTCCCCGGTATGACGGTGCAGGACAACCTCGACATGGGCTGCTACGCAAGGCCGTTCGAGCAGAAGTCGGAGTACGACAGCACCCTGGAATGGGTGTTCGGCATGTTCCCTCGGCTGGCCGAGCGGCGCAAGCAGGTCGGCGGCACGCTCTCCGGCGGCGAGCAGCAGATGCTGGCCATCGGTCGTGCGCTGATGGCGCGACCACGGCTGCTGCTGTTGGACGAACCGTCGATGGGGTTGGCGCCCATGATTATTCAGCAGATCTTCCGGATCATCTCGGAGATCAATCAGCAGGGCACCACGGTGCTGCTCGTCGAGCAGAACGCGCAGCAGGCGCTGGCTCGCAGCGATCGGGCGTACATCCTGGAGACCGGTGAGGTGACCAAATCCGGCTCCGGTCGCGACCTGCTCACCGATCCGGCGGTGAAGTCGGCCTATCTGGGCGTCGGGTAGGGAAGTCGTGCCCATCGGTGGCCGCCTCGGGCATGATGGCGGCCATGGATGGGCATGACGAGCTGACGGATCTGGCCGACCGATACTGGGACAGCGTGCTCGAGGCCGCGCCGAGCATGGCCACGCTGCTCGGCGATCATCGTTTCGACGACCGCGTCGAGGACCTCTCGCCCGAGGCGGAGCAACGGTTGCTCGCGACGTGGCGGGAGCTGCTCGCCGCGGTGGTCGCCATCGACCCCGACCGGTTGAGCCGGCAGGACAGGGTCACCAGGAGCCTGTTGCGCACCGAATTGGACTCGGCGGTAGACAATCTGGAGTGGCGGCCGCACGAGATGGCCTCCGATCAGATGGACGGCATCCACGCCGGGATGCTCGTGGTCGCGGCGCAGATCAACGCGCCGCGACCGGAGCAGGCCCTTGCCCTGGTGCGACGTTATCGACAGTTCGGAACCCTGCTCGACCAGGCGGTCGAACGGTTCAGGGCGGGCCTGGCCGCGGGGCGTTCGCCCGCGCGGGTCACTATCGAGCGGTCGCTGAACCAGCTCGACGGGTATCTCGCCTCCGACCTCGCGACCGATCCGTTCGCGACCTTCGCGGGCCCGCCCGATTGGGCAGGCGAAGCCGCGTGGCGCGCCGAGCTCGCCGAGGTGGTGCGCGAGGTGATTCGGCCTGCCTTCCAACGCTATCGGGGCGTCCTTGCCGAGGAACTCCTGCCGGTGGCCCGCCCCGAAGACAAGAGCGGGTTGTGCTGGCTCGGCGCGGACGGCGAGGACATCTACCGGCGTTTGCTCGCTCGCCACACCACGCTGCCCGACCTCGGCGCGGAGGAGATCCACGAACTCGGGCTGTCCGAATTGGTGCTGCTGCGTAGCGAATACGCCGAGGTCGGGACGCGGTTGTTCGGCACAGCGGACACCGAAGCGATCTTCGCCAGGCTGCGCGAGGATCCCGCGCTGCGTTATGGCGACGGCGCGGAGATCATGGCCGACGCGCAGCGGGCATTGGGTGCGGCGACGGCCGAGATGGGGAACTGGTTCGGGCGGCTGCCCGAGCAGTCGTGCGACATCGTGCCGGTTCCCGATTTCCTTGCCGCGGATTCACCCGCGGCGTACTACTTCCCACCCGCCGCGGACGGGTCCCGGCCGGGTACCTATTTCGTGAACCAGCACGAACCCGACGGCCGCAGCCGGTACGAGACGGCGGCGGTGGCCTATCACGAGGCCATTCCCGGCCATCACCTCCAGCTCACCATCGCCAATGAGCTCGATCAGCTACCGCGTTTCCAAAGGCAGTCCTTCGCCAACACCGCGTTCGTCGAGGGCTGGGCGCTCTACACCGAACGTCTCGCCGACGAAATGGGTTTGTACGCGGACGACGTGGATCGTCTCGGCATGCTGGCCGCCGATTCGTGGCGTTCGTGCCGCTTGGTCGTCGATACCGGTCTCCATGCCAAGGGGTGGAGCAGGCAGCAGGCCATCGACTTCATGGTGGCCAACGCGCCCGTCGGCCTCGCGGAGATCGAGGTCGAAATCGATCGCTACATCGCGATTCCCGGTCAGGCCGTCGCCTACAAGGTCGGCCAGCTCGAAATCCGCCGACAGCGGCGCGAGGCCACCGAGCGGCTCGGGGACGGCTTCGATATCAAGGTCTTCCACGATGTCGTGCTCGGTTCGGGCTCCGTGAGCCTGCCGGTGCTGCGGGAGCTGGTGGCTACACTCTGACCGTCCGCGAGGTGGTCTGTGCGCCCTACCCGAGTTGCGGGTGGGGGCGGGGTCGGGTTCGATGGATGTGTGATCGAACTGTGCAGGGGGGATCATGAAGGCTCAATTCAGTAGACGGCGCGATACCTCGGCGTTGTTCGCTGGTGTGCTCGTCGGTGCGCTGATGATCGCGGGCTGCGCCGCCGATGCGGGTGAGAAGCGATCGACGGCAACCATTTCCGCGGCGGCCATCGCGGTGGGCGCAGGTCCTTCCGGGCCGACGGCGGGTACGAAGGAACCGGCCGGTGACGCCGCGCCGCCCATCGCGGCGGCTCCACTGGCCGGGGTGCCGCAACTGACGGCGGCCCGTCCGGTCTTCGCGCTGATCGACCATCCGCTGTTCGCTCAGCACAGCGGTCTCGGCCGAGTTGACTGCAAACTTCCGCAGTGGCGCGACGATGCGGAAGCGGCGCGGGCCTTCTATCAGCGGGCCGTCGGCTGTCTCGACGACTCGTGGGGTTCCACGCTGCGCAGCGTCGGATTGCCGTTCCACTCACCACATGTGACCGCGCCCGCCAAGTCCGCCGCGGTCAGCGGACCCTGCGCCGAGGAACAGCTCGCCACCGGAAAAGCCTTCTACTGCGCGACGGACGAGACGATCATCATGCCGTTCGACGCGCTGCGGCCGTTGACCGCCGGTTCCCGGCGTGGGGCGCAGCTGGCGCTGCTGTCGTACGAATACGGCCACCACGTACAGGCTTTGATCGGGGTCATGCGGGCATACACCGATAAGCGCACTGCCGTCGGCTGGGATACCGCGTCGGGCCAGGAGCAGAGCAGGCGGATGGAGCTGCAGGCATCGTGCTTCTCCGGCATGTTCCTCGGCACCAACTACGGCCGCGGCGACCTCGATCAGCAGACCTGGAACGAGGCCGCGGACAGTAACAGCGACGCGGGCGACCGCCCCGGCGAGCAACCGCTCAACGGTAGCGATCAGAACGTACTCGGCTGGTTCACGTTGGGCTCGGAAAAGGGCGACACCTGGGAGTGCAATACCTGGTATGCCACGGTGACCAAGGTGGCATGAGTTTCGAGTTTCACTCGCCGTCGGCGGTATCGGCCACCGCCGCCATCACGGCCGCGGTGTCCAGGTAGAAGGGGCGGATCTCGCTGATCAGCCCGTCGCGGAAGGTAATCAGCTGCATCACCGAGGTGTTCAGCACGCGGCCGGTGGCGCGCGCCCGCAATTTGCCGACGTTGTAGATCACCACGGCATCGCCGTCCGCCACGAATCGCTGCTCGAGGAACTCCAGCGACAGCCAGGTTTCCTTCATCGCGTCCATGAACCGCCGGATGCCATCGGGACCGTGCCATTCGCCACCGTAGGGCAGGTTGGCCGCCTGATACATCACGACATCGGTGGCCAGGCAGGCCGCCATTTCGGCGAAGTCGCCGCCCGCGCTGACGTAGGCGGCTTCCGCCGCGAAGAACCGCTGCAGGGCGGACATTGTTGGGGTCACGGGAAAATAGTGGCCGGAACCCGCGGCTAGGTCCGGCGGAAATCGGACGGAACACTCGGTGGCCCGCGGCGCGTGGGAGCCGCGCTGTGAGATGTCGGTGGGCCTCCCTAGACTCATCACCGTGACCCCAGCGACCACTGATCAGCGACCGAGCTCCGTCTCTGCAGCCGACACCGATTCGGCCGGTCCGCAGCCGACTCTGCTGTTGCTGGATGGGCATTCGGTCGCCTATCGCGCCTTCTTCGCGCTGCCCGCGGAGAACTTCAAGACGGTCACCGGGCAGACCACGAACGCCGTGTACGGCTTCACCGCGATGCTCATCAATTTGCTGCGCGACGAGAAGCCGACACATATCGCCGCGGCGTTCGATGTATCACGCAAAACCTTCCGTACCGAGGCGTACCCGGAGTACAAGGCCAATCGAAGTGCCACCCCGGACGAGTTCCGCGGGCAGGTCGAGCTGACCAAGGACGTGCTCGGCGCGATGGGCATCCCGGTGATGGCGATCGACGGATTCGAGGCCGACGACCTGATCGCCACACTCACCACTCAGGCGGTCGCCGAGGGCTTCCGAGTGCTGATCGTCTCCGGTGACCGCGACGCGATCCAGCTGGTCAACGACAATGTCACAGTGCTCTACCCGCGGAAGGGTGTCTCCGATCTGACCAGGTTCACCCCCGACGAGGTGATGGCCAAATACCAGCTCACCCCCGCCCAGTACCCGGATTACGCGGCCCTGCGCGGCGACCCGAGCGACAACCTGCCCGGCATTCCCGGGGTGGGGGAGAAGACCGCGGCCAAGTGGATCCGCGAATACGGTGACCTGGCCACCCTCGTCGACAAGGTAGACGAGGTGAAGGGCAAGGTCGGCGACTCGCTGCGGGCCAACCTGAGCAGCGTGGTGCTCAACCGTCAGCTCACCGAGATGGTTCGCGATGTTCCGCTGCCCTACACCCCCGATCAGCTCGCTCAGCAGCCGTGGGATCGCAACAAGATCCACCAGCTGTTCGACGATCTGGAATTCCGGGTGCTGCGCGACCGGTTGTTCGAGACGTTGGCGCCGCCGGCGCCGGAGGCCGAGGCGGGCTTCGAGATCAGCGGCGGTGCCCTGGAAGTAGGAGCGGTCGCGGGCTGGCTCGTGGAACACGCGAAAGCCGGTGTTCGGCATGGTGTTTCAGTGGTCGGTCAGGGCACCCCGGGCGGCGGGGACGTGCGCGCTCTCGCGATCGCGGCGGGTGACGGCGAGAGCGGCTACATCGACGTCACCGTGCTGACCCCCGAGGATGACGCCGCGCTCGGTGCCTGGCTTGCCGACCCGGCCGTGCCGAAGGCGCTGCACGAGGCCAAGTCCGCGATGCACGCACTGCGCGGGCGCGGCTGGACACTCGCGGGCCTGACGAGCGACACCGCGCTCGCTGCCTACCTCGTGCGCCCCGGCCAGCGCAGTTTCAACCTCGACGACCTTTCACTGCGCTACCTGCGTCGCGAGTTGCGCGCCGAGACCGACGAGGCCCCACAGCTGTCACTGCTCGACGACGAGGACAGCGTCGACGCCGAGGTCGCGCAGACCGAAATGCTGCGTGCGCGGGCGGTTGCCGACCTCGCGGCGGCGCTCGACACCGAACTGCGGCAGATCGAATCCGTTCCGCTGCTGGAGGATATGGAGCTGCCGCTGCTCGGTGTCCTCGCCACTCTCGAGGACGCGGGCATCGCCGTCGATGTCGACCAGTTGGAGACTTTGCAGCGCCAATTCGCGGACAAGGTGAGCGAGGCGGCCAACGCGGCCTACGAGGTGATCGGCAAGCAGATCAACCTCGGCTCGCCGAAGCAACTGCAGGTGGTGCTGTTCGACGAGCTCGACATGCCGAAGACCAAGCGCACCAAGACCGGTTACACCACCGACGCCGACGCGCTGGAATCACTGTTCGAGAAGACCGAGCACCCGTTCCTGCAGCACCTGCTCGAGCACCGCGACGCCACCCGCCTCAAGGTCACCGTAGACGGCCTGCTCAAGTCCGTCGCCGACGACGGCCGCGTCCACACCACGTTCAACCAGACCATCGCCGCGACAGGCAGGCTCTCCTCCACCGAGCCGAACCTGCAGAACATCCCGATCCGCACCGACACCGGCCGCCAGATCCGCGACACCTTCGTCGTCGGCTCCGGCTACGCGGAGCTGATGACCGCGGACTACAGCCAGATCGAAATGCGCATCATGGCGCACCTTTCCGCCGACGAGGGCCTCATCGAAGCCTTCAATTCGGGTGAGGATCTGCACACCTTCGTCGCATCCAAGGCCTTCGACATCCCGATCTCGGAGGTGCATCCGGAGATGCGTCGCCGGATCAAGGCGATGTCCTACGGCCTCGCCTACGGCCTGAGCTCCTACGGCCTGTCCGCGCAGCTGAAGATCAGCACGCAGGAAGCCAAGGAGCAGATGGACGTCTACTTCGACCGCTTCGGTGGCATCCGCGACTATCTCCACGAGGTCGTCGAGCAGGCCCGCAAGGTCGGCTACACCCAGACCCTCTTCGGCCGCCGCCGCTACCTGCCCGACCTGGACTCCAGCAACCGTCAGCGCCGCGAGGCCGCCGAACGTATGGCGCTCAACGCCCCCATCCAGGGCACCGCCGCCGACATCATCAAGGTCGCGATGATCAACGTGAACAAGGCTGTCCAGGATGCGGGACTGCGATCGAGGATGCTGCTGCAGATTCACGATGAGCTGGTGTTCGAGGTTGCCGACGGCGAGCGGGAGACCCTGGAAGCGCTCGCGCGCGAACAGATGTCCTCGGCCATCTCGCTGTCGGTGCCGCTGGATGTCTCGGTCGGGACCGGCCGCAGCTGGGACGCCGCCGCACACTGATTCGCATCCCGGCGCTGGGCAGCGGAAATCATTGCGCTGCCCAGCGTTCAGCGTCCGTACGCGAGCAGCTCGTACTGCGCCGCAGCCATTTGAGAGAGATCCTGCGGCTGGCTCGCGCCGATATGCGCCACATAGCGGTCGAACGGGATATAGCACTGATAGTCGCTCGAGAGATCGTTGACGACCGGATCTTCCAGCTTCTTCAAGCATTTCGCGTCGGGCAGCCCCGGCGGCGGGTCGGTGATCGCGAAACTGTCCTTCCCTTGATCGACGAATGCCGCAATGAGCCGGACCGTGGCAGCGGCATCGGCGGTCCGGTAGATGGCCGAGTCGTCGAGGGCGTAGAGATCGACCTTCGCATCGGCGAAGATCCGGCTGGTGAGATCCGGCCGACTGTCCAGGTGCAACCCGGCGTGCGGAGTGTAGATGCCGGGTGCCCGAGCATGATCGGGCTTGCTCGGTAGCGTGCGGCCCAAGAGCCCGTCGACATCGACGGGGATGTCCGACAACTTGTCGCGGGCAGGCGGCCGGTAGTTCTGCAATAGCTGAAACTGTTCGTCGAGGAGCCGCTTGGTGAACTCGGCCAGTGGCGCGGGATCGGGCGGTGTGGCGATCGGGTTACTGATGAAGGTCTTGATCAGGTAGTCACCCTGTGCCAGCCAGGTATTGACCGAACCGTATTCGCTGACCTCGGCGCGAGCGTCCGGATAGCCCGGTATCGACACAGGTGCCTTGGCCGGATTCTTCTGGTGGTACGCGTCGGCCAGGAAAGCGAGCGCGCCGGACGCCTGCGCGGGATTCGAAAAACGTAGGATCGCCAGCTCGGCGTTCAGACCGAGCGAGAAGTCCTGCCTACGGCGAGCCCCGGTGCCGAACCCTGCGACAAGCCCTGGTACCGATTCGGTGAAATTCGCAGTGCCGAATCCGCCGCTCGGGGACGGTGGATGCTGCGGTGTGAATGTATCGCCCTTCGGAGCGTTGAAGACGAGACGATTATCGACATCCATCATCAGCGGAACGGATTCCGCGAGCGCTATGGCCTCTTGTACCGCGACTCTCTCGTCGGTGCGCTCGATGGTGCGTGGTGTGGTCGGATAATTGCCCGAGTCGAGCTTCTCGACGTCGACGGTGGCGTGCGGGGTATCGGAGCCACCGCATCCGGTAGTGGCGGCCAGCGCCACGGCAAACACCGCGCAGCCGAACGCGATAGTGCGAGAGATCATCTGCTGCTACCCACTCGCGGCCAGGATCGAATACTGGGCGGCGGCACGTTGATAGAAGCTCGGCTCGACACTCTCGCGAAGTACCGAGGTCGCGCTGACAATGGCCAGGTAGCGGCCGTAGACGAGGGCGCACAGGAAGGTGCCGTCACGAATCGGCTCTCTCTCGTCGAGCTTTATGCAGTGCGCGTCCGCGATCCCCGGCGGGCCCGCGATCTCCTCATCGTTCTTGCCGAGCTTCGCCAGCGCCGTCTGCAATCGAAAGGCGGACTCGAGATCTCTTGTCCGATAGACGATTCCGTCGTTCTGCGCAATCAAGTCGACACCGGCATCGGTAAACGCCTGCGTCGACACCGCCGCGTCGCGTTCGAAGTGCAGCTGACCGGCGGGGCTGTAGGTGCCGATCTCGGAATCGTGCTGCCAGATACCTGATGCGCCCTTCGTCGGTGGTAGCGCGACGCTCATGATCCGGTCGGGATCCGAAGGGAGATCGAGAATATCGTCGACCGGTGTCGGCATCAGGTTCCGGAGCTTCGCGAACTGTAGTCCCAGCATTTTCCGGAACTGTGCGGCAATCGCTTTCGGATCGGCCTGTGGTGCCGTGAACTGGCTCAGCACGACGTACGGTCCCTGCGAGGCGAACAGGCGTGCGCGTACATCGTCGGTCGAGGTGACCACCGCGTTCTCGACGCCCTCCAGCGCGATGCGGTGGCGGGGCTCGGCAGCGCGCTCGTCTTCGCCGACGAAGTCGGCGGTTGCCGTGCGCGCGGCCGCATCGCTCGGGAATCGCAGGATCGAGATCGTCATGAACTTCTTGCTGCGCAGGTTGTTATTGCTTCTGCTGGTCAGCGCCCCGCCGATCAGATAGTTGCGCTCGACGATCGGCTTGAAGGCATCCGGGAAAACGCCGGTGACGCTGTCGAAGCTCAATTGATCGATAATCCGTGTGTCGCCGAGATGGCTCATATCCGGATCGACGTCATAGGGCGAGACCAGGTATTCCATCATGCGCCTGGACTCGATGTGGAAAACATGTCTGCTGGTAGAAAACTTGGGCCGGTAGATCTTTGGCGTGGCCTGAAACGGTCCGGTGTTGAGGCCGGCCAGGTTCACAGGCGTCATACCCGGCATCGGCCGCCCGGAAATGGCGGAGCCACAAGCGCTTACGGCGGTCAGCGCCGCGGCCATCAGTAGCACGCACACAGTCCGCGCCGGAATCGAGATGCGCCGCACGAACCCCCCTCGTCTTCTGCCTCCGAACTCGCCGGAATCCTACGTCAGTCACCCACGGGATATCGGTGGGTGGATATGCGTCGGACGATCGCGCGCATAATCTCCGGCTCGCCGAGTTCCGGGTGCTCCGGCCTGCGCACTGTCACACATCCCGTGAGCTGCGGCGATAATACTCATGAGTAGACGCACCGAGTGCGTCGATAAGTTTGCGCTTGCCTCGATATGTCCCTATCGTGTACTGCGTGCCGAATCCCGCCGACCGCCACAGTGTCGCGCTGAATGTCGCAGACCGCGACAGCGCCGCACTAATTCCGCTTACCGCGATGGTGGCTGCCCGGCGACTTCTCCTCGTAGTAACCCGCCGTAGCGGGGTCTGATTCGGACCGGCCCCCTCGCTGCGGGCTGTTGATTGTTAGTGCTGGTCCCCTCTGCCGATTCTCTTCGGGAAGACCTGATTGCAATGACGATCCTTACTCTCGACATACGCACGTTGATCGCCGCCGCGCCCAATGGCCTACGGGCTGAATGCGCCGGCCTGACACCTGCGGAGTTCTACGACCGCTACTGCGAACACACCGGACCCATCCGGCTCAGCGACTGGTCGCTAGCCGGTAACGGGAGCTCGGAGTATGCCGCAACGCTGGAGTTCGCGGGCCATGTGCGAACGGTCGGCACCACCGGCAGCCCGGTGGCGGCGATGACCTCCGCGCTCTACGACGAGGGCTATACAGTCGAGATCCTGCGATTCCACCAGCGCCGCACCGAGGATGGCACCGCGACCTTCGTGCAGTGCGAAGTGAACGGCAGGCGCGGCTGGGGTGCTGCCCTCGCCGGCGATGGTGCCGAATCGACGGTCCGCGCGATGATCGCGGGCGTCAACCGAACGCTGTAGAGCCGGACCGCGACGCAGTACCGGCGGGAGCGAAGTCCCGAAACACAACGGACCGTTCACCTCCCGGAGGTGGTGAGCGGTCCGTGTCCGACAGGCCTCGTGTCCGAATTGCCTGACGCCTCCGCGTTCAGGGCTACGGTCATCGCGCAGCTGATCTCAGCGGTTGCCACTTACGGGGCAGTCTCCTCGGCCTGCTCGGCGAGCTGCTTGCGAACCTCGTCCATGTCGAGACCCTTCACCTGGGTCACGAGATCCTCGAGTGCGGCGGGCGGCAGCGCGCCGGGCTGCGCGAAGACCAGTACGCCCTCGCGAAACGCCATGATGGTCGGGATCGACCGGATGTTCGCCGCGGCGGCCAAGCCCTGCTCGGACTCGGTATCGACCTTGCCGTGCACGACGTCGGGGTGCTTGCCCGAGGAGGCCTCGAAGGTCGGCGCGAAGCTCTTGCACGGGCCGCACCACTCGGCCCAGAAGTCGACGAGTACCACGTCGCTTCCGGTGATTACCTCGTCGAAGTTCTGCTGGGTCAGCGTCTGGGTGGCCATGACGTCCTTTCGTGTCGTTTTATTGCCAGCTGTAACGCCCGGCGTTGTCTTTATCTTCCACGGGCCACCGGCCACGCACGCCGCTGGTCGCCGTCCCACCGCCGTATACCCACGACGGTTGCGCGGAAATCACGATCCCTTGCGACGGCGTGTACAGCCTCGCCGAGTTGCTGGTTGGGCACCCGTCGGGCCAGCGTGATGTGCGGAGTCCACTCGTCGGGACGCAGATTTGCCGGGACACCTGGGCATTGCGCCATCGTGGTGAAGATTCGCCGTTGGATGGCGAGCAACTGCTCGGACGCAACGACGGCCCTGACCAGGATCGGATGGCGCGCGCCGAACACGAGCAGGCCGCCGAGGCGTACCGGGAAGGGCTGGAAACTCTGCTGTTCGAGGACCCGCTCGATCCGCGGCCAGATCTGTCTCGCCACGGCGACGGTGATGTGCGGAACAGCGGTGTCGGCCGTCGTCGCGGCGAGGCTGGGAATGCCCGCGTCCGCGAGCAGTTGCCACTGCCGCCGGATCTCCGTATCGGCCGCGTCGTCCAACAGTAATTCGACCGACTGCACCATGGTCTCCAGAAAGTAGCGTGCCCGGCGTGTCCGTGGGGCGGTTCGGTCGCAGCGGACCCGCAGCGGGAGGATGACCAGGTGAACGATGCGACGCAACGCGACGGTTCGGCGATCCGCCTCGGCCTGATCGAAGGCGACGGAATCGGCTCCGAGGTCGTGCGGGCGACGCGGGCAGTGGTCGACGAGGCCATCGCCGCGGCGGATGTCGCTCCGGTGGAGTGGGTTCCGTTGCTCATGGGACACCGCGCGATCGAGGAATTCGGCGATCCGCTACCCGAGCAGACCATGACCGGGCTGGACGGGCTCGACGCGTGGATTCTCGGGCCCCACGACAATGCCTCCTATCCGGAGGCGCATCGTGGCGCGGTCGCGCCGGGTGGCGCCATTCGCAAGCGGTTCGGGCTGTATGCCAACATCCGGCCCGCGCGGGCATTCACCGGCGTGCGCGCGGCGGCGCCGTTCATCGATCTGGTGATCGTCCGGGAAAACAGCGAAGGCTTCTATGCCGACCGCAATATGTTCGCCGGGTCGGGTGAGTTCCGGCCGACACCCGACGTCGCGATGGCGGTCGGCGTTGTCACCCGCCGCGCCTGCGAGCTGATCGCACACGAGGCGTTCCGTTTGGCCGCGACGCGGCGCAAGCGGGTGACCGTCGTGCACAAGGCCAATGTGCTGCCGATGACAATGGGCCTGTTCCGTGATGTCTGCTACGAGGTCGCGCAGGCTTATCCGAGTGTCGAGGTGATCGACGAGCATGTCGACGCGACCGCGGCGCACCTGGTCCGCGCGCCTCGCGATTTCGATGTGCTGGTCACCGAGAACCTGTTCGGCGACATCCTCTCCGATCTGGCGGGGGAGCTGAGTGGATCGCTCGGCATGGCGGCGTCGCTGAACTGTTCGCAGTCGCGCGCGATGGCGCAGGCGGTGCACGGTGCCGCACCGGCGCTGGCGGGACACAATCGTGCGAATCCGGTGGCGCTGCAACTGTCGGCGGCTATGTTGTTGCACTGGCTGGGGACTCGCGATGACGATCGGGCTTTGCTCAGTGCGGGCGAGCGGATCGAACGTGCGGTCGCGGCGACCTTCGAGGCCGGTATCGCGACCGCTGACCTGGGCGGTCTCGCGTCGACGAGTGAATTCACCGAACAGGTCTGCGCTAGGGTCCACCGCCGGTAGCGATAACTCCCGCCGGATCGTGCCACCGAAACGCCGTCAGTAACGACTCGGCAAACTCACCCCGGTCGAGTTTGAAATACTCAACCAGACCGCACACTCCTGAACCCACTCGACCCACGAGTCGATCGAAAGTGGGGAGTCCCGTGGGTGCAGTGGCCAGGTGGCTGACGCTATGAGCGCCGCAGTTTTGCAGTATTTCGAGTCCGGCTCACCTGCTGATCCCGACACCACAGTCCAGCTCTACATCCAGCCGATCAACGCCGGTTACCGCGGCGTCCCGACGTCGCCGGAAGCTTCATCACCGCCGACCGCAGCGACAACATCGAAGAGATTGGGCAGCAATGATTCACTTGATCATGCGATCCGCGATCTGCATGATGGCGGGAACCGGCCTCTCGTTCGCGGGTGCTGCGGCGCCTGTCGCGGCGACCCCACGCAATGTAGTCGTGACCGGCGGCGAGATCTCCGGCTTCGCCGCCGACGGAATCACCAAATACCTGGGAATCCCCTTCGCCGCACCCACTGGCGGCGCAGCGAGATTCAGCTCACCACGGCCCGCGCCGCCGTGGCCAGGCATCCGGCAAGCCCACGGTCACGGTCCACAGTGTCCGCAGACCGGATTCCTGCCGGCCCCGCTATCGACAGGCCCCACCAGCGAGGACTGCCTGAGCATCGACCTATACGTGCCCGACGGCACCCGCGACAGAAACCTGCCGGTCATGGTGTTCTTCCACGGCGGCGGCTACACCGACGGCTCCAACAGCCAATACGACGCGCCCAGCCGGATGGTCGCCGAAGGCAACGTCATCGTGGCCATCCCCAACTACCGCCTCGGACCATTCGGATTCATGTCGCTACCAGAACTGGCCGCCGAGTCCGGCGGTGCCACCGGAACAGCCGGCATCCAGGATCAACAAGCGGCCTTGCGCTGGGTGCACGACAACGCCGACGCCTTCGGTGGCGATCCATCCAACGTCACGATCTTCGGTGAATCGGCCGGAGCTGGAAGCGTCTGCACACACTTCACCGCACCCGCCTCCGACGGCCTCTTCGGCAAGGTCATCATCGAAAGCGGATCCTGCGCAAAGTCACCCTTGGTGCCCAGCAACCGCAGCGACTCTTTCACGCGCTCGCAGCAATATGCCGAAAGCGTCGGATGCGGCGATCCCGCAACACAATTGGCATGCCTGCGTGCACTACCCGCTGCGCAGCTCCTGGAATCGCCGATCGCCCAATTCGACGAACTACCACCGACCTGGATACCCAGCATCGACGGCGTCGTCGTCACCCGAACGCTCGACACCGCACTCGCACGGGCAGCCGACCGAAGAATTCCCATCATCGTCGGAAACAACAGCAACGAAGGCGCACTGTTCGTCGCTGAATCTCTTGCCAACGGCCGCATCCCGGATGCCGCAAGCTTCGAGCACTATGTCCGCATATCATTCGGCGCCTTCGCCGACCGAGTACTCGCCGCATATCCACTAGACCGGTACTCGTCACCCGCGGCCGCCCAATCCGCAGTCATCACCGACGGCCTGTTCGCGTGCCCCGCACTGTTCGTCAGCCGCATCGCCCGCGACACCGGGCATGCGGTGTGGCAATACGAATTCGACGAAGCCGCATTCGGCGACGCCAACCCCCTGCTGCCCGGCGCCTTCCACGCCGGTGAACTGCCCTACCTGTTCACCAGTCTGATGAGCCTGCCGATCCCATGGACCGGGCCATCCGATGCCTTCGCCCGACAAATGCAGCGATGGTGGACCACCTTCGCCCATACCGGCAACCCGAACGGACCCGGCTCACCCCCATGGCCGGCCTGGCCCGAACCGGCCGGGCAAAGCTCCGACGGGCCGGTACTGACCATGCGGGCAACCGGCAGCGCTATGTCCTACGACTTCGACGCCGAGCACAACTGCGGATTCTGGGATGACTATGGGCCTGTTCCGTGATGTCTGCTACGAGGTCGCGCAGGCTTATCCGATGCGATGACGATCGGGCTTTGCTCAGCGCGGGCGAGCGGATCGAGCGCACGGTCGCGGCGACCTTCGAGGCCGGTATCGCGACCGCTGACCTGGGCGGTCTCGCGTCGACGAGTGAGTTCACCGAGCACGTTTGTGCTAGGGTCCACCGCCGGTGATCAGCGTGTTGCGCCCGGAGTGTTCGGTACAGATCGGATTAATCTTCCGTTACTGTCCAGCGCGAAGCGTCTCGGTCGCTTAGATTGCCAAACGGGTGGTGACACCCGGGTTTCTTGAATCCGAAATGTGGAGGGCTGCTGTGTCTGTTCGATCGGTTCTAGGCAGGCGTGCCTTGCAGGCGATGTGTGTCGTCACGGGCGGCGTGCTCGTACTATCCGGCTGTAGTAACTCCGAAGACGACGCGCCAGATGTCGCGAAGGTGGGTGGTGTCGACAAGGTCGACACGATCGCCGCGCAGCTCCCCGACAAGTTGAAGCAGTCCGACAAGCTCGTGGTCGGTGTGAACATTCCATATCAGCCCAACGAGTACAAAGACCCGAGCGGAAAGATCGTCGGCTTCGATGTCGACCTGATGGACGCCGTCGCCGCCACGCTCGGCCTGAAGGCCGACTATCTCGAGTCCTCCTTCGAGAAGATCATTCCTTTGATCCAGGCGGGCACCTACGACGTCGGAATGTCCTCGATCACCGACTCGAAGGAACGCGAGCAGAGCGTCGACTTCACCACCTACTTCAAGGCGGGCAGTCAGTGGGCCCAGCAGACCGGCAAGCCGGTCGACCCGGAGAACGCCTGCGGCAAGAAGGTCGCGGTCCAGGCCACCACGGTCCAGGACACCGATGAGATCCCGAAGCGCAGCGAGAAGTGCCTGGCCGAAGGTAAGCCCGCCATCGACAAGAAGTCGTTCGACGAGCAGAGCGCGGCCACAACGGCCCTGGTGCTCGGCCAGGTCGACGCCATGTCCGCGGACTCCCCGGTGACCGCCTACGGCATCAAGAAGAGCGACGGCAAGATCGAGGCCGCCGGTGCGGTGTTCGACTCCGCGCCCTACGGCTGGGCGATCCCGAAGGGGTCGGCACTCGGCAAGGCCCTGCAGGCCGCGGTGCAGCATTTGATCGACAACGGCAAGTACCTGGAGATCGCCAAGAATTGGGGCGTACAGGAAGGCGCGATCACCAAGTCGGTCATCAACGGCGCAGAGAGCTGATCGATGACCTCACAGGACACCCCGCCGACGCCGGACGATACCGAGCTCGGCGGGGCAGCCACTTCGTCCCAGCCGACGCCGATCAAGGCGGTGCCGCTGCGCCGCCCAGGTCGGTGGATCGCCGCGGCGATCATTCTGATTCTGGTTGGGCTGTTCATCTACGGCGCCAAGACCAACCCCGCTTACAAGTGGGATACCTATGGGAAGTACCTGTTCGACAGCCGGATCATCGCCGGCGCGGTGGTCACGCTGGAGCTGACCGTGCTCGCGATGGCGCTCGCGGTCTCGCTGGGCACGGTGCTCGCCGTGATGCGGCTTTCGCCCAACCCGGTGTTGCGGGCGGCGGCGTGGGTGTATCTCTGGATCTTCCGTGGCACACCGGTTTTCGTGCAGTTGGTGTTCTGGGGTCTGTTCCCTTCGTTGTACAAGCAGATCGTCCTCGGCGTCCCGTTCGGGCCGCAGTTGCTCCAGTTCGATGTGCAGGATCTGCAGGCGGCGTTCGTCTTCGCCGTGATCGGCCTCGGCCTCAACGAGGCCGCGTACATGGCCGAAATCGTCCGTGCCGGAATCAATTCCGTCGGCGAGGGGCAGCGCGAGGCGTCCACCGCGCTCGGCATGTCCTGGTCTCAGACCATGCGAAGGACGGTATTGCCGCAGTCGATGCGGGTGATCATCCCACCGACCGGTAACGAGCTGATCGGCATGCTCAAGACCACCTCGCTGGTCACCGCACTCCCGCTGAGTACCGATCTCTTCGGCAGGGCTCGTGATATCTACGGTGTGAACTTCCAGCCGATTCCGCTGCTATTGGTCACTGCCACTTGGTATCTCGCGATCACCAGCGTGCTGATGATCGGCCAGTTCTACCTGGAGCGCTACTACTCGCGTGGCGTCTCGCGGCAGTTGACCGGAAAGCAGTTGCAGCAGTTGGCCGATGCGCAACAGATTGTGAAGGCGAAATGACCGTCGACCTCGACAAGGATTCCGCCGACGAAAAGACAGACCGGCCGCAGATGATCGTCGCGGACCAGGTGTGCAAGAGCTTCGGCGCGCTGCAGGTGCTCAAGGGTATTTCGCTGGAGGTGGCGCGCGGCGAGGTGCTGTGTTTGATCGGCCCCTCGGGTTCGGGCAAGTCGACCTTCCTGCGCTGCATCAACCACCTCGAGCAGGTCAACGCGGGCAGGCTCTACGTGGACGGCGACCTCGTCGGCTACCGCGAAAAGGGCGACAAGCTCTATGAGCTGCATCCGCGCGACGCGGCCAAGCAGCGCCGCGATATCGGCATGGTGTTCCAGCATTTCAATCTTTTCCCACATCGGACCGCGCTGGAGAACATCATCGAGGCGCCGACCCAGGTGAAGAAGGTGCGCAAAGCCGACGCGGTGGCACGCGCGCACGAGCTGCTCGAACGAGTCGGTATGGGGGACAAGGCAAATGCCTACCCCGCACAGCTCTCGGGCGGCCAGCAGCAGCGCGTCGCGATCGCCAGGGCGCTGGCCATGGATCCGAAACTGATGTTGTTCGACGAGCCGACCTCGGCATTGGACCCGGAATTGGTGGGCGAGGTGCTCGGCGTCATGCGCGAGCTGGCGGCCTCGGGCATGACGATGGTGGTCGTCACGCACGAGATGGGTTTCGCCCGCGAGGTCGCTGATCAGTTGGTGTTCATGGATGCCGGGGTGGTTGTCGAAGCAGGCAGGCCGCGCGAAGTGCTGGCCAACCCGCGGGAGGAACGCACCAAGGCGTTCCTTTCGCGGTTGCTGTAGGGCTGGGGAACCGGGCGTCTCGCTACTGAGTCTTCGTGCGCGCCAGACTGATTCGGAGCTGGCCCAGCAGAACCTTGGCGGCGGGGCTGCCGGGCCGGTCTCGCCGCCACGTGAGTGCCAGCTTGCCGTGTAGCCGCGGCTCGGTGATCGGTAGCACCCGTACCCCGAAGGCCGCCGCTTCCTCGGCCGTCAGCGCGGGCACCACCGCGATTCCGAGGCCGCGGGAGGCCAGGCGTAGCAGCAGCGGCGGCGCGGCCGCTTCGAACGTTACATCCGGCTCGAATCCCGCTGCGGCGCAGGCACGGTCGAATACTCCGCGGATGCCGGTGCCGCGCGGCAGGCAGATCAGCGGGTGGTCGCGCAGGTCGCCGAGCGGGATCTCCGTTCGTTCCGGCGCGTCGAGGGCAGCGGCCGCGACGATCGAAGTATCGAGCACAACCTCGACACCCAGATCCGCGTCGAGGTCCGCTCCGGTCAATCCGACAAGGGCGATATCCAGCTCACCGTGTCGTACTGCGGCCAGCATTCGTTCGGAGGTGTCCTCGGTCAAGCTGATGCCGACCTGCGGATGATCGTCGTGGAAGTCGGCAAGCGCCGAGGAGATGTCGAATTCCTCGGCGGCCGTGCCGGAGATGGCACCGACCCGCACATGTCCGCGCAGCAGGCCGGTGAATTCGTCCACCGTCTGGGTGACCAGCTCGGTCGCGGCGAGTGCGGCCCTGGCATGCGACAGTACTGCCGCGCCCACCTCGGTCAGTGTCACCGACCGGCCGCTGCGGTCGAGCAGTTGCTGACCGAGTTCACGCTCGAGTTGGCGGATCTGCGCGCTGAGGCCGGGCTGCGCCAGGTGTAGCCGGGCCGCGGCGCGGGTGAAATTGGCTTCTTCCACGACGGTGACGAAGTAGCGCAGCTGCCGCAGTTCCATAACTGATGATTATAGGAGCCAGAAGAACTATCTGTTGTACTTATCATTCGGGTGCGAGCATTGTCGTAGTCATGGGAAACACCGCAGATCAGATCATCGACATCGATACCTTCACGGGCCCGGTCTTCCGCCAGGGCGATGCCGGATACGAGGAGGAGATCGCCGGTTTCCAGGCAGGCTATTCGCACCGCCCCGCGCTGGTCGTCGGTGCTGTGCACGCCGAGGATGTGCGCAGCGCGGTCGAATACGCGGCGCGACGTGGCCTTCCTGTGGCGGTACAAGCCACCGGTCACGGGCTGTCGGTCGCGGCCGACGGTGGCGTGCTGATCAGCACCGAGCGGATGACCGATATCCGGATCGACCCGGTGGCAGGCACCGCACGGGTCGCGGCGGGAGTGCGGGCGGGCGCGCTGGTCGAGGCGGCGGCACGGCACGGTCTCGCGCCGCTGAACGGCTCGTCGCCGTCGGTCGGTGTGGTCGGCTACAGCCTCGGCGGCGGACTCGGCCTGCTGGCAAGGGAATTCGGCTACGCGGCCGATCGTGTACTGGTCATCGAACTGGTCACCGCGGACGGACGGATGCGCACCCTTGTCCCCGGCGACGAACTGTTCGGCGCGGTACTCGGCAGCGGCGGCAACTTCGGTGTGGTGACGGCACTGGAAATGGAGCTGGTACCCGTGACCACCGTGTACGGCGGCCAACTGGTCTTCGAT
Organism: Nocardia arseniciresistens; assembly: GCF_046764875.1. Lineage (NCBI taxonomy): Bacteria > Bacillati > Actinomycetota > Actinomycetes > Mycobacteriales > Nocardiaceae > Nocardia > Nocardia arseniciresistens. Next base: position 306,933 of record NZ_JBKORD010000005.1, read on the forward strand.
ACCCCGTTGGTCGAGCGGGCCCTCGAGGCCTGGCGGCGGTGGACCGCAACGGTTCCCGAGCAACTCACCTCGACTGTCGCCATGCTGACCTTCCCGAACATCCCGCAGGTCCCCGAGCCGCTGCGCGGTCGCTACGTGGCGTCGTTCCGGATCGCCTACAACGGCTCCGCCGAGGAGGGCGAGAAACTGGTGGCCCCGTTGCGCGCGATCGGCGAACGCCTGAAGGACGACCTGCGAACCATGCCCTACACCGAATCACACACCATCCACAGCGACCCCGACCATCCACACGCCTACGCCGCCACCAACGCGTTACTCGGTGAACTGACCCCAGAAACTCTGAGTGCGCTACTCGCGGCGACCGGCCCTGGCGCACCGGTCCAGGCCGTCGTCGACATTCGCCACCTCGGCGGCGCGCTGCGCAGGCCGGGCCCCGCCGGGATCGCCGTCGACCACCGAGACGCAGGCTATATCGTCCGAGTGATCACCATGCCCGAACCCGACAGTGCCGCAACAGCTCCCGTGGAGCACGACGTGGTCCGCGCCGCGCTTGCCCCGTGGACCCTCGGCCACAATCTCAACTTCCTCTACGGTGCCGGAGCCTCCGCGACAGAGGGTCAAACCCGAACCGGCTACACCCCTGTCACCTACAACCGCCTGGCCACCCTCAAGGCAAAATACGACCCCCGCAACATGTTCCGCTTCAATCGCAACATCAGCCCGACCCCCTGACCGAGCGACCAGCGACGATCGCCGCAGGTCGCCGAGAGTTCGTATCGAAGGTAGAGCACGGCGCGATTCCTCTGCTAGCATCGTGATATCACTTTGATATTCGGAGGATAGTATGAAGTTTCGGGACGCGTTTCGCCTCAACGGCTTTCTGGTGCTGCTGGGTTGGCTGGTGCTCACGATCCTGTTCGGTGCCGGCGCCGTGCTCGGCTATGTGGTCGCGGGTAAGGGCGGCAATGTGCCCGCGCTGATCGGTGCGATCGTCGCGACGGTCATCGTGGTCGTGCTACTCCTGCTCGCGACGGGACTGACCGTGGTGAACCCCAACGAGGCGAAGGTGGTGCAGTTCTTCGGCCGCTACATCGGCTCGGTGAGCGAACCCGGGTTCTTCTCGGTGGTGCCGCTGACCGACCGCCGCAGTATTTCGTTGCGGGTGCGCAACTTCGAGACGCAGAAGCTGAAGGTCAATGACGCCGACGGCAATCCGGTCGAGATCGCCGCGGTCGTCGTCTATCGCGTGGTCGACAGCTTCAAGGCCGCCTTCGCCGTCGACGACTACGAGGAGTATGTGGAAACCCAGTCCGAGGCCGCTGTCCGGCACCTGGCGACCACACATCCCTATGACGCGCACGATGTCGATCGCACCAGCCTGCGTGACGGCGCCGAGGTAGCGGGGGAGTTGACCGTGGAGTTGCGGGAGCGCACCGAGTTGGCGGGCATCGAGGTGCTCGAGGCCAGGATCACCCATCTCGCTTACGCGCCGGAGATCGCTCAGGCCATGCTCGTTCGTCAGCAGGCCGCGCAGGTGGTTGCCGCTCGTACCCACATTGTCGAGGGCGCGGTCGGCATGGTCGGCCTCGCGTTGGAGAAGCTCGCCGAACAGGGCACGGTCGAACTCGATGAGGAGCGAAAAGCCACCATGGTGTCCAACCTGCTTGTCGTCCTCTGCGGGGACCGAGCCATTCAGCCCGTGGTCAATGCCGGATCCATCTACTCCTGAGCCGCGGCGATGGCTGAACGGAAGAAGCTTCTACTTCGCCTCGACCCGGCAGTGCATGACGCCATGGCCAAATGGGCGGCCGACGACCTGCGCAGCGTCAACGCGCAGATCGAATTCGCCCTGCGGCGGGCGTTGGAACAGGCTGGCCGAAAACCGAAGTGACTTCGGGCGAGAGCCCGGTCACATCTCATCAGGTCCCGTCACCCGAGATTCCGGCAAACGCTGGAACCCGTTGGTGGCGGGGCTTTTCGGGTGTGGTGCTGCCCATGCCGTCATGAGTGTTCAGGATGTACCGCGCCCGCGGCGAGCTCATCGAGGAGCTCGATGCTGTCGGTATACAACGCGTGCTGTGCCTCGAGGTTGTAGGACGCGGCCGAGGACGGTCGCTCGGTCCGTCCGACGAAGTAGCGGCCGGTCACTTCGGTCACCGCGGGGTCAGTGACCAGCCAGGCGAGATCGGCGCCCGATGTGCGGGGTGTGTGCACGCCGGGCAATGCGATCAATGCTCGTGCGGCCGTGCGCCAGAGCAGCTGCCCTACCTTTCCGGCATCCCTGGCAAGTCTGGTACCGGGCATGAGTCCTGGATCGAATGCGTTGACCGTGATCCCGCGCGGCTCGAGTCGCCTGGCCAGCTCATAGGCGGTCTGCACGTTGGTCAGCTTCGAGGTGCTGTACCGACGGCGGCCGTCACGCTGGTCGGATTCGGTCGCCGCCATGGGGTAGGCCAGCTCCCTTGTCGTTGCGCTGAGCGGGTCCGGCATTCCGGTGCGCTGGTCGGGATCGTGGGTGCCGGAGCTGACGAATACGATCCGCGCGGGCCCGGTCAGGTCGTCCGATAGCGCCCGGACCAGGGCGAGGTGCCCCAGGTGGTTGACCCCGAAGGTGGCTTCCACGCCGTCTTCGGTGTAGCTGCGCCGGGTGAACTGGAGTCCCGCATTGCAGACGAGTGCGCGCAGTGGTGGCAGGCCCTCGTGGCGCAACGCGGCCGCGAAATGTGCGACGGAGGCGAGCGATCCGAGGTCGAGGGCGGCAGCACGCGCGCCGATCGGGGCCGCGATCGCGCGCGCTCGGTCGGCGTCGCGGCCGGTGATGACGACCGTCCACCTCGGGTCCTCGGCCAGTGTCCTTGCGCATTCGTGGCCGAGTCCGCTGGTTCCTCCGGTGATCACGACAGTTCTGTCACTTGTTGTCATATGGCAGAGTCTGCCATGTGGCGGACTGTGTGACAATATGTGCATGTCGTTGCGGGACAGAAAGAAGGAAAGGACCAGGCGAGCGATCGCCGACGCCGCGCTGCGATTGTTCGTCGCGCGCGGGTTCGATGCCGTGACCGTCGCCGATATCGCCGCCGAGGCCGACGTCGGGACGCGCACCCTGCATCGCTACTACGCGAGCAAGGACGAGTTGCTCTTCGCCGAGGACGACGAACATCGCGAGGAAATTGCCGCCCTACTGGACGAACGCCCCGTCGGTGAGACCGCCGAGGTCACGCTGGCCGCGGTGATCGACCCGATGGTCGGACGATTCGCCGACCGCCTCGCCGACGCTCGCGCGCGGGACACGCTGATCGCGGCGAACGCGGCTTTGCAGGCCAGGGAACTCGCCAAGCGCGCCGCCATCGAAGAGCTCGTCGCCGAGCACCTCGCGCTCCGGATGGGTGTCGACGTCGGCGCGGACGTGCGCCCGCTGCTCATGGCCAAGGTCGGCATGTCCTGTTTCTTCGCGGGATACCAGATCTGGCTCAATTCCGGCGGCGACCTCGGCACGCACATCGCCGCGGCACGGGCCGCTCTTGCGGCGGAATTCGGCACGTCGCGGCAGGTCGCCGAAACCTCACGCTGAACTCCGATCGCGCAGCACGGCGCGAAATGCTGGGAATCTGCCGACAGACCAGGCATTATCAGGACGTTCGGTCAGAGATTCCAACGGCGGGAGTGATGATGCAGGGCACTGTCAAATGGTTCAATGCGGACAAAGGATTCGGCTTCATCGCTCCGGATGACGGAGGGCCGGACGTCTTCGTCCATTTCAGCGCGATCGCCGACACCGGCTTCCGCAGCCTGAACGACGAGCAGCGGGTCGAGTTCGACGTCACGCAGGGCCAGAAGGGCCCGCAGGCGGAAAACGTTCGGCCGATCTGACGTTCTTCGAAGCCTGTGCGTCGCCGGGTCGGTCTGTAATCTCCTACGGCGCACAGGTTTTCGGGTGTCGTCGGGGCCTGCTGTTCGATCAGGCCGTCGGCTTCCTGGTAATGAAAATGGCGGTGCCCGGGAACAGCTCGCCCCGCAGCGGGCTCCATTGGCCCCATTCGCGGTCGAGCCATTCCGGCCAGTCGGGTTCGATGATGTCTTCGAGGATCAGGCCCGCGGCGACGATCTCGCGGACCCGGTCGCCGATGGTGCGATGGTGTTCGACGTAAGTCGCCTCGCCGTTATCGTCGACCTCGACATAAGGGGTGCGATCGAAGTACGGGATCGCGGCCTGTAGACCGGCCTCGCCCGGATCGTCCTGGAAGATCCAGCGCATCGGGTGGTTCACCGAGAACACCCAGCCACCGCCGGGGCGCAACACGCGAGCGACCTCGCGCATCACCAGGGCCGAGTCGGCGACGAAGGGGATCGCGCCGAAGGCCGAGCAGGCCAGGTCGAAGGAGTCGTCGGCGAAGGGCAGCGACTCGGCGCCCGCCTGGACCAGCGGAACCTGGGGTCCGCCACGATCCATGGCGGCAAGGCCGCGCTCGAGCATGCCCATCGAAAGGTCTAGGCCGACCGGGAGTGCGCCCTGTCCGGCGAGCCAGCGTGAGCATGGCGCGGAACCGCAGCCGATCTCCAGAATCCGCTTACCCGCGACCTCGCCGAGGAAATGCATATCGCCCTCGTGCAGGCCCTCCGGACACCACACGAACTCACCGCCCGGGGAGTCGACGCCGAGGAAATCGGCGTGGGTCTCGTGATACTGGGTGGCGTCGGCGTCCCACCAGCGTCTGCTCGCCTGCTGGCTGGCTTCCGAGCCGATCCGGGTGCGCGTGGTCCCGGTCGTTCCGAGCAGGGTATTTGCTTGCGCATGGCGATCTTCGGACACGCGATCAGCGTAGTCCGGCGTGGCGTCGGGACCGGTTTGCCCGGCCGGACCAAGGTCGCGTACGCTGAACGCGCGAGTGCCGCTTGTACTGCCGTAACGATGCCCTCATAAGGGGCTGAAGTAACAGGTGAGGTAGCAGAGCACCCGCGCTGAGTTTCACAAGCTTTGCCGTGCGGTACGTTCATTACGTCCGTCAAGTCGCGTCATCGCGGTGAGTTCGCAGCGTACCGAAAGTTCCAATGTCCGCAACCGACCACAATCCGTCCGGAGCAAACCGACATATGCCCACCACCGTCACCTCGCCGCAGGTAGCCGTCAATGACATCGGCTCCGCCGAGGATTTCCTCGCCGCCATCGACGCCACGATCAAGTACTTCAACGACGGCGATATCGTCGAAGGAACCATCGTCAAGGTCGACCGCGACGAGGTCCTGCTCGACATCGGTTACAAGACCGAAGGCGTCATCCCTTCCCGCGAGCTCTCCATCAAGCACGATGTCGACCCGAATGAGGTCGTTTCCGTGGGTGATGAGGTCGAGGCCCTCGTTCTCACCAAGGAGGACAAGGAAGGCCGCCTGATCCTGTCGAAGAAGCGGGCTCAGTACGAGCGCGCTTGGGGCACCATCGAGGAGCTCAAGGAGAAGGACGAGGCCGTCAAGGGCACCGTCATCGAGGTCGTCAAGGGCGGCCTGATCCTCGACATCGGTCTCCGTGGCTTCCTGCCCGCCTCGCTCGTCGAGATGCGTCGCGTCCGCGACCTCCAGCCGTACGTCGGCAAGGAGATCGAGGCCAAGATCATCGAGCTCGACAAGAACCGCAACAACGTGGTTCTGTCGCGTCGCGCATGGCTCGAGCAGACCCAGTCCGAGGTCCGCAGCGAGTTCCTGCACCAGCTGCAGAAGGGCCAGGTCCGCAAGGGTGTGGTCTCCTCGATCGTCAACTTCGGTGCCTTCGTGGACCTGGGTGGCGTCGACGGCCTGGTGCACGTCTCCGAGCTGTCCTGGAAGCACATCGACCACCCGTCCGAGGTTGTCGAGGTCGGTACCGAGGTCACCGTCGAGGTTCTCGACGTCGATCTGGACCGCGAGCGGGTTTCGCTGTCGCTCAAGGCGACTCAGGAAGATCCGTGGCGTCAGTTCGCCAGGACCCACGCGATCGGACAGATCGTTCCGGGCAAGGTGACCAAGCTGGTTCCGTTCGGTGCGTTCGTGCGCGTCGAAGAGGGCATCGAGGGCCTGGTCCACATCTCCGAGCTGGCCGAGCGCCACGTGGAGGTCCCGGACCAGGTTGTCGCAGTCGGCGACGACGCGATGGTCAAGGTCATCGACATCGACCTGGAGCGTCGCCGGATCTCGCTGAGCCTCAAGCAGGCCAACGAGGATTACCACGCCGAATTCGACCCGTCGAAGTACGGCATGGCCGACAGCTACGACGATCAGGGCAACTACATCTTCCCCGAGGGCTTCGACTCCGAGACCAACGACTGGATCGAAGGTTTCGACAAGCAGCGCGAAGAGTGGGAAGGCCGTTACGCCGAGGCGGAGCGTCGCCACAAGATGCACACCGCTCAGATGGAGAAGATGGCGGCCGACGCCGCGGCCGAGGCCGCGAACGGTGGCGGCTCGTCGAACTACTCCTCCGAGAGTGGTGCGCAGGCTTCTGCTTCGACGTCCTCCTCCTCGTCCAGCTCGTCCGAGTCGGCCGGCGGATCGCTGGCCAGCGACGCGCAGCTGGCGGCTCTGCGGGAGAAGCTCTCCGGCAACGCCTGATTCGACTGGATATACGCACGAAGGCCTCGGTCCCTATCGGACCGGGGCCTTCGGGCTGTCATAGGGTCGGCCGCCCGTAGGTTGTGGTTCATCTCACCGTCTTTGCTAATGACAATCATTATCATTGTCTTTACGATGCTGAGATGACCTTGTCGCGTTCCGGGATATTCGCTGTCGCAACGGCATTCGCCGTCGGATTGACGGGATGCGCTGCGCCGGGCGGGACTTCGCAGAGTAAAGACCGGTTCGTGGTGATCGATACCGAGGAGCTGGGGAGCTTCAGTCCGCTGCTCGGGCACGGCAAGAACGGGGAGTCGAAGGTCTTCGAGGGCCTGTATCGGGTGCAGGAGGGGGTGGTCGATCGGATCCCGGACGCGATAGCGGTGCTGGCGGTCGGTGCGCCGCAGCCGGTGGATGGAGACCTGTCGCGATGGCGGGTTACTACCCGCGCCGGTGTCACGTTCTCCGACGGGAGCACGTTCGGGCCGGAAGATGTTGTGGCGACATATAATTCGCTGATCGACCCGGCCTATGCGTCGAGCATTGCCGCGGAGTACGACTTCCTGCGAAAGGTCGCGCCGACCGGGCCGGACACCGTCGAGTTCACCTTGAACGGGCCCTACGCAGACTTCGATCACCGGCTGTTCCTGGCGATCGCGCCCGCGGAGGCTTTCGCCACGGCTGGCCCCGCCGACAAATCGGAGTTGGATCGGCACCCCATCGGTACCGGGCCCTACGTCCTCACCGAGTCACGCCCCGATCAGGTCGTGCTCACCGCTCGCGACGATTACTGGGGTGACAAGCCACAGGTCAAGACCTTTGTCATTCGGCGAAGCGACGACGACAACGCGCGGATCACCCAGCTGCGCGATGGCGCCGACGGCACTGTGCTGCCGCCCGAACTGGCCGAAGCCGCGGCGCGGGATGGCTACCGGATCGTGTCGGCGGCCACCGACGACTGGCGCGGAATCACGCTGCCTACCGGCAATCCCGTCTCCGGCGACCCCGCCGTCCGCACGGCGTTGAACTATGCGGTGGATCGTGGCGCGATGGTCGAGCACATTCTCGGCGGTGCCGGTAGCGCGACGTCCACGCTGATCAGCACCCTTTACGGCGACGCATACGATCCGGCACAGGACTTCCGATTCGATCGAGCCGAGGCAGCGCGGGTACTCGACGCCGCGGGTTGGCGGGTCGGCGGCGACGGAATCCGAGAGCGTGACGGTCGACGTGCGGCGTTCGAGATCGCTTACTACCCAACGGAAGTGCTGCGGCGAGATCTGACTATGGCGGTGGTATCGGATGCGAAGAAGGTGGGCATCGAGATCACCCCGGTCACCGTCGACAAGAAGGCGATGACGCCGGAGTATCTGGCGAAGACCGCGTTCATGCTGGGTGGCGGCGGCCAGCCGTACACCGTCGACAGTCAGCTCTACACCAAGTTCCACTCCCGCTACGCGGCACCAGGTGTCGGATCCAAGTGGGATAACGCGTCGGATTATGTGAATCCGAAGGTCGACCAGATCCTCGACGCCGCACGGGTGGAAGCGAATCCGCAGCGCCGCAGCGAGCTGTACCGTCAGTTCCAGCTCGAATATCACCGTGATCCGGCGATGTTGGCGCTGGTGACCACGAATCATGTGTACGCGCTGCGCGATAGCGGCTGGCAGGTCCCGCCGACGGCGCTGGAACCGCATGCCCACGGTGTCTCGTGGGGGCCGTGGTACTCCCTGGCGCGGTGGACCCGCTGATGGCGGCCGCCAGAGTAGGGCGGATGATAGGCAGGCGGCTGGCCATGGCAGTGCCGCTGGTTGTCGTGGTCTCGCTGACGGTGTTCGCGCTCGCGGCGGCGAGCCCCTTCGACCCGCTCGACGCCTACCTCGGCGCGCATGGTGACGGATTCACCGAAGCCCAACGCGCGCAGCTGCGTTCGCAGCTCGGGCTCGACCGGCACTGGCTCGGTGTGTGGTGGTCGTGGTTCGGCGACCTGTGGCACGGCGAGCTCGGGGAATCCCGGACCTACCACCAACCGGTGGTCGAGGTACTGGCCGAGCGGCTGCCGTGGACGCTACTGCTCGGTCTGCTCGGCGCGGTGCTGGCGATCGTGTTCGCGTTCGCGCTCGGCGCGTGGGCCGGGTTGCGCCGCGGTCGCACTGCCGATCGAATTATCAGCGCGACCGCTGTTGTCCTGCAATCTATTCCGCCGTTCGCTCTTGCGCTGGGCGCGGTGGTGGTTTTCGCATCGACTCTGCGCTGGTTTCCGGCGTCGGGCCTCACCGACCCGGGTGCGGGTGTGGAGGTGGCGTCGACCATTCGTCATATCGCGCTTCCCGCAGTGCTCTTGGGTTCGACCCAGCTGCCGTGGCTGGTCCTCGGGTTGCGCGAGACCGTGGCGCGCGGCCTGGACGGTGACGCCGTCAAGGGCGCGCGAGCACGTGGACTACCGTCGCGGGTCATCGCTTTCCGGCATGTGCTTCCGGTGTCGATCGCGCCGTTCCTCACGCTGTGTGGTGCTCGGCTGCCTGAGCTCGTGGTGGGCGCCACCGTTATCGAAACCATCTTCAGCTGGCCAGGACTCGGGTCGGCGACCGTGGAAGCAGCACGCGCACTCGACTTTCCGCTACTCGCGATCCTCACGGTGCTGATCACCGCGGTGGTGTTGCTCGGCAATCTGGCGGCGGATGCGGCGGGCGTGCTCATTGATCCGAGGATCGACGCGGATGGATGAATCGGGATCGGGCGCTCGTGTCGTAGGCGCCGGTAGTGCCGTCGGTTCGGGGCGGCGACCGCGCGGCTTCCTCCGGCGGGTGAGCGGTCGCCTGCTTCGGCGAAAACCGGTGCTGGTACTCGCGGTTGGTGTGCTGGTCGTCGCGGTGCTCTACGCCGGGCTGGTTCCGCTGCTGATGCCGGTCGATGACGCGCTCGTCGACTTTTCGATCAGCCGTCGGCCGCCGGGCTTCGAGTTTGCGTTCGGTACCGACAATGCCGGGCGCGATGTGTTCGTTCGGGTGGCAGAGGGGATGCGGATCTCGCTGTTCATCGCGCTCGCGACGGCGCTCGGGTCGGCGCTGGTCGGCATGCTGGTCGGCATCACCGCCGGTGCGTTCGGGGGGTGGTGGGACCGGCTGAGTATGCGGGTGGTCGACGCGGTGAATTCGCTACCGAGCCTGCTGCTTTCGCTGCTGATCGTCGCGATGTACCGAGGGTCGGTGCTCGCGATCGTGCTGGCGCTGGTGCTCACTCATTGGACCTCGATCGCCAGGGTGGTGCGCAGCGAAGTGCTCGCGTTGCGGCATGCCGAATTCGTACAGGCTGCCCAGCTGCGTGGCTTGCCGCGATGGCAGATCGTGCGGTGGCACTTCGTCCCGGTTGCCACGGGGCAGGTGGTTATCGGGGTGGTGCTGCTCATTCCGCACGCCATCTGGCACGAATCGACGCTGTCGTTCCTCGGCGTCGGCTTGCCACCGCACCGCGCCTCGCTCGGCACGCTGCTATCGGACGCGCAGTCGTCGATCTTGCTGGGCGACTGGTGGCTGCTGGTGTTCCCGGCCGGGCTGCTCATCCTCGTCACACTCGCTGTTTCGGTCGTCGGCGGCCATTTGCAGCGGAAATCGCAAGTGCTTCAAGATATTTCGGAATGGCCGTAAACATTCGCATGTGCTGGTGCGTGGATGGCGCGCGTCGGTGTTCGGTCCGTGCCGCAGGAGAAAGTGCTGCGGTTGGTGTGGTGTGGGACTGCGAAAGGCGTCAGTGTTCCCGGAGGCTTCAGTATGAACGTTGAAAGTTGGGTGGGTGGTCGTCGCGGCGTTCGGTCCACGCCGCAGGAGCGGTCGCGGTCGTATGGGCAGGCGCTGCGGTTGGTCCGGCTTCGGCAACGGAAGGCGACAGCCCACCGTGAGGTGTCGTTATGACGTTGACGCTCGGACAGGTCACTGTCCGCATTCCGCTCGGGCCCGGGCGAGTGGTCCATGCGGTGACCGAGGCGGACCTTCTGGTGCGTCGCGGCACCGTGCACGGTGTGATCGGCGAATCGGGCTCGGGCAAGTCGATGCTGGCCTCGACGGTCACGGGATTGCTGCCGAAACACGCCACGATGACCGGTGCGGTCACCATGGAGGTGGACGGCCGGACGTTGGCGGCGAGGGATATGTGGGCCGCCCGCGGGCGAATTGTCGCGCTGGTTCCGCAGTCGGCGATGACCTACTTCACGCCGGTCCGCCGAATCGGATCACAGCTCGCCGAGACGATCAGGTATCTCGGCGCCGCAAACGATCCCGTCGAGCTGATCACCAGGGTGGGACTGGAAGCTTCAGTGCTGCGACAGTATCCGCACGAGCTGTCCGGCGGGATGGCGCAGCGGGCGGCCGTGGCCTTCGCGCTGGCGGGGGATCCTGCGTTGATCGTCGCCGACGAGCCCACCTCGTCGCTGGAGGCGCAACGGTCCTCGGCGATCCTCGACCTGCTGGGCGAGTTCACGGCACAGGGCGGCAGTGTACTGCTGGTCAGCCACGACCTCACGGCGCTGCGTGACTCCGGCATCTGTGCCGACGTCTCGGTCATGTACGCCTCCAGGGTCGTCGAGTCGGGCAGTGCCGCACAGGTACTCCTCGCCCCGACGGAGCGATACACCAAAGATCTGCTCGCTGCCCTGCCGGAGAACGGTCTGCATCCCCTTCCGTTCGCGACGCCGGAGCTGGTCGATCTGCCCGACGACTTTCGGTACGGTGTCCGATGAAAGGTAGATCGCTTGCCGCACAGAAGATTTCGGTCTCATTCGGCAAACATGAGGTGCTCGCCGATGTCTCGATCGAGATCGAGGCGGGCGAAGTGGTCGGTGTCACCGGTCCGTCCGGTACCGGCAAAACCACACTCGCGCAGGTGTTGTGCGGACTGCGTAGGCCCGATCGCGGTCATGTCATCTGCGACGGTGTGGATCTGTCCCGTCGTCGCCGCACCGGGCAGGTCGCGATGCTGTTCCAAGCACCGCGTCGCTCCTGCAATCCGCGCCGCACCCTGCGTGAAACCATCGCCGAGCTGGCCCGCGGGCCCGTCGAATGGGACACCGTGCTGAGCTCGGTCGGCATGACGCGCGACCTGCTGGACCGGTTTCCGTCGCAAGTGTCCGACGGGCAGCTGCAACGTGCCGCCGTAGCAAGGGTTCTCGCCTCGAAACCCGACTACCTGCTGTGCGACGAGATGACCTCGATGCTCGACCCCGCCACCACTGCCACCGTCGCCAGGACCGTCACCGGCCTGGCCGCGACCGGCGTCGGCGTGCTCTTCATCAGTCACGATGTCCCGCTGCTGACCGCATGCACCGATCGCCTCGTGCACTTGTCCGCAGCATCCAACAATCACATCGGAGCTCAATGACACTGCATATTCTGACCCGCACCGATCTGGCCGATATCGAGATCACCCCCGCCGAGGTCATCGACCTGGTGGAAGACGGTTATCTGGCGTTCGCGCGCGGTAGGTCACGCTGCCCGGTGAAGCTGATGATGCCGATCCCCAAAGCTGAACGCGACGCGGTCTCGTATTCGATGCTCGGCTACGACGGCTCGCTCGAACAGGTCGGTTTCAAGACCTCCTATCGGCAGGGCAGCGACAGCGCCGAAAAGTACTACACGACAATCAGTTTGTACGACGACACCACCGGATTGCCGTTCGCGTTGATGGATTGCCAGCGCATCGGTGCCTCACGTACCCCCGCGACGACGGCGATCACCGCGAAATATTGCGCCAGGGAAGGCGCGACGAGTGCGCTGATGATCGGCACCGGCATACAGGGGCGAAATACTTTGCCCTACTTGCTGACCGTATTGCCACAGCTCGAACAGTTGCGGTTGTTCGGAACCCATCCAGACGGGATCGCCGAGAGTATCGCCACCATGCGCCGCTACTTCCCGGACCGGGAGATCGAACTGGTCACCGATGTGCCGTCTGCGGTGGCCGAGTCCGATATCGTCGTCGTCGCTTCGGGCCGAGCCGCGCATCCCAAGGTCCGCACCGAGTGGTTGAAGCCGGGCGGGTTGCTGATTTCGGTGGCCAGCAAGGGCGTGGACGGTGGTGCGCTGGGCGACGCCGATTACGCAATCGCCACCAGCGCAGGACAATTGGGTGTCACCGGCTTGCGGCTGGCGGGACCGGACGGCGATGTCACCATCGATGCCGAACTGCCCGATATCGTCGCGGGGCGGGCGCTGGGTCGACGCGCCGACGCGGACCGGGTCTTCGCGTTTTCCAGCGGCATGATCATCACAGACATCCCGGTCGCGCACGCGTTGGCAACACGTGCGGTCGCGGCGGGACGTGGGCAGCGGGTGGAACTGTGGTCGTGAACGCGCTCGGCTCCGGAAATCCAACGTTGCTTCATTCGCCGGCGCAGCACGACGTTGCGCCGCATCCCGTGGCACAGCCCGATGCTCGAGCGCTGGTCGGCCTTCCGTCATTGCCCGCCTTGGAACAGCAGTGGCAGCGACGAGTCAGGTCCGATCCGCACCTGCTCTTCGACATCCACCACGCGGTCGGTGGTCCCTTCCATGTGGTGTACCCGCAGCAGTTCGCCGAGAACCTGCGCTCGTTCCAGAACGTGCTCGCCGCACACGAGGTCAGCGGTCAGATCTACTACGGCAAGAAGGCCAACAAGGCTGGCTGCTGGCTCAGGATGGTCGCCGACCTGAATGGTGCGGTCGACGTCGCGAGTGAGCCGGAGTTGGTGCATGCGCTCGCGCAGGGCGTCCGCGGCCGCGATATCGGTGTGACCGGCGCGGCGAAAAGCACCGCGCTGCTGCGGCTGGCCGCACGGCATGACTGCGTTGTCGCGATCGACGCGCTCGACGAACTCGAGCGACTCGCGAGCATTGTCCCGTTCGCCGGTCGCGTACGAATCCTGTTGCGCTGTTTGCCACCGAACGCCCCGAACAGCCGATTCGGCTTGACGGAGACCGATCTGATGCGCGCCGTCGCCCGATGCGGGCAGCTGAGCTCGGCAGTCGAGTTGATCGGTTTCTCTTTCCACCTGGACGGTTACGCGGTAGCGCCGCGCGCCGAACTCGCCTACGAACTGATTCGGCTCTGCGCCGAGACGAAGGCGAAAGGGCTCCCGGCCACTACGATCTCGATCGGCGGCGGGTTTGCCTGCAACTACCTCACCGAGCAGGACTGGGCGCACTTCACCGAACAGCGCAGTGCCGACTGGTTTCACGCGGGAAAGCAGTTCGAGAAGTTCTACCCCTATGCGCAGAACCCCGTCGGCGCGGCAATGCTCGACGCCATTCTTGCCACGAGGTTCGACGGCGCGGCACTGGCTGAGCATTTGCGCGACAACGATATCGAGCTGGTGCTTGAACCCGGACGCGCACTGCTCATCGACGCGGGTTTCACGATATTTCCGGTGCTCGGATACAAACAGAACGCCGACTACGGCATCACCACGGTGCACGGCCTCAGCATGAGTGTGTCCGAACAGTGGAAGGGCAGCGAGTTTCTGCCCGATCCGATCCTGTTGTCGCGCAGCCCGAATCCTGATGCCGAGCCGATCGCGTCATGCGTCGGCGGTGCGAGCTGCATGGAGTACGACGTGCTCACCTGGCGTAAGGTCCCGCTGCCGCAACGACCGGAATTCGGCGATCTGCTGCTGTATCCCAATACCGCCGGCTATCAGATGGACAAGAACGAGAGCGAGTTTCATCAGCTGCCATTGCCGCCGAAGGTCGTCGTGACCGACGAGGCGGGCCGACTGCGCTGGCGGTTGGACCGGTGACGGTGCAAGCGCCCGTGGCCGAGCCGCGCTATCGGCTCCGGGAGAATGTCGTCCGCTACGCCTCCGATCTCATCGGCGCCACGCCGCTACTCGAACTCACCCGCACCGGGACGGGCACCCGGCTGCTGTTGAAGCTAGAGCAGTTCAACCCCACCGGCTCCGCCAAGGTACGGATGGCAAGGGAGATGGTGCTGCAGGCCGAACGCAGCGGTGAACTGCGCCCCGGCGGCCACATCGTCGAGCCGACCTCGGGAAATACCGGCACCGGTCTGGCGCTGATGGCGCTCGAACGCGGGTACACATTTACCGCGGTCGTCGACGGGCACGCCGCACGGGACAAGTTGCGTGCCATGAAAGCGCTCGGTGCCCAACTGATCGCCGTCGACAGCGGCAACAGTGACGAGCCGAGCTCGGTGGAACGCGGGCGCGTCGCCGACGAGATCGCGACGCGCACCGGTGCGTATCGGCCGGACCAGCACAACAATCCGCACAACGGCGCGGGCTACCGTGATCTCGCGGGCGAACTGCTTTCCGACCTCCATACCGATGTCGACTACTTGATCGGCGCCGTCGGCACCGGCGGATCATTGTGCGGCACAGTCGAAGAGCTGCGCAGGCTCGGTTCCGCGGTGTACGCGATCGGCGTCGAACCCGTCGGCTCCATCATTTTCGGCGGCAAGGGCGGGCGGTACTGGCAGAGCGGCGCGGGCAGCCCCACCGGATTCCCGATCGGCGGGAATGTGAATTACGACGTCATCGACGAGGACTGCCAGGTCGGCGACGTCGACGCCTTCGCGACCGCGCGGGTGGTGGCAAGGCGCACCGGCGTTCTGGTCGGCGGAACCGCCGGCGGCGCGATACATGTGGCATTGCGCAGGCTGGTGCATCTGCCTGCGGGTAGCACGGTCGTGGTGCTGGTCTGCGACGCGGGGGAGAAGTATCTCGACACCGTCTATGACGAGGACTGGTTGCTGGCGCGCGGCCTGTTCGACGAGGCAGCGCAGCAGCGTATTACGCGGCTGTTCGGCGCCTATGAGGAATCCATGCGGCTGGCCGCAGGCGACATCGCGAGAACGGGGACCTGATGCTGATCGGACATCGCCGCCTGTTCGAAGGGTCCCTTGGCCGGTGGACCGACTATCGGGCGATCATCGCGCTTGCCGCGCCGATTACGGGTATCCAGCTCGCCCAGGTCGCGCTGACCACCGTCGATCTGGCGATGATGGGGCTGCTCGGCATCGCCGCGCTCGCGGCGGGTGGCCTCGCGCTGCTGTTGTACAACCAGCTGCGCACGATGTGCGTGGGGATGGTCACCGGTGTCGGAAATATGGTGGCCGCCGCGGCGGGCCGAGGCGAAAAGCGCACGGGTACAGGTGAGATCGACCAAGAAGCACGGGGCGAGATCCGCGGGTATGTGCGGGCGGCGGGTGCGGTCGCGACGGTAACTGCCGTCGCGGGAGCGGCGATGCTGATCGGCCTCGGCTACGCGCTGTCCTGGCTCGGGCAAGACCCCGCGGTGCTGGAACCGGCCCGTACGATCATCTGGACGCTCGCGCCGGGACTGATCCCGATGCTGTGGCTGAATGTGCTGCGACAGTTCGCCGTCGGCATGCGCCGCGCGGGTTCACTGCTGCGTGTGACACTGCTGTCGATCGGTGTGAATGCGTTACTCGACGCGGTGTTCATCTTCGGCTGGCTGGGTGTCCCGAAATTGGGCCTTGCCGGTATCGGGTTGGCCACCACCCTCGTTCAGGTCTGGACCTTCGGAACCTATTTGCGCATGGTTCGACGTGACGCGGTACTCGGCGAGCTGCTTTCGGTTCGGGTGTGGCGGGCCGACCACTCGACGGTCATCCAGATCGTCCGGATGGGCACCCCGATATCGCTGACCTACGGTGCCGAGGCGGCGATCACCTCGATCGCGACCCTGATGATGGGCGGCTTCGGTCCGGTCGCACTCGCCGCGAGCAATATCGTGAACCAGCTCGCGTACATCGTCTACCAGGTCAATATCGGACTGTCGCAAGGTAGTTCGATCCTCGTGAGTCGCACGGTCGGGCAGGGGGAGTGGCGGAAGGTCCGCGCCATCGCGCGGCGCACGTTCACCATCGCAGTGGCGTTCATGACCGTCATCGGTGCGCTGTACCTGCTGTTCCCGCAGACGGTGCTGGCCCCCTTCCTCGGCGAGAATCGCGACGATGTCACCGTTGTCGCCGCGTCCTCGACCCTGCTGTGGTTCGCGATCATCCAGCAGTACTGCAAGGGTTCGCAGAACCTCTGTATCGGAATGCTGCGCGGCATCGGCAACACCAAGGCGGGCATGCAGAGCACGCTGATCGGCTACTTCGCCGTCGGTGTACCGGCCATGGCTCTGTTCGGCTACGGGCTCGACTGGCGCGGTCCTGGCGTCTGGCTGGGTCTGTGCCTCGGGTTCGGTGCCACCGCGGCTTTGGTATGGCGGCGATTCTCGAGGCAGTCGGCGGCGCTGAAGGACCGTGATCGGGAGACGCTGCTGGCCACGGCTTGACTCGAGGCATTCGCGCCGAAGCCGTGATCGAGGCCGGGCCCAGGTATTCTCGGACTGATGTCCGAGTCCGCCGTGGAATTTTCCTCGAGCCTGTGGGAACGCAGGAAGATCGAGGCGATGAGCCGAATCCAGCAGGTCGCGCTGGATCTGTTCGACGAGCACGGCTACCGCAATGTGACGGTCGACCGGGTCGCGACCGCGGCGGGTGTGTCACCCAGTTCGATCTACCGGTACTTCGGCACCAAGGAGATGCTCGTTCTCTACGACGAGGCGGATCCACGTATTCTCGAGGTGATCAGAACCGCGGGCGGTGCCGAAACCATCGCGCCCGCCGACTTGATCGCCGTCACCAGGCTGCTGGTTCCGGTGCTGATCGAGTCGCTGCTCACCGAGGAGTCCGAGCGCCGGATCCGCAGGCGGCTGCAGTATGTGGTGACGATTCCGGAGATCAGGGACGGTCAGACCCGGCAGATGCGGGAGCTGGCCGACCAATTCCGGAAGCTGTTCGCCGAACGGTCTGGCCGCGACCCAGAGGACCTGACGGTGGGGATGGCCGCCGCTACCGGTGTCTGGGGGTGCGTCGCGGCCCTGGATCATTGGGCCGCAACCGGTTTCGCGCGCAGACTCGAGGATATCTACACCGAGGCGGTCGGTTCGATCGTCGACGCGATCGAGGTCATGTTCCGGTAGCCGGGAGATCTGACGGTGCGTCATCACGATTCGCCCGCCGATTCCAGCCGCGCGGCAGCCACCAGTTCCACCGACCGAACAACTGCATGAACGCGGGCACCAGCACCAGCCGCACCACGAGGGCGTCGATGGTGATGGCCACCGCCAAAGCGAACCCGATCTGCTTCAGCTCCAGCACATCCGCTGTTACGAAGCTCGCGAACACCGCGACCATGATGGCGGCCGCCGCAGTGATCGGCCGCGCGGTGCGCCGCAAGCCCTCCGCGACCGCCGCCGCGTTGTCCTGATGGCGATCCCAGGCTTCCTTCATGCGCCGGATCAGGAACACTTCGTAGTCCATCGACAGGCCGAACAGCACCGCGAACACCAGCATCGGCAGATAGACCTGTAGGAATCCGGTGCTGCGGAACCCGAGCGCCGACTCGCCGATACCGTGCTGGAAGACGGCGACGGTGATGCCGAGTGCGGCACCGGTGGCCAGCAGGTTGAGCAGGATCGCCTTGACGGCGAGCACGATACTGCGGAAGGTGACGACGAGAAACGCCAGCGAAACGGTCAGCACCAAGAAAATCACCCACGGAAAGCGGGCGGTAATTCGTTCCGACACATCGGCGAACGATGCCGAGGTGCCGCCGACCCGAAACTCGGTGCCTTCGAGTGTCGTAGCGCGAGAACGGATATCGGAGACCAGCTCGCCCGCCTCGGTGGAGTCGAAGGAAACCTTCGGCACCACCGCGACGAGCAGCCTGCCCTCTGCCCGCTGTGGAAGCACCGTCGCGACCCGTGGGTCGCGTGCCAGCTCGGTGACGAATTCGTCTACCTCCGTGTGTGATTCGCGGTTCAGTGGTGCGCCGCCCGGTCCGGTGGCGACCACCTCGATCGGCGCGAGCAGTCCGGGCCCGAAGTTCTGCTGGACCAGCGAGGTGGCCTGTCCGGTCGGGCGGTCGGCCAGCGAACCGAGTCCCATATCCACCCCGTACCTGATGCCGGCAGCCGGTGCCGCCGCGATGGTGAGTACCGCGACGCCGACGGCGCCGAACAGCACCGGTCGCGCCATCACCAGATGCGCCAACCGCGCCCAACCGGTCGAGGCCGTCTCGGACCCGGCCTCCGCGGGTCGCAGTCGGGCGGGGATCGCACCGCGGTCGACGGCGGGCCCCGATACCGCCAGCAGTGCGGGCAGCAGGGTAAATGCCGCGGTGAGCGTAGCGATGACCGCCGTAACCACCCCGATCGCAACGCCATTGAGCATGGGCAGCCCGACAACAGCAAGCGAGCACAGCGAGATCAACACGATCAACCCGGAGGCCAGGATGGTCCGTCCGGTGGTGTCCATGGCCGCGCCGACCGCTTGCGCGATGGCGTCGGTCGCGCGGCGATCGCGGATACCGCGCCTGGTGAGCTCCTCGTTGAAACGGCTCACGATGAACATCGCGTAGTCGATCGCGGTTCCGGTGGCGATCATTGTCGCCACCGAGAGCACCAGTGAGTCGAAGGTCGAGAAGGTGCTCAGCCCGGCAAGCACGCCGATGGCCACCCCGATGCCCGCCGCGGTCATCACGATGGGCAGCATCGCGGCCGCCAGCGCGCCGAGGGCGAGCACCAACACCACGGTGGCCACCGGCAGGCCGATGGCTTCCGCGCGTTGCAGATCGGCGGTCTCGATGTCGGTCAGATCCGCCTGTGCCGGTGCGAATCCGGTAACCATCACCTCGACACCCGCATCGGATCGCTGCGCGAGCGTCGACTGTAGTTTTTTGGCGATCTTGACCCGCTCCGTCATACCGCCGTCGACGCCGACCAGTCCGAACGCGGTGTGCCGGTCCGTCGAGATCTGCGCCGCCGCATTGCCTTCGAACGGGCCGATCGCACCCGCGACGCCGTCGGTGGCCCGCGCCGCGGCAATCGCGCTATCGATCACCGCGCGGTATTCCGACGTGTCTGCGGTGCGTCGCGTCGAATGGAAGACGATCAGGTCCTGTTCGGTGCCGAATTGTGCGAAGTGTTGTGCGACAAGTCGATCGACGCTCACCGAGTCGGATCCGGGAACCGAGTAGTCGGGCGAGCCGAGGCTCGCGTGTAAAGCCGGGTAGGCCGACGCACAGGCGATCACCAGCAGCAGCCACGTCGTGAGCACGATTCGGCGGTGCCGCGCCATCGCGACTCCCCAGCGTCCGACGACACCGAGCCGAGGCATCGGGTCCGGTGGATCCTGCCGTTCGATCACATCTTGCTGTGTCATCGCCCCTCCGCACCCATTACCTGAGAGTGACTCTCAGATATTTGCCGCCAGCCTACGAACCGGCCCGGCAAGAAAGCAAGTGACTGTCAGAAAATAGGCCCGCGCAACGGCGCGCCGACCGGGTGCGATGGGCTGATTCGACGAGGGGTTCTCCGATAGGCTGCGGCCACTCGCGTGCCGTTACGCACAGTCGAACCGGTGTCCAACTTCGGGGCCGCGTCGGCGCGGACACTCAGCACCCTGCTCGATCGAGCTCGGCAGAAAGGCCGTACCCAATCATGTGTGCAGCGGGCCCGTTCAGTGGCCTCAACCGCAGGCAGTTCCTGGCGAAGGCCGCGGCGGCGGGTGCTGTCGGCGCACTGGCCTCGTGGGCGAACCCGGTCATCGAGCGTGCCTATGCCGCCGATCCCGCCGGGATGGGCGGCCTCGGTGATATCGAGCATTTCGTGCTGCTCATGCAGGAAAACCGTTCATTCGACCACTATTTCGGCACGCTGTCGGGCGCGCGCGGATTCGATGAGGCGTCACCGGTTTGGCAACAGTACGGCTGGACTCCCGGCGCGGGCCCGACTCCCGACGGTTTCGTCAACCCGTTCCGGCTCGATACCACCAGCGGCGCGACGCTCGACGGTGAATGCATCAACGACCCGGACCACACCTGGGGCGGCATGCACCGAGCGTGGAACGGCGGCAGCAACGACCAGTGGATGCCCATGTCGGTCGCCAGTGTCGGTCCGGCCAACGCGCCCGCGGCGATGGGTTACTACCGGCGCGAAGACATTCCGATCCACCACGAGCTCGCCGACGCGTTCACCGTCTGCGACAACTACCACTGCTCGGTGCTCGGCCCGACGGATCCGAACCGGCTGTACTGGATCAGCGCGACCATCGACCCTGACGGCCGCGCGGGTGGCCCCTTGGTCGAGACCCCCACTGTGATTCCGCAGCACGTGTACAGCTGGCGGACCTACCCGGAGAACCTCTCCGACGCCGGTGTCAGCTGGAAGATCTACAACAACCGCGATGTCGGCCCGCTGGCCTCGGTGCTCCTCGACGGCATGCTGCGCTGCTTCACCCAGTCCGCCGACCCGAACTCCGAGCTGGCCCGGCGTGGCCTTGCACCGATGTACCCCAACGACTTCCAGGCCGATGTCGCCAATGACACGCTGCCCGCGGTCTCGTGGGTCATCCCGTCGCTGATCAACTGCGAACATCCCGCGCTGCCCGCGGCATTCGGCGCGTTCGGCATTGTGCAGTTGCTCGATATCCTCACCTCCAACCCCAAGGTGTGGGAGAAGACCGCGCTGATCATCAGCTATGACGAGAACGGCGGATTCTTCGATCACGTCACGCCGCCGACGCCACCGCAGGGCACGCCCGGGGAGTTCCTGACTGTGCCGCTGGATCGGGTGAGCTCCTCCAGCGGTATCAGCGGCCCGATCGGGCTCGGCTATCGCGTTCCCGGGCTGGTGATTTCGCCCTACAGCCGCGGCGGGCTCGTCGCCTCGGAGACCTTCGACCACACCTCGCAATTGCGACTGCTGGAAACCAGATTCGGGGTGGAGGTGCCGAATCTGACGCCGTGGCGGCGCGATGTCACCGGTGATATGACATCGACGTTCGATTTCGGATCGATACCGAATGCGGCGAAACCGATCTTGACCGATCCGAAACCGAAAGTTGATGCCGCGCTCGCGCAATGCGGGCCGAATATCGCCTTGGGTACGGCGACCGCGGGCATTCCCTATCCGGTGCCGCCCAATGAAATGCCGCGGCAGCAGCCGGGGAGCCGTCGGCAGCCGAGCGGCATGGTCTGAGCACGCCGAAAGTGGCCCAGTCCGGTTCGGGCTGGGCCACTTCGGAAGTCCGGGGTCAGCTGGCGGTCGCAGGTGCCCAGTATGTTGCGGCAGCGGCAGAGCGTTTTCGCATGGCGGCGAAGCTGTGCCGAGCAGGGTTGGTCAACGCGGTGAACCATGAGCGGCGGTGCTCGGTGAGCGCGGCCGCGACGGCGGGGATCTGGATGCAGTGCATACCACCCGCCATGCCCAGGCGGTGGCGACCCGTCTGGTTGTTTCTGGTGCCCAATGGTGTTCCTTTGCTTGCTGGTACTGGCCTGGATCGCCACGGCGAAGATTAGCCGAACAAAAGGGTGAGTCAGAGTATTTTGCGCGAGTAATTGCGTCGGCGTGTCGGAAAGTTATCGTCCGCGAACGGCGATCGGCCGGAAATGTTGCGAGATGGTCTCGACGGAGTCACGGATCGGGCAATTAGCGGCGCGGGTAGTGGAATGGACGGTCCGAGTGGGTATTCCGCCCTCTTGGGCGCCGGGGGTGGGTGGCGAGCCTCGGGTGCGAGACCGGCGGGCTCGGCGCGGATGCGAGACTGGTCGAATGTTGCGGATCGGCCTCACCGGAGGCATGGGAGCGGGCAAGTCGACGGTGGCGCGGATACTCGCCGACCGTGGTGCGGTGGTCATCGATTCCGACGTGCTCGCGCGGGAGGTGGTCGCGCCGGGCACCGAGGGGCTCGCGGCACTTGTCGAGGCGTTCGGCGCCGACATCCTCGCCTCGGACGGCAGCCTCGACCGGCCCGCGCTCGCGGCAAAGGCATTCGGGAGCGACGAAGCGCGCGCGACATTGAATTCGATTACACATCCGCTTGTCGGAAAAAGAACCGCTGAATTGATTGCAGCCGCGCCGCCGGATGCGATTCTCGTGCAAGATATTCCACTATTGGTGGAAAATGGTCTTGCGCCGCTGATGAATCTTGTTCTTATCGTGGATGTTCCAGAGGAAACTCGAATACGGCGTCTCGAGGAATTCCGGGGTGTTTCCGAAGCCGATGCACGGGCACGTATCGCGGCACAGGCCACCGACGAGCAGCGCCGTACGGTGGCCGATGTACTGCTCGACAACAGCGGTGCGCCCGACGATATCGTCCCGGTGGTGCACCGGCTGTGGGATGAGCGCCTGGTGCCCTTCGAACGCAACCTGCGCACCGGCACGCCCGCGCGGCTACCGGATGTGCGCATCGTCGCGCCGGACCCGCAGTGGCCGGTCCAGGCGCAGCGGCTCATCGCCAGGCTCTGGGTGGCGTGCGGGCCCGCGGCGTCGCGGATCGATCACATCGGCTCGACCGCCGTGCCCGGCCTGCCCGCGAAGGACGTGATCGACCTCCAGATCAGCGTCGCCGATCGGGCCGTGGCCGAAGGGTTGGCTGCTGCGCTCGGTGCGGCAGGGTTCCCGGTCAACGCCCATGTCACCGATGACAGCCCCGAACCGACGAGTACGGATCCGGACGGGACGAACATCGACCTGTGGGTCGAGCAGCTGCACTCCAGTGCTGACCCCGGCCGAATCGCCAATGTCCATGTCCGCGTGACGGGTTCACCGGGGGAGCAGTTCGCGTTGGCCTTCCGTGATTGGCTGCGTGCCGATGCCGCGGCGCGCGTCGAGTACCTCGAGGTGAAACGGGAGGGCGAGGCCAAGGCGGCGGGGCTCACCGGCGCGGCGGCGACGCTCGCTTACCTGGACGTCAAGGAGCCGTGGTTCGACGCGGCGTACGAGCGCGTTCGCGCTTGGCGCGACAGCGGCGAGTAGTCACTGCCAGGTGAGGGTGATGCCGAGGGTGGCGAGCCAGAGTTCGAGGGAACGGCCGTTGGCGGCGATGCCGTCGATTGTCGTCGCCGCGTATTCGATCGCGGCCCGCGTTTCGTCGAAGCCGATCAGTCCCGCGGTATGTGCGGCGATCAGCTCGTCCACGTCGAGCAGTTCGGTATCTCGTCCGGTGCGCACCACGATGTCGAGATAGTGGTCCACCGATTTCCAGGTGCTCGGCCCGATCTCGGTGAACTCACCGAGATCGACGTAGTAGTCCTGATCGCGCTTGTGCTCGGGGTGGTAGTGGAAAACCGTGACGCGGATGGAGAGCTCGGGCAGTAGCCAGGATTCGATGTAGTGGAACTGCGGATGATCGGAAACGCGTGCCATGTACAGGCCCCATGGTTCCGCGCGGAACTGCTCGACCGGCCGGACGAAGCCCTTCGGGTCCGTGTTGGTCTGTGCGGCGAGGTCGAAGTACTCCACCTTCGGGCGATGCACGTCCACTGATGGTGCCTGTGTCATGTACAAAGAATCTACCGCCGTTCGGCGTGCGGCGAGCACCACGGCGTTAGCGCCCGCTACATCCAGCTGAGAATGATGCCGTGCGAGCCGAGCCAGCGTGCGACATCGTGGTCGTGCGCGGCAAGGCCGTCCATCGCGGCGGCAGCCCTGTCGAAGGCGCGGTGTGCTTGCGCTGTGTCGACCAATCCGGCCGCGTGGGCGGCCAACAGGTCCTCGACGCCGCGCAGCTCGGACTTGCGCCCGCCCTGGACCATGATGTCGAGATAGTGGTCGATCGCTTTCCAGCGCTTGGGTTCGACCTTTGCGAATTCGCCGATGTCGAGGCAGAAATCCTGCTCCCGATGATGCGAGGCGTTGCGGTGGGTGATCGTCGCGCGGATGCACAGCTCCGGCAGCAGCCACGATTCGACGTAGTGGAACTGCGGGCCGCCCACCGTCCGCGCCATATACAGACCCCACGGTTCGACGTGGAAGCGCTCCACCGATCGGACGAAGCCTCTGGCGTCGGTATTGGTCAGTTCGGCGAGGTTGAAGTACTCGACTTTCGGTCTGGCGGGCGTGATAACCGCGGGTAGCGGCCCGGGTGATGTGGTCGCGAGCTTCGTGGCCAGCTGACCTGGTGTGGCCCCGCGCATGTCCCTGGCGACGTATCCGGCTATCCCGGTCATTGCAGGTACTGCGACGAGTAATGGAATCAAAGCGCTCATGGCGTATTCCTTCACCCTGTGCCGAATTCAACTAAATCAGGCTACACCCGCGACGGGCCGCGCGCCTTCCCTGGAGATATGACGAATCTCGTTGCGGCAACGGACATTTCGGGCGCGTAACAAGTTGCGCAGCTATGCTTACCGGTGGCGGTGAGGGGGAACTCCGAATAGCGCGGCACTGGTGGGTCGGTCGATGGCTCGCGCCGCGGTGACCGCCATCGCGGTGTAGTGCATCGTGAAGCCGCCTCCCGCGGTGTCGACGGCAGCACCGATGCCGCTCAGTAACTCTTCGAGCTTGCCCGGCGGAAACTGGCTGTGGCCGCCGAATGTCGGCACCTGGTCGAGCCATTCGTCGCGGGTGTAACTGCGGTCCCAGTCGAATCGCCACTGCTCCGGGTCACCGAAGGCGCCCGCCTGTCGTATCCCGTTGGCGGCGTTGGTGAAAAACGCCGCGTACCCGTCGAGGCCGGGCATCGTCGCGCGGTCGAACGGCGAGTTCGGCAGCACTCGGCGATAGACCTCGGAGAAGGCCGCACTCATCTCAACTGGTGGCTGGAACACATACCAGAACACGGCAAGCCGCCCGCCCGGCCGCAGTACCCGCGCCGCCTTGACCGCGCCCGCGACGGGGTCGACCCAATGCCAGGCCTGTCCGGCGACGACCGCGTCGAATTCTCGGCCCGCGGTGTCCCAGGCCTCGAACGTCGCCACCTCGACCTCGATGCCGGTGCGCCGTGCGAACTCGGCCATCCGTGGGTCGGGCTCGACCCCGAGTATCCGGCAGTCGACGGCCTGGAACTGTCGGGCCGCTATGCCGGTGCCGCAGCCGACGTCCAGTACATCGGGGCCGGGGCTCGCGGCGGCGATTTGTTGTATCAGGGCATCCGGGTAGTGCGGCCGAGTCCGGTCATAGCGCTCGGCGTCCGAGCCGAAGGACTCGGCGATCTGTCGCTCTCGGTGGGTTTCGCGCTGCTCGGAGCCAGGAAGGGCGCTGTGTTGCGGCGGTATAGTGGGCACATGCCCACTATAGTGGGCACATGCCCACTCGTAAACCGAGAAGGGTTGAGCGAGGGAAGGATACGAGGTATGCCGACGGGAGTTGCCATGCGCGACGTGCGCGAGCAGCTGTTCGACGCCGCCGAGCGCGTCCTGCTGAGTGCCGGGCCGAACGCACTGACCAGCCGGGCGGTCACTACCGAGGCAGGCTGCGCCAAGGGGGTCCTGCACAGGCATTTCGCCGACTTCGACGCCTTCCTGACCGAGCTCGTGCTCGATCGGATCGGCAAGATCGACGAGCAGGGCGCCGCCCTGCGCAGGTCCGCGGGGACAGGCGCGGTCGCCGACAACCTCACCGGCGCGCTGACGGAGCTGTTCGAGTCGGTCGCGGTAGCCATTGTCAGCCTCGTCACCTTCCGCGACGAGCTGCGCGTCCGCCTGCGTCGGGTACGGCCGCCCGGCGTTCCGCTATTGACGGAGGCCGCGGCCATGATCGCCGCCTACCTCACCGCGGAGCGTGACCTCGGCCGGCTCGTCGCGGCTACCGAAGTGGACACACTCGCGCTCACGCTCATCGGGACCGGGCACCTGCTGTTCGCAGGTCGGGAAGGTGTGCCGTTGGAACCCGAGGCCGTCCGCAAGGTCGTGACCACGGTCATCGACGGGGCGTTGGTGCGGTAGGTCGACCGGTTCGGTGGCGCCGGCGAGAATCACCGCGCCGAGAATGTGTCGGTGGGTGGGCTTAGGCTGGTGAGCATGGCATTCGCAACCGAAATCCCAACGGAAGGCTTCGAGGACAGGGCCGGTGGGACGCCGCTCGCGCATTCCGAGCATCGACCGGTCGGTGAGATCGAGCGGGCCGACGGCCGGTTCGAGGTCGTCAGCGATCACAAGCCCGCCGGTGATCAGCCCGCTGCCATCGCGGAGTTGGAGCGCAGGATCAACGCGGGGGAGCGTGACGTGGTGCTGCTCGGTGCCACTGGCACCGGCAAGTCGGCGACCACCGCATGGCTGATCGAGAAGCTGCAGCGCCCGACACTGGTGATGGCGCCGAACAAGACTCTCGCCGCGCAGCTGGCCAATGAGCTGCGAGAGATGTTGCCCAACAACGCCGTCGAGTACTTCGTCTCCTACTACGACTACTACCAGCCCGAGGCGTACATCGCGCAGACCGATACCTATATCGAGAAGGACAGCTCGATCAACGACGATGTCGAGCGGCTGCGCCACTCGGCGACCTCCAGCCTGCTCTCGCGCCGCGACGTGGTGGTGGTCGCGTCGGTGTCGTGCATCTACGGTCTCGGTACCCCACAGTCGTACCTGGATCGGTCGGTGCAGTTGGAGGTCGGCACCGAGCTCGACCGCGACGCGTTCCTGCGGCTTCTCGTCGATGTCCAGTACACGCGCAACGACATGTCGTTCACCCGCGGTTCGTTCCGCGTGCGCGGCGACACCGTCGAGATCATCCCCTCCTACGAGGAACTCGCGGTGCGCATCGAGTTCTTCGGCGACGAGATCGAGGCGCTGTACTACCTGCACCCGCTGACCGGGGATGTGGTCCGTCAGGTCGATTCGGTGCGCATTTTCCCGGCCACCCACTATGTGGCGGGTCCGGAGCGGATGGAGCGCGCGGTCGGCGACATCGAGCAAGAACTCGAACAGCGCCTCGCCGAGCTCGAACGGCAGGGCAAGCTGCTCGAGGCGCAGCGGCTGCGCATGCGCACCCAGTACGACCTGGAAATGATCCGGCAGGTCGGCTTCTGCTCCGGCATCGAGAATTACTCGCGTCACATCGATGGCCGTGCTGCGGGCACCGCGCCCGCCACGTTGATCGACTACTTCCCAGACGACTTCCTGCTCGTCATCGACGAGTCGCACAACACGGTGCCGCAGATCGGCGGCATGTACGAAGGCGACATGTCGCGAAAGCGCAACCTGGTCGAATACGGCTTCCGGCTGCCGTCCGCGGTCGATAACAGACCGCTCACCTGGGAGGAATTCGCCGATCGGATCGGGCAGACGGTGTACCTGTCGGCCACGCCGGGCCCCTACGAGTTGGGGCAGGCCGGCGGCGAGGTCGTCGAGCAGGTGATCCGGCCGACCGGACTCGTCGATCCGAAGGTCGTTGTCAAGCCGACCAAGGGCCAGATCGACGACCTGATCCACGAGATCCGCCAGCGCGCCGAGCGCGATGAACGCGTCCTGGTCACCACCCTCACCAAAAAGATGTCCGAGGACCTGACCGACTACCTGCTCGGTCTCGGCATCCGAGTGCGCTACCTGCATTCCGAGATCGACACGCTGCGCCGAGTGGAACTGCTGCGGCAGCTGCGCCTTGGCGAGTACGACGTGCTCGTCGGCATCAACCTGTTGCGTGAGGGCCTCGACCTACCGGAGGTTTCGCTGGTCGCGATCCTCGACGCGGACAAGGAAGGGTTCCTGCGCAGCACGACGGCGCTGATCCAGACCATCGGCCGCGCGGCGCGCAATGTGTCCGGCGAGGTGCACATGTACGCCGACAAGATCACCGCCTCGATGCAGTTCGCCATCGGCGAGACCGATCGTCGCAGGGCGAAGCAGGTTGCCTACAACGAGGAAATGGGGATCGACCCGCAGCCGTTGCGCAAGAAGATCGCCGACATCCTGGATCAGGTGTATCAGGAGGCCGACGACAGCGAGGTCGCTGTCGGCGGCTCCGGCCGCAACTCGAGCCGCGGTCGCAGGGCCCAGGGTGAACCGGGCCGTGCGGTGAGCGCCGGAGTCTACGAGGGCCGCGACATCAAGTCGATGCCGCGCGCCGAACTCGCGGATCTGGTGAAGGAACTGACCGCGCAGATGATGAGTGCGGCAAGGGATCTCCAGTTCGAGCTTGCGGGCCGCCTGCGAGACGAAATCTCCGACCTCAAGAAGGAACTGCGTGGTATGGATGCCGCCGGGTTGAGTTGAGGCACAGCCATGCGTGTCAGCTGTGCCGTGAACTCAGGACTGAGTTGCCATCCACTCGTTGACGCGACGGTCGGCTTCCTCGCGGGAGACATTTTCGACCTTGGTCAGCACCGCCCAGCGGTGACCGAACGGATCGATCACGACACCGAACCGGTCGCCGGTGACGAAGGTCTGTGGTTGTTCGGCACTGCGGGCGCCGTTTTCGACCGCGCGCTCGATGACCGCGTCGACGTCGGGGCAGTAGTGCACGATCGAGGTGTGCACCCATTCACCGTTGGGCGCGAGCACATTGTTGTCGGGGATGGGCATGCCGAGTTGCAGGGTCGAGTCACCGATCTTCAGTTCCGCGTGCGCGGGCTGGCCGTCGGGCATGTCGTTGCGACTGATCACTTCCGCACCGAAGACCGTGCTGTAGAAGTCGATTGCTTTATTGCCGTCGGGCACCGCGAGAAAGCAGGTGATCGAGTGGTATCCGTCGGCGATGGGGTTCACTGTTTCGTTCATGCCGACAACTCTTGTCGATCCCGTGACCAGGGTCTTGGAAGAAAGCGACATCGTGCGAGGGAGTGCTGATCGGGTGTCCGCCGGACCGGAACCGGCCGCTGTCCCCGCGCTCGACAACGTGAAGGGGATTCTGCACCCGGACGAGCAGGCCAGGCATAGGTCGCTGGCCAGGCTGTCCGCCGGGCCCGAAATCGGCCGGTTCGTCGAGTGGTACTGGTCGGTGCGCTGGGACCTGCGCGGTCGGCCGCCGTACCACGCCGAAGTGCTGTCGTATCCGTGTGTGAATGTCACCTTCGAGCGGACCGCGACCCGCACCGGCGGTTTCGTCAACGGCGTGTCCACCACGAAATACATCCGCGAACTCAGCGAGGTGGGAGAGACCTTCGGCGTTCGCTTCCGTGCGGGCGGCTTCGGCGCTTTCACCGGGCTGGATGTCGGCTCGTTCCGGGACGCGGCGGTCCCGTTGACGGAGGTGCTCCCCGCAGCCGAGGGTTTGACCGAGCGAGTGCTCGCCGCGTCGTCGGATCAGCAGCGCCGCACTATCGTCGAGGATTTCTTCGCTGGCCGCCAGTTCGCCGAGGACCCCAACTATCGACTCGTGCTGCGCATCGTCGAGGCGATGGAGCGCGACCACGAATTGACCAGAGTCGATCAGGTCACCGAACGGTTCGACGTGCCGATCCGCACATTGCAGCGGATGTTCCGCAGATACGTCGGTGCCGGACCGAAATGGGTGCTGCGCCGCTACCGGCTACAGGACGGTGCCGATCTGCTCGCACGCGGGCACGTCGACGATCTCGCCGCGCTCGCGGCGAAGCTCGGTTACTTCGATCAGGCGCATTTCTCTCGAGAGTTCGCCGCTGAGGTCGGAATGGCTCCGCTGGAATATGCGAAGAATTCGCTACGCTCGCGCAACGAGGTCACTTCGAAAGTTCTTCCTTCCGGAAAATAGTCGCATGGCCGACAACTCGAATAAGGGAGCGGGACATGGACGTCGTAGTTTTGATCGGGCGGGTGCTTTTCGTGGTGTTGTTCCTGAGCTCGGCACTCGGGCATTTCACGCAGACCGACGCGATGGCGGGATACGCGCAGAGTCGCGGTGTGCCGAACCCGAGGGCGGGCGTGCTCGCCTCGGGTTCGTTGATGGCACTGGGCGCGTTGAGCGTGCTGCTCGGTGTGTGGGCCGATCTCGGCGCGCTGCTGCTGGTGATCGTGCTGCTGCCCACCACATTCCTGATGCATCGGTTCTGGTCCGAGACCGATCCGCAGGCCAAGCAGGGCGAGATGATCCACTTCAATAAAGATCTCGCGCTCGCCGGAGCTTCGCTGATGTTGTTCGCCTTCTTCGCGCATGTCGACGAACTCGGATTGACCATCACCGGGCCGCTTTTTCATCTGAGATGAGTGAATGTGATGAATCTCCCAGGCGCACAAGAACGTTCACGGGGGTTGTGAAGGATCACAGATCTCGGGCCGAGAAATTGAATCCGCCCTGGTCGGTAAGGCCATCGGGCATTCGCCGAGTGACCTGTGTTCCGAATGGGCGAACACCCCGAGTGTGATGTGTTGCGATTTCTGATATTTCCGGCGGTTTTGCCGCTAGGGTCGACCCCAGTCGCCGCGCCGGTGC
This sequence comes from Nocardia arseniciresistens, assembly GCF_046764875.1. Taxonomy (NCBI): domain Bacteria; kingdom Bacillati; phylum Actinomycetota; class Actinomycetes; order Mycobacteriales; family Nocardiaceae; genus Nocardia; species Nocardia arseniciresistens. Next base: position 337,643 of record NZ_JBKORD010000005.1, read on the forward strand.
ACCGACTCATGGTGGCACCGGACGTCGGCACCTGACCACCGCATAGTTGGAGGAGAGATGACCGCCTACCGGACCATTGTCGTCGGTACCGATGGCTCGGACTCGTCGTATGTCGCCGTCGAGAAGGCCGCCGCACTGGCGGGTGCCGCGGAAGCGACGCTCGTCGTGGCCTGCGCGTACTACCCGACCGACGATCGCGATGTCGCGGCCGCGGCCGATGTGCTCAAGGATGAGGCCTACCAGGTCCGAGGCTCCGCGCCGACGAACGAGATCCTGCGCATCGCCAGGGACAAGGCAACGGCCGTCGGCGCGAAGGACATTGTCGAGCGTTCCATCGTCGGCGAGCCCGTCGATTCGCTGCTCGCCCTCGTCAAAGAGGTCGAGGCCGACCTGCTCGTCGTCGGCAACCGGGGCCTGAATACCCTGGCAGGCCGCCTGCTCGGCTCGGTGCCCTCCGATGTCGCCCGCAAGTCGCGCTGTGACGTGCTGATCGTGCACACGGTGCGCTGAGAGTAGTTTCATACCGGCGCTGACGCTCGAGTCCGCGCCGAGAAGTCGACCCCGTCGTTCCAGCTCTTTCCGGAACGACGGGGTTCTTTCGTATCCGGTTACGCCAGTGCGTGCAACACCGGCGGAAGATCCTCGGTGTGGATGACACCGAGGCGCTGGGTCGCGCGGGTGAGCGCGACGTAGAGATCGTTGAGCCCCCGTGGTGACTCCCGGAGAATCTGCGTGGGCTCGACCAGATACACCGCGTCGAACTCCAGGCCCTTGACGTCGTGCACGGTCAGTACCCGCACCGATTCACCTGCCAGCTCGGCGAACTCCGGGACCAGTTCGTGCGGCGCGATCACCGCGGTGGTGCCCGGGCCGGTCTCGGTGGCCACCAATCGTGCCACCTCGCTACGCAATTGGCTCGTGCTGACCGCGTAGGCCCGCGGCGGCTGCCCGGAATCTCGCACCGATCGCGGTGCCGCGGCGGTCGGGTCGATCACGGTCAGCACGTCGGCGGCGATGTCCATGATCTCCGCGGGGGTCCGGTAGTTCACCGTGAGCTCGGTGAGCTTCCAGCGTTTGGCCACATAGGGTTCCAGCATCGTCTGCCACGACGAAGCGCCTGCCGGGTCTCCGGTCTGCGCCACGTCGCCGACCACGGTGATCCAGCGATTCGGGATGCGGCGCATCACCATTCGCCAGGCCATCTCCGAAAGCTCCTGCGCCTCGTCCACGATCACGTGGCCGTAGGTCCAGGTGCGATCGCCCGCGGCGCGTTCGGCGGTGGTCTGACTGGCGCGCACGTTCTGGCGTTCGGCAAGCTGGCTCGCATCGATCAGGTCGTAGGCCATCAGGATCTCGGGATCGAGGTCATCCTCCAAATCCTGTGGCGCCGAACCGGTCAGGATGTCCAACGCGTCCTGCGCCTCGGCCAGCTGGGTCCGCCAGCGTCGCCGCGCGCGTTCGCGTTCCTCGGCATCGTCGACGCCGAGCAGCTCGGCGAGCTCGTCGAGCAGCGGTGCGTCGGCCGCGCTGTATTCGCCGTTGTCCGGCCGCACCAGTTCGTCTCGGTCGGCCGGGGTGAGGCCGCTCGCCGCACGGTCGAGCCGCTTCGGGTCGGCGAGCAGGTCTGCGAGGACGTCCTGCGGTGACAGGATCGGCCACAGGGCGCCGATGGCCGCCGCGATCGCGGCATCGGCGCGCATCTCGTCGCGGATTTCCGCGAGATCGGTTCGGCTGAGCAGGCTTTGGCCGCCGGAAAGGTCGGCGCCCATGGTCTGGGCCAGCTGCTCGGTCAGCGCGTCCAGGACCGAGCTCACGAAGATCGGCCGCGCCAGGTTGTGCGGGCGGCGCGAGGAACGGGCGCGGCCGCGGGCGCGGGTGGTGATCTTGCGATCCAGGGTGACCGGGTAACCGTCGAAGGTCAGCCGAATCGGCTCGGAGGGGATTTCCTGCCGGTCACGCACCGCCTGCTTGAGTACGTCGAGGATATCGAGCGAGCCCTTGATCTCGCCGCCCCGCAGCGAGTCCTCACGGGTGGCTTTCACCCCGGGATACAGATCGCCGATGGTGGACAGCAGCACGCCGGTCTCGCCGAGCGAGGGCAGCACCTGGCCGATGTAGTCCAGGAAGGTGGCGTTCGGGCCGATGATCAGCACACCGGCCTTGGCCAGTTGCTGGCGGTAGGTGTAGAGCAAGAAGGCGGCGCGGTGCAGCGCGACGGCGGTCTTGCCGGTGCCGGGACCGCCCTGCACCACGAGCACGCTCTTGTGCTCGGAGCGAATGATCGCATCCTGTTCGTGCTGGATGGTCTCCACGATGTCGTTCATGTGGCCGGTGCGCGCCGCGTTGAGCGCCGCGAGCAGCGCGCTCTCGCTGCCGACGCCGCCGTCCGCGCCGGTGACACCGGCTCGGTGTGCTGCTTCGAGATCGAGGTATTCGTCGTTGATCGCGGTGACTGTGCGATTGCGCGAGCGGATGTGGCGGCGGCGGGTCACGCCGTCGGGCGTCGCGGTGGTCGACAGATAGAACGGCCGCGCCATCGGCGCACGCCAGTCGAGCAGCAGCGTCTCGTAGTCGTCCTTCTCGTCGAGGATTCCGAGCCTGCCGATGTAGCGGTACTCGGTGGGTTGAGCACCGCTTGGGACTGCTTGCAGGTCGCTCGAAACGGCATCGCTTGCGACTGCTTGCAGGTCGCTCGAAATGGCACCGTCATTGAGATCTATCCGGCCGAAACACAGCCCGTGTTCGGCGGCGTCGTACTTGGCGAGGTCCTCGGTGTAGAGCGCGTTGAACGATTCCCGTTCGCTGCGCGCCTGTGGAGTACCGCCGGTTTCCAGAAGGACAGTGCGCAGCCGGTTGTTGGCGTAGTCGCGCATATCGTCGAGTCGCTGGTAGAGCACGGACAGGTATTCCTGCTCCTGCTCGATTTCGCGGTGCCGCTCGGGTGCGCCGTCCGGTGCGGCACGATGCTGACCGCTTGTGGGTGCTTGCTGGTCGCGCGGAACGGCACCGCTTGTGGGTGCTTGCTGGTCGCGCGGAACGGCACCGCTTGTGGGTGCTTGCTGGTCGCGCGGAACGGCACCGCTTGTGGGTGCTTGCTGGTCGCGCGGAACGGCACCGCTTGCGGGTGCTTGCTGGTCGCTCGAAACGGCACCGCTTGCGACTGCTTGCAGGTCGCTCGAAACGGCCTGTAGACGGTCGGACAAACTGGACTCCTTGTCACCGCGCTGAGCCTGTGCATTCGCAGAGGGCGAGTGCACGCGAAACGCTGTAGAAAACAGAGTTGTCGAGTCTACTGCCGGTTCGGTGTGCTCGCCGCAACCGCAGGTGGGCTACCGGGTGTCGGGTCGTCGACTACCGCGACGAAATGCCGCACGATCGGGAATGGGTCGTAGAAGTGGTGCAACAGCTGCTTCCAGCGCTGATACCCCTCGGAGCCGCGAAATCCTTCGACGTGGTCTGCCAGCCGCTCCCATGCCACCAGCAGTAGATACGTGTCGGGTGTCTCGATGCAGCGCGACAGCGACAGCGATCGAAACCCGGGCATCGTCGCAATGATCGGCCTCGCCTCGGCGAAGGCGGCCTCGAATTCCTCGGCCTGTTCGGGGCGGACGGGAAGTAGCGCGTGTTCGAGAATCATCGATGACCTTCAGGAGGCATGGGTGTTGTTCGGCCTGCGACCGAGAGCGCCGCTTTCCCGGTGACCGGCGGGCTTGGCGCGGTACATCGCCAGGTCCGCGTCGTGCAGGACCACCTCCGGTGTCCGGTGGTCGCCGGGTGTGAGTTCGGTGGCGCCGATCGAGGCGTTCACCTCGATGCGGTGCCCGCGCGCGATGATCGGTTCGGACATCGACGAGCGCAGCCGAGCGACCAGGGTGTCGAGGTCGACCCGCCGGGCCGGGCCCGACAGCAGCACGAGGAACTCGTCGCCGCCGAGTCTGCCGACCAGGTCGTCGCCGCGCAGCGCGCGTTGCAGTCGCTGCGCGACGATCTGCAACACGGTGTCGCCGATGGCGTGGCCGAGGGTGTCGTTGATCGCCTTGAATCCGTCCAGGTCGATGAACAGCACGGTCGCCACCGGCAGCGTCTCGCTGGTGGCGAGCGCGCCGGCGAGCTGGGAGAGGATCAGTGAGCGGTTGGCCAGCCCGGTCAGCGAGTCGTGGGTGGCCTGGTATTCCAATTGCCTTCGGCTGGCACGGAATTCGGTGATATCGGCAAAGGAGGACACGGCGGGGGAGTCCGGGTCGCCCGGGTTGAGTAGGCGGCTGCTTCCGGATAACCAGCGGCGCTGGCCGTCGGGTCGGTCGACGCCGAAGATATAGCCGGTGATGGTCTCGCCGGTGGCGAGGGTCCGCGCGATCGGATGCCGGGTCGAGGGCAGCGGCTGTGCGTTGGCGTCGAGCAGCACCATCGGCAGTTCCTCGATCGTCGCGCCGAGGAGATCGGCGGAGCGTTCGTCGGTGCCGAAGATGCGTCTCGCGGCGGGGTTGGCCGATTCGACGCGGCCGTTTCGGTCGATGACGACCACACCCTCCTCCAGTTGGGAGACGACGGTGGTGAAGTACTGTTCCGCGCGCCGCTGTGCGTCCTCGGCGGCCCGCTGTGCGGTCAGATCGTGCACAACGACCTGATAGGCGAGATGGTCTTGCCAGGCGGTGAGCACGGACACCGTCTCGACGGGGACGGTGCCGCCGTCCAGACGCACCAGGGTCATTTCGGCGCGGCCGGAGGCGTCACCGGAGTAGGTGAGTGTGCTGATGCGCTCGATCATGCCGAGCACCGAATGCGGATGAACGAATTGGGTGAGTGGCTGCCCGATCACTTGGTCGGCGCCCTCGGCCGCGAGCATTCGCACCATGGCCGAGTTGACGTAGACGATGGTTCCGCGTGCGTGCACGCAGATGCCGTCCGGGGTGTGTTCGACCAGGGACTGGTAGCGCTGCGCCAATTGCTCGGCGTCTGCCGCGCCGTCTACTCGGTCCTCGCCCAACTCGAACCCCCGATCGTCGACCCGTGCATGGTCATTGGAGCATGGGATTATTCTGGTCTCGAGGTGTACAAGATCACACCGTCGACGCTATTGCTTCGATCACAGTTCGGGCACTTCTTCGAGTCTTATCTGGCGATCATTACAAGCCTGGTTCCCGCGAACTTCTCGAGCCGACATGCTGGTCGCCATGCAGGACCGGCGAAGGAGCGAAGCTATGCCTGGCTCACCTGTGAGGACCGAAGAGCTATATCAAGATCATATGACGATCGCCGGCATCGGAGCGGTCACCGGGTATGGCTGGGGCCGCGAGACGCTGTGGCGGGGGCTGCTCAGCGGCAAGTCGGCGGCGAGCCTACAGCCCGGTTACGGAGTCAACCGTGATGAGTACGCGTGGGTGTCGCTGATTCCGGACGGCGGCGACCCCGCGGTGAGCGATAGTCGCTTCGGGCGGGCGATGCACGAGTCGGCGCGCGAGGCGATCGCCGACGCGACCGCGCGCGGCTGGCGGCAGGGACGGACCGTCGGCGTGCTGCACGCGATCGTGCTCGGCGACGTCGCCAATTGGCGTGACTTCTACCTCGTCGATCACGGCCACCGCCGCTCCCGGGATTACATGCGACTACTTCCCTCGACCCCGATCTCGGTATTGCAGCAGGAATTCGGTTTCCACGGTCCCGCGATGAATATCTCCGCCGCGTGCAGTTCAGCGAATGTCGCGCTGATCACCGCGAAGCTCTGGCTGGATGCGGGCGTCGCCGACGACGTGATCTGCGTCACCACCGATATGTCCGCGACGCCGGACATGCTCGAGCACTTCGTCCGCCTCGGCGCGGCGGTCGGCGATACCGAACCGATGGAGGCTTGCAGGCCCTTCCAGACAGGCAGCCGTGGCTTCGGCATGGGGGAGGCATCGGTGGCGTTCGTACTGAGCCGTTCGGTGCGTGAGCCGTACGTCGCGGTGCTGGGTGGCGGCATCACCAACGACGCGTACCACGTGGTTTCGGTCGATCCGAGCCACGATCAGATCTTCGACTGCGCGCGCAAGGCAATGACCGCCGCAGATGTCGCCCCGGAGGACGTCCGCTACTTCAACGCGCACGGCACGGGCACCAAACAGTGCGACGTGGCCGAACGGGACCTGCTCGGCCAGATGTTCGACGACCGCCCACAGGTCTACACGGTGAAGCCGCTCGCAGCCCATTGCCAGGGCGCCGCGGCCGGGGTCGAGGTCGCCGCGGCGGCGCTGGGGTACGAGCGGGGCATCGTGCCCGCCGCACCGATCGTCGCGCCTGCCTACGAGCGGCTGCTGGACGGCCCGACGCCGTTCGAGGGCGGTGTCACGGTAAAGCTTTCGCTGGGGATGGGCGGTAACAACTCGATGGTGGTGCTCGGGCCGGTGTGAGCCAGGGACCTACCCGTAGGGCAGCGGTACCGACCAGCTGAGCCGCGTCCCGGGCAGCCCGTCGTCCGTCTCGTCGTCACGGCGTACGTCGGGCCCGATGGTGAACTGCCCGTCCGCCTTCTCGGCTCGCTGTTCCAGATTGCGTAACCCGCTGCGGATTACGTGATTCGGTATGCCCCAACCATTGTCGGTAACCACGATGGTCAGATCGTCGGCAACGCCGATTTCCACCGCGACCAGATCGCCGCCGGAATGGCGCACGGCGTTGCTCACCGCTTCCCGGACCACCGCCTCGGCGTGATCGGCGAGCTCGGCCTCGAGCACCGACAGCGGACCATTGACCCGAATGGTCGCTCGCAGCTCGCTGTCGGCGGTCTGCTGCCTGATCGCCACCTCGATCCGCTGCTGCAACCCGGTGCTCTGACCGCCGCCGTGCAGGTCGAAGATCGAGGTGCGGATCTCCTGCACCACCTCCTGCAGATCGTTGATCACGTTCGCAAGGCGTTCACGCACGCCGGGAACCTCCGACCGTGGCACCGCGGCCTGCAAGCTGAGCCCGATCGCGAACAGGCGCTGGATCACATGGTCGTGTAGGTCGCGCGCGATGCGGTCGCGGTCGGCGAGGATGTCGAGCTCGCGCATCCGGCGCTGAGTGTCGGCGAGCTGCATGGCCAATGCCGCCTGATCGGTGAACGCGGCGGTCAGCTCGACCAATTCGTCCGGATAGGGCGCGGAGCCGACGGGGCGCACCGCCACCAACGCGCCGAGGGTGGCGTCCGGTGTGCACAACGGCAGGATCAGCGCAGGGCCGACGTCAGGAAGCGGCGCGCCGAGATCCACCTGGGCCGCATCGTCGAAACGCAGTGGCGTGCGCCGGGTGAAGGCCTCGCCGAGCGCGGTGCCCTCGGTCTGCACGATCCACCCTTCGTGTCCGGCGCCGGGTCCCGACCACTGCGTGACGAATAGCTCGGTCACCGCGCCGAGCCTGCCGTCGGTCGCGGCGCTCGCGAGGAACGACTGGTGCGAGCCGGTGAGGGTGCGGGCGTGGTCGACCACATGGGCGAGCACCAGATCCGGTTCGGTGCCGGCGAGGAATTCGGTGGCGATGTCCCTTGTCGCCTCGATCCAGGCCTGTCTGGTGCGCGCGGATTCGTAGAGCCTGGCGTTGTCCACGGCGATACCCGCCGCGGCCGCGAGCGCCTGGACGAGTGCATCGTCGTCCTCGGTGAACGGTTGCCCGCCTGCCTTTTCGGTCAGGTACAGGCTTCCGAAGATCTCGTCCCGGATGCGCACCGGAACGCCGAGGAAGGTGTGCATCGGCGGATGATGCGTCGGAAACCCCACCGACGCATGATGATTCGACAACTCGTCGAGCCGCAGCGGCTTGGGCTGGTTGAACACGACGCCGAGTACGCCGTGCCCGGCGGGCAGCCTGCCGATTCGTTCGCGGGTTTCGTCGTCGACGCCCTCATCGATGAATTGGGTCACCTGCTGATCGTGGCCGCGCACCGCGAGCGCACCGTAGCGGGCATCGACCAGGCTGGTTGCGGTGTGCACGATGGTGCGCAGGGTTTCATCGAGGTCGAGGCCCGAGGTGACAGCGAGCATCGCCTCTACGAGGCCGTCCATCCGGTCGCGCGAGTCGATGATCAACTCGACGCGTTCCTTGACCTCGGACAGCAGCTCCCGCAGCCGAAGCTGCGACAACGTGTCGCGCGCCGAATACAGGCCGCTGCCGTTGTTTTCGGTCATATCGGCTTCCTGTCCTGGCGGGCGCACACCAGCGCGCTTACGCCAGTCTAGTTCGACGATCGAGGACTTTCGGCTCTGTTCACCGTGACGTTGTGGTGATGAGGTTGGCGCACCGAGAATAGAAAGTAGGTGTTTCCTATGAATTCGTCGGAGCTGGTGAGAGCGTCGGAGTTGGTGGGCGAGGCGGGGTTGACGGGCGAAGAGGGGTTCGTCGGAGAGGCGCAGCTGGTCGGCGAATCCGAGTTGGTTGGTCGACCGGAGTCGGTGTCGGTAGGTCGACCGGAGTTGACGGGTAAGTCGGTGTTGGTGGGTAAACCGGTCTCAGTGGGTAAGCCAGTGTTGATGGGTAAGCAAGTATCGGTAAGTAAGTCAGTGCTGTTGCGTTCGACCGAGCTGTGGGCGACCGCGGCCGACCCCGAGCTCGCGGTGACGACATGTGGTGCGGTGCCCGCCGCGGACGTGACACGCGCGGTGCGGGCTATCGGTCGGGTGTTGCGCCGCCATCACGTCGATTCGGCGGCGAGGGTACGGGTGACGGTGCCGCCCGACGCCACCGAACCGACACTGGTGCAGGCGAATATCCGTTTCCACGACACTCCGACGCGTGTGCAGGTCACCGGTCCGCGCGGATTCGCCGTCACGTTCGCCGTTGAACGGCTGGATCGGCAGATCGCCAGACTCGCGACGAGCCAGGCTCGCCCGTGGCCGGATCCGGCGCGGCCACCGCTCGCCCGTGTCACCGAGACGCGCCCGATTGCGCGCAGGAAGCTCTGCGCGCTGCTGACCGGAACACCGACCGAGGCGACGGCGGTACTCGACGCGATGGACTACGACGCATACCTGTTCACCGACTCGGACACCGGTGAGGACGCGATCGTGCACTGGGAAGAGTCACTGGGCGTGCGGCTGACGCGACAGCATGCGATCGTGGCGCCGTCGGTTCCCGCGCCGCAGGAGGAAGCGCCGTTGACGGTGAATTCCCTTCCGCTCACTGTGGATTCGGGGCCGACGCCGATCCTGAGCGAGGACGAGGCGGCAGCCAGGCTGTGCGGCGGCGGCCTGCCGTTCCTGTTCTTCACCGACCAGGGAACCGGTCGCGGCCGACTGCTCTACCGCCGATACGACGGTGACCTCACCATCGTGGTCCCGACCGATGATCAGCGCGGCTAATCTTCCAGGAGTTTTGTGGCCAGTACCGCGGCCTGAGTTCGTCGTTCCATGCCGAGTTTGGCCAATAGTCGGGAGACGTAATTCTTGACGGTCTTCTCCGCCAGGAACATTCGCGCGGCGATTTGCCGATTGGTCAGCCCCTCACCGAGAAGTGCGAGCAGTCTGCGTTCTTGTTCGGTGAGCCCGGCCAGCGGCCCGTCGTTCTCGGTACTGTTGTGCAGGCGCGCTTTGAGTGCGGCCGCGGCGCGATTATCCAGCAAAGATCGACCGGCGCCGATTTCCTTGATCGCCGCGGCCAATTCCATGCCTTTGATGTTCTTGACGACGTATCCGCTCGCGCCGGCCAGAATCGCGTCGAGCATGGCGTGGTCGTCGGTGTAGGAGGTGAGGATGAGGCAGCGCAGACCCTCGATATCGGCGAGCAGATCGCGGCACAGCTCGATGCCGTTGCCGTCGGGCAATCGCACGTCGAGCACCGCGACGTCCGGCCGCAGCGCGTGGATGCCGGTCATGGCCTGCGCGACATCACCCGCCTCGCCGATGACGGTGAGCTCGGGATCGCTGTCCAACAGGTCGATGAGGCCGCGGCGGACGATCTCGTGATCGTCGACGAGGAACACCGTGATCACGGCCGCCTCCCCTGTATCGCTGGAGCCCGCACTTCCCCGGCGGCTGCGCTCCCCCGTTTTACCACCCGCTCAAGGTAACTCGTCGACCACGTGTTGGGGACAGCGCTCCGCAATTTCGGGTAAAGGTGCCTCGAATTCCTACTCGAGGTGGGCAATTGGATTTCAGCACTGCTCTCGGCCCCCGCGCCATTGTCCCGGTTGTGGATCGAACGCCATCGGCATCTCAGGTGATCATCGGGATGTTCACCGTCGTTGTACCCACACCGGTGGGTTGAGCGGGCGCGTCGCATCCGTGTTCCGTGTCTTCGACCACGATGGCGCCGAGTATCGGTATGGTGCGGTCGTGAGCGAGCGTAGCGAGCGAGCCATGTCGCAGTGCGTCTCGCGCACGACGGAGCCGAGCGTCAGCGAGGAGTAGTCGTGAGTAGTCCGTGGGGGGAAGATTCGGGTTCGGGCGAGCCCCGAGCGGCCGAGGCGGGCGTCACCCTCGTCGAGGGCTCGACATTCTGTATCAGCGAAACCGGCGGCGGCATCAGCCCGCATCGCCCTGAGGGGCTATTCGTCAGAGACACCAGGGTGCTGTCGCGATGGCGGCTCACTGTCGATGGTCAGCTGCCGCAGCCGCTCACCGTCCAGCATGCCGACCCCTATAGCGCGACCATGCTCGCCAGGACGGTGCCACGACCCGGCCGTGCCGACAGTACGGCGCTGGTGATCGTCGGTCGCTATGTCGGCGACGGCATGCGCGAGGACCTGACCGTGCGTAACCTGTCCGGCGAACCCGTCCGCTTTGCGGTCGTGCTCGAGGTCGACGCCGATTTCGCGGACCTGTTCGAAGTGAAAGAGAGCAGGGTCGGCGACGGCGTTGTCACCAGTAGCAGGGCTGTCGACGGGGCTGTCGAGATCACCAGGGCCGACCTCCAGGTGGGGGTCACTGTCAGCGCGGCGGGCGCCACCGCGAAGGACCGCGAATTGCATTGGGAGGTAGCGCTTCCCGGGCGCGGTGTATGGACGGCCTGTATCCAGTACCAGCCCGCGCTCGGATCGGTCCCCGTAACGCCGCGACACCTGTGCGGCAGTTCGGTCTCGCGCAGCGAGCCCGCGCAGCGCATGCGTGACTGGTACAAGAACTCACCCACCGTGCACACCGACGACGAAACTCTCGCCGCGGTATTGCAGCGCGCCCTCGTCGATCTCGGCGCGCTGCGCATCTTCGACCCCGGTCATCCGGAGCGGGCGGTGATCGCCGCGGGTGCGCCGTGGTTCATGGCCCTGTTCGGCCGCGATTCACTGCTCACCTCGTGGATGATGCTGCCGCTCGATCGCAGGCTCGCGCTCGGCACGTTGCAGAGCCTGGCGGGCTTGCAGGGCAACGAGGTTCGTTCGGCCACCGAGGAACAGCCCGGCCGCATTCCACACGAGGTGCGGTTCGGGCGGGCGGCCACCCGGCTGCTCGGCGGCGACACCGTGTACTACGGCACCGCCGACGCCACTCCGCTGTTCGTGATGCTGCTCGGGGAGCTGCAACGCTGGGGCCTCGATGCCAAGACCCGCGATGAGCTGTTGCCGCACGCCGATCGAGCGCTGGACTGGATCGAACACTACGGCGACGCCGACGGCGACGGGTTCGTCGAATATCAGCGCGCTGCCGAACACGGACTGGCCAACCAGGGCTGGAAGGACTCCTGGGACGGCGTGAATTTCCGCGACGGCAGCCTGCCGGAGGCGCCCATCGCACTGGCCGAGGTGCAGGGTTATGTCTACGCGGCATACCTGGCGCGGGCGTCAATCGCGCTCGAGATGGGTGACCACGCCACCGCGGACCGGTTCCGCGCGAAGGCGGGGCAGCTGAAGGCCGCCTTCAACAAGGTGTTCTGGCTGCCGGAGCTCGGCTGGTATGCGGTGGGGCTGGATCGGGACAAGCGTCCTATCGATGCGCTCACCTCCAATATCGGGCACTGCCTGTGGACCGGGATCATCGACGACGACAAGGCGGCCCGGGTCGTCGATTGTCTGCTCGCGCCGGAAATGTTCAGTGGCTGGGGCATCCGCACGCTGGCGACAACCATGGGCGCCTACAACCCGGTCAGCTATCACAACGGTTCGGTGTGGCCGCACGACAACGCGATATGCGCCGCCGGGTTGATGCGCTACGGGTACACCGAGCAGGCGACCAGGGTGATCGATGGGATGCTGGACGCGTCGAACCGGTTCGGTCACCGGCTGCCCGAGCTGTTCTGCGGCTTCGATCGCGCCGAGTTCGCGGCACCGGTGCCGTATCCGACGTCGTGCTCGCCACAGGCATGGGCGGCCGCCGCGCCGCTGCTGTTCCTGCGCAGTATGTTGCGCTTGGAGCCGGGCAGCGGTGGTTCGTCCGGCACAGGCTCGACCTCGGTCGCGCCCGCGGTGCCCGACCGGTATCTGCCACTGCGGGTCAGTGGGGTGCGGGTCGGTTCGGATGTGCTGACGGTCACCGTCGACGAGGACGGCTGGCAGTTGCGCGGCGCCTCGGGCGAAGTGCGGGAATCACACCTCTGACCTGGACGGACCTCTTGATCTGGCCGGGCAGGCCGCGCAACCTGAGCGTGGGAATCACCAGCTGAGCCATGCTGTTGGACACGATGGCCGCGAGGTGGGAAAAGGCGCGCGAAGAAACTTGTCGGTGGGTCGGCCTAGCATGGCGACGGGGGCATATCCGGACGTCTAGACAGCGCTTTGTTACACCGACACGATCGAGAAGGGACACCTGGTGGCGGAACGCCTCACTGTGCGCGGAGCTCGGGAGCACAACCTGAAAGGGGTCGACCTCGATCTGCCCCGCGACAGTCTCATCGTGTTCACCGGACTGTCCGGTTCGGGCAAATCGAGCCTCGCCTTCGACACGATCTTCGCCGAGGGCCAGCGCAGGTATGTCGAGTCGCTGTCCGCCTACGCCCGCCAGTTCCTCGGACAGATGGACAAGCCGGACGTCGACTTCATCGAGGGCCTCTCGCCCGCGGTATCCATCGACCAGAAGTCGACCAACCGCAACCCGCGCTCGACCGTCGGCACCATCACCGAGGTCTACGACTACCTGCGCCTGCTCTACGCGCGTGCGGGCACACCGCACTGCCCGGTGTGCGGTGAGCTCATCGAAAAGCAGTCGCCGCAGCAGATCGTCGACCAGGTGCTCGCCATGGAGGAGGGCATCAAGTTCCAGGTGCTCGCGCCGGTGGTGCGTACCCGCAAGGGTGAATTCGTCGACCTGTTCGACCAGTTGAACACCCAGGGCTATGCCAGGGTCAGGGTCGACGGCGTCGTCTATCCGCTGAGCGATCCACCGAAGCTGAAGAAGCAGGAGAAGCACGACGTCGAGGTCGTGGTCGACAGGCTCTCCGTCAAGTCGAATTCCAAGCAGCGGCTCACCGATTCGATCGAGACGGCGCTGCGCCTGGCCGACGGCATCGTCGTACTCGACTTCGTCGATCGCGACGAGCACGCGCACGACCGTGAGCGCCGTTTCTCCGAGCGTCTGGCCTGCCCCAATGGGCATCCGCTCGATATCGAGGACCTGGAGCCGCGGTCCTTCTCGTTCAACTCGCCCTACGGCGCGTGCCCGGACTGCACCGGCCTCGGTATCCGTAAGGAGGTCGATCCGGAACTGGTGGTGCCCGACTCGGAGCTGAGCTTGGCCGATGGCGCCATCGCGCCGTGGTCGCGTGGGCAGACCGCCGAATACTTCAACCGACTGCTGTCGGGCCTCGCCGAATCCGTCGGCTTCTCGATGGACACACCGTGGCAGGATCTGCCGCTCAAGGCTCGCAAGGCGGTGCTGGAGGGCAGCTCGGATCAGGTGCACGTCTCCTATACCAACCGCTATGGCAGGAAGCGTTCGTACTACGCCGATTTCGAGGGCGTGATGCCGTTCCTGCAGCGGCGCATGGAGAACACCGAGTCCGAGCAGATGAAGGAGCACTACGACGGGTACATGCGCGATGTGCCGTGCCCGGTCTGCAACGGCGCCAGGCTGCGCCCGGAGATCCTCGCGGTCACCATCGCCTCCGGCGGCGAGCGGAAGTCCATCGCGGACGTCAGCGAGTTGTCCATCGCCGACTGCGCGGCCTTCCTGAATTCGCTCACCCTCGGTGAGCGGGAGACCGCCATCGCCGGGCAGGTGCTCAAGGAGGTGCAGGCACGGCTCGGCTTCCTACTCGATGTCGGGCTGCAATATCTATCGCTGTCGCGAGCGGCGGCGACGCTGTCCGGCGGTGAGGCGCAGCGGATTCGATTGGCGACCCAGATCGGTTCCGGCTTGGTCGGCGTGCTCTACGTGCTCGACGAGCCCTCGATCGGGCTGCACCAGCGCGACAATCGCCGTCTCATCGAAACCCTCACGCGGCTGCGCAATCTCGGCAACACGCTGATCGTGGTCGAACACGACGAGGACACCATCCGCGCCTCGGACTGGGTGGTCGATATCGGTCCGCTCGCCGGCGAACACGGCGGCGAGGTGGTGCACAGCGGCCCGTACCAGGAACTGCTCACCGAGCCGAAGTCGTTGACCGGCGCCTACCTCGCGGGCCGGGAGCGGATCGAGGTGCCGATGGTTCGGCGCCCGATCAGCAAGAAGCGTCAGCTCACCGTGGTCGGCGCGAACGAGCACAACCTGCGTGGGATCGACGTCAGCTTCCCGCTCGGTGTGCTCACCGCCGTGACGGGGGTGTCGGGTTCCGGCAAGTCCACCCTGGTCAACGACATCCTGGCGACCGTGCTCGCGAACAAGCTCAACGGTGCGCGGCAGGTGCCCGGCAGGCACACCAGGATCAACGGTCTCGATGAGCTCGACAAGCTGGTCCAAGTGGACCAGTCGCCGATCGGTCGCACCCCGCGCTCGAACCCGGCCACCTACACCGGTGTGTTCGACAAGATCAGAACGTTGTTCGCGGCCACAACCGAGGCGAAGGTGCGCGGCTACCAGCCGGGCCGATTCTCCTTCAACGTCAAGGGCGGTCGCTGCGAGGCGTGCTCCGGCGACGGCACGCTGAAGATCGAGATGAACTTCCTGCCGGATGTGTATGTGCCGTGCGAGGTGTGCCACGGGGCTCGGTACAACCGGGAAACCCTCGAGGTGCACTACAAGGGCAAGACCATTGCCGAAGTGCTGGACATGTCCATCGAGGAGGGCGCCGAATTCTTCGAGCCGATCACCTCGATCCACCGCTACCTCAAGACCCTGGTCGACGTCGGCCTCGGCTACGTGCGTCTCGGCCAGTCCGCGCCGACCCTGTCCGGTGGTGAGGCACAGCGCGTGAAGCTGGCCGCCGAACTACAGAAGCGTTCGACCGGCCGTACCGTCTACATCCTCGACGAGCCGACCACCGGCCTGCACTTCGAAGACATCCGCAAGCTGCTGCTCGTCATCAACGGCCTTGTCGACAAGGGCAACACCGTCATCGTCATCGAACACAACCTCGACGTCATCAAGACCTCCGACTGGGTGGTCGACATGGGTCCGGAGGGTGGTTCCGGCGGCGGCACCGTTGTCGCGGAAGGTACTCCGGAAGATATTGTCGCCGTTGCGGACAGCTATACCGGGCAGTTCCTGCAGCACGTGCTGCAGGAAGCATCAGCGCCGAAGGCTCCGGCAAAGAAGGCGGCGAAGAAAACCGCGACCAAGGCCGCGGCAAAAACAGCGCCGAGCAAGGCCGCTGCAGCCAAGGCCGCCGCGACAACAACCGCGTCGACCAAGATCGCGGCCCCGAGTGCCGCCGCCAAACGCGCTTCACGCAAGGCTGCCGCATTGCGGTAGGTCGCCTCTCGTCGACGCCCGTCGAGCCAGCGCGGATCCGGCAACGGTCTGCTCCAGCACATCTGGAGCGGGCCGTCGCCGCCGGCTATGTCCCGCGGCTACTTATCGCCCGGTCGATACGGTAGAACGTCGGCGGCGGACGCAACCGCGCTGCCGATGAATCCGGCGACAACCACCCGTGGATATCCGATGCGGCGGCCTACCTCAACCCGGCGCTGACGCGACGGCTCGCCGCGCCGGTCCGCGTGTCACGAAGCTCGAGGGGCACCGAACCAGCGGGACAATACGCCGCGCAGGCGGTTCTCCTCGGCGTGCCCGGAATCGCCTGCGACCCACGCGATGTAGCCGTCCGGCCGGATCAACAGTGCGGTAGCGGGCGCGTCGGGGCTGGTCGCGGCGATGACCTCGATCCGGTCGTCCCATTCGCGCGCGGCGTGCGCGAAGTCGGTGCCGCCGGACAGATCGAGCAGCACCGGCCGTGCCTTGTGCATCAGCTCGGCGACTCGCCTGCTGCCTTGCGGTGTGTCGACGACCAGTTCGGGGACCAGCAGTCCGGCGAGGGGATGGTGGTCGCCGGTGTCGTAGCGGACGTCGGATCCGGCGAGCAGGTTCGCGATGTGCGCCGCATTGGCGGGGATTCGGAGTAGTTCGGTGAAGAGATCGCGCATCGCGGTTACCTCCGGTCCCGGCGCCATCAGCGCGATCTGGGTCAGCGAATGCATCATGACGCGTACGCCGACCGGATAGCGTTCGGCTTCGTAGGTATCGAGCAAACCTGTTGGCGCCCAGCCGTTCACCTGTGCGGCGAGCTTCCAACCGAGATTGGCCACATCCTGTAGGCCGAGATTGAGCCCCGGCCCGCCCATCGCGGAGTGCACATGTGCGGCATCGCCGACGAGGAACACATTTCCCTCGCGGTAGCGGTCGGCCTGACGGGTGTTCTGGCCGACGGTCCGGCGCAGCGCATGCGGACCGGGGCCGGGCGGCTCCTGGATCGGTACGTCGACACCGAGTACACGCTGAAGGCTCGCCCGCAGTTCCGCCAGTGTCATCGGGACTTCGTCGGACACCGGTTCGGCGTCGAATTCCATTGTCGCGATGAGGGGTCTGCCGGGCTCGAGTTCGGCGAAGACGAATCCGCCGTGCGCCAATCGGTTGTGCCCCATCGGCAGTCGTCCGAAGCCGGGAATGTCGATGCTGCCGTCGGCGGCGCGCACTTCCGCAGGAAGACTCACATGCGCCATCCGGGTAATGGTTCGTTCGAATGTGCTGCCGGGAAAGCCGATTCCGGCGAGCTTACGGACAGCGCTTTTGCCGCCGTCCGCACCCACCAGATACGTCGTATCGATGTCGTAGCTGCCGTCCGGGCCCGCCACTGTCACCGTGATGCCGTCCGGCCGCTGGACCAGATCGGTGAGTTCATGACCCCAGCGGATCTCCGCGCCAAGTTCGAGCGTGTGTTTCTCCAACAGCCGCACCAGTTTCGGTTGGGGCAGCAACAGCACATGCATCGGATTGTCTTGCAGCTCAGCGAAAGACATCGGAATTCCACTGAACGCGTAGCCGTTCATGGTCCATGGCGCGCCGGGAGCGCCACCGAATCGGTGATACAGCCCGCGCATATCGAGCAGCCGAATTACCTGGCCCACCAGGCCGTTCGCTTTCGGCTCCGCGCTGGGTTCGGTGAGTTTGTCGAGCACGATCGCACGCACTCCCGCCAGCGCGAGTTCACAGGCGAGCATCAGGCCGTTCGGGCCGGCACCGGATATGACTACAGAGTTTTCAGGCATGACGAATAGACCCTTCTTGCACGGGTGTGATCAGAGAGTTGTCAGGTGGCCGACGGTTCCGGTAGCCCGGCGGCCACTTCATCGACAGCGCGCCGGAGCAGGGTGGTGATCAGGACGGGCGGATCCGCGCGGGTGTAGGTCTCGGTCACCGATTGATAGATGGCGCCGAGCACCCCGGCCACCAGGCGTGGATACAGATCATGGTCGGCATCGGTGCCGGTGCGCTCGGCGATCGCCTCGATCCAGTCGTCGAAGACGCCCTTGGACACCGCGATTCGCGTTTCCGGGGCGTCCAGGAGTTCGCGGACCACCGCGAGTTGCTCGGGGCTCGGCAGGTACTGTCCGGCGCCGTCGGCCTCCAGCGGTTCGACGATGGCCGCCGCGATGGCCTCCCAGAGCGGCTCGTCCACGGGTCTGCCGCGAAATACGATGAGGCTGCGGCGAACCCGCTCGATCTGCCGGTAGGCCAGTGCTTCGTGTTTGCCGGTGAAGTAGTTGTTGAAGGTCCGCACCGACACGCCCGCCCGGGCGGCGATATCGTCGCGGGTGATATTGCCGAGACCGCGCGCGAAGGCCAGCTCGAGTGCGGCATCGCTCAATGCCTGACGAGTATCGAGCTTCTTGCGTTCCCGCAGACCGAGGGGTGGCTGTTCGTCCGACATGCCCCAAGTGTATGAAAAAAATGCCCGGCGGGCAATATTTCTCGCCGGGCATAATTATCGCAAATGGGTGGAAGTGTTCGGCTGCCGTTCGAGCCCTGGTCAGTGGACCGGGCCGGTGTATTTCTCGCCAGGTCCCTTGCCCGGCTCGTCGGGGTGGGCCGAGGACTCGCGGAAGGCGCGTTGCAGAGACTGCAAGCCATCGCGGTAGGGGCCTGCGTGTGGCCCGAAGTATTCGACGGACGAGGTGACCAGGCCCGCGAGGGCGGTGATCAGGCGGCGGGCCTCGTCGAGGTCGCGATGTGGGCTGGTGTCCGGGTCCGGCTCGCCGAGCCCGAGCTTCTCCGCCGCCGCGCTCATCAGCATCATCGCGGCGCGGCTGATCACCTCTACCGCCGGGATATCGGCCAGTTCGCGAACGGTGGTGTCGGGCTGTTCAGTCATGGGACCAGGCTAGCGAGGCCGCTCGGAGCCCGGCGGGGCCAGGTGGGGGGTCTCGTGCTGGTACGCGGTTGTCGGCGCGATTCGGCAATAGCGAGCCGGAATGTTAGACTTCTTCCCGACGACTGCCCCCGGCTTGCCAGGGGCTGATAAGTGGAGCCCGACTCCCACCGTTGCCGACGAGTAATCGTACTGGTTAAACGGTCCGGTCACCCGCCCCTCCGGGGCGGGTTTCTTGTGCAGGGATGTTTGCGTGGAGAGTGATTCGCCGCGGAAACGCCAATGAGCACAGGGTCGACGCGAGCACCATTGGTGCGCGACGTCGGCGGCCGGTCGACTCGGGCCCCGTTGCGAAGAAATATCGCACCGGGGCTTTTGTGTTGAAGTATGGGTTGCACTTATTGCACGCGGTTGTCTGACGATATCGCTTGACCTAGGAGGCCCCATCAGCACTGAGACCCGCATCAACGATCGCATCCGTGTTCCCGAGGTTCGACTCATCGGACCCGGCGGTGAACAGGTTGGGATCGTGCGTGTTGAAGATGCACTTCGCGTCGCCCTCGAGGCCGATCTTGATCTGGTCGAGGTGGCCCCGGACGCTCGTCCACCGGTCTGCAAGATCATGGACTACGGCAAGTTCAAGTACGAGACGGCGCAGAAAGCGCGCGAGTCTCGGAAGAACCAGGTGCAGACCGTCATCAAGGAGCAGAAGCTCCGCCCGAAGATCGACGACCACGACTACGAGACCAAGAAGCGCAACGTTGTTCGCTTCCTCGAGGCCGGGTCGAAGGTCAAGGTGACGATCATGTTCCGTGGCCGTGAGCAGTCACGCCCTGAACTGGGCTTCCGACTGCTGCAGCGGCTGGGCTCCGACGTCGCCGAGCTCGGTTTCGTCGAGACTTCCGCTAAGCAGGACGGTCGCAATATGACCATGGTCCTCGCTCCTCACAAGGGCGCGAAGACGCGTGTCAAGGCGCAGGAGGACTCGGCGGCCCGTTCGCAGCCCGCTCCCCGCCCCGCCGCGCCTGTCGCGGATACGCAAGCAGCGGACACACAAGCCGCCCCCGCAGCGGCGGCCCCCGCGGCACCGGCCGAGCCGGCCGAGCCGCAGTAACAACGATCAGCACCGGCGGTCCGAACAGGACCGCCGGTACGACACAGATAGAGGAATCCATGCCGAAGATGAAGAGCCACAGCGGCGCGTCGAAGCGGTTCAAGGTGACCGGTCGCGGCAAGCTGCTGCGCCAGCAGGCCAATCGTCGCCACCTGCTCGAGCACAAGTCCTCTCGTCGGACTCGTCGTCTGGACGGCACGGAGTCCGTCGCGTCCGTTGACGTCCCCCGCGTCAAGCGGCTGCTCGGTCTCTGAGACCAGCAGCATCCGCGACCGGATTTCCGGACGCCGACCACCGACCAACCCCCGGGCGCACGCAGACGCCCCCTAGATCGACAAAGGACTGACCCATGGCACGCGTCAAAAGGGCCGTCAACGCTCAGAAGAAGCGGCGTTCCATCCTCGAGGCCTCCAAGGGCTACCGCGGGCAGCGTTCGCGCCTGTACCGCAAGGCCAAGGAACAGCAGCTGCACTCGCTCACCTACGCATACCGGGACCGCCGGGCGCGCAAGGGTGACTTCCGCAAGCTGTGGATCGCCCGCATCAACGCTGCGGCGCGCATCAACGACATCACCTACAACCGCTTCATCCAGGGCCTGAAGGCTGCCGGTATCGAGGTGGACCGCAAGATCCTCGCTGAGCTTGCCGTCTCCGACGCCGAGGCGTTCGCCGGCCTGGTCGCGCTCGCCAAGGCCGCCCTCCCGCAGGACGTCAACGCCCCGGCTGCCTGAGCCAGGGTTCAGTGACAGAGCTTTCGGAACGACCCGTGGACGCGCTCTCCGAGCGCAATCCGCGGGTCGTTTCCGCTGTCAAGCTCCATCGTGCCGCGAACCGTCGCAAGACCGGTCAGTTCCTCGCCGAGGGCGCCAATTCGGTGGCCGCCGCGCTGGAAACCGGCCGTGTGCGGGAGCTGTTCTATTCGGCAAGCGCCGCGACGCGGGAGCACGAACTGGTCGCCGGTGCGGCGGGCAGTGGCGTGCGGACCACGTTGGTGAGTGACAGGGCCGCGCAGCTGCTCGGTGAAACCGTCACGGCGCCAGGACTTGTCGCGGTGTGTGAGCTGATCGATGTACCGCTTACCGAGGTGCTCGCGGCGAGTCCTCGGATGCTGGCCGTGCCGGTCGAGATCGCCGAACCCGGCAACGCGGGCACGCTGATCCGGGTCGCCGACGCCGTCGGCGCCGATGGCGTGGTGCTTGCGGGGGAGACCGTCGACCCGCATAACGGCAAATGCGTGCGCGCAAGTGCGGGCAGCCTGTTCCATGTACCCGTCGCCAGGCACCGCGACATCAGCGAAACGCTGGATTCGATTGCGGCAGTGGGCATCACCATTCTGGCGACCGCCGCCGACGGCGAGATCGACCTGGACGAGGCCGACACGCTGCTCGCCGGTCCGGTCGCCTGGCTGTTCGGCAACGAGGCGCACGGCCTCGCCCCGGCAGTCGCGGCTCGAGCCGATCATCGGGTGCGCATCCCCATCCACGGACGTGCGGAGAGCCTGAACCTGGCTGCCGCCGCGGCCATCTGTCTGTACGCGAGTGCGCGTGTACAGCACGCGAAGTAGCGCCTGAATCTCGTTGCCGCGGCGACGCTCTTCTTCCGACGCTTGCCGCGCTCGTTCAACCGTGGGTGCCGTGTCGAAGTGGTTCAGCCGCCTTCGGCGGAGAGGTTTTCGAGGATTTCCTCGGCCCATTCGGACGGGATGGCGTCGGGTCCTGCGACCTGCATAGCGCTCATCACGGTCAGCAGCATGCCGGTGGCGATGAAGCGGCGCGATTCGGTCAGCGACGCGCCGGTCAATTCGCGAACCAGGCAGCAGATCTGACCGAAACGTGCGCGGACCTCGTTGCCGATCGCAGGGTCGGCGCTTGCCGCGATGCCGTGCAGTAATAACTCCGGCAGTTCGCTTTCGGTCAGGAAGACGTTGTAGCCGCGGCCGAGTTGATGCAAGGCCTCCTTGGCGGATGCGTTCCGATCGGTGCGTTCCGCGTCGGCCGCACGGAAGGTTTCCTCGATTCGGTCGCAGACCCGGTGCACGGCGGCGAGGAACAGTTGCTGTTTTGTACCGAATAGGCGGATCACGTAGGGCTGGGAGACACCTGCTCGGCGGGCGATCTCATCGGTTTTCGTTGCCGCGTAACCGGATTCGGCGAAGGCCGAGACGGCGGCCCGCAGTACCTCTTCGCTGCGTTCGGTGGCGGTCATTCGGGTTCGGGTCGAACTCCTCATCGTGCTCCACTCCGCTGGTCGATCGGCTGCTGTTGACATGTTATCAGTCGATGCATACGCTCCGATGCGTTAGTTATCAGTCAATAACAACAAGGGCTGGATATGAGCGAGATTCTCGAAGCCGCCGACCCGTCGGCATCCGTCACGACACAGGAGAGTCGCAGCCGCGGCCGTCCCTTGGTCGCCGTTTTGGCCGCCGTCGGCATCCCGATGTTCATGGTCGTTTTGGATAACCTTGTGGTGACCAACGCGC
Organism: Nocardia arseniciresistens; assembly: GCF_046764875.1. NCBI lineage: Bacteria > Bacillati > Actinomycetota > Actinomycetes > Mycobacteriales > Nocardiaceae > Nocardia > Nocardia arseniciresistens. Next base: position 359,856 of record NZ_JBKORD010000005.1, read on the forward strand.
TGCCGGTCATTCGCACCGAACTCGGCGCCTCCCTGAGCGACCTGCAATGGTTCGTCAACGCCTACACCCTCGCCTTCGCCTCGCTGCTGCTCACCGCGACCGTCCTCGGCGACCGGCTCGGCCGTCGCCGCATGTTCCTTGCCGGTATCGCGCTGTTCACCGTCGCGTCCGCGGCCTGTGCGCTGGCCGCCGATCCGTGGATGTTGATCGCCGCGCGGGCAATTCAAGGGTTCGGCGCCGCCGCGGTGATGCCGCTGTCGCTGACACTGCTGTCCTCCGCGGTATCCGAGAAGATGCGCAGCGCCGCGATCGGCATCTGGGGCGGCATCACCGGTCTCGGTGTCGCGCTCGGACCGCTCGTCGGCGGTGCGGTGGTGGAAGGCCTGAGCTGGCAGTGGATCTTCTGGATCAATGTGCCCATCGGTGTGCTGGTGTTGCCCTTCGCGGCGCGCGTGCTGAACGAGTCCTATGGCGGTAAGCGGCGGCTGGATCCGCTCGGGCTCGTGCTGTCGGCGGGCGGGGTGCTCGCGGTGGTGTGGGGCGTCGTGCACGGTGCCGAGGACGGCTGGACCTCGGCGGGTGTGCTGTCCGCGCTGCTCGGTGGCGCGATACTGCTCGGCTGTCTGATCGCCTGGGAGTTGAAGACGACGGACCCGATGCTGCCACTGCGATTGTTCCGCTCCCGTGCCTTCCGGGTCAGCAACACGACCGTCTTCACCTTCTCGGCCGGCGTATTCGGTTCGGTCTTCCTGGTCGCGCAGTACTTCCAGGTCGTGCAGGGCTACGGTCCGCTGCAATCGGGCATTCGCACCATGCCGTGGACGCTGGCACCGATGGTGGTCGCACCGCTGGCCGGTTTGATCGTCGATAAGGTCGGCGCCCGCACCCTGCTCGCGACGGGACAGGCGGCGCTTGCCCTCTCACTGGCTTGGATGGCGGCGATCGCCACGGTCGACGCGAGCTACGTATCGTTCGTCGGGCCGTTCCTGCTCGGCGGCATCGGCATGGGCCTCACCTTCGCTCCCGGCGCGACAGTCGTGATGGCCAGCGCCACACCCGAGGATCGTGCGATGGCCTCCGGTACCAACAGCACCATCCGTGAGGTGGGCGTCGCGATGGGCGTCGCGGTGCTGGCCTCGGTGTTCGCCTCGCACGGCTCCTATCTGAGCCCGCAGAGTTTCGTCGACGGCATGGTGCCCGCGGTATGGGTCGGCGCGGGCGTCGTCGCGGTCGGTGCGCTGGTGGTGTGGCTGCTGCCCGCGAAAATCACGCAAGCTCGCTGAGCCGTATGGCTGCGCCCCCTTCTCGGTCCATGACCAGAGTGCGGGGGCGTAGTCGTGTGCGCGCCTGGTCGGCCTGTGCACGTCATCGCTGATATACAGGTCGCGGCCGCGCGCGCCGATGCTGCTGATCCGGTCGACGTGAAATCGCCGCGCGTGACCCGACAGAACGCGAGTAGGCCGCTAGCACACCACCCGCTCGCGCCGCAGCAGTAATCCGGGTGAATGTGCCATTGCGCATCGAATACGATTGACCAGCAGCAATGTGGGTGAGCCATGAGGCGGACCCGCGAACCGATCCCCAGGGGAGAGTCGAACGACCGTGGCCGAGGACAACGACGCAGTCGAACCAGGCACAGCGCTGACCGAGGAGGCACTCGCCGCCGCAGCGGCGGCGGCCGAAAAGGCGTTTGCCGCTGCCGCCGATCTCGATGCGCTCGCCGTCGCGAAAACCGAGCATCTGGGTGGTAAGGCGCCGCTGGCCCTTGCCCAGCGCGCGCTCGGTAGCCTGCCGAAGGCCGAGAAGGCCGACGCGGGCAAGCGGGTCAATATCGCGCGGGCTCGGGTCTCCGAGGCGTTCGAGGCCCGTCGTGGCGTGCTGCTCGCCCAGCGCGATGCCGCGGTGCTCGTCGCCGAGGCGATCGACGTCACGCTGCCCGCACACAGGCAGCAGGTCGGTGCGCGGCACCCGATCACCGTGATCTCCGAGCAGATCGCCGACGTGTTCGTCGCGATGGGCTGGGAGGTTGCCGAGGGGCCCGAGGTCGAGACCGAGCATTTCAACTTCGATGCGCTGAACTTCCTTCCCGATCACCCGGCGCGCACCATGCAGGACACCTTCCATATCGCGCCGGAGGGCTCGCGGCAGGTGCTGCGCACGCATACCTCCCCGGTGCAGGTGCGCTCGATGCTCGAGCGCGAGCTGCCGATCTATGTGGTGTGCCCCGGCCGCACGTTCCGCACCGACGAACTCGACGCCACGCACACTCCGGTGTTCTCCCAGGTGGAGGGGCTGGCCGTGGACAAGGGCCTGACCATGGCGCACCTGCGCGGCACGCTGGACGCCTTCGCGCGCGCGCTGTTCGGACCCGAGACTCGAACTCGTATGCGCCCCAACTACTTTCCCTTCACCGAACCGTCGGCCGAGGTCGACGTCTGGTTCGCGGACAAGAAGGGCGGCGCGGGCTGGGTCGAGTGGGGCGGCTGCGGCATGGTGAACCCGAAGGTGCTGATCGCCAGCGGCATCGATCCCGAGGTGTACAGCGGGTTCGCGTTCGGTATGGGCATGGAGCGGACGCTGCAATTCCGCAACGGCATTCCGGACATGCGCGACATCGTCGAGGGCGACGTGCGTTTCACGCTGCCCTTCGGTATCCGGTCCTGAGCAGAGAGCGAAACGTCAAGTGCGAGTAGCGCAGTCCTGGCTGACTGAAATCATCCGGCGGACGACACCCGAGTGGTCGGTGACGCCGGAGGAGCTCGACGCGGGGTTCGTCCGCGTCGGGCTCGAGGTCGAAGAGGTCGACAAGCTCGAGCGGGTGACCGGTGACATCGACAAGCCCCTTGTCGTGGGGCGCGTCGCCGAGATCACCGAGCTGACCGAGTTCAAGAAGCCGATCCGGTTCTGCAAGGTCGATGTGGGCAACGTTGATCTGCAGGAGATCGTCTGCGGCGCAAGCAACTTCGCCGTTGGCGATCTGGTCGTCGTGGTGCTCCCCGGAGCGGTGCTGCCCGGCGGCTTCGCCATCGCCTCGCGTAAGACCTATGGGCATGTCTCCAACGGCATGATCTGCTCGGTCGCCGAACTCGGTATCGGCAAGGATCACGCGGGCATTCTGGTGCTCGAACCCGGCAGCGCGGAGCCGGGCGCCGACGCCAACGAACTGCTCGGCCTCGACGACACCATTATCGAACTGAACATCACTCCCGATCGCGGCTACTGCTTCTCGGTACGTGGCCTCGCTCGCGAACTCGCGTGTGGATTCGACCTCGAATACGCGGACCCTGCCGTGCGGACCCTGCCCGACGCCGAGCCGGATGCCTGGCCGGTTCGGCTCGAACCGGCTTCGAAGTGCACCCGTTTCGCGGTCCGCAGGGTCACCGGCATCGACCCGAACGCGGTGAGCCCGTGGTGGCTGCAGCGCAGGCTGCTGCTGTCCGGGCTGCGCCCGATCTCGCCCGCCGTCGACGTCACCAACTACGTCATGCTCGAACTCGGTCAGCCGCTGCACGCCTTCGATGCGGCCAAGCTGAACGGTGGCCTTGTGGTGCGCGCCGCCAACACGGGCGAGACGCTGCGCACCCTCGACGAGACCGAGCGGGTGCTCGACGCCGAGGACGTGGTGATCGCAGATGATTCGGGCGTCATCTCCCTTGCGGGCGTGATGGGCGGCGCGACAACGGAAGTCGGCGCCGAGTCGACCGATATCGTGCTGGAGGCCGCTACCTGGAATCCGCTGCTTGTCTACCGCACGTCGCGGCGGCACAAGCTCTCCTCGGAGGCGGGCAAGCGCTACGAACGAGTTGTCGATCCCGAGATCAATGTCATCGCGCTCGACCGCGCTGCCGCGCTGCTTGCCGAAATCGCCGGTGGCACTGTCGAATCCGCGCTCACCGATGTCCGGGTGCCGGTGCAGGCCGCCGACCCGATCCGGATGGACATCGACCTTGCCGACCGGGTCGCGGGGGTCACCTACCCGACGGGAACGTCGGCGCGCCGCCTCTCCCAGGTCGGTGCGAAGGTGGATGTCGGCGTCAGCGACAGCGGACACGGTCAGCTGGTCGTTACCCCGCCGAGCTGGCGGCCCGACCTGGCCCAGCCCGCCGACCTGGTGGAGGAGGTGCTGCGGCTGGAGGGCCTCGAGCAGATCCCCTCGGTGATCCCGACCGCACCCGCAGGGCGCGGCTTCACCGCGACCCAGCGCCGCCGCCGCGCGGTGAGCAGGGCGCTGGCCTTCGCCGGTTGTGTGGAGGTACCGCCGCCGGTGTTCCTGGCTGCGGGTGTGTTCGACACCTGGGGCCTGGATGCCGACGACCCGCGCCGCGCCACCACCCGGGTGCTGAACCCGCTCGACGCGGAGCGCCCGGAGCTGGCGACCACGCTGCTGCCCGGTCTGCTGGAAGTGGCCGCGCGCAACATCTCTCGCGGCGCACGTGATCTCGCGGTCTACGGCATCGCCCAGGTGGTGCTGACCGGTGCGAACGTCGAGCCGATCGCACCGCTGCCTGTCGATCGCCGCCCGACCGATGAGCAGATCGCGCAACTGATCGATTCGCTGCCCGCTCAGCCGGTGCATGTCGCCGCCGTGCTGACCGGCCGCCGTGACCCGCGTGGGCCGTGGGGTCCCGGTCGCCAGGCGGAGGCCGCCGACGCCTTCGCACTCGCCGACGCCGCCGCCGACGCGGCGGGTGTGATCATCGAACGCCGCGCCACCGCGCACCTGCCGTGGCATCCGGGCCGCTGCGCCGAACTGCTCGTCGACGGCGAGGTCGTCGGCCACGCGGGCGAACTGCACCCCGCCGTGCTGGAACGCGCGGGCCTGCCGCCGCGCACCTGCGCCGTCGAGTTCGATCTCGACGCATTGCCGCTGCGCGAATCTCGCCCGGTGCCAGTGGTTTCCCCGTTCCCGGCCGTGCTGCAAGACGTGTCGGTGAGCGTCGAGAAGTCGGTCGCCGCCGCATCGGTGGAGTCGGCACTGCGTGTCGGTGGTGGAGAATTGCTCGAAGACATCGCACTGTTCGACGTCTACGAGGGCACCCAAGCCGGCGAGGGCCGCAAGTCCCTCACCTACGCGCTGCGCTTCCGCGCCTCCGACCGCACCCTGACCGAGGACGAGGCAAGCGCCGCACGCGACGCCGCGGTCGAGGCCGCGGCAGGTGCTGTTGGTGCGGTCCTGCGCGGCTGAGGTGATCCGGACGGCTACGGCATGTTCGTAGTTGCTGGGAGCGGCGGGAATCCGGCTCGCCGAGCTCGCAGGTAACCACGCCAGGTGCCGTATCCGGCGGCGAGGCGATAAGCGGAGCGGGATGCGGGGATGTGGCAGCCCGCGACGGTGTGTGGTGCGTAAACCAGTCGCCCGCCGTCGTTTTCCATCCAGCCGGTGTATCTTCGCTGGGTTCGACCATAGGCGTACCTGGTGAAAGAGTGCGCGAGCAGACCGGCCCTGCGTCCGCCCTGCGGTGCCCATCCGGTCGGATTGGTCACGACGATGCCGTGCTCGTCGGTGTCGCGAACCTCGGCTGCGACGATCACCGGGAAGCCCTCGCTGTCGACCCAGGACAACAAGCGGTTCGGCTGGTCCGCCACAAAGCGTGCGGCGCGCTCGTGATCCACCCGCGGCCCAGTTCCCTTGGCGGGCGGCCGTTGTGGTGCGGGATGTGCGCCCGGTAGCGCATTGCCGTAGGTGGTGTGGGGGCCGCCGCACTGCAGATCGGGCCAGACCATGATGCGCTCGACGGCGATGTTGATCCCGATCCGCCAGTGATACCGACGCAGCCACAGTTCCCACAGCGGACCGACGTCGCGTGGCCCCGCGAAGTGCTCCCAGGCACCCTGATGTGTGACAAGCCAATTGCGGTCGTGCAAGGGGGAAAGCGACGCTTCGCCTTGGACCAGCACGTACTCCTGGCGATCGCTGTGTGAATGCGCGCGCGTGTGATAGGCGATCGCGACCTTCGGATTCTGTTGGAGGCGAGTCAGTTTCGTGAACATCGCGATCGAACTGCTCACCGATGTCATCGTGCCTGCCGCTCGGTCCCCTAACCCGAGGTTGATCATCGGGGTGAGCACCACTCCGTGTGCGGGCGTGACATAGCCGAAGGCAACGGCCTGGTCGCTCGCGAAGATGTCGTCGGCCACGTCGGACCACATACTCGCCATGGGGAGCCCCTGAATTCATGCTGCACGCGCAACTGCTTCGGCCCATGCTAAGCGCCGGAAGTCATAGCTGTCGGCGATTGGCAGGTCCCGTCGACGGCGAAGGACGGGCAGCGAGTAAGAAGAGTTCCATGCGGCATCCGGCGAGCCCAATCCTGCACGCGCTGACCTACCTGCCTCAGCGGGAGGTCGCGCAGACCCCGGCCATCCTCGGGATGGCCTACACCGACCTGTCGATTGCGACCCGGGACGGAGAGACGCTGCACGGCTGGTGGCTTCCGGCCCGCAGGTCCATCGGGCATGTGCTGTTCGCGCACGGGAACGCGGGCAATATCGGTGATCGGATTCCGATTTTCGCTCTGCTCACCGAGGCCGGTTTCGATGTGCTCGCCTTCGACTATCGGGGCTTCGGGCACAGCACAGGGCGGCCGACCGAGCACGGGACCTATCTCGATTCCCGTGCGGCGCTGCGGGTTCTACTCGAACAGCCCGGTGTCGACGCCGATCGGGTGCTGTATCTGGGGAAGTCGCTCGGCGGCGCGGTAATGCTCGAGCTGTCGAGCGCGCATCCGCCCGCCGGGCTGGTTCTCATGTCCACCTTCACCGGCATCCGCGATGCGGCCAGGTCGGTGTACCCGCTGCTGCCTCGGCCGTTTGTTCCGGACGCCTACCCGAGTCTGCGCCGCATAAAGACGCTGCGTGCGCCTTTGCTGCTGATGCACGGCGACCAGGACGAACTCCTCCCGCTCCGCCATGCCGAACGGCTCTACGCCGCGGCGCCGGAACCGAAGCGGTTGCTGGTCGTGCCTGGTGCCGGGCACAACGACCTCATCACGATGGGCGGGTTGGTCTGGGCGGGCACGATTCGCGACTGGGCCGGTGACGCGGGCATCACGTCGGCGTAATTGTGGATCACTCGTGGTGACGGCCGAGCACGCAGACCCGAAGTCGGTCGGGGCCATGACGGCGGCGTTCTGTGGGGCATAGCCGCGCCTGCGCTGCGTAACCTGGCCATATGAGCGATACCAGCGAGATTGTCGAGCGGTTGGCGGCGTTGTCGGATGAGGAGTTGGTGGCTGTGCTGCTGGCCGCGACGGTGGGCCGCCCGACGCTGGCCGTGGTGCACGCGGCTGCGAGCGTGTCGCAGGGAGGCGGTGATGCGATCGCCGATGTCGATGTGACTCCTGCCACTGAATCATCGCCCGAGCGTGAGTTCCAATCGACGTCCGAGGTATCCGGGCAGGTCGGAGGGATTTCTGCGGTACCTCCGGTACCGGTACCGCCGACCGGTATCCCGGCAGGACCGGAGCTGGGCGGATATTCCACCGGTGGAGTCCCTACTTTCGAGTCAGTTCGCGATAAGGTCGAGCAGCGCGTCGGTACCGCGCAGGGGATGGGCGAACTCGACCGGCAGACCCCGGCGGGCCGCAGCGCTGACGAACAGTGGGAAGCGCGCGAGAAGGCCGCGCGTGAGCGCCTGGACCAGATACGGAAGTCGTTGCACGGCAACGATACCGAGAAAACCGAGCCGTAATCTGCGCCGAACCGGACAACGAATGTGTGAGGGTGGAACTCGATGAGCGAGCCGCGAGAGATCGCCGACCGACTGCTGGATGCCCAGGTGGAATTCCTGCTGGCCGAAGTGACCGGCGAGCGTTTCGCGGAGGTGATCGCCCGCGATGTGGATGCGGTCATCGCCGTCGCCGACACCCTGATCTTCCGTGACGTGGTCGAGCTCGACCATGCCAAGCAGACGGTGGCGACAATCGTCGATCTGATCGGCGGCAGTCCTGTCCTCGCCGATATGGTCGGGGTGTTCTCCGATTCGATCTACGACCACATCGCCACCAATAACGACTACACCCTCGGTCAGGTCGTGGATCGGGAACCGGTCGAGGCACTGCTGGAGAAGATCTTCGGAATGCATCAGGCGCAGGAGCGCATCCTCGATCGGCTCACCGAGAGCCCGCTGGTCGCCACCGTCGCCTCCAAGTTCGTGGACAAGCTGATCAACGACTTCATGCAGACCAATCGGGAGCGTGCCGAGAAGATCCCCGGTGTTTCCTCGCTGATGTCGTTCGGGCAGTCCGCGGCCAACCGTGCCATGAAGGCCGCCGACGGCACCTTCGTCGGTGACCTGGCAGGCAAGGGCGCCATGTTCGCGCTCAAGCGCACGAACAACGCCATCCGCGAAATGCTGCGTGACGCACCGGTGCACTCGGCCGCCATGGAATTCTGGGACCTGCACGCCGACGAGCCGGTCAGCGGCCTTCGCGAGTACCTCAGCCAGAAGGACCTCAACGAGCTGGTGCTGATCTGCTACGAGATCGCCGTCACCACCCGGGAGAAGGAGTACTTCGGGCTGCTCGTCGACGAGTGCGTCGAGGTGTTCTTCACCAAGTACGGCGACTACACCCTCGCGGCGATGCTGCCCGAGCTCGGCCTTTCCGGTGACGACATCGCCACCGAGATCCTGCGCTACGGTCCCGCGGTGATCGAGGGCGCCAAGCGCAATGGCGTGCTCGGCAAGCTGATTCGCGAGCGCCTCGAGCCGTTCTACAGCTCCGAGGTGGTGCTCGGGATCCTCGGCGGCGCGGCCGGCTGACGCGGTTTCCGCTGTCGCGCATGGTGGCGGCGACACGCTGAGAGTTGTCTCGATGGCGCTCACCTCGTGGCCGGTGTGGGCGCGGCAGGGGTGAAGGTCGGGGAGGATGCGGCCGACATCACCGCCGAGCTCTGATCTCGGCGCAGTAGGGTCGGTGCATGAGCGAACCGCGGATCGAGACGGATCAGGACGCGACCCGGCCGCTGCGGGACGACATCCGATTTCTCGGTGGCGTCCTCGGCGACACCATCCGTGATCACGAAGGTCCCGAGGTGTTCGATCTCATCGAACGGGTGCGGATCGAGGCCTTCCGGGTGCGCCGCGAGGAGGTCGAACGTAGCGCGGTCGCGGAGATACTCGACGGCGTCGACATCGCCGTCGCACTTCCGCTGATCCGTGCGTTCAGTTACTTCGTGCTGCTTGCCAACCTGGCCGAGGACATCCAACGCGACCGCCGTCGCGCCGTGCACGAGGCGGCGGGGGAGCTGCCGCAGGATTCGTCGCTGGCCGCCACCTACCGCAAGTTGGACGCGGCCGCGCTCGACGGAACAGAAGTCGCCGAACTGCTCGCCGATGCGCTGGTGTCCCCGGTGATCACCGCGCATCCGACCGAAACCCGCCGCCGCACCGTATTCGACGTGCAGACCCGCATCACCGAGCTGATGCGGCTACGGCAGCGCTACACCGAGACCGAGCGCGAGCGCATCGAATTCGAGCTGAAGATCCGCCGCCAGGTGCTCACGCTGTGGCGCACCGCGCTGATCCGGTTGCAGCGCTTGCGGATTCAGGACGAGATCGCGGTCGGACTGCGTTATTACGAGATCACACTGTTCGACGTCATTCCCGCGATCAATGCCGAGGTGCGGGCGGCGCTGCGGTCGCGCTGGCCCGGTGTCGAACTGTTGTCGCGGCCGATCCTTCGTCCCGGTTCATGGATCGGCGGCGACCGCGATGGAAACCCCTATGTGACAGCGGAAGTGGTCGGTACCGCGGCCGGCCAGGCGGCGGCGGTTGCCTTCGGCCGCTACCTGCGCGAGCTGGTGGAGTTGGAGAAGTCGCTGTCGCAGTCCGCACGCCTTGTTCCTGTGACACCGGAGGTGGCCGCGCTCGCGGCGACGGGTTATCCCGACCCGGCAACGCATGCGGATGAACCGTATCGCCGTGCCCTGCACGGGATTCGGGTTCGACTGGAGGCAACGGCGGGCCAGGCCCTCGGCGTTGTCCCCGGCGGATCGGGCGGGGGCCGACCAGAGGGGTTGTCGCAGCCGGCCACAGGTGTGGCAGCGGTTGCCGAGCCGTATTCGACACCGCAGGCAGTGCTGGACGACTTGGACGCGATCGACGCCTCGATGCGGGCCAGCGGTGACGGTCTACTCGCCGATGACCGGCTCGCGGCACTGCGGCACGCGATCGAGACCTTCGGTTTCCATCTGCAAGGCCTCGATATGCGCCAGAACTCGGATGTGCACGAGCAGGTCGTCGCGGAGTTGCTTGCCTGGTCCGGTGTGCATCCGGATTATGCGAGCCTGTCCGAATCGCAGCGGGTCGAGCTGCTCGCCACCGAGCTGCGCACCCGCCGTCCGCTGCTCGGCCCGCACGCGCGACTCAGCGAGCTCGCTACCAAGGAGCTCGACATCGTCCGTGCCGCACGGGATGTCGTGCAGACCTTCGGCACGGAAGCGGTGCCGAACTACATCATCAGCATGTGCACTTCGGTCAGCGACATGCTCGAGGCGGCGCTGTTGCTGAAGGAGGGCGGGCTGCTCGATCCCGGCGAGCCGGACGGTCCGCCGAGCTGCTCGGTGGACATCGTGCCGCTGTTCGAAACCATCGAGGACCTCGGTGCGGGCGCCGCGACACTGGCCGCGGCGCTGGAGGTTCCCGTCTATCGAGAGCTGGTGGCCGCCAAAGGGATGCGGCAGGAGGTGATGCTCGGCTACTCCGACTCGAACAAGGATGGCGGGTACCTGGCCGCCAACTGGGCGCTGTACCGGGCCGAGCTGGACCTGATCGAGGTGGCGCGCAAGACCGGAATCCGCCTGCGCCTGTTCCACGGTCGCGGCGGCACCGTCGGTCGCGGTGGTGGCCGCAGCTACGACGCGATTCTCGCGCAACCCGCGGGTGCCGTGCGGGGTTCGCTGCGGCTGACCGAGCAGGGCGAAGTCATCGCCGCCAAGTACGCGGAACCCGGTGCCGCGCACCGCAATCTGGAATCACTCATCGCGGGCACGTTGGAATCGACGCTGCTGGATGTCGAGGGACTCGGACCCGACGCCGAGCCATCCTACGAACTCATGGACGATCTGGCCGCCCGCGCCCGCGCCGCCTATTCGCGGTTGGTGCACGAAACTCCGGGATTCGTCCAGTATTTCCGTCAGTCGACGCCGGTCGCCGAGGTCGGTGACCTGAACATCGGCAGCAGGCCCGCCTCGCGTAAACCGACGAACTCGGTCTACGACCTGCGGGCCATCCCGTGGGTGATGTCCTGGAGTCAGGCGCGCGTCATGTTGCCCGGCTGGTACGGCACCGGATCAGCGTTGGAGGAGTGGATCGGCGGCGACCCCGACCGCCTCGCCACCCTCGCCGATCTCTACCGACGCTGGCCGTTCTTTCGCACCGTGCTGTCGAACCTGGCCCAGGTTATGGCCAAGAGCGACCTCGACATCGCCGCCCGCTACGCCGAACTGGTCGACGATGTCGCCTTGCGCGAGCAGATCTTCGGCATGATCGGTGACGAGCACGCCCGCACCATCCGCATGCACGCCGCCATCACCGGCAACGACCAGTTGCTCGCCGACAACCCGAGCTTGGCCGAGTCCATCCACAACCGCTTCCCGTACTTGGAGCCGCTGAACCAGATGCAGGTGGAGTTGCTACGCCGACTGCGCGCGGGCGACGACTCGGAACTGGTCAAGCGTGGCATCCTGCTGACGATGAACGGCCTGGCCACCGCGCTACGTAATTCCGGCTGACCGGGGTGGCGCAGCCTATTCGGTGACGATGGCGATCGCGTCGATCTCGACCAGCATCTCTTCGCGCGGCAAGCCGGTGAAAACCGTGGTGCGGCTGGGGAGCACATCGCCGGTGGTGTTGGCCTTGACGAATTCGCCATAGGCGTCGTTCATGGTGGCGAAGTCGTCGCGGGTGGTGAGGTAGACGCGCAACATCACCACGTCGTCGAAGGTGGCGCCGCTGGCGTCGATGATCGCCTTCACGTTCTGGAGCGTCCGGATGGTTTGTGCCGCAACGTCACCTGGGTGCAGGTACTCGTTGGTCACCGGGTCCACCGGGCCCTGGCCGGAGACCTGGACGAACGGTCCCTTGCGGACCCCCTGGGAGAAGGTGTGCGCGGGGGCGGGGGCGTCGGTGGTGCGGACGGCGATCTTCTCACTCATGGGTCAGCCTTTCGTAGCGGTGGACATTCGGTTGGGAGTCCAGCCGAGTTCGGTGGAAATGGCCTCGGCCGCCGCACGCAGTCGCGGCAGTTCGGCCAGCACCTGGTCGTGGTCGAGCAGCATGTCCGGCACGGACATCGACACCGCTGCGACCACCGCGCCGGTGCCGTTGCGCACCGGAACCCCGATGCAGTTGACGAAGCTCTCGTGCTCCTCGTGATCCTCCGCATAGCCTTGCGTGGCAACGAGTTCCAGCTCGGCAAGGTATTGCTCGGGAGTGCGGATGGTGCGCTCGGTGAACTTGCGGTAGTCCAGGCGATCCGCGACCGCCCGCCATTCCGTGCGCGGCTGGGCGCAGACGAGCACCTTCCCGACGGCAGTGCAGTGCAGCGGTGCGGGTCGCCCGATCCGGGAGTACATCCGCACGCTCTGAATCGCGTCGAACTTGTCGATGTAGATGGCCTCGCCCGATTCGTAGGTGGCCAGGTGAATCGTCTGTCCGGTATCGGAATTCAGCGCGCTCAGATGCGGGCGCGCGATGGTGCGGACATCACGCTGTTCGAGCGCCCGGTTGGCCAACTCGAAAAGCTTGGAACCCAAAACGTATTGATGCTGGCTGTCATGGGTGACGAAGCGTTGCGACTCCATGGTCTGCAGCAGCCGCAGCACCGTCGATTTGTGCACCCCGAGCTCGGTCGCCAGCTGATCCAGTGACCGCGAATCCTCTCCGAGTGACATGAGAATGGTCAACGCACGCAACAGACTTTGGCTCATGACTTTGCCTTACCGCTCATAACGCCACATTCTGGGCCACCACCGCGTCGGCGTAATGCACTCGGGCCCAGGCGGCCTCATCCAGCGTCGCCAGCGACTCCAATACCTCGGGTACGGGCAGTTCCGCGACGTCGCCCGCCCCTGTCAGCGCCGCGGCGGCGCACAGATGCCCAAGGCGCAGCCGTTGCGCCAGCGGACGCCCGTGCAGCAGCGCCGACAGATACCCGCCCGCGAACGCATCGCCTGCCCCGATCCGTTCGGTGACGTCGAGTCCGAGCGCGGGCACTTCCACCCGATTGCCGCCGGAGAACCCGGTCACCGAGTGCTCGTTGTTCTTCACGACCAGATGCTCGGGTTCCGGGAACAGGGCACGCAACCGGTCCGCGTCGTCGATATCGAACACCTCGCCCGCCTCGTCGGCGCCGAGGAATACCACGTCGCTGCCGCGCACATGCCTGGCGAGCACGTCCGCCGCCCGCTCGGATCGCCCGGCCCACAGCGCCGGTCGGAAGTTCAGGTCGAAGCTGACCAGTCGGCCGCGGCGCGGCATCGCGATCAGCGCCTCGGTGAGCCCGGTGGTCGACTCCGACAGCGCGGTGGTGATCCCGGTGAAGTGCACGGCATCACAGCGGTCGAGCACACTGGCCGCGGCAGTGGCGGCGAGGTCGGCGGTGGACAGCGCGCTGGCGGCGGACCCGGTGCGGTAGTACAGCATCCGGCTGACCCGCTCGGCCAGGTCTGTTGACTTGCCGGAGCCGCTACCGCGCTCCTTGACATAGACCGCGGTCGGCCGGGCAGGGTCGGTCACGACCGCGGACACATCTACGCCGCGATCGGCGAGGTGTCCCACCAGGTAGCGGCCGAATCCGTCGTCGCCGACCCGGGAGATCCACGCGGCATCGACACCGAGCTGAGTGAGCACGGTAGCCACATTCGACTCGGCGCCGCCCGCGGTGCGCTCGAAGCTCTCCGAGTCCTCCAGCGGGCCGGGCCTGGCCACCAGGACGGCAAGCCCTTCCCCGATGGTCACCGCCCTCGACCGGGTCGATGTACGCCACATCACATCGATCTCCTTCCTGCCCTTGCGGCCAACGGCCATCCCGTGCAGAATAGCCACACAAAACACGATATGCAACCAGCGTTGCAAAATATGCAATGCATGGAATGCATGACGAAATCGTGACTTCGGGGGCATGAAACTGCGGACACCGTCCGAGGGAAGGAACACCGTGGCGATCGACGAGAAGGCCGTTGCCGTACTGGATGAACGGGTGCTCGGTCCGGAGTACAAGGCCCTTCCACCTGCGGCGTGGGGACGCACGGCACGGGAATTCCTCGACTCGGCGCCCTATCTCGACCAGTTCGAGACACCGGTGCTGACCGTGGACCGTGGGGCGGTCGCCGCCAATATCACGGTGATGGCCGACTGGGCACGGGCCGCGGGCGTGCGCCTGGCCCCGCACGGGAAAACCACCATGGCTCCGCAACTGTGGGCGCAGCAGTTGTCCGCGGGTAGTTGGGGCATCACCTTGGCCACCGTGTGGCAGGTCCAGCTCGCACGTTCCTTCGGTGTCGGTCGCATCGTGCTCGCCAACGCCCTTGTCGATCCGGTCGGCCTGCATTGGGTCGCAGCGGAATTGGCGAAGGACCCGGCCTTCGAGTTCGTCTGCTGGGCCGACAGCGTCGAAACGGTCGCGTTGATGGACTCCCACCTCCGCTCGGCACCGGGCGCGGCCCGCATCAGGGTGATCGTCGAACTCGGGGGCCCGCACGGCCGTACCGGCGCGCGCACGGTGGCGGCCGCGGGCGTCATCGCCGCGGCGGTGGACGGTGCCGCGCGGCTGACTCTGGCGGGCGTCGGCGGCTACGAAGGCGCCCTCGCTCACGACCGCAGCCCGGACGCCATCGCCGCTGTCCGCCACTACCTCGACGAACTCGCCCGGCTGCATCGCGAACTCGCCGCCGCGGGGCTCTATCACGACACCGCGATCATTACCGCGGGCGGCAGCGCCTACCAGGACCTGGTCGTCGAGTGTCTGGCCGGGCTCGCCGATGAGCAAGGCACACAAGGCATTCCGACCACGATCGTCCTGCGCTCGGGGGCATACATCATCCACGACGACGGCTTCTACGCGAGCATTTCGCCGTTGGCCGCACCGCGCAGCGAACGGCCGCTGCGTTCGGCGATGCACGGCTGGGCGCGCACCGTGTCGCGACCGGAACCGGAGCTCGCGCTATTGGACGCGGGGAAGCGTGATCTTCCCTTCGATGAGGGGCTTCCGGTCCCGCAACATATTGCGGGACCGGAGGACTCATTGAACCCGACCGCGACGGTGTCGGCGCTCAACGACCAGCACGCCTTCCTCCGGCTGCCGGGCAGCACCGCCGACGAAGTGCCCGTCGGCACCGTGGTGCGCCTCGGTCTGTCGCATCCGTGCACCGCCTTCGACAAATGGCGGCTCATTCCGGTGATCGACGATGCGGACGCCGAACGTCCGCGCGTCGTCGATCTTCTGCACACGTTCTTCTGATGGCCATGAGCGACTTACTGTTTCGCGATATCGACATCGTCGACGGCACCGGCGCACCCCGCTTCCGCGGCGACGTGCTCATCGACCGAGGCCGGATCACCAAGATCGCCACGCCGCGCACACTCACCGGTGCCGCGAGAATCGTCGATGCCGCGCCGGGATCGGTGCTCGCCCCCGGCTTCATCGACATGCACGCCCACTCGGACCTGCACCTGCTCACCGAGCCCGGTCATTTTCCGAAGATCAGCCAGGGCATCACCACCGAGGTCCTCGGACAGGATGGCCTCTCCTACGCGCCGATCGACGACGCCACCCTGGCGGTGTTGCGCCGCCAGATCGCCGGGTGGAACGGCAATCCCACGGATCTGGACTTCTCCTGGCGCAGTGTCGCCGAGTATCTGGACCGTCTCGACCAGGGCATCACGCCCAATGCCGCCTACCTGGTTCCGCAGGGCACGCTGCGGCTACTGGTCGTCGGCAGCGAGCAGCGCTCGGCGACCGTGGACGAGATACGCCGGATGCGAGAGCTGCTCGCGCAGGGGCTGCGCGAAGGTGCGGTCGGTATGTCGAGCGGGCTCACCTACACGCCGGGAATGTATGCCGACCCCGGCGAATTGGCCGCCCTGTGCGAGGTCGTCGCGGATTTCGGCGGGTTCTACGCCCCGCACACCCGTTCCTACGGTGCCGGTGCCCTCGAGGCATATGCCGAAATGATCGAGTTGGCGCGCAGCACCGGCTGCGCACTGCACCTCACGCACGCCACCATGAACTTCGGCGTCAATCGTGGTCGGGCACCGGAGTTTCTGGCACTGGTCGACGCCGCTCGCGCCGAGGGCTGTGACATCACCCTGGACACCTATCCGTATCTGCCCGGCGCGACAACGCTTTCCGCGCTGTTGCCGAGCTGGGCGATGTCCGGGGGACCGGACGCTGCTCTGGCCAGGATCGACGACCCCACGATGCGCGCGCGCATCGCTCGCGATGTGGATGTGAACGGTTCCGACGGCTGCCACGGTGTCACCGTCGAATGGGAGACCATTCAAATCAGCGGCGTCGCCAATTCGGAACTGGACCGGTATGTCGGCATGACCATCGACGAGATCGCGGGTGCCGCCGGTGTCGCGCCGGTTGCGGTGTTCTTCGACCTGCTACGACGCGATCTGCTGGCCACCACGATCTTGCAGCACGTCGGCCACGAGGAGAACGTGCGCGCCATCATGGTGCATCCCGCGCACATGGGCGGAAGCGACGCGCTGTTGGTCGGTGAGCGCCCGCACCCGAGGGCATGGGGTACCTTTCCCCGCTACCTCGGTCACTACGTGCGCGAGCTCGGAGTCCTCGAGCTGGAGGACTGCGTGCACCACCTCACCGGCAGGCCCGCCGACCGGCTCCGGCTCAGTGATCGCGGGCTCGTCTTCACCGGTTACGCAGCCGATCTCGTGCTGTTCGATCCGGCCACGATCACCGACACCGCGACCTTCGACAACCCGAAACAGCAGGCGCGCGGCATCCAGCACGTACTGGTCAACGGTGAGTTCGCCATCGAAAATGGCGCGCCGACAGGGAAACTCGCGGGCCGTGCGCTGCGCATGGATTCCACCAGGAAGGAGACATATTGAACGCCAACGCTCTCGACATCATCCGCACCGATCGGGTGCTGAGTGTCGTTCGCGCCGCACAGATCCCGGACCCCGCGGCACTGGCGGATGCCTTGGCGCGGTCCGGAATTCGCGCGCTCGAACTCACCTTCACCACGCCGGGTGTGCTCGGCTACTTGCGTGCGGCGGCCGCGACCGAGGCCGCCGTGCTCGGTGTCGGTACGGTGCTGACCGCCGATCAGGCCGAGGCCGCGATCGACAGCGGTGCGCGGTTCCTGGTCACCCCCGGGATTCGCGCCGAGGTCGCGGCCATCGCGACACGGCACGATATCCCGCTGGTGATGGGCGCTTTCACGCCGAGTGAGGTCCTCACCGCGCTCGACCTCGGTGCCGCGGCGGTCAAGATCTTTCCCGCCAGGGCGTTGGGCCCCGGCTATCTGAAGGACTTGCGCGGCCCGTTCCCCGACGTAGCGCTCATACCCTCGGGTGGCGTCAACGCGGGCAATGCCGCCGAATTCCTCGCCAACGGTGCCGTGGCCGTCACCGCGGGCACCGATGTTGTTTCTCCTTCTGATGTCGCCGCGGGCCGATGGTCCGATATTGCCACGCGCGCGGCGTCTTTCGTTCGATCCATGAATTGAGAGGTACCCCGTGAGCGAGCGTAGCGAGCGAGCCATCCAATCCAGCGCCGGGTGGCATATGCCTGTGCCGAGCGTCAGCGAGGCTCGGGCATGAACGCCACTGTCGACTGGCTGCGCACCACCACCCCGGGGCTGTTGGTGCTCTGTGGTCTAGCGATCGCAGTACTGCTGTTCGCCATCATCAAGGTGAAGCTGGAGCCGTTCATCGCGCTGCTGCTCACCGGGCTCGCCCTGGCGCTCGCTGCCGGGCTACCGGTGTCGAAGATCGTCGGCACCGCGATCAAGTCAGGAGATTCACTGCTGGAGACCGGCTTCGGCGGCATCCTCGGGCACATCGCGGTCATCATCGGCCTCGGTACGGTGCTCGGTGCGATTCTCGAACGGTCCGGTGGCGCCGATGTATTGACCGGCAAGCTGCTGAATGTGTTCGGTGAGAAGGGCGCCCCGGTGGCGATGGGCCTACTCGGGCTCATCTTCGGCATCCCCGTCTTCTTCGACATCGGCATCTTCGTGCTCGCGCCGCTGGTGTACGTGGCCGCCAAGCGCGGTGGCCGGTCGCTGGTGCTGTACGCGATGCCGATGCTCGCGGGGCTTTCGATGACACACGCCTTCCTGCCGCCGCACCCGGGGCCGGTAGCGCTCGGTGGTTTGCTCGGGGTGAGCCTCGGCTGGCTGATCCTGATGGGATTCGTCTGCGGCATACCGGGATTCATCGCGGCGGGCATTGTGTGGGGCAGCTACATCGGCAACCGTGTGCAGGTGGAGGTTCCTGAGGAGTTCCTCATTCGGCCGGAAACCAAGGAATTGGCACCGGTGACAGGCGGCGGCCCGGACACCGGTGACGGCCGAGGCGCCGCCGCGGACGGCGGCTCGATTGCCACGAAAACCGAGCTCGGCGCACCTTCGGTCGCGGTCATCGGCGGCATCATCGCGATTCCGCTGCTGCTGATCCTGGGCGCCACCTTCGGCACGCAGTGGCTGGACAAGCAGTCGCAACTGCTACAGGTGCTCACCTTCCTCGGCACACCTGCCATCGCACTGCTCATCGCGGTGCTCGTCGCCTTCTATGTACTCGGCGTGCGCCGCGGTTCCAGCGTCCAGGAACTCAGCACCCTCACCGCGGAGTCGTTGCGGCCGGTGGGCATGCTGTTGCTGGTCGTCGGCGCCGGCGCGTTCTTCGGAAAGGTCATCTCCGCCACCGGCATCGGCACTGCTCTGGCCGACACCATGTCGGCCGCGGGCCTGCCGGTGATCGTGCTCGCCTACATCATCAGCTGCGGCTTGCGCATCGCCCAGGGCTCGGCCACCGTCGCCATCGTGACTACTGGCGGCATTGTCGCACCGTTGGTCGCCGGGCACGGCTACTCGCAGATGTCGATCGCGTTGATCGCCATGTCCATCGCGGCGGGCTCGATCATCCTCAGTCACGTCAACGACGGCGGCTTCTGGATCATCTCGAAGTTCTTCAATCTGACGGTGAAGCAGACACTGCAAACCTGGACCGTGCTCGAAACGGTGCTGTCGGTGGTGAGTTTCGCGGTCGCCGCGGTGCTGTTCGCGATCGTCAGCTGAGCAGCGCGCGAACAATCCTTTCCAGCCCGGTGCGTGGGTCGAACCCCGGCACCGGGCTGGTCGGTCGATGTGGAGCGCGGCACCTGCGGTCGTGACCGAATAGGCCTGTCGCACAAGGGCTTCAAAGACGATGCAACCTGCCTTCGAGTGCGGTCACAGTTTCGAGTTCCAGCACTTCGCTTGCCGCACGCTCACCCGAGCGAATGGCTCCATCGACCCAACCGCACATGACGGCAGAGCTCTCGGTTCCGGCCCAGTGGACGCGGCCGCAGGGTTCGCGCAGGGCATGGCCGAACTGCGTAAGCACACCAGTTGGCGCGTGACTCAGCATCCCGCCACCGGAGTAGCGCTCGGCACTCCAGTTCTGCTCGATGTAGTCGACAGGGGCACCGGCCTTCTCGCCGAACCGCTCGACGAGTGCGCCGAGGATCGCTGCCCTTCGCTCGGCCTCATCGAGTTGTCCGATTTGCCGCGCGATGGGCCCCTCGGTGATGACGCACATGACCCCAGGTCGCCCGGTGTCCGTGCAGGCATCGATGGTGACGGTCGCGGGCGATCCCGGTGCGGCGGACTGCCCCGACAACCCGTCGCGACGCCAGAACGGCTCGTCGTACACGGCGGCAATCTTGAAGATCGCGCCGCTCGGCATCCGCTGATGTAGCAACGATCGATCGATCGGCAGCATCGGCTCGTACAGGATCTGGCTTGCGATCGCCAAAGGAACTGCCACGATCACCCGGCGTGCGCGCACGGTCAACTCGTCGGAGCGTACCGTCACCCCGTCGGCATCCTGATGGATGTGCCGGACCGGCTGCGACAGGTGGATCGAGTCGCCGATCTCGGCCGCCATCGGCCGGTAGAGGGCACCCATGCCCCCGACTGGTCGAGCATCCTCGGCGGCATCCTTGACTCCGAGCACGAAGCTCGGCCCACCCCCCGACGCCATCTGGTACAGCACAAAGAGCAGCGACACCTCCGAGGCGGCCGAGGTGTAGCAGCCGGCGATAGCGGTCTCGAGGAGTTCATGGGCGGGCTTGGACAGGATGTTTCTGTCCAGCCAATGCGCCAGAGTGATCTGATCCCACTTGTCGGCATTTTTAGCAGTCCACGGGGCTTCGAGGGGAATTGACTTGCACATATGTCCCAGCTCGAGAAATATCGCACCGAGGTTCATCGCCGCCCAGGGGCTCATCGTCCACGGGATCGTGCCGGTATAGCGGTACTGCTTGCCATCGACCACCATCATGGCCTCACCGTCGGTGTACTGCCGGTAACTCGGTACCCCGAACTCATTCATCAACGCATAGATCCGGTCCTGGCCCGGCCCGATCCAGGCGCCACCACGATCGATCCAGGACCCGTCCTCGCGCAATTCGGTGAACGTTCGCCCGCCGACCCGGTCCCGAGCCTCCAGTACCGCTACCGATCGACCCGCCTGTTTCAGCCGCAAGGCGGTCGTTAATCCCGCGAATCCCCCACCGACTACACAAAAGTCGACGTCTGTCATGGAGAGCCGTCCTTGTCTTGAAGTTCCGCGCGTGGCCGCCGTGCAACCAGCCGTTACTGGTCGCACCCTCGGCACAAGGCGCGAAATCGCCTTCAATTCGACCTACCCTCGAACGTGGCAATTCTATAGCAGAACTACTTGGGCAGGGCGTTTTGCAGTTCGCGGAACGCGTGTTCCGCTATTGCGAGGACATTGTGTTCCTGTGCCAGGTAGTCCGCCATGCCTTGTTCCTGCGCTTGGCGCAGGTAGGGTGGCAGCGGCTGGTTCAGTTCGGCAATCGCTTGTTGCAGTAGCGGTTCCATCTGCGCGCGCAGATCAGCGTTACCGGCGGCTTGGTTGTCGAGTTCGAGTTGCCCGCCCGCCGCTGCGTAATCGTAGAGCTCGTATTCTTGCTGCTGAGCCGAGTCTATTTCTATTCGTCCGTTGACGAAGTGTGAATAGGACACGTATTTCGCGTCGGCGGTGCGTACCGCTGCGACGTGTGCGGGCGCATTCTGGTTGAAGAGCACGGCGGCCTCTTCGATGGTGGGTTCATCGGTGGCGTGGACGATCCAGGGTCGCCCGGGTTTGCCGCTATCGCGGCACATGGCGGCGATGTCGAGACGACCGGCGAGGTGTGCGTACCTCGTGTCCCCGCGCCACGCGCTCCCGCCGGAGGCGATCGTCAGCAGCAGTGGGGTGATATCGGCGCTGGAAGTGAGCTGTTCGCGGATACTGGTCGAAGAAGTGGGGCTCAGCAGACCGCGGGGATCGTGCACATACAGCGGTACTCTGATCGCCTCGTCATAGGCCGCGCCACCTTTACCGTGCAGCCCGTGCGAGCCGGCGTAGTCCCCGTGGTCGGAGGTGAAGACGATGACGGTGTTGGCCGCGACCTCCGGGCGCTCGTACAGCGCGTCGAGCACTCGGCCGATCTGGGTGTCGACCTGCTGTTGCAGCCACAGATAGAAGTTGCGCATGTCGATCCACTGTTGCTCGGCACCGGGAGTTCCATTCGGCGCCCACCCGAACGCGATCGCGGAGGCTTCCACCAGCGCAAGCTGTAGGCGTGGCTTCGCGGCCAGCTGCTCGAGGGTTTCGTAATTCGCGGGCAGGTCGTTCATCCAGCGCGGAATGTCGAGCTGCGCTTGCAGGCGTTGGGTCCATCGGGGCCACCACTGGATGTCGTGCGGATTGACCAACGACACTGTGCAGCACCATGGCGCTCGACCCGCTTCCGTGTCGAACCATCCGAGGAATTGGTCGACGACGGCCGGGTCCATCTGCAAACCTTGTCCGGGCGCCCCGTTGGGTGACGGATAGGTGCCGCCCGCGAATCCGTAATTCGCCAGCGACCCCGGAATCGTGTCCGAATCGTGGCCGAGATGCCACTTCCCCCACCACGTCGTCTCATACCCGTGTTCACGGATCATCGAGCCCCACGTGGGGAACAACGGCGACAAGGTCGACTGCGAGGTCATCATGCAACCGGTCTGATGGGAGTACAAGCCGGTCAGCAGAACCCCGCGTGATGGAGTGCAGTCGTTGGCCGCGGTGTAGTGCTGCTCGAATGACACTGCGCCTCGGCGGATTCGAGCAATGTGCGGCAGTATCCCGTCCAACGCTTCCTGGTCGGGGAACCACATCGGCGCGCGCATCTCGTCCACGAGCACAACGAGGATGTTCGGCCTATCAGGGTCGACATCGGCGCGGGCCTTGCCGGCCCCCGTCGCGCCCGACGCCGCGGTGGCGGCCGTTGCGGCCGCGGCACCCCTGGCAAAGAAACCACGCCTGCTGATCGACACGCTGCTACTCCATTCACGGAATGTTGCACATCTCGATTACCTGGAATCTGGTCGAGCAGTCGGAACCCCCACGTAAGTGCACTACAGATTCGGGAGCATCATCCGGCGCCGAGCTCAACCGCAATCTGCACTATAAGGGAATGGCTACGCGGAAGGGTTCAAGGCAGCCATGAGTGGGCGACCGCACCGGCAATCAGCCCTTGGAATTACTCGTCCAGGAGGGCTTTCGGTGCGTGCTCTGGCGGCGGGAAATTCCGTAGGGCTCGGTCGCAGCGGTTGGCTTGGGAGCGCAGGGCGGTGGCCAGTTCCTTCGGTCCGCTGAGCAATGTGAAGTCGATGTCGGTCGAGGTGATCATCCAGACCAATGCCTCGGGAGTATCGGCCCCGACGTGCAGGTGGCAGCTGTGCTCGTCGACGGCCTCGACGACGCCCATGCCCGGCCACACACTGCCGGATGCTCCCGCGGCGGGTTTGTGCAGCAGCACGGTCGCTTGATACGGCCAGCTCCGCGCGGAGAGTTGCAGTGAAAGATAGGTCGACACATCGCCTTCCGGGATTTCGCGCGGGGTGAACCTCGGCCCGGTCGGTACTCGCGTAGCGATGCGGTCGGCGCGAAAGCTGCGCCAGTCGGCTCGGTCGACATCCCACGCGACGAGGTACCAGCGCCTGCTGAAGTGCACCAGGCTGTGCGGTTCGACCGAGCGGACGCTGGTCGCGCCGCTGTGCGCACGATAGTCGAAGCGCAACCGCTCCCGGCGCTGACAAGCCTCGGCGATCGCCATCAGCGTGTCGGGCTCGACCGCCGTTCCCGGCACACCGACCCGGACGGTGGCGCCGCGCAGGGTGCGCACGCGTTGGCGCAGCCGGGGCGGCAGCACCTGCTCCAGCTTGGTCAGCGCGCGCAGCGAGGATTCCTCGATGCCCGCGACGGTGCCGTCGGAGGCGCTGCGCAGGCCGACCGCGATCGCGACGGCCTCCTCGTCGTCGAGCAGCAGTGGCGGCAGCGCGGCACCGGCCCCGAGCCGATAGCCCGCCGTCCCCTGGCTGGCGTGTACCGGATAACCGAGTTCGCGCAGGCGCTCCACGTCGCGCCGGACGGTCCTGGTGGTGACGTCCAGGCGTTCGGCGAGATCGGCGCCGGTCCAGTCCCGGTGTGTCTGGAGCAGCGCGAGCAGTCTGAGCAGCCGCGCCGAGGTTTCCAACATGGCTTCGAGAATGCCAGATGCTTAGGAATGGACCTGTCCTAAGTGGGTAATAGCGTTGTCGTCATGAGCACCGAACACGACATCCGTCCCTTCCATATCGAGATCCCGCAGGATCAGATCGATGACTTGAACGCCCGGCTGGCGAACATCCTATGGCCCGACGAACTGCCCGGTGTCGGTTGGGATTACGGCATGCCGGTCTCCTATTTGAGGCGGCTCGCCGACTACTGGCGGTCCGGCTACGACTGGCGCGCTCACGAGCACCGCCTGAACAAGATTCCGCAGTTCATCACCGAAATCGACGGTCAGACAGTGCATTTCCTGCATGTACGGTCACCGGAGCCGGATGCGCTGCCGCTGGTACTCAGTCACGGGTGGCCGGGCTCGTTCGTCGAATTCCTCGACGTGATCGGCCCGCTCAGTGATCCGCGCGCGCACGGCGGCGACCCGGCCTCCGCGTTCCATCTGGTGATCCCGTCGCTGCCCGGTTTCGCATTCTCCGGACCGACGCGCCGGGTCGGTGATGGCGGGACCGAGCGGTACGCCCAGGTTGTCGCCGAACTGATGGCGCGGCTCGGTTACGACCGATACGGCGCGCAGGGCGGCGACGCGGGCGGCTTCGTGTCCGCGGAACTGGGGCGCATCGCCACCGAACACCTCGTCGGCATTCATCTGAACGGGCCGATCACTATCCCCTCGTGGGATGCGGACGGCGCGCAGTCGTGGGAGGACGACGGCGAACAGTCATGGGGTAGTGCGGAATCCGGCGGCAGGGAACCCGAATACAGCGAAGCGGACAAGGCTCGGCTGGAGAAGCTGACAGGTCCGGAGAGCTACACCCGTTTCGGCTACGCGATGGTGCAGGCGGGCCGGCCGCAGACCCTGGCCATCGGCATGCACGACTCCCCGGCCGCGCTCTTGTCGTGGATCGTCGACATCTTTCAGCGCTGGACCAACCCGGCCATCGAACTACCGGATGAGGCCGTGGATCGCGACGCGTTGCTCACCAACGTCAGCATCTACTGGTTCACCGAGACCTTCGCCTCCTCTATCCGCCTCTACCGCGAATCGAACTCCTGGGGTGTGCAGGTGAAGAACTCCGGTGTGCCGACAGCAGGGGCGGTGTTCGCGGGCGACAACTCGATCCGGATGCTTGCCGAACAGCAGCACACCATCGCGCGCTGGACCGAGTACGACCGTGGTGGTCACTTCGCGGCTATGGAAGCGCCCGATCTGCTGATCACCGATATCCGCGAGTTCTTCGGCTCGCTGCGCTGAATCGACCTCCGCCCCAACGGTCGCGGCCGGGATCCGCCGCACATCTCGGGCGCCGGGTGTGCGGCTGTTCCTACCCGGGGTGTGCCGGTTGGGGTGTGGCTGCGGGAGCAGGGTCCCGCGACTCGCGGTATCGGTCGGCCATGGCGAAGGCTGTTTCGGCGAGCTGGGCGCGCAACTCGGGCGGGTCGAGGACTTCGCAGTACTGCCCGAGCGGAAGGATGGCGCTGGCCAGCACCTCGTAGGACTCCGAGGGCAGGGTCAATTCGACCCACCCCTCGGAGTCGGGCGCTGCGGCCGAGTCCATCGCCTCGGCCAGCGCTGCGGGCTCGTTCATCAACCGGAGCAGGCGCAGATGGGTGGCGGCGATCCGGCAGCGGGCACGTACCCGCAGCATCGAGCGGGCGAAGTCCTCCGCCGACTCCGACCAATGCTCGGCAAGATCGAAATGTTGTGGCCGCGTGAATGATTCGCCGGTCTGCTCGGCCGAGGTAATCCGGCCGGCCCGATAAGAGCGCACCGCGGACCCCTCTCGTGCGACGAGATACCAGATCCCGGCCTTCAGCACGAGGCCGAGCGGATCGAGGCGGCGTTGCACTGCCCGGTCCTTGCGCTGGTAGCGGATGTCCAGACGTCGATCGTGCCAGAGCGCATCGGCGACCGTCGCCAACGTGGGTGTCTGGTCGGGGCGATGGAACCAGCCGGGGGCATCGATGTGCACTCGCTCGGCGATTCGTGTTGCCCGGCCGCGCAATTCGGGTGGCAGCGCGGCGAGCACCTTGAGCTGCGCGGTCGCGAGCACGGTGCCGAGGCCGAGATCGGCAGCGGCGGCAGGTGATCCGGCCAGCAGTACGGCGTCGGCCTCCTCTGTGGTCAGTCCGGTCAGCCGGGTCCGGTATCCGTCGACGAGCTGTACGCCACCTCCGCGCCCCTGCTCGGTGTACACCGGAACGCCGGCCGCCGAGAGTGCCTCGATATCGCGATAGACCGTCCGCACCGACACCTCCAGCTCGCGGGCCAGCTCGGGTGCCGTCGACCGGCCGCGCGTCTGTAGCAACAACAGCAGCTGAACCAATCGACTCGCCCTCATCGGTCCGAGATTAATCGCTGAACCTGACAGAAGATGTCAGGTTCAGCTCCTACAGTCGTCGGCATGACCACTTGGAGCCAGTTCACCGAAGAAGCGCCCCAGATCGCCGCCGTATTCATCCGACGACACAAAGCCACCGGCAACCTCTGCATGCTCGGTACGCTCCGGTCCGACGGTTTTCCGAGGATCAGCCCCGTCGAGCCGATGATCTTCGAGGACATGCTGGTGATCGTGGGTATGCCGAACACAACGAAGTTCAAGGACCTGGCGCGCGACCCGCGCTTCTGTCTGCACACCGCGACCGTCGACACGAAGGTCACCGATGCCGACGCCAAACTCTTCGGTACCGTCACCGACCTGCCTGACAAGCAAGTGCATGCGCGTTTTGCCGAAAAACTCTTCGACGACAGCGGTTTGGATCTGCGCGGCGAAGAATTCGATCACTTCTTCGTCGCGGACCTGACCAGTGCCTCCACCGTCGCTGTGATAGACGACCACCTGGACATCACCATCTGGAAGCCCGGCCAGGGGGAGCGGGTGGTACGTAAGCACTGACGTCGGCCGTGCCCGGCCGAAGATCGGCTGTTGCTCCTGAACCGCCTACGCGACCGTCTCGCGACGGGACCGGAGGAAGGCTTGCTCGGCGCGGTTTTCGGTGCGGTCGATCGCTCGGTCGTAGGCCGCCAATGCCTCGGAGGTTCGGCCGAGGCGGCGCAGTAGATCGGCTCGGATGGCGTGGAAGAGATAATGATTCGCCAAGTCGATGTCGTCGAGCATGGTGAGTGCGGCGTGTGGTCCCTCCACCTCACCCACCGCTACCGCGCGATTGAGCAGCACCACCGGGCTCGGTGCTATCGCGGCCAGTTGGTCGTAGAGGTGCAGGACCTGCTGCCAGTCGGTCGCGGCGGCATCGGTTGCGTCCGTGTGGACCGCGTTGATCGCCGCTTGGATCTGATACGGGCCGGGTTGATTGCGGCGCAGGCACTCTCGGACGATGGTGTGGCCCTCGGCGATGAGGGTGCGGTTCCAGCGGGTGCGGTCCTGCTCCGTTAGCGGGACCAGCGCGCTGTCGGGCGTTGTCCTTGCGGCACGTCGAGATTCGGTGAGCAGCATCAGTGCCAGCAGGCCATGGGCTTCCGGTTCGTCGGGCATCAGCTCGGCGATGAGGCGTCCGAGCCGGATCGCCTCGGCGCACAGGTCCGCTCGGACCAGGTGCGACCCCGAGGTGGCCGTGTGTCCCTCGGTGAAGATCAGGTAGACCACGGCGAGCACCGCGCGCAGGCGATCGGGCAGGTCGGCGTCGCGTGGAACACGGTAGGGGATCCGGGCATCGCGAATCTTGCCCTTGGCGCGGACGATTCGCTGCGCCATGGTCGATTCGGACGTCAGGAAGGCGTGCGCGATCTCGGTGGTGGTCAGGCCGCCGAGCAGGCGCAAGGTAAGGGCCACTTGGGCATTGGCGGCGAGGGCGGGGTGGCAGCAGGTAAAGATCAGCCGCAGTCGGTCGTCGCGGACCGCGCCGCGCTCGACCGGTTCGTGTTCGGCGTGGAGCAGTGCGGCCTCGGCATGCCGGTCGTCGCGGGATGATTCGCGGCGCAGTCGATCGATCGCCCGATTGCGTGCGGTGGTGATGATCCATCCCGGCGGGCTCGCGGGGAGACCGTCGGACGGCCACCGCTGCACGGCGGCGGTGAACGCGTCCTGTACCGCGTCCTCGGCGACGCCGATGTCGCCGAAGACGCGGATCAAGCTGGCCACCGCGCGACCGTAGTGTTCGGTGAACACCTCTTCGATCACCGAAGGGGTCACCACGGCGGCCTCAGCCATCCTCTAGCGGCCGGATCTCGATCGGCAGGCCGAGCACAACCGCGACCTTGCTGCCCCATTTCAGCGCCTCGTCGAGATCGGCGGCCCGAATGATGCTGAATCCGGCAATGTATTCCTTGCTCTCGACGTATGGCCCGTCGGTGATGAGCACGTCGTTGCCGGTGGCGCGCAGCACGGTGGCGGTGCTCGGCGCGTTGAGGCCCGAGGCGAATACCCACGCGCCCGCGGCGCGCATCTCGTCGTTCACCACCTCCAGTTCGCGCATGATCTCCGCCAGTTCGTCCGGCGCAGGCGGTACACCACCTTCGGACTGGTAGATGCCGAGCATGTACTGCTTCATTTCGGTGCTCCTCACTCGCGCGGACAGGTGTCGATCACGAGCTCACGATCGGACCGATCATCAACAAATACTCGTCGACGAGATCGTCTCGCATCAGCGATTGCCGCAGGTTGTCGCCCATGTCCGCGCCTTCCTCGGTGCCGAATCGGAGTCGGCCTCACCTCCTACACGAACGGGATCTCGCCGGATCGACATACTCGCGGAAACTTTCTCCCACGAATTCGCTCGGGCCTCAGAAGCCCGACAGTCGCGGAGACTAGTTCGTTCGGGTTCAGGAGCCCGGTGCGGTGATGGCCTGAACCTGGCGATAGGTCGGTACCTCGACCGCGAACGGCCTGTCGTCGCGCACCGCTCGGGCGGCGTCGACGATTGCCGCGAGGGCGGTGCGGTACAGCAGCGAGCCGGTGCTGATGCGGCGAACGCCCAACTCGGCCATGGTCGCGATCGTCGGGCCGTGCGCGGTGTAGAGGATGTTGACCGGCAGCGCGGTCGTGGCGACCAGCCGGGTTATCTGGACCGGGTCGGTCACGCCGGGCACGAAGATGCCGTCGGCACCCGCGTCCGTGTATCGCTCGACCCGCGCGAGCGTCGAATCCTGTTGCAGCTTCAGCCAATACGTGTCGACGCGCGCATTGACGAACAGTTCGGGTGTGCGGGCCTTGATCGCGGCGATCAGCTCGGCCTGGTGCTCGGGTTCGGCGAGCGTGCTTTCCGAACGGCCGTCTTCGAGATTCACTCCGGCGATCCCCAGTTCCGCCAACCGGGCGACAAAGTCGGCGACCTCGCCGGGGTCAGCGCTGAAGCCGCCCTCGATATCGACGGTCACCGGAACCGGTAGGCGTGCGAGTCGCGTTGCCACCGTGAGTGTTTCGTCGCGGGTGACACCGGTTCCGTCGGGCAGTCCCGCAGCGACGGCGACCCCGAGACTGGTGGTGCCGATCGCGGGAAACCCCTCGGCGGCAAGTGCGGCCGCGGAGCCGAAATCCCAGGCGTTCGGCAGCACGAGCGGCTCGTCGCGATGGTGCAGTGCGTGGAAGATCTTCGTCTTGTTCATCGGGATCCTTCGATGATTCCGGTGGCGATGGCGGATGCCCGTCCGATGCTCACCGGGCGGATTCCGTTCATATCGCGACCGTATCCCGCTGTTGTTTCGGTGGCCGCCGAAACAACAGCGCACCATGATGGAGTGGTGCAGACCCGAGGGACCGAACTGGCGGGGCTGGCCGTATTGCTCGCCGACCGCACCCGCGCCGAGATGTGCCTCGCCCTGATCGACGGCCGCGCCTGGACCGCGGGCGAATTGGCGCGGCACGCGGGCGTCGCGCCCTCCACCGCCACCGAACACCTGAACCGACTGCTCGAGGGCGGCCTGCTCATCGAACGCCGACAAGGCAGGCACCGCTATGTGCAGCTGGCCAGTGCCCAGGTTGCGGAGCTATTGGAGGCCATGGTCACCCACCTCGACCCGCCGCGTACCGGACCGACGGGACTGCGCTCGGCCACCGTCGCCGCCGCCCTTGCTCGCGGCCGTACCTGCTACGACCACCTCGCGGGTCGCCTCGGCGTGACGATCACCGAAGCCATGACCGCCCGCGGCCTGCTCGGCGGCGACGGTGGCTTCGCATTGACCCCGGCGGGTCTGGGCTGGTTCACCAACCCCATGGGAATCGACAAGGCGGTACTGCGCGCCACCCGCAGGCCCGTCGCCCGCCCCTGTCTCGACTGGACCGAGCGCCGCACCCATCTCGGCGGCGCGGCGGGAGCACAGCTCTGTCGCCGTCTACAGGATCTGGACTGGGTCCAACGAGTCGGCAACGGACGCGCGATCCGCCTGACGCCGAAGGGCGAATCCGGTCTGGCCGACGCCCTCGGTATCGATCCTGTGCCGTTGCGCTAGACGCCGGTGGGGGCGCGGCGACGGTGCTGTTGTTCTCGTTGATCGCACGATTGATCAGTGGCAGACGACCCCGTCTATGAATGAGCTTGCACAATCGTGCATAATAATCGCATGGTTGATTCAGCGGGCGGGCCCGCATTGCGGGTCGCGGTGGCCGGTGCGAGCGGGTACGCGGGCGGCGAGGTGCTGCGGCTATTGCTGGGACATCCGGCATACCGTGACGGGCGCCTCGTCATCGGGGCGCTGACCGCGGGAGCGAACGCGGGCAGCACCCTGGCGCAGCATCAGCCACATCTGCTGCCATTGGCCGATCGGGTGCTCACCTCGACCACCGTCGACGAACTCGCCGGACATGACGTGGTGTTCCTCGGGCTGCCGCACGGGCAATCCGCCGCCATCGCGCAGCTGCTACCCGAGTCGACCGTGATCATCGACTGCGGCGCCGACTTCCGGCTGACCGATGCGCGCGCGTGGGAGAAGTACTACGGCAGCGCCCACGCGGGCAGTTGGCCATACGGTCTGCCGGAACTGCCCGGCGGCAGGGAGAAGCTGCGCGGCGCGAGCCGGATCGCCGTCCCGGGGTGCTACCCGACGGTGGCGAGCCTGGCTCTTGCCCCGGCGATCGCGGCGGGCATCGTCGAGCCGACGGTCAATGTGGTTGCGGTGAGCGGCACTTCGGGTGCCGGCCGCAAGCCCGATGTCGGCCTGCTCGGGTCCGAGGTGATGGGTTCGGTACGCGCATACGGTATCGCGGGCGCGCATCGGCATACCCCCGAGATTTCGCAGAACCTGAAGGCGGCGGGCGGAACCGACGTCACCGTCTCGTTCACCCCCGTGCTCGCGCCGATGCCGAGAGGGATTCTCGCCACCTGCACCGCGCCGACAAAGGTAGACGCCGAACATGCGCGCGCGGTCTACGAAAAGGCTTACGCCGATGAACCTTTCGTGCAGCTGCTGCCGGAAGGGCAACTGCCGCAGACGGGTTCGGTGCTCGGCTCCAACGCCGTCACCCTCCAGGTCGCCGTCGATACCGACGCGGGCCTGCTGGTGGTGATCGGCGCGATCGACAACTTGACGAAGGGCACCGCGGGCGCCGCGGTGCAATCGATGAATCTGGCCGTCGGATTCGACGAGACCGCAGGACTTTCCACCGTAGGAGTGGCACCGTGACGACAACCGCTGGGACATCGCCCGAGGGCTCGGGCGGCAAGCTGGTCCGGACGCAGGGGGTCACCGCACCGCTCGGATTCCGCGCGGCGGGCATTGCCGCGGGCATCAAGGCGAGCGGGAAGCCCGACCTGGCCCTGGTGTTCAACGAGGGGCCCGAGTACGCGGCCGCGGGCGTGTTCACCCGTAACCAGGTCAAGGCCGCACCGGTGCTGTGGTCGCAGCAGGTGCTCACCACCGGTCGGCTGCGCGCGGTCATCCTCAACTCCGGCGGCGCGAACGCGTGCACCGGGCCCGGCGGATTCCAGGACACGCACCAGACGGCCGAGGCACTGGCCGAGGCGCTGAGCAACTGGGGCACCGAGACCGGCGCGGGCGAAATCGCCGTCTGTTCCACCGGTTTGATCGGCGACCGGCTGCCCATGGACAAGGTGATCCCCGGTGTCACCGAGATCGTGCACGAGATGGGCGGTGGTCTGTCGGGCGGTCTCGACGCGGCCTACGCGATCATGACCACCGACACCGTGCCCAAGGAAGCGGCCTTCCATCATCATGACAAGTGGAACGTCGGCGGCATGGCCAAGGGCGCGGGCATGCTCGCACCCTCGCTGGCGACCATGCTTGTCGTACTCACCACCGATGCCGCGGTCAGCGCGCAACAGCTGGATCGGGCGCTGCGCAACGCGACTCGGCTCACCTTCGACCGGCTCGACGTCGACGGCTCCTGCTCCACCAACGACACGGTGCTGCTGCTGGCCAACGCCGCGAGCGAGGTCACTCCATCCCAGGAGGAACTCGACGCCGCGGTGCTCGCGGTCTGTGACGATCTGGCCGCGCAGCTGATGGCCGACGCGGAGGGCGTCACCAAGCGGGTGCAGGTCGTGGTCTCCGGTGCGGTCAGCGAGGACGAGGCGCTGATCGCCGCGCGCACCGTCGCACGCGACAATCTGGTCAAGACGGCGCTGTTCGGTTCCGACCCGAACTGGGGCCGGGTGCTCGCCGCCGTCGGTATGGCGCCGATCACCCTCGATCCGAACCGGATCTCGGTGTCGTTCAATGGAAAACCGGTGTGCGTCGACGGCGTCGGAGCTCAGGGCGCGCGCGAGGTCGACCTGTCCGGGATGGACATCGAGGTGCTCATCGAGCTGAATGTCGGTGCCGGCACCGCGATGATCCGTACCACCGATCTCTCGCACGGTTATGTCGAAGAGAATTCGGCATACAGTTCATGAGTGGCCAAGTGCTGCATGAGCTTTCGGCGCTGGACAAGGCGCACGTACTGGCTGAGGCGTTGCCGTGGCTGCAGAAGTTCCGCGACAAGATCGTGGTCGTCAAATACGGCGGCAACGCGATGGTCGACGACGAACTCAAACGGGCATTCGCCGCCGATATGGTGTTCCTGCGTACCGTCGGCGTGCACCCGGTGGTGGTGCACGGCGGCGGACCGCAGATCAGTGCGATGCTGAAGAAACTCGGCCTCGAGGGCGAATTTCGCGGTGGTTTCCGAGTCACCACGCCCGAGGTGATGGATGTGGTGCGGATGGTGCTGTTCGGCCAGGTCGGGAGGGAGCTGGTCGGACTGATCAACGCGCACGGCCCGTACGCGGTCGGCATCTCCGGTGAGGACGCGCGACTGTTCACCGCGACCAGGCGCACCGTCGACGTCGACGGCGCACCGACCGACATCGGTCTGGTCGGCGATGTCACCGCGGTGAACCCGGACGCGGTGCTCGACCTGATCGGTGCCGGACGTATCCCGGTGGTGTCGACCATCGCCCCCGATGTCGACGGCGTGGTGCACAACATCAACGCGGACACCGCCGCCGCGGCGCTCGCCGAGAGTATCGGCGCCGAGAAGCTGGTGGTGCTCACCGACGTCGAGGGCCTCTACACCGACTGGCCCGACCGCTCGTCGCTCACCTCGCATATCGACGCCGACGAGCTGGCGAAGTTGCTCCCGAGTCTCGATGCGGGCATGGTGCCCAAAATGGAAGCCTGCCTGCGCGCCGTGCTCGGCGGAGTGCCGACCGCGCACGTCATCGACGGTCGGGTCCCGCACTCGGTGCTGCTGGAACTGTTTACCGGAGAGGGAATCGGAACGATGGTGACGCCCGTGCCGTCCGGAATGGACGGTGCCGACCCACTGAACGGAACGAAATCATGAACGAAGTCACGAACAATTCTGCTCTACAGCAGCGATGGTCGGCCGCGATGATGAAGAACTACGGGACGCCGAAAATCGCGCTCACCCGCGGTGCGGGGGCCGTGGTCTACGACGCGGACGGCAAGCGCTACGTCGATTTCCTCGGCGGCATCGCGGTCAACAGCCTCGGACACGCCCACCCGGCGATCCTCGAGGCCGTTACCAACCAACTCGGCACCCTCGGGCACACCTCGAACTTCTACGTGAACGAGCCGGTGGTCGAACTGGCCGAACGACTGCTCGCGCATTTCGGCGACGGTGAGCTCGGCGACGGGCACGGGCGCGCGTTCTTCTGCAACTCCGGCACCGAGGCCAACGAGGCCGCGTTCAAGATGGCGCGGCTGACCGGCCGCAGCAAGATCATCGCGTGCGAGGAAGCGTTCCACGGCAGGACCATGGGTGCGCTCGCCCTCACCGGCCAGGCGTCCAAGCGGACGCCGTTCGAACCGATGCCGCCCGGCGTCGTACACGTGCCCTACGGTGACGCCGCCGCCTTGGAAGCGGTGGTCGACGAGGACACCGCCGCGGTCTTCCTCGAACCGATCATGGGGGAGAGCGGCGTCGTGGTGCCGCCGATCGACTACCTGGTGAAGGCACGCGAGATCACCGCGCGTCACGGTGCGCTACTGATCCTCGACGAGGTGCAGACCGGCATCGGCCGGTGCGGAAAGTTCTACGCGCACCAGGCTTTCGGCATTGTGCCGGACGTGATCACCCTGGCCAAGGGGCTCGGCGGTGGCCTGCCCATCGGCGCGGTGCTCGCCACCGGACCTGCCGCCGATCTGCTGTCTCCCGGCCTGCACGGCACCACCTTCGGCGGTAACGCGGTCTGCGCGGCGGCCGCACTCGCCGTGCTGCGCACCATCGACGAACTGGATTTGCTCAACCATGTCGAGTCGGTCGGCAAGCGGCTCAGCGACGGCATCGAACTGCTCGAGCATCCGCTCGTCGAACAGGTGCGCGGCGCGGGTCTGCTGCTCGGCATCGTGCTGACCGAGGACGCCTCGGCCGAGGTCGAGGCACGGGCGCGGGCGGCGGGCTACCTGGTGAACGCGCCCAAGCCCAACGTCATTCGGCTCGCACCGCCGCTGGTGCTCACCGAAACCCAGTCCGACAACTTCGTCGCCGACTTGCCGGACATTCTGGACGGTGCCGCCGAAGACGCGAAGGGAGCCAAATGAGCAACGCACGCCTACGCCACTTTCTGCGCGACGACGATGTGACCCCGGTCGAACAGGCCGAAATCCTCTCGCTTGCAGCCGAATTGAAGCAAGCACCGTTCTCGCGTAGGCCGCTAGAGGGCCCGCGCGGGGTCGGGGTGATCTTCGAGAAGAACTCCACCCGCACCAGGTTCTCCTTCGAAATGGGCATCGCCCAGCTCGGCGGGCACGCGGTCGTCGTCGACGGTCGCGACACCCAGCTCGGCCGTGAGGAAACCCTCGGCGACACCGGCACGGTGCTCTCGCGCTATGTCGATGCGATCGTCTGGCGCACCTTCGAGCAGGTTCGTCTCGACGAAATGGCCTCCACCGCAACGGTTCCGGTGGTGAATGCGCTGTCCAACGAGTTCCATCCGTGTCAGGTGCTCGCGGATCTGCAGACGCTCACCGAGCGCTTGGGCACCCTGGCCGGCCGCAAACTCACCTACTTCGGTGACGGCGCGAACAATATGTCGCACTCGCTGCTGCTCGGCGGCGTCACCGCGGGATTGAACATCACCATTGCCGCGCCGGAGGGCTTCGAGCCGCTGCCGTGGATTCTGGAGGCTGCGCGCAAGCGTGCCGCCGAAACCGGCGCGACCATCACGCTCACCGGTGATCCGGTCGCCGCCGCCGAGGGCGCCGATGCGCTGGTGACCGACACGTGGACGTCGATGGGCCAGGAGAACGACGGCCTCGATCGCGTCGGACCGTTCCGCCCGTTCCAGCTGAATGAGAAGCTGCTGGCGCACGCCGAGTCCGATGCCGTGGTGCTGCATTGTCTCCCCGCACATCGCGGCGAGGAGATCACCGACAACGTGCTCGACGGTCCGCACAGTGTGGTCTGGGACGAGGCGGAGAACCGGCTGCACGCACAGAAGGCACTGCTGGTGTGGCTGCTGGCCAGACGCGGCGAGGAGCAGTCGTGAGTGAGCGAACCAGGGGCGAGGTGGAGTCGTGAGCGTCACCCGCCCCGAACCCGGCAGGCTCGGGCCCGTCATCGCGGGCACCCGTGCCGGACGTCAGTCCCGCATTATCGAGTTGCTGCTCGCGCACGCGGTCCGCAGTCAGACCGAACTCGCCGCACTGCTGTCCGCGGAAGGCATCGAGACCACCCAGGCCACCCTGTCGCGTGATCTCGATGAACTCGGCGCGGTGAAACTGCGCGCCGCGGACGGCGGCGCGGGCGTCTATGTGGTCCCCGAGGACGGCAACCCCGTCCGCGGCGTCACCGGCGGCACCGGCCGCCTCTCCAAACTCCTCGGCGACCTGCTCGTCTCCACCGACGCCAGCGGCAACATCGCGGTCCTGCGCACCCCACCAGGCGCCGCCCACTACCTGGCAAGCGCCCTCGACCGTGCCGCCCTGCCCTACATAGTCGGCACTATCGCGGGCGACGACACCATCGCCGTCATCGCCCGCGAACCCCTGACCGGCGCCGAACTAGCCGCCAAAATCGAGGAACTCGCCTAATCGGCGCTCATGCCGCATCGCACAGCGCGGCCAATAGCCCGATGCCGCGATCGATCTCGGCCAGCGGGACACTGGCGAAACTCAGCCGCATCGCGTTGCGTGGTGCATCGTCGGCGGCGAAGAACATTGCCCCCGGCATGAAAGCCACGCCGGGCTTCCAGAGCTGGCAGCAAGAGCGCCTCGGCGTCGAAATCGGTGGGACCCTCGACCCACACGAACATGCCGCCATCGGGGATTGTCCATGAGTATCCGGCCGGAAAATGCCTTTCCAGTGCCTTCACGAGCGCGTTCAACCGTGCAGGTTCGGGATCAACTCCGGCCCGACAAGCGTCGCGGCCCGCCCGCGCACGCACAACACGATGGTTTCGCTGTGTGCGTGGTAGTGGGCACTCGCGACCCGACCCGGTGCCATGTTCACCATGGCCGCCGAAATCCCCTCTGCTCCACAGGTTTCCCTCGTATGCACGGTATCAAGTGCTGTCCGTGGGGACCGATGGTCTCGGCGCGGTCTGCGGCGGCGACCACGCGCGCCACACCTTGGCAACGTTCTTCATCAAGCACTCCAACACACTGTCCGGTCAGTATTTGCTGAACGTAGGTCATTCCCGCTCGCGGGGAGAACAAGATCACGCACCGTCGCGGCTATCGGTATCGCTTCCCAGCACAGGCATGGTGTCCGGCAGGCGCGCGTAATGTCGACGCCAGTCAGGCTGCGGATCGGTTTGCGGAACTCGATTCCGTCGGCAGCGGGCTCAACGCCACCCGGTTGTGAATGGGCTTGCATAGTCATGCATAATCATTTGCAGAACGGTGCAGGGGACAAGACTGCACAAGACGGCAGACACAGCACGAATCCGAGGAGCACATAGACATGTCCGAGCGCGTCGTACTCGCCTACTCCGGTGGGCTTGACACCTCCGTCGCGATCAGCTGGATCGCCAAGGAGACCGGTTCCGAGGTGGTGGCCGTGGCCATCGACCTCGGTCAGGGCGGCGAGGACATGAACGTGGTGCGCCAGCGAGCGCTCGACTGCGGCGCCGTCGAGGCGATCGTGGTCGATGCGCGTGACGAGTTCGCCAACGACTACTGCCTGCCGACCATCCAGGCCAATGCGCTCTACATGAGCCGTTACCCGCTGGTGTCGGCGATCAGCCGTCCGCTGATCGTCAAGCACCTGGTCGAGGCCGCCAAGTTCCACGGCGCGAGCACCGTCGCGCACGGCTGCACCGGCAAGGGCAACGACCAGGTGCGCTTCGAGGTCGGCATCGGCGCGCTCGCGCCCGACCTGAACGTGATCGCCCCGGTCCGTGACTACGCCTGGACCAGGGAGAAGGCCATCGCGTTCGCCGAGGAGAACGCGCTGCCGATCAACGTCACCAAGAAGTCGCCGTTCTCCATCGACCAGAACGTGTTCGGTCGCGCGGTGGAAACCGGCTTCCTCGAGGACCTCTGGAACGCGCCGACCAAGGACGTCTACGACTACACCGCCGACCCGACGGTCAACTTCGAGGCGCCCGACGAGCTCATCGTCACCTTCGACAAGGGTGTCCCCGTCGCCATCGATGGCCGCCAGGTCACCGTGCTCGAGGCCATTGTCGAGCTCAACCTTCGTGCGGGACGACAGGGCGTCGGTCGCCTCGACATGGTCGAGGACCGGCTCGTCGGCATCAAGAGCCGCGAGATCTACGAGGCACCCGGCGCCATCGCGCTGATCACCGCGCACCAGGAGCTCGAAGCTGTCACCGTCGAGCGCGAGCTCGGCCGCTACAAGCGGCAGGTCGAGCAGCGCTGGAGCGAGCTGGTCTACGACGGCCTGTGGTTCTCCCCGCTCAAGCGGGCACTCGACGCCTTTGTCGCCGAGACCCAGGAGCACGTGTCCGGCGACATCCGCATGGTGCTGCACGGCGGCTCCGTCGTGGTCAACGGCCGCCGCTCCGAGCAGTCGCTCTACGACTTCAACCTGGCCACCTACGATGCGGGCGACACCTTCGACCAGTCGCTGGCCAAGGGCTTCGTGCAGATCCACGGCCTGTCCTCGAAGGTCGCGGCGCGCCGCGACCTGAACCAGAAGTAAGGTGCCCGACATCCACCGATGATCGCCACCCGACCTTCAGGAGACAGCACACGATGACGCAGAGTGGCAGCACCAACGAAGGGGCGCTGTGGGGCGGGCGTTTCGCGTCCGGACCGGCCGCTGCGATGGCCGCGCTCAGTAAGTCGACGCATTTCGACTGGGTGCTCGCCCCCTATGACGTGCGCGCTTCGAAGGCGCACGCACGGGTGCTGCACAAAGCCGGGCTGCTGTCGGAATCCGACCTCACCACCATGCTCGAAGGCCTCGATCGTCTTGCGGCCGATGTGGATTCGGGGGCCTATGTCCCCGCGGAGTCGGACGAGGATGTGCACGGCGCGCTCGAGCGCGGGCTGATCGAGCGGGTCGGCACCGAGCTCGGCGGCAGGCTGCGCGCGGGGCGTTCGCGCAACGATCAGGTGGCGACGCTGTTCCGTATGTGGCTGCGCGACGCGGTCCGCAGGGTCGCCGTCGGCCTGCTCGAGGTGGTCGACGCGCTGGTCGTGCAGGCGGCCGCACACCCCGACGCGGTGATGCCGGGCAAGACGCATCTTCAGGCCGCGCAGCCGGTGCTGCTCGCGCATCATCTGCTCGCGCACGCTCACCCGCTGCTGCGCGATATCGACCGGCTGCGCGATTTCGACAAGCGGGCGGCGGTGTCGCCCTACGGTTCCGGCGCGCTGGCGGGTTCCTCGCTCGGTCTCGATCCGGAGGCGATCGCCGCCGAACTGGATTTCGACGCGTCCGCGGCCAACTCGATCGACGCCACCTCCTCACGCGATTTCGCGGCGGAGGCGGCGTTCGTGCTGGCCATGATCGGTGTCGACCTCAGCAGGATGGCCGAAGAGGTCATCATCTGGAGCACACCGGAATTCGGCTATATCACCCTCGCCGACGCCTGGTCCACCGGCTCGTCGATCATGCCGCAGAAGAAGAACCCGGACGTCTCCGAACTCACCCGAGGCAAGGCCGGTCGCCTTATCGGCAACCTCACCGGCCTGCTCGCCACGCTCAAAGCCCAACCGCTGGCCTACAACCGGGACCTACAGGAGGACAAGGAGCCCCTGTTCGACTCGGTCGCTCAGCTGGAAATGCTGCTTCCTGCCATCGCGGGTCTGGTCTCGACCCTGACCTTCCACACCGAGCGCATGGCCGAGCTTGCCCCCGCCGGTTTCACACTCGCCACCGACATCGCCGAATGGCTTGTCCGCCAAGGCGTCCCGTTCCGGGTCGCGCACGAGGCCGCAGGTGGTTGCGTGCGTGCGGCCGAGGCGCGTGGCGTCGGACTCGACGAGCTGACCGATGCGGAGTTCGCCGCTGTCGACCCGGCATTGACACCACAGGTCCGGGAAGTGCTGACGGTGCAGGGCTCGATCGCCTCCCGCAATGCTCGCGGTGGCACGGCGGGTGTTCAGGTCGCGAAACAGCTCGATGAGATCCAGAGCACAGTGGGGGAGTTGCGCAGCTGGCTGGCGTGACTGCTCCCGAGCTCTGCCATGCCCGGGGTTAGACTCGCGCCAGTGACTCTGCTGCTACTCGCGCTGGCCATCGCGTCCGAGGTGACCGCGACCGTTTCGCTGAAGATCTCCGACGGATTCAGCAAACTCATCCCTTCGATCATCGTCGTCATCGGTTACGGGGCCGCGTTCTACTTCCTGTCGCAAGCACTGAAACGTGGCATGGCGATCGGCGTCGCCTACGGCATCTGGTCGGCCGTCGGCGTTGCCGCGATCTCCATCATCGGTGCGCTGTTCTTGGATGAGCGGTTGACCATGGTGCAGGTCGGTGGCGTCGGCCTGGTAATCCTCGGTGTGCTCGCCCTAGAACTCGGCGGCGCACACTGATCAGCAGGGGATTCGCCGCGAGCCACCGCCCGCCGGTCGAACGCGCACGCTCGTGACCTTGCGGGGTTGCGCAGGACGAGTCCGTTGCGCCCTCTGCATTTTGCCGATTACGTCCCGGACGGCACGGAGCCGAACGTAACATCGGGCGATGGACTGGACGTTTGCTCAACTAAGTCCACGCGGAGTACCCCATGACCTCGAATGACGAGGGCGAGGTCATGGACAAGTCGGGCGACGCCGCCGTGGTGCTGGAGGCTGCCGGGCTTACCAAGCACTACGGCAGCGTTGCGGCGTTGCGCGGCACCAACTTTCAAGCCAAGGCCGGTGAGGTCGTGGCACTGATCGGTGACAATGGCGCGGGCAAATCGACCTTGGTGAAATGCCTTTCTGGAGCCGAACAGCCGGACGGCGGCGCCATCCTGCTCGACGGCAAGCCGGTGGTGCTCGATACTCCGACCGCCGCGCGCAAGCTCGGTGTGGAAACGGTGTACCAGGATTTGGCGGTCGCCCCCGATCTGGACCCCGCCGCGAACCTGTTCCTCGGCCGCGAACTGCTCCGCCGTGGATTCGCGGGCAAACTCGGCATGTTGGACAGGACGGCAATGAAAAGCCAAGCGGTCGAACACTTTCGACGACTCGGTGTCACCTTGCAGAGCGCCGATGTGCCGATCGGCTCGCTCTCCGGTGGGCAGCGGCAGAGCGTCGCGGTGGCACGGGCGGTGATGTGGGCGAGCAAGGTGGTGTTCATGGACGAGCCGACCGCCGCGCTCGGCGTTGTCCAGCGCGAGCGCGTGCTCGACGTCATCCGAAGGGTGCGCGACCACGGCATCGCGGTCGTGCTGATCAGCCACAATATGCCCGAGGTGCTCGCGGTCGCCGATCGCATCGAAGTGCTGCGACTCGGGAAGCGAGTGGCCCGATTCTCCGCTGCCGACGTCACACTGGAGCAATTGGTCGGCGCGATGACCGGTGCCCTGTCGCACGAGGATGTCGCATGAGCGATGACGCGGCCGTCACTGTCGACGGCAACGGTAGTGCCGCGCTCCCAGGACCTACCGCGCTGCAACGGCTGCTCGGCGCGAGCACATTGTGGATCGGCGTCGTGCTGGTCGGACTGTGTGTGGTGTTCAGCGTGATTCGTCCCGATGCGTTTCCCACCCGCTTCACCTTGCAGACGTTGCTGATCGAAACATCGGTGCTGCTGGTGCTTTCGGTCGGGATGACCTTCGTGATCATCACCTCCGGCATCGATCTCTCTGTCGGTATGGTCCTGATCTTCGCCGGGGTGATGGGCGCGAAGACAATGGAGTGGCTCAGCCCCGATCAGGACGCAACCCATGCGGGCTGGGGTGTCATCCTTCTTGGCTTGCTGTTGTCGGTTGTCGGTGGCGGAGTGTGGGGTCTGCTCAATGGACTGCTGGTCGCCAAGGCCAAGATTCCGCCGCTGATCGTCACGCTCGGCTCGTTCGGCGCGGCGCTCGGTTCGGCGCAGTTGATCACCGGTGGCGTCGATACCAGGACGGTGCCCGATAAGCTGCGCAACTCACTGGGTTTCGGCACCTCGCTGGGCGGCGTGCCCAATCTGGTGCTGGTCGCGACGGTGGTCACCGTGCTGGCCGCGTGGGTGTTGCACACCACCAGGTTCGGGCGCTACACATTCGCGATCGGCTCCAACGAGGAGGCCGCGCGACGTTCCGGTATCGCGGTCACCCGCCACCTCGTACTGGTCTACCTGATGACCGGATTGCTTGCGGGGCTTGCGGGATTCATGAACCTGGCCTACTTCGGCACCACCACGATCGGCGGGCACGGCACCGACAATCTGGACGCCATCGCCGGTGTGGTGATCGGCGGGACAAGTCTTTTCGGCGGTGTCGGCACCATCGTCGGCACCGTGATCGGCGTGTTCATTCCGTCGGTGCTGCGCAAGGGTTTTGTCATCGCGGGGGTGCCGGTTTTCTGGCAGCCGATCGCTGTGAGCGCGGTTCTCGTCGGGGCGGTGTGGTTCGACCAACTACGCCGCAGGGCGCGCGACCGTTAGAGGTAGGCAGTAATCAACTGCGCGATAAGAAAATAAGGCGGAGGTAGCCGGATGAGGGTGGCGAAGCGGACCGCGGTGCTGATCGGCGTGCTGATGGTGGTCGGCGCGATGGTGGTCTCGTGTAGTGGGGAAGTCGGCAATTCCGGAGGGACGGACGCCAAGAAGCTGGTACTCATCCCCGGTGTGGCCGACGAACCCTTCTATATCTCTATGCAGTGCGGAGCAGCGGGAGAGGCGACCAAGCTCGGCTACAAGCTGGACACGCAAGCGCCGACCAAGTTCGACGCCGGATCGCAGACACCGGTCTTGACGGGGGTGGTGGCCAATAAGCCCGGCGGCATCCTGATCGCGCCGACGCACGCGACGGCAATGGCCAATCCGATCAAACAGGCCAAGGACTCCGGCATCAAGATCGTCGAAGTGGACACCGCACTGGAGGACACCTCCATTGCGCTGTCGTCGATTTCGTCCGACAACAAGAAGGGCGGCGAACTCGCCGCCGCCACCTTGGCGAAGCTGGTCGGTGAGAAGGGGCCGGTGCTGGTCATCAATACCAAGGCGGGCACCTCCACCACGGACGCGCGTGCGCAGGGTTTCGAGGCGGCGCTGAAGAACTATCCCGGCATGACCTCACTCGGCGTGCAGTACAACAACAATGAGGCCGCCCAAGCCGCCTCGATCGTCACCGCAACGCTCGCCGCGCACCCCGATCTCGCCGGTGTGTTCGCGACGAACCTGAGCTCGGCCGAGGGCGCGGCAACAGGTCTGCGCAATGCGAACAAGCTGGGCCAGGTCAAACTGGTCGGCTTCGACGCGAGCCCAAAACAGGTCGAGGACCTGAAGGCGGGCACGGTGCAGGCGCTGATCGCGCAGGATCCGAGCGGCATCGGCGTCACGGGCGTCGACCAGGCCGTCGCGGCGCTGGAGGGCAAACCGGTTACCAGGAACATTCAGACCGAGATGGTTGCGATCACCCAGGCGGATATGGACACCAACACGAAGTACTTCTACAAGCGGAAGTGCTGAGCGGCTTATCCGAGGGGGGCGGCCGATCGTGCTCGTAGCGGTCGCTCTGCCTTGCTCAATCCTCTACGCGGACAACATATCCAGCGTCCGTGAGCGCCTCGAGGACATCGTCGCGATGGTTCGATCCACGGGTCTCGAGTGTCAGCGCTACCTCGACCTCGCCGAGGGCGAGCCAGGTACCGGTGCGCGAGTGTGCCACGTCGACCACGCTCGCCCCCGTCTTCCCGACAACGCCGAGCAGGCTGCTCAGTCCGCCGGGACGATCCGCGATCGTCAGTCGCACCGCGAGGTAGCGGCCCGCGGCGCTGAGGCCGTGGCCGATCAGCCGGGTCAACAGCAGCGGGTCGATATTGCCGCCGGACAGGATCGCGCAGACCGGTCCGCGCAGTCCGAGTTCTTCCGGCGAGTAGCTCATCAGTGCCGCGACCGCCGCGGCACCGGCGGGCTCGACGATCAGCTTCGCGCGTTCCAAGCACAGCAGCAGCGCCTTGGACAGTGCATCCTCGTCGACGGTCAGCATGGTTGTCGCGTGCTCGACGACATGCGCGAACGGCACCGCACCCGGCAGCCCGACCGCGATGCCGTCGGCCATCGTCGACATCCGCGCTGCCCTGACCGGCTTGCCCGCAGCCAGCGAATCCGGCCAGGCGGCCGCCTCGGCGGCCTGCACGCCGATCACCCGAACCGCAGGGGCGAGATGATGCATAGCGACCGCGACACCGGCGAGCAGCCCGCCACCGCCGGTGGGTACCAGCACCGTCCCGACGTCGGGCAATTGCTCGAGGATCTCCAGCCCCACCGTTGCCTGTCCAGCCACGATGTCGGGGTGGTCGAACGGATGGATCAACCTCGCCCCCGTACGCTCGGCGAAGTCGAGCGCCGCGTCGAGTGCGTCATCGATGGAATCGCCCACCTGTAGCACCCGCGCCCCATATGCCTTGGTGGCCGCCAGCTTCGGCAGCGAAGCGCCCACCGGCATGAACACCGTCGACTCGATGCCGAGCGAGGCCGCCGCCCACGCCACCCCTTGCGCGTGATTGCCGGCGCTCGCCGCGACCACACCGCCCACCCGTTCCTCGGCAGGCAGATTCGCGATCCTGTTGTACGCGCCACGCGGCTTGAACGACCCCGTCCGCTGCAAGTTCTCGCACTTGAGCCACACTTCGGTTTCCGACCGCTCCGATAACGCGCGCGACGCAACCACCGGCGTCCGCCGAATCACCGGCGCCAATAACGCCGCGGCCGCCTCGATCTGCCCGAGCCCTAGCAATTCCATCCCGCCATGCTGCCAGGCAAAGCTTCGAACGGCAGGCAACTTGCGGC
This sequence comes from Nocardia arseniciresistens, assembly GCF_046764875.1. NCBI lineage: Bacteria > Bacillati > Actinomycetota > Actinomycetes > Mycobacteriales > Nocardiaceae > Nocardia > Nocardia arseniciresistens. The sequence goes on from NZ_JBKORD010000005.1 coordinate 404,400, forward strand.
CATGCACCACTCACCGCTCGAGTGATGCGGTTTTGGCGAGGTTGTGGGCGATGGCCCCGAGGCGAGCGAGGCGGGCGTCGCCGAGAGGGGTGAGTTTGCCGCCGAGGCGGTTGGTGATGAAGCCGAGGGACATGCCGGTGGCCGGGTCGGCGAAGGCGCCGGAGCCGCCGAGGCCGAAATGGCCGAAGGCGGAGACGGGTTCGGCCTTGGAGGGTTTCATCGGGACGCCGTGGTAGCCGAGGGCCCATGGGATGCGGAAGGCAAGCACGTAGTCGGGGGTGAAGACTTGGCGGCGGCTGATGAGCTCGATGGTTTCGGGTCGCAGTAGTTGGTAGCCGTCGAGGCGACCGCCGTTGGCGAGGGCGCCGTACATCCGGGCAAGCGAACGCGCGGAGAAAACGCCGTTGACGCCGGGCATCACCGAGTCGTGCAATCGCGGATCGGAGACCAGGTCCGCGAAACCCCGCGGCGTGGTGTCGGCGGCCGCGGCGAACCTGGTCCGCGACATCAGCCGCGCGCCGTTGTCCCAGTCGAGGCCCGCGACGGTGAGCCGGGGAAAATTGGTGGCGATTCGGCCGCGCTCGGCGGCCGGTACCTGGAACCAAAGATCCTCGGCGGCAAGGGGTTCGGCGATTTCGGTGCGCAGCGCATCGGTGAAGGTCGTGCCGCTGATCCTGCGCACTAGCTCGGCGACAAGGTGGCCGAAGCTGATGCCGTGATAGCCACTGGTCACCAGGTGTCGCGGGTCGGGGGTTGCGGCGGCCAACGCCGTTGTCACCGCCGTATCGTCGAGGAAGCGGTCCACCGGCCCCGGTAGCAGCCCGCGTAATCGGTGCAGCCCGGCCCGGTGGGAAAGCAACTCTCGCACCGTGATGAGTTGCTTTCCCGCGGCGGCGAACTCGGGCCAGTAGGTGGCGACAGGCTCGTCGTAGTCGAGCATGCCGCGCTCGGCAAGCCGGTGCAGCACGGTCGAGGCGACACCCTTGCCGGTGGAGTACGCCATGGCCACCGTGTCCTGCGCCCACGGCATCCCCTGGCGTGCGTAACCGGCCCACACATCGACGACCGGTTCGCCGCGCAGGTAGACGGCAAGCGCACCGCCGCCGTCGGACGGTCGCCGGAACAACCGATCGAATTCGGCGACCAGACTCACGAAGCGCCGATCGACGGTTTGCGTTGCCGGAAGAGTGGTCATCGAGGAATCCTTGTCGTTACGGGGATCCACACAGCGTATGACAGGTCCCGCATTTTCCTGACCGTCACATCGGGGACCGAAAACGCAACACGGCTCGCCTACCGTGGTCGGCATGCCGCCCCGGAGACGTTCGGCACTGCTCGCGAGATTGGTTGTCGACGAACCGGGCAGGCCACAGATTATTCTCGGCGAACTGCGCCGAGTTATTCTCGACGGGGCCGTGCCACCGTGCACGGTGATTCCGCTGCGGGAAGTGGCCGAATTGTTCGGTGTCAGCCATATCCCGGTCCGCGAAGCGCTCAAGACGCTCTTGGGCGAGGGCCTGGTCACCCATCAGCCGCACGGCGGGTATACCGTCGCCCAGCTCACCGCGAACGAACTGCGGGAGATGTATATCGTGCGCGAGACCTTGGAGACGGCATCGCTCGCGGCGGCTGCCCTGCATGCCTCGGATGCCGATCGTGCCGACCTGGTCGCGGTGAATACCCTTCTGGAACAAGCGATCCGGGATGACGACCCGGCCGCCTATCATCGCCAGTCCCGGCACTTCCATGTCGCGCTGACCAGGCCATCACGCATGTTCCGTTTACTGCACATGCTCGAGTCGGCCTGGAATGTCACCGAGCCGGTGCAGTCGATGGTGCACATCGGCCGCGCCGACCGGGTGCGCCTGCACACCGACCACGTGCTGATGATGGATGCCTTCCTCGCCCGTGACGTAGACCGTCTCCTGCTCATCGCCGAACGGCATCACCGCCGGTTGGAGACGGTAATCGCGACGTTGCCGACCGATACCGGATTACTTGCTCCCGAAGATATATCTGCCGCGCAATAGCCGGGCAATAAACGCGCAATAGGCGGGCAACGTGCGGTTTCTACCGTCGTTCTGGATCGCAGTTTCGCCCTCGGACGGGAAACACCATGACCGAAATGCTCACCACCGCGGTGCCTGCGCCACCGGAAACAGTCGCGCCCGCCTACGACCCGCGACTGACCAATGAAGACCTGGCGCCGCTACGCAAGCAGAGTTGGGGCTCCTACAATATCTTCGCGTTCTGGATGTCGGACGTGCACAGCGTCGGCGGGTACGTCACCGCGGGCAGCCTGTTCGCGCTCGGACTTGCCAGCTGGCAAGTGCTCGCGGCGCTGCTGATCGGCATCTCGATCGTCTACTTCTTCTGCAACCTGGTCGCCAAACCGAGCCAGGCGACGGGGGTGCCCTATCCGGTCATGTGCCGCACCGCCTTCGGCGTGCTCGGCGCGAATATTCCCGCCATCATCCGCGGCTTGATCGCGGTGGCCTGGTACGGCATTCAGACCTTCCTCGCCTCCGCGGCGCTGGATGTGGTTCTAGTGAAGCTTTTTCCGGGGCTCGGCCCCTATGCGGTCGTCGACGACCATGGCTTCCTCGGGCTTTCGTTGCTCGGCTGGGGCAGCTACCTGCTGCTCTGGGTGGTGCAGGCGTGCGTGTTCTGGCGTGGCATGGAGTCCATCCGCAAGTTCATCGACTTCTGCGGTCCCGCTGTGTATGTCGTGATGTTCGCCCTCTGCGGCTACCTCATCGCCAAGGCCGGCTGGAGCGCCATCGATCTGAAGCTCGGCGAGGTGAAGTACACCGGCTGGTCCGCGGTGCCGGTGATGTTGGGCGCCATCGCGCTGGTGGTGTCGTACTTCTCCGCTCCGATGCTCAACTTCGGCGACTTCGCCCGCTACGGAAAGTCTTTCGCCGCGGTGCGCCGGGGCAACCTGCTCGGCCTTCCGGTCAACTTCCTGCTCTTCTCGCTGCTTGTCGTCATCACCGCGTCGCTGACGGTTCCCGTCTACGGCGAACTGATCACCGATCCGGTAGCGACCGTCGCTCGCATCGACAGCACCTTCGCGATCGTGCTCGGCGCGTTGACCTTTACCATTGCCACGGTCGGCATCAATATCGTCGCAAACTTCATCTCACCGGCCTTCGACTTCTCGCACGTCAGTCCGCAGCGGATCAGCTGGCGCGCGGGCGGCATGATCGCCGCGGTCGGCTCGATCCTGATCACACCGTGGAATCTCTACAACAACCCCGAGGTCATCCACTACACCCTCGAGGTGCTCGGCGCCTTCGTCGGCCCGCTGTTCGGCGTGCTGATCGCCGACTACTACCTGGTGCGCAAGCAGCAGGTAGTAGTCGACGATCTGTTCACCATGTCGAAGACCGGAAGCTACTGGTACAGCAAGGGTTACAACCCTGCCGCGGTCATCACCACCGCCGTCGCCGCTGTGATCGCGGTGGTCCCGGTGCTCGCCAAGGATGTCACCGGCATGTACACCGCCGCCCAGTACAGCTGGTTCATCGGTTGCGGCGTCGCTTTCGCGGTCTACTACGTGCTGGCCGCTCGAACCAGGCCGGCCGTGCGGGGGGTTCCCGCCTGATGCGGATCAGGGTCGTCAACCCGAACACCACCAGGGCGATGACCGAGACGATCGAGCAGTGTGCCAAGGCCGTCGCGGGCCATGGCACGCTGCTCGACGCGGTGACCTCCGAGATGGGCCCAGCCTCGATCGAAAGCCATTACGACGAAGCCCTCAGCGTCCCCGGACTGCTCGCCGCGATCCGGCGCGGTGAGCAGGAGGGCGTCGAGGGCTACGTGATCGCTTGTTTCGGTGACCCGGGCCTCGACGCCGCGCGGGAACTGGCCTGCGGTCCGGTGATCGGTATCGCGGAGGCGGCAATGCAGACCGCCAGCCATCTCGGCCGCGGGTTCAGCGTCGTCACCACGTTGAATCGAACCGTCGGTAGCACCGAAGACCTGGCGCAGCGCTATGGCATGGAACGGTTCTGCCGCGGGGTCCATGCCTGTGAGATCCCGGTGCTCGCCCTCGATACGGATCCGGACGCGCGCAAGATCGTCACCGAGGCCTGCCGAGCGGCCGCCGAAACCGATCGTTCCGATGCGATCGTGCTCGGCTGCGCGGGAATGGCAGACCTGTGCAGCCACATTCGCGACGAGATCGGGGTGCCGGTGATCGACGGCGTCGCCGCGGCGACCTTGACCGTGCAGTCGATGCTGACCCTCGGCGTTCGCAAGTCGGGTAGGGGAGAGTTCGCTATGCCTCCGGCCAAGCCCTATGCCGGGTTGCTTCGTCCGTTCGGCGTGTGATCAGGCCGCGACGGCGGTGGTCAACGTATTCAGCGCGGCGTCGAGATCGTCGACATCGACCACGACCCTGGTGAAGTCGGCACCTACCAGCTCGATCCGAATGGCTCGGCCCTTGAACTTGGTGTCCCAGAATTCTTTTCGACGCCTGCCGCGATAGGTGCCTGCCGCGATCACCCCGGGAAAAAAGGTGCCCGGCGCGCGCACCCACGGCGGCCGCAGGTCGACCTCGGCGGTGGTGACCTCGGTGATGTCGGACAGATCGAAACTCAGCTGCTCGCGCAGTGCCAGCAGGCGGTGCCCGCCGAGAATGTGGACCGTCACCGTCGTATCCGTGACTTCGACTTCGACCATCGTGCGCCTCACTAATTGCCAGAGCTGGTACTCCGATAAGCATCCGAGACGCCCCTGGCCATAGCCTGTGCCTATCCTGTGATTTCTCGAAGGTTCTGTTCAATGTGACAAACATCGCCATCGGCGGACACGCCATGAAATCGGATCCAGCATGCAACTACCTGGATATGCGCATCTATCCATAGCGCTCACCGGGCCGATCGCATCATTACGAGTGTGTCGGACAAGAACAGCCAGGATGGCGGCCTCGGCCGAGGCCGCCGAGGCCGGATCATCGCCGGCTACGAGATGATGACCGGCGATGATCGGTGGCTGCCGCGGACCCGGTCTACGCAGCGGTATCGGACGGGTGAGCGGTACTACTTTCCAGTGCGCCGGTTCGCCTTCTCGGCGATCTCCAGCACCTCGGCCAGCCACGGGGTGTAGCGCTGCGGCTCGGCGGCCAGCGCGTCGCGCAGTGCGTCGGGCTGGATCCACGCGTAGTCGGCGACCTCGGCGGGGTCGGCCCGCGGCACGTCGGTGTCGAGGAAGCCGATGAGCACGTGGTCCCATTCGTGTTCGACGCGGCCGGTAGCCGGATCCTCCGCCTGGTACCGGAAGGTTCCGACCTCGGTGAGGGTGGTGGCCAGGCCCAGTTCCTCGGCTAGACGTACCTCGGCGGCGGCGACCACCGACTCACCAGGTGCGGGGTGTCCGCAACAGGTGTTGGCCCACAGCAGCGGGAACCGGGTCTTCACCGCGGCACGCTGCTGCAACAGCACCCGGCCTGCCTCGTCGAACAGCAGCACCGAGAACGCGCGGTGCAACAGGCCGGGGGCCCGATGCGCCTGCGCGACGGGGCACGCGCCGACCGCGCGGCCCGACTCGTCGACGAGTTCGACGGGCAGCGCCTCACGGTCGGTCAACGGCTGATCGAGGGTGGTCACCTGCCCACCTTATCTGCGGCGATCATGAGGTACTGGAAGCTGCCCTCTTTGTATGCGGTGAGGAACGGCTTCTCCACACCGGTCGCGAGCTCGGACTCGGTGCGCAGCTCCCAGTAGGGGATGGTCGCCGCGGTCAGGTCGACCACGTCGATCGGCACCAGGTTGTTCTCCGCCATGGTACGAAAATACTCGCTCCGTGGATGGATCATGCAGCCGTAGTGCGCGTCGATCCAGCTGACCGAGGACGATCGCCCGCCGGTGACATCGTTGGAGCAGCCGGTGATGCAGACATAGCGTCCGCCGGGCTCGAGCAGCCGCGAGAATTCGCCGAACAGCTCGGAAAGGTCTACGTACATAGTGGTTTCGTTGGTCCATATGCCACGCATGACGCCGGAATCGAAACCGGTGTCGAGCATATTGCGGAAGTGGAATCGCACCTTGTCCGCGACGCCGCGATCCGCCGCCTGGTCGTTGGCGAAGCCGACCTGGTACTCGGAAATGGTAACGCCGTCGACCTGGCAGCCGAATCGCTGATTGGCCATGAAACTGGTGCCGCCGCGTCCTGATCCGCCGTCCATCAGCCGATCGCCGGGCCGGACGTCACCGAGATGGTCGAGCAGGAAATCTGCCTGCGCGGTCTCGAGCCGGTGCAGTTCTTGGACAATCCGCTCCTGGCGGGTGTCCTCCGGGCCGGTCAGTACGGACAGATCGGGGTCGCCGATGCCGTAGTGATGGTGGAAGAGTCCGTCGACCTCACCGAGCTTGGTATTGACCCGGTCGTCGTTGGGATTGTTGTTCCAGTACTCGGCGACCGACTTCTGATAGTGGGTGCGAAGCACGATGCCGGTATCCGGGTTGAGCATGGTCATCTGAGATCATCCTCTCGTCGCGGTACTGCTCCAGAGCGGTGCGATTACTGTCGGGGCATATCGTTGTAGCGCTTGCTGTCGGCATGCCATGCGCGGCTGCCGCCCATCCAGGCCCACAGTCCGCCGAGGAAGCGGCGTAGTTCGGCTGAGCCGGTGGCGGCGAGTACTGTCGCTTCCCGCTCGAACCGATGCGCCAACTCGTCGTGGATGGCGGCCGTGCGCAGGACTGCCTCGCGGCGTGCGCATTTCTCCTCCGCGGCGAGCACCGTCGGCAGATTGAACTCCCTCCCATCCGAAAGATCCTCACGCGCCATCGAATACAGGTCGTTCACCAGCTGACTGGCGAGTGCTGCCGTGGTGACGACCCGGCGGACCCGGGGATCGGTGTACTCGGCGGCCTGGACTTCGTAGCCGCCGACCACGTCGATCGCCGCCATACAGGGCAGAAAACTGTGTGGCTGCCGGTTGGCGAGGTACTCCCACACCGGCGGCATCCTGCCCGAGGCACGCCAGCCCGCCTCCGCGGCGATCGCGATGAACCAGCCGGCGATCTCCGTGCGCAACCGCGCGAGCTGCGCGGGGGTCGCGTAGTGAGACATGTGCTCGAAGGACGTGCGGAACGCGCGCAGGATCGGATCGGCTTGGAGTGCCTTCTCCAGCTGGGGTGCGTAGCGCGCTGGTAGGTGAACGGGATCCATCGCGGCGGCGACGAGTTCGAGCCGAGGGCCGAGTTCGGCCGCGGCGGTCGACGATGTCCCGTCCGGCGCTGTATCGTCTGCTCCTTCGTCGCAGTAGTAGTCGTCGACCGACCATTCGGAGACCGCGCATTTGGCCGCGGCGAGCAACCGGTCGGCATCGTCGCTGTCGGGATGGGCGAGCATGATCAGGCGGCCGAAGTCGGCGTCCCGCAGCTCTTCCAGCCGTCCGGCGTAGAGCCCGATGTCCCTTGCCCACGCGATGAGGCCGTCGTTGACGAGTGTGGCCAAGGCTGGATCGTCGCGTACCGGTGGCGGACAGTACAGCGGAGGGATCGCTGACCCGGTACCGCCGATATTTGTCGACCTCGTGCGTGGTCCACTGGGCCCCTGCGGTATTCGTGCCTGGGGCGATCCCGTCGGTGCGACCCCCTTCGCCACGCCGACGGGAATCGAGGTAGTGGGTCGCGCGAGGAGCAGCGCCGCCGCTCCGAGGCCGCTCGGCCCCAGTAGCCGGATGGGGTTCAGGACCGAATCCCGCTCCGGCACCGCGGTTTCAGATGATTGCGCAAGTGCTTCCAGCGATAGCTTCAGCGGTGCGGTGTTATCGAGATTCAGCAGTAGTGCGGTGACGGCGGCGGCCACATCATGGGTGGCGGCGGGTGCCGTGGCGCGGGAGAGCACCGACATCGCTCATACCTCCGGTCAGTCCGCCTGCCGGGCGACCAGGACGTTGTCGAGCACGCCCAGTGCGTCCGGCACCAGTACGGCGGCCGAGTAGTAGCAGCTGACCAGGTAGGAAATGATCGATTGGTCGTCGATGCCCTTGAACCGGACATTGAGGCTCGGCTCGTACTCGTCGGGAATGTTGGTCTGGTGCAGGCCGATAACGCCCTGGTCCTTCTCGCCGGTGCGCATGGCGAGAATCGAGGTGGTCTGAGTGCCGCTGACCGGGATCTTGCCGCACGGGAAGATCGGCACCCCGCGCCACGCCGGGATACGGTGGCCGTCGACCTCGATCGGATCGGGATACAGCCCGCGCTTTGTGCATTCACGGCCGAAGGCGGCGATCGCTTTCGGGTGTGCCAGAAACAGTTTCGTGCTGCGCCGCATGCTGAGCAGCTCGTCCATATCGTCGGGGGTCGGCGGGCCGGACTCGGTGTAGATGCGCTGCTTGAGGTCGCAGTTGTGCAGCAGCCCGAAATCCGGGTTGTTGACCAGGTCGTCCTCCCTGCGTTCGTAGAGCGCCTCGATAGTCAGCCGGAGCTGCTGTTCGACCTGGTTCATCGGATCGTTGAACAGGTCCGCGACACGGGAGTGCACTCGCAGCACGCTCTGTGCGAGGCTCAGTTCGTATTCGCGTGGGGAGGCGTCATAGTCGACGAAAGTGCCGTCCAACAAGGGTTCGCCGGAATGGCCGGAGGCGATCATAATATTGGCCTCGCCCTTGTTGTTCTGTGGCTGGGCCGGTGCTGCCGCGACGCGCGATAATTGCTCGCGCAGTGCCGGTGTGTGGTCCAGCATTTCGTCCAGTGTCATCCGCGACAAGACCAGTATTGTTGTCCTGGTGACGGTTTTGACGGTGACCGGCCAGATCGCGGATGGATTCGTCAGTGTTTCGTCACCGTAGAAATCGCCGCCGCCGAGCATTCCGAGCTTGGTCGATTCGCCGTATTCTCCGGAGCCGATCTTGCTGAGTTTTCCGTGCACGATCAGCATGACCTGATTCATCGGATTGCCGAATTCCGCTACGACAGTGCCCGGTTCGAGATCGCGCTGTTCGAATCGTTGTGCGAGAGCGCGCAGTATTTCTTCGTCGTCGAAGTCCCGCAATTGCGGAAGTTCCTGGAGCTCCAGCGGAATGACCCTGGCCTGCGAACCGTCGACGATGTATTCGACCTCGCCGTTGCCGACAGTGTGGGTGAGGCGCCGGTTGACGCGGTAGGTACCGCTGCTGACCTGCGTCCATGGCAGCGCGCGGGTGAGCCAGCGTGAGCTGATGCCCTGCATTTGCGGTTCGGATTTGGTGGTGGTCGCGAGCGGGCGCGCCGCTGCGGTGCTGAGGCTCTTGCGTACGTGGTTATCCGTTTGGACCGGCATTTCGATGGTCATGCTTTTGTCCTCACCTCGAGATGGTCGACGGTGGTGGCGCTCCGATAGCGCAGCAAACATTGGCACGGCAGAACTGGACACTCGAGCGAATTGTCGTACGAGACAGTGTTTTCCAGACGGCATCGATACTAGAACGGCAGCATCGGATGCGCCGGAGAATGTCGAAACTGGTAGGCCGACTATGCCGCAACGGGTTTCGGATGGTTACGACATGAACTCGATCTCGAGAACGACACGCAACATCCCGGGGTTGAATCGCGAACTTGCGGACGGATTGCCGTGGCGGAGCTATCTTTTGATCTCATGTTCACCTGGATCTATTCGCTGCCCATCTGGCTGGACTTCCTCATCATCACCGGAACCTCCGTCGTGCTGACGACCGGTGCGATCCTGCTGACCCGCCCGTATGTGTTGAAAACGCTCGGCCCCGAGCCGGGCAAGAACGACTCGGTCACCATGGTGCTGACGGTCGGCGGCGTGTTCTACGGTCTGCTGCTCGGCCTGATCGCGGCCGCCACCTATCAGTCCTACGACGCGGCGCAGGGCGTCGTCGCCGACGAGGCCGCCGCTCTCGGCACGCTCTACCGGGAAGTGGGCGCCTATCCGGAGCCGCAGCGAACCCAGTTACGCCAGGATCTTCTCGACTACACCGACAACACACTGACCGTGGCCTGGCCCGCACTGCAAGCGGGTAAGGAACCGATGGGCGGCACCGTCCTGGTGACCCGGTTTCAGGAACACCTGCTGACCTTCCAGCCGCAGACCAGGGGTCAGGACATCGTGCACGCCGCGACGATCGACCAGTTCGCCCGATTCGATCAGGAACGAAGACATCGGATCAACGCGACTTCCGGCGGCGTGCCCGGTGTGCTGTGGTGGACCATCATGGTCGGTGCCGCCGTCAATCTGGTGTTGCTCTGCTTGTTCAGCCTGCATCGCGGCGCCCATTTGCTGCTCGGTGGCCTATTCGCCTTCTTTCTCGGCGCGATGATCTTTTTGATTGCCGCCATGGATCTGCCGTTCCGTGGCGATCTGAGTGTGAGCCCGGAGCCATTCGAGAGCATGTATACGAATGTCATGCGACGTTGAGCGCGCTGGGTCGACAAACCGTCCGTTCGGTCACATATTGTCGCTGATCCGTGCGGCCTGTCATACATCGGGTCGCAGCCGACACATAATGGATACACGATGTGGGAAGTTCGTCTGAACACGTCGAGGTGTGTGATGCGTGTCACGTTTCTTGGTAGGGCTGGGAGAGATCGTGAAGTTCAGTGCGAAGGATTTGGTCGGGTCGGTACAGCGGTTGATGGCGACTGCGCAGAACGGCTTGGAAGTCATCCGCTTCGGTGGACTGACCCATGACGTCGAATCGTCCCCATTCGAGGTTGTCGAACGCAGGCGGATGTATCGGCTGCGCCATTACTTCCCCGACGACGCGACGCCGGGCAGACCGGTTGCCGTGCTGGTGCCGCCGCTGATGGTGAACGCCGATATCTGGGACGTCAACGCCGAGGATGGCGCGGTCGGGATACTGCATCGCGGCGGAATCGATTGCTGGGTGGTCGACTTCGGGTCGCCCGCGAGCGAAGAGGGTGGCTGGGAGCGAGATCTGGCCGATCACGTCCTCGCGGTGAACAGCGCCATCGACACGGTCTGCGAGGCGACCGGAAGCAGCGTGCACCTGATGGGGTACTCCCAAGGCGGCATGTTCGCCTATCAGACCTCCGCGTACCGCTACGGCAAGGGCGTTGCGAGCATCGTCACCTTCGGCAGCCCGGTCGACGTGGTCGCGGGCATGCCTTTCGGGCTCCCGTACGGCATGGTTTCGGAGGTCGCGGAGTTCCTTGCCGACCATGTCGTCACCCGGCTGCCGATCACCGATTCCATGGTGCGCATCGGCTTCCAATTGCTCGACCCGGTGAAGACCGCGAAGTCCAGGATCGATTTCCTGCGCCAGCTGCACGACCGGGAGGCGTTGCTGCCCAAGGAGCGTCAGCGTCGGTTCCTCAACAACGACGGCTGGGTCGGCTACGCGGGTCCCGCGGCCGCCGATCTGCTCAAGCAGTTCGTCGCGCACAACCGGATGATGCTCGGCGGCTTCGTGATTCGGGATCAGCCGATCTCGCTGGCCGAACTGAAGTGCCCTATTCTCGCCTTCGTCGGCGAGGTCGACGACATCGGCCAGCCCGCCGCGGTGCGCGGCATCGTTCGAGCGGCGCCGAACGCCGAGGTGTACGAAGCCAGTTTGGTAGCGGGACATTTCGGCCTTGTCGCGGGCAGCACGGCAACCAACCACACCTGGCCGCTGGTCCGGCAGTGGATCGATTGGATGGACGGCGACCAGCCGCTGCCGTTCGAGATCGCGCCGATGGCCGAGGATGTCGCGAGCAACCGGCCGCGCTCGGCGGCCACCCGGGTGGTGCACACCGTCGGCACGCTGGCGGAGGCGGGCGCTGGGGTCGGCAAGGCGCTGGAAGGGATCGCCAGCAACACCGTGCGCGGCTCGGTCGAACTGGTCGGTGAGGCTGCGCGGGCGCTGCCACGGCTGACCAGGCTCGGGATGATTCAGCCGCACACCAGGGTTTCCTTGGGGCGGTTGCTTGCCGAGCAGGCGCAGCAGGCGCCCTTGCGCGACCTTTTCCTCTTCGACGATCGTGTGCACACCAATGCCGCGGTCAATGTCCGCATCGACAATGTGGTGCGCGGCCTCATCTCGGTCGGCATCCGTCCCGCTACGCGGGTCGGCGTGGTGATGGAGACTCGGCCGAGCGCACTGGCGACCGTCGCGGCGCTCTCGCGGCTCGGTGCGGTCGCGGTACTGCTCGCTCCAGGCAGTGAGCTGCAACGGGCCATCGAACTCACCGGTATCAAGACCCTCGTCTCGGACCCGGAGAACCTGCGGGCCGCGGCGGCGACTGGTACCAGGGTGTTGGTGCTCGGCGGCGGCGACGCGCGTGGACTCGATGTCCAACAGGGCGAGAACGTGATCGACCTCGAGCAGGTCGATCCCACCCGGGTGCGGCTACCCGCCTGGTACCGACCGAATCCCGGCTTGGCCCGCGAGCTCGCGTTCGTCCTTGTCACCGGCACCGGCGACCGGCTGGAGACCAAGCACATCACCAATCATCGCTGGGCGCTTTCGGCGATCGGCACCGCGACCTCGGCCGACCTCGACCGCAGAGACACCGTCTATTGCCTTGCCCCGCTGCATCATTCGTCCGGACTGCTGGTGAGCCTCGGTGGTGCGATCGCGGGCGGCAGCCGGATCGCGCTCGCCAGGTCGCTCGACCCGGCCCGCTTCGCCGAGGAGGTGCATCGCTACGGCGTCACCGTCGTGACCTACACCTGGACCATGCTGCGCGACATCCTCGACGCCGAGGTGTTCCCGGCCGGGCACCGACACCCGATCCGATTGTTCATCGGTTCCGGCATGCCCGCGGGGCTGTGGCGTCGGACCACCGAACAATTCGACCCCGCCCGAGTGCTGGAGTTCTACGCCTCCATCGAGGGCGACGTGGTGCTGGCCAATGTGACCGGCGCCAAGGCGGGTTGCAAGGGCAGGCCGGTGCCGGGCACCGCCAAGGTGGAGCTCGTCGCCTACGACCCGATCACCGAGCAGGTCCTGGTGGACGAGTCCGGATTCGCCCGCCGCTGCGCGGACAACGAAGTGGGCCTGCTGATCGGCAAGGCCTCCGACGGCGTCGACCTCTCCGATGGCGGCCTGCGCGGTGTGTTCACCGCGGGCGACGCGTGGATGCCCACCGAGAACCTGTTCCGCCGCGACGGCGACGGCGACTACTGGCTCGTCGACCGCACGGATACCGTGATCCGCACCCCGCGCGGGCCGGTGTACACCCAGCCGATCGTCGACGCGCTCAACGACATCACCGCGGTCGATATGGAGGTCGCCTACGGGCTGCCCGTCGGCGACCACACCATCGCGGTCGCGGCCGTCAGCGTCCGCAAGGGTTACCGGCTCGAATCCAAGGATCTGACCGAGGCGCTACAGGTGCTCGATCACCACCAGCGGCCCGATCTCGTGTACTCGGTCGAGGAGATTGCGCGCAGCTCGTCCTATCGCCCCTCCACCCGCGCGGTGCAGGCGCAGGGCCGGCCCCAGCCAGGCCCGGGCACCTGGTGGTACAACCGGGCTTCGGAGTTCTACGAGGTGCTCACCGACGCAGAGGCCTCCGAGGTACTCGGCGACTGACCAGACGAGCTCGCAACCCGGCCCGGAAACTCGGGCGGGAGCCGAATTGCGTTGGCGTTATGCCGGATTCAGAATGGATAGACCGCTCGTTGGTGATGGTCGCCGCATGCTGTGCCGGATTTCGCCGTAGCATCCGACATGCGGGGAGAAGCCAACCGGAACTGTGCAAGGAAATCGTGGGTACGAGCCTTATCTATCGCAACCGATTCGTCTACGAGCTGGCAATGCGTGGGCTATACGGCAGACACTACGGCGCTCGCTATCGTGCCATCGCCGCGCTCGTTCCCGACGGAGCCAGCGTGGTCGACGTCTGTTGCGGGCCCGCGACGCTGTACTCGCGCTATCTGCGCGGCAGATCGATTCACTACACGGGCGTCGATCTCAACGAACGTTTCATCGCCGAGGTGATCGAGGCGGGCGGACACGGTGCGGTGTGGGATCTGCACTCCCAGGCCCCGCTGCCCGATGCCGACTATCTCGTCATGCAGGCCAGCCTTTACCACTTCCTGCCCGAGCCGAGGCCGCTGATCGACCGGATGCTGGCTGCGGCGGGCAAGCGGGTGATCATCGCGGAACCGATCCGGAACCTCGCGTCCAGCGAGTACCGGGTACTCGCGGCGATCGGCAGGCGCTTCACCGACGCGGGTGACGGCGCACAGGCGCATCGGTTCACCGAGGCGAGCCTGGACGAGTTCTTCCTCCGCTACGAATCTCGGGTCATCGAGCGGTCGCTGATCGCGGGCGGCCGAGAGAAGCTGTTCGTTCTCTCGGCCTGACCGCGGTCGATCCGAGCTCGACTCAGACCGTGAACGCGGTGACGGCGTCGACGACGCGGGCAACCTGCGCATCGGTCAGATCGGGCCATAGCGGCAGGCGCACGATGGTTCCGGCGAACTCGGCGCTGCGCACACACGGCTGCGGGGTACGGCCGAGCTTGAGCCCGGCCGGGCTGGAATCGAGCGGGACGTAATGGAACGGCGCCGAGATGCCGAGGGCGCCGAGGTGCGCGATCAGGTCGTCGCGGCGCTCCTCGGTGGGCGTGCGCAGGTAGTACAGGTGCGCGGTGTGCGTGCGGTCCTCGGGGACCGTCATCAGGCGAACATCGTTGTGTCCCGCCCAATCCGGCAGCCCGGCGGCATAGGCGTCCCATACCCGGTGCCGTCCGGCCTGGATGGCGTCGAATTCGTCCAGTTGCGCGTCGAGTACCGCCGCGTTGAGCTCGCTGGGTAGGTAGCTGGAGCCGATGTCCTGCCAGGAGTACTTGTCCACCGCGCCGCGTAGGAAGCGGGCGCGGTCGGTGCCCTTCTCCCGGATTATCTCGGCGCGCGCCATCAGGATCTCGTCGGTGAGCAGCAGCGCGCCGCCCTCGCCGCAGTGCACGTTCTTGGTGTCGTGGAAGCTGAGGGTGCCGAGGCCGCCGATGGTGCCGAGCGGACGGCCGCGCCAGCTGGCGCCGAGACCGTGCGCGTTGTCCTCCACGATGGCGAAACCGTGCGCGTTGGCAAGAGCGAGCAGGCGGTCCATGTCGGCGGCGACGCCGCCGTAATGGATGACCACCACAGCCTTGGTGTGCTCGGTGACCGCCGCGGCGACCGACTCCGGGTCCAGATTGCCGGTCTCCGGATCGATGTCGGCGAAGACGCAGGTGGCCCCGCGCAGCGCCATCGCTGTCGCGGTCGAGGTGAACGCGAAGCTCGGCACGATCACTTCGTCGTCGGGGCCCAACTCGAGCAGCAGGCCCGCCATTTCCAGCGCGGAGGTGCACGAGGTGGTCAGCAGCGCATGCGGCGCCGCGGTGATGGTCTTCAGCTTCGCGGTGGCGGCGGCGGTGAAATCCCCGTCGCCGTGGCTGTGATCGGAGGCGAGCACGGCCTCCAGATTGGCCAACTCGCGGTGTGCCCGGTACGGGCGGCTGAAGATGACGCGATCAGTGCTCAAGCCGCTCGGTCCCCTTACTGGCTGCGGTCGTGGACGATTCCCGGGCTCCCGCGGGGCGCGGCGTCGGTGTATCGACGGTCAGGTACAGCGGTTTACCGACGAGGATATGCAGAGCCACCCCGAGATATTCGGCGATTAGGCCGAGTGAGAACAACATCGCGCCGGACACCAGCAACAACACCACGATGGTCGAGGCCCAGCCCTCCGGTGCCCAGTTCTCGGCGGTGAGAGCCTCATAGACGACGAACGCAGCCATCACGCCACCGGCGAGCGCCAGCGTGACACCGAGCAGACTGACCAGCCGCAGGCCGCGAGTTCCGCTGCACAGCACCATCTTCCAGAACAGCGAGAACAGGCGCCGGTAGTTGTAGCCGGACTCCTCGCGGCCCTCGGCGCGCAGCTCGACGGGCACCTGGGCGACGTTGCCGACAACCCAGGTCAGCGCGACATCGAGATAGACGCCGTTGGAAGCGACCTCGGCGAGTTGGCGACCGATGGCGCCGCGGATCAGCCGGTAGCTCTCGAACCTGGTGGAATCCGGGAACGCGAACACCGTCGCGAGCACGATCTTCGCCCCGCGCGAGGTGAGGTTGCGCAGGAAGCCGTGCGGACGGGTGTTGATCGGCCGCGAATAGACCAGATCGGCGCGCTCGGCAAGGGCCGAATCCAGGAAGGTGCCGATGAAACGGGGATCGTGCTGGCCGTCCTCGTCCATCGTGACGATCCAGTCGCCGCCTGCCGCCGACATGCCCGCGATCGTCGCGGCGTCCTGGCCGAAGTTGCGGCTGAGCCAGACGGTGCGCACCTCGGGGTAGGTCTGCTCCAATTCCTGTAGCACCACATCGGACCGATCGGGTCCGTGATCGTGCACCAGGATGACCTCGTCGATCGTGAAGGTGGCGCCGTCATGCGTCTCGGTAGGGATGGTCAGTTTGTGTAATTCGGCGACCAGCCCGCCGATGGTGTCCTCGCCACGGTAGACCGGTACGACGACGGACACCGTGTGGGCGCGGACCGCGTCGGCATGCGCGCGGCCGTTTGTCGCGACGGCATCGGTGCTGGGCGTGTAAGTAGTGGGAATCGGCATCAGCTGGATCGACTTTCGCTAACGGTGCGTGCCGGTACTCCCCGCTGGACAGCAGAGCCCGAGCCGCCCAGAACTCTAGCACGGTGCGGGTTTCGGGTTCAGCGACCGATGCCGAGCGGCACACCACACGGTAGGGTCTGGAACTCGTGACGGTTAGTGCGGTACGCGATTCGCGGCGGGACGTATACCGATGGGGAGCCATCACCACGATCGGGGCGGTCGCGGGCTATATCGCGGTCCTACTCGCCAACGCCAGGCACTTCTATACCGACGACACCGAATCCCAGTACACCGGATTGTGGATCGGCCTCGGGCGGTCGCTGCGCGAGGGCGTCTTCCCGGTATTGGTGCCCGAGCGGTGGATGTCGGGCAACAACACGATGGACGACGCAGGGCTGTTCAACCCCCCGCAGCTACTGATCGATCTGATCGCGCCGTCGGTCGACAACATGGCGTTGTACGCGACCGTCGTCAAACTGATCTTCGCGGTCATCGCCGCACTCGGGGTGTATCGGATCTGCCTCGCCTACGGTGGTAGACCCGCGTGGTCGGCGGCGGCGGGCGTCGCGTTCCCGCTCTCCGGTTTCTTCCTCTTCTTCGACGAGGCCAGCTGGATGACCGCGCTCACCGGCACCGCGTGGCTGGTGCACGCCTGGGCTTCCTCGGTGCGCTACACGCGGGGCACCGGCGGGCCGATTCCGGTCTTCGTTTTCCTGTATCTGACCATTTCTACGCAGTACATCTTTCCAGCGGTGGAGGCGGCGATCATGCTGTTCGCCGTCGCGGTGGGCGAGCTCGTCCACCAACGCAAGTGGCAGCCGGTGGCGCGGCTGACCGTCGCGGGCGCGTGCGCCGGTCTCGCGGGCCTGCTGACCTTCCTGCCGAGCATGATGTCGGCGAAGGTGACCTGGCGTGGCAGCTCACAGATCATCAACGACCAGTTCCTGACGGTGCCGTGGTCGGAATCGCTGAACGCGAGCCTGCCGAGCACGATGCCGGCCTTCAGCTCCTGGTGGGGTTATGTACAGCCGATGCCGGTCACCTATATCGCCTGGTTCTTGATTCCGGCGCTGGCGTTCATCGACTGGCGGCGCGCCAAGGAGAGCTGGCGCGAGCTCAGCGCGGTCGGGGTGTTCTCCGTTCTGATGCTGATGTGGGCGGCGGGACCGGGTTCGATCGGTCCGCTGCGCTGGCCGGTGCGGGTGCTGCCGATGCTCGCGATCGGATTGCTGGTGCTGGTGTGCGTGCTGCTCGGTCGTTACGGCACGGTCCGGGACCTGAAGAATCGCGGTATCGCCGCTGGAGTGCTGATCGGGCTGCTGTGGGTGCGCTCGTTCTCGGCCGATCCGCATGCCGTGCTCTGGCATGTGGTCGCGGCCCTCGCGATCGTCGCGCTCGGCGCCGGGGTGGTGTGGCTCGATCGCACCAAGGGGGTGGCCGCGGCGTGTGCGCTGACCATCGCCGCGATGTTCCCGATCGCATATTTCCAGGTCAAAGCCGCCCAGCCGACTCCGATGACATGGAATCTGCCGACCGATCGCTCGGCGGCGGCGGACGCGTTCCCGAATTTTCCGGGTAACACCATCCAGCTCGCCGAGCGTGGACTGCTGCAACCGCAGGACAAGAGCCTCGAAGGTGCCTACGGTTCCCTGGTTTTCGGTAACTACGCCAAGTCGCTCGACCTGTCCTACGTCAACGGCTACACCCCGACGGGCCACTTCTACTTCGGCGAACTGCTGTGCATGCGCTGGGACAGCAGCGTCTGCCCGGATGCTTACCGCAGGATGTTCGCGCCGGAACCGACCACCGGGCGACCGCTCGTCGATCTGATGAAGCTGGACCGTGTGGTGTTGCAACGCGCACTGTTCCCCGACGCCCGCGACCAGCCCGCGCCACCGGACTGGAAGTGGGTGGACTACCCGGGCCACGAGCGCTATATCTCGGTGCTGGAGCGGGTGGACGGCCCGACGTCGACGGTGAACGGCCGGGTCGCGGATGCGAAGAACGTGACGGCGACGTCGATTTCCGAGACCGACACCACCAGCCGGGTGCGGGTCTCCTCGGCCGATGGCGGTCGCGTGACCTTCGCGCGCCTCGGCTGGCCGGGCTACCGGGTGACCTTGAACGGCGAGTCGATCCCGATCAATGTTGTCGCCAAAAGTTTCGTCGCGGTGGATATTCCGGCAGGCACCCACGAGGCCGAACTGGTACTGACCTGGCGTCCGCCGGGTTGGAAGATCGGAATCGCGGCGATGGCGGCCGGGGTGCTCGGCATCGGCGCGCTGCAATGGCTGTATGTGCGATCGCGGCGGCGCGACGCCTCGACCTCGGACGAGGACCGCCCGTCCGGCGATCCCGAACGCGCACTGGCGGAAGTTGTTTCGTGATCGCTGACCCGTGTCCGGTAGGCGAGATGCCGATGGGCGCGCTGGTGTCGGTGCGGGAAGCCGCCGCCGCGCGGTGCGCGTGCCAGTACTCGTCGCCGGGGGCTGTAGGGTCTGGAACTCGTGGTGGAAAGTAGCGCCCGGCGGGACGTATACAAGTGGGGTTTCGTTACCGCACTCGGTGTGATCGCGGGATACGTCGCGGTCTTGTTGGCCAATGTTCGTCATTTCTATACCGACGACAGCGAGTCGCAGTACGGCCCGCTGTGGGTGATGCTCGGTCGCCAGCTGCGTGCGGGCCGGTTCCCGACGATGGTCCCCGAGCATTGGATGGCGGGCAACTACACCATCGAAGAGGCGGGTCTGCTGAATCCGCCGCAGCTGCTGATCGATCTGATCGCGCCCTCGGTGGACAACATCGCGCTCTACACCACGGTGATCAAGCTGATCTTCGCGATCGTGCTCGGGCTCGGTGTGTACCGAATCTGCCTGGAGTACGGTGCGAAACTGCCATGGGCGGCCGTCGCGGGCATCGCGATTCCCTTCACCGGGTGGCTGCTGTTCTTCGACGAGGCCAGCTGGTACACCGCCTTCACCGGCACTGCGTGGCTGGTGCACGCATGGGCTTCGGGTGTGCGCTACGCGCGTGGCCGCAGCGGGCCCGTACCGACTTTCGTCTTCCTGTACCTCGCGATCTCGGTGCAGTACATCTTCCCCGCGGTCGAGGCCGGTCTGATGATCGGCGCCGTTGCCGTCGGTGAGCTGGTCTACCAGCGCAAATGGCAGCCGTCGGCGCGGTTGCTCGCGGTGGCGGGTTGCGCGGCGGTGGCCGGGGTGGCCACCTACCTGCCCAGCGCGCTCTCGGCGAAGGTCACCTGGCGCGGAACCGCGCAGATCAATAACGACCAGTTCCTGACCGTGCCGTGGTCGGAGTCGCTCAACGCGAGCTTGCCGAGCACGCTGCCCGCCTATAGCTCCTGGTGGGGTTATGTGCAGCCGATGCCGGTCGTCTACATCGCCTGGTTCCTGATTCCAGCGCTCGCCTTCATCGATTGGCGCAAGGCGCGGGAGAACTGGCGCGAGTTCACCGCCATCGCGCTGGTCGCGATCATGGCGCTGATGTGGACCGCTGGCCCCGGCACCATCGGTCCGCTGCGCTGGCCCGCCAGGGTGCTGCCGATGCTCGCCCTCGGGCTATTGGTGCTGGTGTGCGTGCTGCTCGGGCGCTATGCCACCTTCGCGGACTGGCGCAGGCGCGGGATCGCGGCGGGGGTGCTGATCGGGCTGCTGTGGCTGCGGTCGTTCTCGGCGGCACCGGACGAGGTGGTGTGGCATGTGGTCGCGGCGCTCGGCATCACGGCGCTCGGGGCCGCAGCGGTGTGGCTCGGCCTGCGTCGCGGCACGGCCGCGGCCTGCGCGCTGATCATCGTCTCGGTGTCTCCGATCGCGTTCCTGCAGGTGCATGCGGCGCAGCCGACGCCGATGAGCTGGAACCTGCCGGAGAATCGTTCCGACATGAAGGCCGCCTTCCCCGATTTCGCGGGCACCACCCTGCAACTCGCGGACCGCGGCCTGATCCAGCCCGGCGAGCGGACCCTTCAGGGTGCCTACGGGTCACTGGTCTTCGGCAACTACTCCAAGGACCTGGAGCTGACCTATGTCAGCGGCTACACACCCAACGGTCACTTCTGGTTCGGCGAGATGCTCTGCATGCGGTGGGACACCAGCGTGTGTCCCGATGCCTACCGCAGGGCCTTCGCCACCGAGCCCTCCACCGGCAAGACCATCGTGGATCTGATGAAGGTCGACAGGGTGGTGTTGCAGAAGGCGCTCTACCCGGACGCAGGCAACCAGCCGGCTCCACCCGGCTGGAAGTGGGTCGACTACCCGGGACACGAGAAGTACATCGCGGTGCTCGAACGCGAGGACGGGCTGCTGTCCATCCAGAACGGTCGCGTCGCCGCGGTCACCGGCGGCACCGCCACCTCGATCTCGGAGTCGGATCAGACCAGCCGGGTGCGAGTGAGTTCGGGACAGGGCGGGCGAGTCGTCGTCGCGCGGCTGGGCTGGCCCGGCTACCGCGCGACATTGAACGGTCGCGACATCCCCATCGACGTGGTCGCGAAAACCTTTGTCAGCGTGGATATTCCGGCGGGCACCAAGAACGCGGAGCTGGAGCTGACCTGGCGTCCGCCCGGCTGGAAGCTCGGTGGTGGCGCGGTGCTGCTCGGATTGCTCGGGGCGGGCGCGCTGCAATGGATGTATCTGCGTGGCAGGCGTCGAGACGACGACGAGCCGGGCGGCGGCACGCCGCCGATCGCGGAAAGTCCGGCGCCGGAACCCGACTTGGCAGGCGCGATCCGGTGAGCACGGGGGAGCCGGGGGTCCACGCCGGGGCGACGGGAACCGAGGATCCCGGTCCACTGCTGCGTCTGGTGCACAGGCAGGAGCTCGCCTTCGCAGTGGTCGGCGGCTTCAATACCGCCCTGGGTATGGCGCTGACGGTGGCCTGGCTTTCGGTACTCGGTCCGAACGTGCCGCCCTCGGTCGCGGTGGTCGCCGCCTACGGCATCAGCATTGTGATCGCGTTCGTACTGCACCGCACACTGGTGTTCCGGGTGCGCGGCCACGTGATGCGCGACTTCCTGCGCTTCGTCGCGGTGAATTCCGGTGGGTTGCTGCTGAACATCGTGCTGTTGGAGCTGGCTGTCTCGGTGCTCGGTTGCCCCGCCAAGCCCTCGGCGGTTGTGGTGATGGGCCTGGTCGCCATCGTCAGTTTCTTCGGCCATCGCTACATTTCGTTCCGGCGTGAACCGGCGGTGCCGACGCCGTCGGCAGGTTCCGGTGTGGAGCAGATGTAGGCGGCGGGTAAGTTATCGATCATGCCGGAGGAAACCGCCTTGGACGCCACACTGTTGAGCCTGCTCGCCTGCCCGCAGGACAAGGGTCCGCTGCTGTTGGTCCGCGATGACAAGGGCGCCACCGCGCTCTACAACCCGCGCCTGCGCCGGGCCTACCCGATCGAGAACGGCATTCCGGTGCTGCTCATCGACGAGGCCCGCGATGTCGGCGACGACGAACACACCGCCTTCACCGGCCAGCAAGCCGACATCTGAGCGGCCGACCCGCGCAATTATGGTGCGGGGATATTGATTTCACCGGTCAGGTAATGCTGGATGGTGGGGCTGATGGCGGCGACAAGCTCGGCCGCTGGCATCGATGCCAGCGGCTCCACCTCGATGATCTTTCGCGCGACCAGCACACCGATCATCTGGGTGGCGATTAACGAGACTCGGGCCCGGCCGTCGTCCTCGGCCGTCGCGATGCGCAGTCGTACCCGTTCGAGCACGACATCCAGCACGAATGTTCTGGCCAGTGCCATATCGCCGCCCCCGAGAATGCTGCGCACGGCGGCGACCACCCCCGGACCCGCGGGGGAGTCCCAGATGGCGACCACATTGCCGAGGATGGTTTCGCCGAGCCGGTCCAGCGGCGCGGCGTCGATCTTGCGCAGCGTGGCCTCCGGATCGATCGGCAGATCGACCACCGCCGCGAACAACTGCTGTTTGGTGCCGAAGTAGTGATGCACCAGCGCCGGATCGACGCCGGCGCCGGAGGCGACGGCGCGGATCGAGGTCTTGTCGAAACCGCTTTCGGCGAAACGGGTTCGGGCGGCGGTCAGTATCGCTTCGCGGGCACCGGAATGGCCGGGTCTGCGCCCGGTGCGTGGCGCGCTTTCGCCATTGTCCGCGGTAGTACCGTTGCCTGCCTTCACACCATCGCCTTCTTTCGCCTCGCACCGGCTGCCACGTTATCGCGTGGCGTCACGGGGTTCGCCGCCGTAGGGTGGCCGCGCCGAGGCACAGGGCAACGATTGCGAACCCGGCGACGACCGCCAGATCTCGCCACATCGCTCCGGTCGGCTCGGGATAGGTCGAAACCTGTTGCAGCGCATCGACCGCGTAGCTCATCGGCATCACATTGCTGATCGCCTCCAGCCAACCCGGCAGTTCTCCGCGCGGAACGAGCAGGCCGCACAGGAAGATCTGCGGCGCGACCACCACCGGCATGAACTGCACCGCCTGGAATTCGGTGCGCGCGAAGGCACTCGCCAGCAGGCCGAGCGCGACCCCGCACACCGCGTCGACCATCGCGATCAGCACTACCCAGCCGGGGCTGCCCGCAGCGTTGAGCCCGAGCAGGCCGAAGGAGACCAGGCAGGCCACCGCGGCTTGCGCTGCCGCGGCCAACGAGAACGCCGAGCCGTACCCGGCAAGCAGATCGATCTTCGACAGCGGCGTGGTGAGCAGCCGCTCCAGGGTGCCCGAGGTGCGTTCGCGCTGCATGGCGATGGCGGTAATAAGGAACATCACGATGAACGGCAGGATGCCGAGCATGCTGATGCCGACGCGATCGAACAGCGACACCGGATTGAGCGGGTTCTTCGGTGTGTCCTTGTAGATGAAGTACAGCAGCGTCATCAGCAGGGCGGGTACCACGAGAATCATCGCTACGGTGCGGTGGTCGTTGCGCAGTTGGCGCAGGATGCGGGAGGTCGTCGCGACGTACGGACGCAAGCTGGGCGTCCGGCGCACGGAGGTGACGGTACTCATGCTGTCTGTCCCATCGTGATCAAGGAGAGGAAGGCCCGTTCGAGGTTCTGCTCGCCGGTATTCGCGCGCAGTTCATCCGGGCTGAGCTGTGCGAGCAGTTCGCCTTCGCGCATCAGCAGCAGCTGGTCGCAGTGTTCGGCCTCGTCCATCACATGGCTGGACACCAGCAGTGTCGTTCCCGCCGCGGCCAATTCGTGGAATTGCTTCCACAGATCCACGCGTAGTACGGGATCGAGGCCGACGGTCGGTTCATCCAGCACCAGCATGTCCGGCTGGGCGACAAGTGCGCAGGCCAGTGAGGCGCGCGTCATCTGACCGCCGGAGAGTTCGTCGCCGCGTTGGTGCGCCTGTTCGAGTAACCCGACCGCGGTGATCGCGGTATCGGTGGCGTCGCGGTCGCGGCCGTACAACGCGGCGAAGTACGCGACGTTCTCGTAGACGCTGATGTCGGAGTAGATGCTCGGCGCCTGGGTCACATATCCGATGCGGTGGCGGAGTTCTTTGTCCCCCGCGGGCAGCCCGAGCGCGAAGATCTCCCCCGATTCCACGATTTGGGTGCCGACGATGCTGCGCATCAGCGTGGTCTTGCCGCAGCCGGACGGCCCGAGCAGTCCGGTGATCGAACCGCGCGGAATCGTCAACGAGACGTCATGCAGAACTTCGCGTCCGCCACGGCGCACCGTCAGGGTTCTTACATCGACGGCGGGGGATGAGTGCGGATCCGTCATGGGACGCCTCAATTCATCGAGTGTTGAATTCATTATGTGATGAATTTAGCGCGGCGCGGATGTGTGGGCAAGAGTCGCCGGCAGAACCCGGCATGTCGCCACGTTTCTGCGTGTCGGCGGACTGTCCGACGAGCGAGGTAGGTGGACCTCAGTGCCCGTGATGTGACGGCGGCTTGCCCGCGGACTGTCCCGGCTCGAGCACGACGAACTGGCCCATCATTCCCTGGTCCTCATGCCAGAGCAGGTGGCAGTGATACATGTACGGCGTGTTCGGGTCGGCGGGGCCGGTGAAGCGCATGGCGAGCTCGACCGTGGCATCGGGTGGGAGGAACACCGTGTCCTTCGGTCCGGTCAATGCCGGAGGAGACGGCGCGCCGTTCATGGCGAGCACGCGGTACTGCACATCGTGGATGTGGAAGTTGTGCGGCATACCGTCGTTGTTGTGCACGATCCAGGTCTCGGCGGTGCCCCTCGTGACCGCCAGATCGATCCGGTCCATGGCCATCGGCTGCCCGTTGATTCCGCTCAGATTCAGCTCGAATCGGCGTTCGGCGACCGAATCGGATCCGTCCGGGGTGGACGGAGGTGCCAGCATCGCAGGCAATTCGGGCGAGGGACGCAGCGTTGCGGCGGCCCGCAGTTCGAGGACGTCGAAGGCGTCGTCGCCGCCCGCGAACCTGCCGTTCCAGAAGTCGAGTCCGGCGTCGAGCTTGGTGCTGCGCAGCACCGCCCGTTCGCCGGAACGGACCCGCACCACGATCTCGGCGCGCTCGCCAGGCGAGAGCTGTAGACGGTCCAACGCGGCAGGGTGTTCCACGAGGCCGCCATCGGTAGCGACGAGGGAGAACGAGCGGTCATCGGCGAAGCCGAAGGTGTAGACGCGTGCGGTGGACGCGTTGAGCAATCGGAGCCGGACCAACTCGTCGCCGACATCGCGGTACGGCGTCAAGGTGCCGTTGACCATCGTCTGATCACCGAGGAACCCCACATCACGGAAGATCGCGTGTCCCGAATCGAGCTCGGCGCCACGGAATTTCACGTCCTGCACGATCACCGGCAGGTCGTCGACGCCGTAATTCCTCGGCAGCGGAAGTGATTCGGAGATCTCGTCATCGAGCAGAAACAGCCCCGTCAGCCCGCGTCGCACATGCTGCTCGGTCGCACCGTGTGGATGCGGGTGGTACCAGAGCGTCGCGGCGGGCTGATCGATCGTCCACTGCGGCTCCCAGGTGTCGCTCGCCGCCACCATCTGGTGCGGTCCACCATCCATCGCCGCGGGCAGGTGCATGCCGTGCCAGTGCACGGTCGAGGCCTCTTGCAGCGAGTTGCGGACCCGAACTTCCACTCGCTCGCCGCGCCGGGCTCGCAACGTCGGACCGAGGTAGTCGCCGTTGAATCCCCAGGTCTGCGTTACCTGCCCGGCCCGGAATTCCTTGTGCCCCGAACGCATATCGAGGTCGAACACCCGGGTCCCGTCCGGCCGCAGCTCCGAGTGCGCCAGCGGCGGAATCGCGAGCTCATTGCTGAATTTCGTACTGCCGACGGTTGATACGGCCGCACTGACATATATCCACGTGACGCCACCACCCACCGCGAGCAGCAAAACCGTCGCGAACGCGACCACACCGATGAGTAACCGGCGCCACCTGCGCGGTCGAGATACCGAAGACATGCACTGACGGTAGGAAGCCGCACCACCCGGGCGCATCGGGAAGCTTCCCTATTTTTTCCCTGGTCCGCCCCTGACACGTGCGGCGATTCCCGCGGTGACGAAGCCCTCCCGTTTGTTGCGTCTATCATATTGTGTGGTTTTCAAAATAGTTGATATGGTTTCCATATGATACGACGTTCGGATGAATGGGCGTCACAAACACACCGAGCACCCGTAGTGAGGAACCCATCATGCGCATCATCGTTTTCGGAGCCAACGGTCCCACCGGTCGTCTGTTGACCGGCCAGGCACTCGCCGCGGGCCACGATGTCGTCGCCGTCACCCGACGGCCCGAGGAATTTCCGATCGAACACGAGCGGCTCACCGTCTTCGGCGGCGATGTCCTGCGCTCGGAGTCGGTCGACACAGCCGTCGCGGGCGCCGACGCCGTGCTTTCCGCTCTGGGTGTGCCCTACGGCAAGGAGCCGATCACCACCTACTCCATCGGTGTCGGCAACATGATCGCCGCCATGCGCCGGCATGGCGTGCGCCGCATCGGGGTCGTCTCGTCCAGCGCGGTCGACCCGAAGCCGTACTCGGACGCCGGGTTCCTCTTCAATCGAGTGCTACAGCCCTACATCGTGCGCGTCATGGGCAAGACGCTCTACGACGACATGCGGCGCATGGAAACGCTGTTGCGGGCAAGCGACCTCGACTGGACGATCGTTCGCCCCGGTGGGCTGTACGAACTGCCCGACGTCACGGACTACACGATGATGGAGGGGCATGTCGATGCCCGCTACACCGCGCGGGTCGATCTGGCGGCGAGCCTGCTGCGGCTGGTCGGCGACGACCGATTCGTGCGCATGATCGTCGGGGTCGTCTCGACGACCGACAATCCGAGCCTGCTGCAATTGATCCGGACCGAGGCGCTCGGTAAGAGCTGACGCCAGGTATGGGAATCTGCGGCCACGGCACGATCAGGGCTGTTCGGGGGAGTTTTCGAGGCCACTGTTCATGAGTGACTCAGGTCACAGGAGTGGGGTGTCACGTTCCGCGGCCGTTGTTTGTCCCATAGTCGTCACCAATCGAACGAACCCCGTACCGGTGACACCGACCATAGGAGCAACGCCATGAACACCGAACAGCGGATCGTCATCCTGGGCGCCGGCTACACCGGCATGCTGGCCGCGGTGCGGCTGGCGCGGCGGACTCGCAAACTCGACACCACGATCACCCTGGTCAACCCGTCCGCCCGCTTCACAGAGCGGCTGCGCATGCACCAGATCGCGGCGGGCCAGGAACTCGCCGAGCATCGGATCCCGGAGATCCTGGAGGGCTCGGGAGTCGAATTCGTCCACGGCTGGGTCACTTCCATCGACGCGGAGGCCAAGCAGGTCTGCGTCGACGACACCAGGACGCTGCACTACGACAAGCTGATCTACGCCCTCGGTAGCAGCACCGACACCAGCATCGTGCCCGGCGCCGCCGACCACGCCTGGACACTGAATGACCCGCGCACCGCGCACCGCTGCTCGGAGCAGCTCGCGGTCGTCGCGACCAACGGCGGCAATGTCGCGGTCTGCGGCGGCGGACTGACCGGCATCGAGGCGGCGGCCGAAATCGCCGAGAACCACCCCGGACTGAACGTCACGCTGATCAGCAGGACCGAGCCCGGCGCCATGATGGGGGAGAAGGCACGCGCCTACCTGAACGCGGCTCTCGACCGGCTCGGCGTCGCCCGCGCGATCGGCGGGACCGTCACCAAGGTGCTGCCGGACGCGGTCGAACTGGATGGCGGCGAATTGATTCCCGCGGACCTCACCCTGTGGACCACCGGCGTCCGAGTCTCCCCACTGGCCACCCAGGCAGGCATCGAGACCGACGCGCGCGGGCTGATCGTGGTGGATCCGACGCTGCGGTCGGTCTCGCACCCCGACATCCACGCCATCGGTGACGCCGCCGCGGTGCGGCAGGCCTGGGGGCAGGTCCACGGCACCTGCCAGTCGGGTCTGCCGACCGCCGCGTACACCGCCGACACCATCGCTCGGCAGCTGCGCGGCAAGAAGGTCGAGCCGTTCCGGTTCGGCTACTTCCACCAGCCGGTCAGCCTGGGCCGCAGGGACGCGGTCATCCAGTTCACCAAGGCCGACGACACCCCCGGGCGGTTCTACCTCACCGGTCCTACCGCGGTGAAGTACAAGGAGACCGTCAGCGGCAGCCCGGTGCCCGCCTTCAAGATGAGCAAGAAGGTCACAATGTCGGTTCAGCTGTCCAAGGGCGGCAAGGCAACCCGCCAGTGACTGGTGCGGCCCGGAAAACGGAAGGCGGAAGCGCAGATGGTCGACGCTGCCCCCACGCAGGATCCCTTCATCGAACACCGTCGGCTGCTGTTCGCCACCGCCTACCGGATGCTCGGCACCGTCACCGATGCGGAGGACATCCTCCAGGACACCTGGTTGAAGTGGAATGAAACCGATCAGTCGACGGTCCAGCATCCCAAGTCCTACCTGGTACGCACGGTTACCAATCTTTCGTTGAACCGGCTCACCTCCGCCAAGGTCACCCGCGAAACGTATATCGGCCCTTGGCTTCCCGAGCCACTGCTGACCTCGCCCAATATCGCGGAGGAGACCGAATTGGCCGACACCGTCTCCACCGCCATGTTGGTGGTGCTGGAAACACTGAACCCGGTCGAACGCGCGGTCTTCCTGCTCCGCGAGGTCTTCGGCTACTCGCATGCCGAAATCGCCGACACCCTCGACAAGCCCGAGGCCACCGTCCGGCAGATCGCGCACCGGGCCAAGGGACACGTCCAGTCCCGCCGACCGCGCTTCGACACCGACAAGTCCGAGCGCGCACACGTCACCGAGCAGTTCATGGCCGCCTGCTCCGGCGGTGATCTCAACGCG
The DNA here is from genome assembly GCF_046764875.1 of Nocardia arseniciresistens. Taxonomy (NCBI): domain Bacteria; kingdom Bacillati; phylum Actinomycetota; class Actinomycetes; order Mycobacteriales; family Nocardiaceae; genus Nocardia; species Nocardia arseniciresistens. Next base: position 433,211 of record NZ_JBKORD010000005.1, read on the forward strand.
CTGATGGATCTGCTCGCCCCCGATGTGACCGCATGGTCAGACGGCGGCGGCGTGGTGACCGCGGCACGTCGCCCGCTCCACGGCCCCGACCACGTGGCCAGGTGGATCCTCGGCGTTCTCGCCAAACCGGTCTCGACCGGATTTGTACTGGAGTCCGCCGACATCAACGGCGAACTCGGCGCGCTCGCGCTCTTCGGCGGGAACCCCGGTGCGGCCTTCACCTACGACATCGTCGACGGCCGGATCCAGAACCTGCGCTTCCAGATCAACCCGGCCAAGCTCAAGGGCCTGTACATGGGAACCGACACGCTCGGCTGAAGCGCGAGCACTGAGCGGTCGGGAGGGCACCGTGCGGCAGGGAGGGCAGAAACCCGCCAGCCGTTCTAGGCTCTTGCCGTGACCAGCACGGACAGTACCGCGAACGCGGAAGGCGGACAGCTCAGGGCCTCCACCCTCGAGCTGTTCTTCGACCTCGTCTTCGTCTTCACCATGACCCAGTTGACCCATGCGTTCGTCCACCATCCCGGCTGGGAGGCGCTGGCACAGATCGCGCTGATGTTCGGGGTCATCTGGTGGATGTACAGCGGCTACGTCTGGCTCACCAACGAGGTCGCGCCCAACAGCAGCAACCGGCGCACCTGGCTGCTGCTCGGCATGTTCGGATTCTTCGTACTCGCCTTGGCCATCCCGGATGCGTTCCACGGCACCGGAATCGCCTTCGGCGTCGGCTATGTGCTGGTGAACACCGTGCACACGGCGATGTTCTACTTCAGCGGTGGCGCGGGCGCGCACATCGCGATTACCAGGATGGGGCCGCTGAACGCACTGTCGGCCGCACTGGTGCTAGCGGGCGGATTCGCCCACGATCGGCTCCAATATCTGTGCTGGATCCTGGCTTTCGTCGTGCAGGTACTCAGCCCATACCTGGTCGACCCAGGCGATTTCGTAGTCAGGGCCAGCCATTTCTGCGAACGGCACGGGCTGGTGATCATCGTCGCGATCGGCGAATCGGTCGTCTCCATAGGTGTCGGCCTCGCGGGGGAGCGGATCACGCTGGGACTGATCGGTAATGTCGCCCTCGGGCTGACGCTGACCTATGTGCTGTGGTGGGCCTACTTCGGCATCGATGACGAACGCGGCGAACACGCGCTGGCGGCGGTTCCCGGTAGGCAGAGCTCCAGGGTCGCAGTGCTCGCCTACGGCTATGCGCTGTATCTGCTGCTCCTGGGGATCATCGTGACCGCGGCAGGCATCAAGATGAGCATCGCCCACGGAAACGAGGCCGCCTCCCTGGCCGCCGCTTCGGCACTGTCCGGTGGTGTGGCGCTGTACTTCTTCGGACAGTTCTGTTTCCGGCTCGCATTGAAGCTGCCGCGACCGTGGACTCGATTGCTGGCGGCCTTTGCGGTGTGCGCCACCATCCCGATCGGCGTGGCATGGGTGGCGTGGGGACAGCTCGCCGCACTGGTGGGCATCGCCTACGCCGCAGTGATCATCGACGACCTGATCACGCTGCGCAGCGGCTATCGCAGCTCCTATCTCGAAGGAAACCACCTGCTTCGGGGAGGTGCGTCCGGCGGCCGGCGACGGTCCTGAACAATGGTGAGCCGTGCGTGCTGACGAACTCGCGGTCGAACCGCCCGCCGCTGCCCGCCGATTGCTCGGTGCCACCCTGTGGTCAGGGGAAGTCGGGGTTCGAATCGTCGAGGTGGAGGCCTACGGCGGAGATCCGACCGGTCCATGGCCGGATCCGGCGTCGCATTCGGGTCGCGGCCGAACCAAGCGCAATGCGGTGATGTTCGGGCCCGCAGGTGTGCTGTATGTGTATCTGAGCTACGGCATGCACACCTGCGTCAATGTGACGAGCGGTCCGGACGGGACGGCCGGCGCGGTGCTGATTCGATCGGGTGAGGTTGTGGCGGGGCTCGAGAAGGCGCGGGTGCGGCGCGTGACGGCACGGACCGACACGGACCTGGCCAAGGGGCCGGGCAATCTCGGAAGTGCACTCGGAATCACGTTGGGCGATTACGGAACCGCGCTGCTCGACCCGGCTTCGCCGATTCGGCTGGAATGGCATGGTGCGCCGAGCACGGCCGAGATCGCCAGCGGCCCACGCGTCGGCGTCAGCGTGGCGGCCGAACAACCATGGCGGTTCTGGCTCCCGTCCTCCGCCGCCGTCTCCGTGTATCGCCGTAGCCCGCGCGCACCGCGTATCGCGGCTGGTTCCTGAGGCCATTGGATCGGACCGCGCGGGTGTTCGTATGGATCGCACGCAACCGCCGCGAGAGCATCGACGCACTGCGGGCGACACTGACCCGCTGAACGCCACGGTCTCGTCCAACCGAATATCCGAAACCCGATCGGCGCAGGAGTCCGCGCCGATCGGTTTCGTTGGGTCGAGTGTTCGAAATCCACTCGACCTGCGTGGCGCGCTCCGGCGAGACTGATGCGAACGCGGGCCGTCGGGATCCGTGCGGAAAGATGGGACAGCGTGAGCGGCGACATCATCGATGAACTGACCTGGCGCGGACTGATCGCACAGTCCACCGACCTGGATGCCCTGCGCTCGGCGCTGGCCGCCGACCGCCTGACTCTTTATGCGGGCTTCGATCCCACCGGCCCGAGCCTGCACGCCGGACATCTGGTCCCGCTGCTCGCACTGCGCCGTTTCCAGCGGGCGGGCCATCGGCCGATTGTGTTGGCCGGTGGCGCCACCGGTCTCATCGGTGATCCGCGCGATGTCGGCGAACGCGCCATGAACTCCTCCGACACCGTCGCGAACTGGGCCGAGCGGATCCGTTCACAGCTGGAGCGTTTCGTCGATCTCGGCGACGGACCCTCCGGTGCGATCATCGCGAACAACATGGACTGGACCGCCAACCTGTCGACTGTCGACTTCCTACGCGACATCGGCAAGCACTTCTCGGTGAACGTCATGCTGGCCCGCGACACCATCAAGAGACGCCTCGACGGCGAAGGCATCTCCTACACCGAGTTCAGCTACATGCTCTTGCAGGCGAACGACTACCTGCAACTGCGCCGCAGCTACGGCTGCTCGTTGCAGGTGGGCGGCTCGGACCAGTGGGGCAACATCATCGCGGGCGTGGAACTGAACCGCAGGGTCGACAGTGCCTCGGTGCACGCACTGACAGTGCCCCTGGTGACCTCGGCCGACGGCAAGAAGTTCGGTAAGTCGACCGGCGGCGGCAGCCTGTGGCTCGACCCCGAGATGACCAGCCCCTACGCCTGGTACCAGTACTTCGTGAATACGGCCGACGCCGACGTCGTCCGCTACCTGCGCTGGTTCACCTTCCTGTCCAAGGAGGAGCTGGACGAGCTGGAGACGGCGACCACCGAACGTCCGCACGCACGGGAGGCGCAGCGCAAGCTGGCCGAGGAGATGACGACCCTGGTGCACGGGGAAGCCAATACCCGCGCGGTGCAGTTGGCGAGCCAGGCCCTGTTCGGTCGCGCGGATCTGCGTGAACTGGACGAGCCGACGCTTGCCTCGGCTCTGCGAGAAGCCGCCGTCGACGGCTCGGTCGCCGAGATAGTGGCGGGAGAGCCGAGCACGATCGTCGATCTCTTGGTGGCCTCTGGGCTCAGCGATAGCCGTGGCGCGGCACGGCGCGCGGTGAACGAAGGCGGCGCATCGGTGAACAACGAGCGTGTCTCGGACCTGGAATGGACTCCGTCGGACAGCGACTACCTGCACGGACGATGGCTGGTGGTGCGTCGGGGCAAGCGCAACTTCGCGGGTGTCATCCTGGCGGGCGCTTAAAGATCTTGGTGGCCTGAGTCACATGCGTGTAATTCGGGCCGGTTTCCCGGGTCGGTGCACCGGCTCTGACCTGGGGAAATGCCGCGTCGTCTTGGCGATTTGACGTAGCGTTTTCCGCCGCGTAACTTTATCCAAGTCAGAGCGACACGGACACCGACCCGGAGCCGAGAAGCACAGCGGAAACGCTGAGCGGAAGGCCTGGGAAACGAGGTAGTACGGGGAAGCGTTCGGCCACCAGTATCATCAATCGAACGAGCGGACTTGACTCCGACCGAGCGATTGGCTAGGCTGGAAAAGTTGCCTCAGCGACCCCCCGAGAGAATCTGGGGACGAACTGTGTGCGTGTGTTCTTTGAGAACTCAATAGTGTGTCGATGAATGTCAGTGCCAATTATTTAATTGGTTCCGGCCTTGCATACCCCCCGGTTGTAGGGTTGGACATTTAGTCAGCAAATCTTTTTGCTGGCGTTTTGTTTTGCTAGGTTTTCGGACTCTAGTTATTCTTCTGATTGCACCTTTCGGGGTGTGGTTGAGAGTCTTCAACGGAGAGTTTGATC
>NZ_JBKORD010000006.1:0-415677 GCF_046764875.1 Nocardia arseniciresistens
CCGACCACCCGCTCGACATAACCCGAGTAACCCGCCCCCGCGAACACCCCGGTATCACTGCCCCGCAACGACTTCGGATCAATCCCCGCGTCTTCCAACGCCTCCCACGACACCTCGAGCAACAAACGCTGCTGCGGATCCATCGCCGACGCCTCACGCGGGCTGATACCGAAAAAGCCCGCGTCGAAATCTCCCGCGTGATAAAGGAACCCACCACGGCGGGTATACACAGTGCCGGGCTTGTCCGGATCCGCATCGAACAACCGCTCCAGATCCCAACCACGATCGGACGGGAAATCACCGGTCGCGTCGATACCGGAAGCAACAAGATCCCACAACGCGTCCGGGGAATCAGCACCACCAGGGAACCGGCAAGCCATACCGACAATCGCGATCGGCTCATCCACCCGAACCCGCCGCACCGCCTTCTTGACGGGTTCACCTACCGCCTTCGGCTCCACCCGCGACAACACCAGCTTCGCCACCGCCGCCGGAGTCGGATGATCGAACACCAACGTCGAAGACAACTGCACACCGGTGACCTTGGCAAGGCGGTTACGGAACTCCACACCACCGAGCGAATCGAAACCGATCTCATCGAAACGCTGATCAGGCCGAATATCAGCGGCCGAATCATGCCCCAACACCGCCGCCGCCTGCGCGAGCACGACCTCCAGCACCGCCTCGCCACGCCGCGCTTGCGGCGTATCCGATAGCCGGGCGGCCAGCGAGCCCGCAGCTGCGGTGACGGCCGCCTGTTGCGACGGGCGCGTCGAACGGCGCGCGAATCCACGCAGTACCGCCGGAACCGCGTCGACATCGGATTCGCGACGCAAGACACTCACGTCGAACCGGATCGGAGCCAGCCGGACCTGCGAGTGAGTGAGCGCATCATCGAAAAGCCTTGTCCCCTCGGCACTTTCGATCTGGCCAAGACCCAAGCGATCCCACCGCGCGAGGGCGGCGCGGCTCGAGCCGCCGGTCATGCCACTGCGCTGGTTCCATGGTCCCCACGCCAGCGATGTGGCAGCCGATCCTGCGGCCCGGCGCCGCTGCGCCAACGCATCCAGGAAACCGTTCGCCGCGGCGTAGTTGCCCTGCCCGGGCGACCCGAGCACCGTCGCGATCGACGAGAACACCACGAACGCAACCAGATTCAGGTCACGAGTCAGCTCATCCAGATGCCAAGCCCCGTCGACCTTCGGCGCGAGGACCCGATCCACTTGGTCTGCGGTCAGCGACTCGACGGTGCCGTCGTCGAGAATTCCCGCGGTGTGCACGACAGCGGTCAGTCCGGGATCGATCGTCGCCAGCAGAGTCCGCACCTGGTCGCGGTCGGCGACATCGCACGCAACGACCCGGACCTCGGCGCCTGCCCGCGCCAATTCGGCAACCAGCTCGGCGGCACCGGGTGCTTCGGGCCCCCGGCGCGACGTCAATACGAGACTGCGCACACCGTGCTCGACGACGAGATGATGAGCGAACAACGCACCCAGTCCACCCGTACCGCCCGTGATCAACACCGTCCCAGCACCGAACGACGACCGCGCCCCCGGTTCCTCTGATGTGGACGCGCGTACCAGCCGGGGAACCAGAATCTCCGCACCGCGGACCGCGGCCTGCGGTTCGCGCGACCGCACTACCGCCGCGATCCGGTCCGCGGCGAGCGGCTCGGCCGGATCCTCGTCAACGAGGACGAACCGTTCCGGATGCTCCGACTGCGCACTGCGCACCAATCCCCACACCGCCGCGGCGGCCGGATCCGGGGCCTCATCAAGCAAACCCACGGCGCCTGTCGTTACGACGACCAGCCGCACATCGGACAGGCGTTCCTCGGCGAGCACGGACTGCACGGTCGCCAACGCGCCGTGCACTCGTGCACGCACCGATTCCGGACCACCTACAGCCGAACCTGCCACGACAGGCTCGGTCGCCCGCCACACCGCCACACCCGGAATACCTTCGGCCGCAACGACATCGGCGACCGACGCATATTCGATGTCTATCCCCGCCACGGGCTTGTCCCCGAGTACCGCCAGCGACGGTGCGTCTCCCGCACCCGACTCGGTGGTGGGTTCCCAGCGCACCTGATACAGGCCCGCTGCGTCACCGACGAGGCTGCTCCGAAATTCCTTCACGTCATACGGACGCATCACCACCGCGTCGACGGACACGATCGGATTGCCGTCAGGATCGACGGCCGCGACCGATACGGTCTCGGCTCCGGTCGCGATCGCGATGACCCGAAGCGAGGTCACCTCGGCGGGCCATTGCCCGCCATCGTTCGCCGACCTGTGGAAACGTGCACCACCCCACCGGAACAACAACCGGCCGGTATCAGGATCTGAATCTCCATCGCGCCACAGCAATCCGGCGAACCCCGCGTGCATGACCATATCCAGCAGGGCGGGGTGCAGGTCGTGCCGTCGCGGCTCCGGCGCCGCCTCGGTGTCCAGCATGATCTCGGAGAAAACGGTGTCATCGCGTTGCCACGCGGCACGCACGCCGACGAACGCCGGACCGTACTCGAGCCCGGCGAGCTTCGCGATCCGCTCCGGAAGCCCAGCACTGTCCACGATCTCGGTTTCGAGCGGCGGCCACTGCTCCTCCCGCAGCCGCGACATCAACGCCGAATCGCCACCCCACTCGGCCCCGAGCGCACCGGTGGCGTTATGGATCCATTCGGCATCGGTGGACTTGCGGAAATAGAACTCGAACGGACGCCGACCGGACTCGTCCGCCGCCTGCACCAGCACCTGCAACTCGACCTCGTCGTCCCCGGTCGGCAGAATCGGCGCCTGCAAGGTGAGCTCCTCCACCACCCCACAACCGATCCGACGGCCCGCGGCGAGGAGAAACTCGATAAACGTCGCGCTCGGCACCACCACCACGCCATAGGTCATGTGGTCGGCGATCCACGGATGAGTGCGCAACGAGAACCGGCCGGTGAACAACCATTCGTCGCTACCCGCCAACCCGACCACACCCGTCAGGATCGGATGATCCGCCGACGCGGGCGACACGTCGAGAGCACCCGACAACCAGAAGCGGCGATGTTGGAAGGCATAGGTAGGCAACGGAACCCGGCGTGTCCCACGACCCGCGAACCACGAACGCCAGTCCACCCGTGCACCCGCGACATGCACCTGGGCCAAGGACGTAACGAACTGCTCTACCTCATCGGCCGATCGCCGAGCAGCTGCCGCCACCGACGACACCGACTCGACCTCCGGGTTCTCGGCCAGAACGCCACGCGTCATCGCCGCCAACACCGCATCGGGGCCCACCTCCACGAACTGCCGGACCCCGGCCTCGACCAGGGTGTCGATCCCCGGTGCGAACCGAACGCAGCCCCGTACCTGCTCGACCCAGTACTCGGGATCGGTCAGCTCGGCAGTGACCACGACCGCCGAAACGTTCGACACGATCGGCAACGACGGCTGCCGATAGGTCAATCCTTCAGCGACAGAACGAAACTCGGCCAACATCGGATCCATCCGAGCCGAATGGAACGCATGACTGACCCGCAACCGATTCGTCTTCACACCCTCGGCGGACAACACCCGCTCGATCTCATCGATCACATCGACGTCCCCCGACAACACCGTCGACGACGGACCGTTCACCGCCGCGATCGATACACGGTCGCCGAAATCGACAGCTCGTCCTGCACTGATCGCCACCGCGACCATCGCGCCGCCCACCGGCAATGCACCCATCAACCGACCCCGCGCCACAACCAGCGCACACGCATCCGCGAGCGACCACAGCCCCGCCACATACGCCGCCGCCAGCTCGCCGATCGAATGCCCGATCAGCAGATCCGGTGTGACGCCGAATGATTCGATCAACCGGAACAACGCCACCTCGAACGCGAACAATGCCGGTTGGGTGAATTCGGTCCGATCCAGCACGCCATCGGCGTCGACGAACATCAGGTCTTTCAGCGTCCGGCCGAGCAATGGGTCGAACTGCGCACATACCTCGTCCAACGCGGCCGCGAACACCGGGAACACCCGGTACAGGTCCGCACCCATGCCAACCCGCTGCGCACCCTGGCCCGTGAACAGGAACGCTGTCCTACCGGAACCGGCTTTGCCCTCGATCGTGCCGTTCGAACCCGCGGCTACCTCAGCCAGACCGGCCAGCAGTTCGTCCCGGTCACGCCCCACGACCGCACCGCGCCGGTCCAACTGTGCCCGCGATGTCGCCAAGGAGTGCGCCGCATCCCATACGTCTACGCCGGGATTTTCGATCAACCACTGTCGCAGTCGATCCGCCTGGGCGCGGAGGGCTTCGCCGGACTTGGCCGACAGCACCAGCGGAACAAGATCCGACTCGATGGGCGCAATCGTGACCTGCTCGGCATCGCCTTCCGCTCCGGCGGCGACCGGTTCGGCGGGCGCTTCCTCAAGAATGAGATGGGCGTTGGTGCCGCTGGCCCCGAACGAGGAGACACCCGCCCGCCGCACCCGCTCCCCCGCCGGCCACGGCTGCGCCTCGGTCAATAACCGCACCGTGCCCGCCGACCAATCCACATGCGGCGTCGGCTCATCCACATGCAGTGTCGTGGGCAGGGTTTCGTGCCGCAACGCCTGCACCATCTTGATCACCCCACCCACGCCCGCCGCGGCCGAGGTGTGACCGATATTCGACTTCAGCGAACCCAATCGCAACGGCCCTGCGACGCGCCGTTTTCCATAGACGCTGATCAACGCGGACGCCTCGATCGGATCGCCCAGCATCGTGCCGGTCCCGTGCGCCTCCACCGCATCGACATCCCACGGCTCCAGACCGGCATTCGCCAGCGCATGCTCGATGACACGTTCCTGCGACGGACCGTTCGGCGCGGTCAAGCCATTGCTCGCACCATCCTGGTTGACAGCACTGCCACGCACTACCGCCAGCACGGTGTGACCGAGCCGCTGTGCGTCCGACAACCGTTCCAACACCAGCACTCCGAGACCCTCGGAGAAACCGGTCCCGTCGGCAGCCGCCGCGAAAGCCTTACAGCGCGCATCAGGCGACAACGCACGCTGACGCGCGAACGCGATCAGCAAAGACGGATCCGACATCACGGTCACCCCACCCGCCAACGCGAGCGACGTATCCCCCTGCCGCAGTGCCTGGCACGCCAGATGCAACGCCACCAGCGAGGACGAACAGGCGGTATCGACCGACATGGCCGGGCCTTTGAGACCAAAGGTGTACGCGATCCGACCGGACAGCACGGCGTTCGAAACACCCAGGTAGGCATGGCCTTCGGTCTCGGCGGTGAGGTTCGGTGAGCCGATGCGAGGACCGTAGTTCTGATGGATGACCCCGGCGAAGACGCCGGTGTCGCTGCCGCGCAACGACACCGGGTCGATACCCGCGTCCTCCAACGCTTCCCAGGACGCCTCCAACATCAGGCGCTGCTGCGGATCCATCGCCGCGGCCTCACGCGGACCGATCCCGAAAAAGCCCGCGTCGAACTCGCCGACGGAGTCGAGGAACCCACCGTCACGGGTATAAATGCTGCCCGGCACATCCGGGTCCGGGTTGAACAGCCGTTCCAGGTCCCACTCTCGATCGGTCGGGTAGTCCCCGATGCCATCCACACCGTCCGCCGTCATGCGCCACAGATCCTCGGGCGAGCACACACCACCGGGATACCGGCAAGCCATACCGACGATCGCGATCGGTTCCCGCGACCGGTCGGTGAGCGCGCGCAGTTGTTGCTTGGTCTCGTAGAGCTCCTTCGCCGTCTTCTTCAGGTAGCGGCGTAGCTCGTCGTTGTCGGCCATCGGTGGAACTCCAGATCGTGTGTGCTCAGCTGAGGTGGTCGTTGAATTCGCTTCAACTGGCCTGCATCTCCGGGATGGGATATTCCAACCTCGCCGAGCGCGATCTGGTCGATCCGGACCGCCACACGATCGCGCAGTCCAGCACGAACGCCGATAGATCCAAGTCCTCGAGCGCGTCACAGCTTGTCCGTGCCGCATCGGGCGAGACCCCGAAGAAGTCCGCGTCGAGCTGCCCTGCGGTGTCGACGAATCCGGCCCGCGCGGTGATGTTCCCTCGTCCGGGGGGAGCTGCGCCGATCACCTCTGAACATCCTTCCTCGCGGCTGCGGCCCCACGTAAGCGTCTGACTAGCGTGTTTGTTGTCGACCACCGCCGCTCGCGACATCCAACCGGGTCGCGGAGCAGGTCATTTCACCATCAATTCTTAGGTTAACTAAGAAATTATCGAGTAGGCCGAATTCGCGATTACTGCTTCGGCATGACGGATTTCGACGCTGCCGAGGCTCGGCGAAGAGCCCCCAACGGATGCGGAACCTCTTCCGCGGGCGGCCTAGGGCGCGCGGAGATGGTGTGGGCCACTCCGGGACTGGACCCTACTGCGCGCTGGGCCGAGTAGAGCAAATGATCAGCGAGCGACACCGAAGACTGAAGCACTACGTGGGCATGTCGGCGAACTGAGGCGCGCGCAAGAGGGTAGTGCCCGAAATACACGCCGTGAAGTGCGCACATAACACCTAAGCTACGGCGATGCGGATTGACACAAGATCCCTCTCAGGTTTTTGTACGGCAGTACAGCAGTCATGTTACTGGACAGTATTTTGGCGGTCTCGACCTTGTCAACCGACCCGCTATCCCCACAGCTGAATTCGAGCCGCGGGCTCGATCGAGGCGGTGACCATGTCATGCAGGACCAACGCCAAGCGCTCGCTCGGGGTCGGCCTGACGGGAGGGTAAGAGGTCCAGCATGACGAGTGCCGACCTTCAACCTGTCGAGTGATAGTCGGGAACCCTGATGTACGTCCTGCCCCGGCTGTGATTTATCCGGTATATCCGGTTCAATGACACGTTCCGTGTCCGATACCGCTTAACGTCGCGTCGGCACAAAAGTTGGGTTTGGAAGGTGGCGGCGAGCGTGGCAGGTACTCAGGCGAAGATCGACGAACTGGTCAAGATCCTGACGATCGCTGAGGAACCGGCGGGAGAGGCCGGTGTCGCCAAGCGAGAGAAGAAGGGCATTCCGAGCGTTCGCCAGCGAATGGACATGCTGCTCGACCGTGGGACATTCTTCGAGACCGGTGCGTTGGCTCGGCAGCCCGGCCAACCGGACGCTCTCTACGGTGACGGGCTGGTCACCGGCCGCGGACTGATCGGGGGGCGTCCGGTGGTGGTGGTCGCGCATGATCAGACCGTGTACGGCGGGTCGGTCGGCATCACCTCCGCGCGTAAGTTCATGCGGGCGTTGCAATTCGCGTTCGACAACGCGTGCCCGGTGGTGACAATCAATGATTCCGGCGGTGCGCGCATCCAGGACGCGGTGGGTTCGATCGCTTCGTTCGGTGATATCTCCAGGGTGTTGGAGAAACTGTCCGGGTATGTGCCGCAGGTGTCGATCATTCTCGGCAAGTGCGCCGCGGGTTCGGTATACGGGCCGATCAACACCGACGTGCTCATCGGCACCAAGGATTCCTACATGTTCGTCACCGGGCCGGAGGTGATCAAAGCCGTCAACGGTGAGGACGTCACCGCCGAGGAGCTCGGTGGCGCTCGGGTACAGGCCGAACGCGGCACCCTGCATCACGTGGCCGACACCGAGCAGCAAGCCTACGACTGGGCCCGCAACTATCTGAGCTACATGCCGACGAGCTGTCTCGAGAGGCCGCCGATCGTGAACCCCGGTCTGGAGCCGGAGATCACTGCGGCGGATCGGGAACTCGATACGATCATCCCGGATTCCGATCGCGCCGGTTATGACATGCACGAGATACTGCTGCGGATCTTCGACGACGGTGAATTTCACGAGATCCGCGCCGCGTTCGCACCGAATCTGATCACCGGGTTTGCCCGAGTCGACGGATATCCGGTCGGTGTGATCGCCAACCAGCCACTGGTGCTCGGTGGATCCATCGACGCCGCCTGTTCGGACAAGTCGACCTACTTCATCCGGCTCTGCGACGCCTTCAATATCCCGCTGGTGTTCGTCGCCGACACCCCGGGCGTGCTGCCAGGCCTCGAGCAGGAAGCCAATGGTGTGATCATCCGTGGCGGCCGGGTCCCGCGCGCGATCATCGAAGCGACGGTCCCGATCATCAACCTGGTCGTGCGCAAGTCCTACGGCGGCGCCTACGGCATGATGGCGGCCCGGCAGGTCGGGGCCGATATCAGTTTCGCGTGGCCGACGGCCCGGATCGCGGTGATCGGCGCCGACAGTGCGGTCGACCTCATCGGCAAACGGCAATTGGCGGCGGTGCCGGAAGAGCAGCGGGCAGCGGCACGCGAGTTCATGATCAACCACTACAACGAGACGATCGCCACGCCGTGGATCGCCGCCGAACGCGGCTACATCGACGCGGTCATCGAACCGGCGCACACCCGTCTGGAGATCCGGCGCGCGCTACACCTGTTGCGCGACAAGCCGCAGGTCAAGCCGGAGTTCAACCCGCGCAAACACGCGGTGTACCCGATGTGATCTTCCCGAGCGGATCAGTGGTGGGCCTGTTGCGAGGAGTGCGGGCCGGGCGCTGATAATTCTCAGATGCGCGCCGCGACAACCGAAATCATTGCACGGGCACTCATCCGTGACGACAACCGCGTACTCGTAGCCCGCAAGCGTGGCAAGCGGTGGGCTTTCCTGCCCGGCGGTCACGTCGACCCCGGCGAGCCGGTCGAGGCCGCCCTCGTGCGCGAGTTGGCCGAAGAGCTGGGGACGACGAGCAGGATCGTTCGCTTCATCGGCGTCGTCGAGCATGGCTACGTCGATGACGACGGGAACGCCCGGCACGAGGTGAATCTGATCTTCGGTGCCGAGCTCGACGACATACCGGTCAGCCAGGAGGAACATCTCGAATTCGACTGGCTACCAATGGATCAGATCGCCACGGCTGATCTGCGCCCCAGTGCGATGATTGGGTCGATCGTCGGCATCGAGGGCCCGGTTTGGCACGGATGGAGCGGATGACTTCACGAACCCACGTCCGACGGGCAGCACCGGCTCGTTAGTTGCGGATATGATCCGGCGGACCTGTTGGGCCCCGCCCATCAGGCCAAGTCGGCGACCTCCAGGTAGATCTGCCGCTCGATCGCGATCTCGGCGAGGAACCCGTCCGCGCCTCCGACAGCGGCGGTCGCATGGAACGCCGCCACCGCGATCTCCCCGGTCCGTAGCCGCGGCCCGGCGAACTCCCGCTGCACAAGGATGACCGGCTGCGCGCTCTCGAATTCCAAGTCCCGCACGTCGACCGGCACGGGCGCACCGAGCAGGTCGGTGACCGTGCCAGGGATCAGCCGCACCACCACGATTTGATCGAAACTGGGCCGCCGTCCGATACGGTGCGCCAGATACATCCGCCCTGCCCGCCCGAAACACAGGTGAGTGAACAGCTCGCCGCCGCGATGGAGGTGTGGATCCAGTCGGGCGAAGGCAACAACCGTCCGCACCGTCGCGAGCACGTTCTTGGCGATCGGCACCCCACCACGCTCGCGGTGGCCGCGAATCAAAGTGCCGCAGAACGCCTTTCGTGGTCGCTTCCGGTGCGGGTCCAGCTCAGCGACAGCGAGTTCCTCCGGATCGAAGCAGTGGATGCCGCCGAATCCTCTGCGCCGGTCCGCGCCGAGCGCTCGACAGCCGCGCTCATCCAGTTCGACATCGAGCAGTACCTGAACATTATGCGGCGACACGAACATCGGACGATGCGACAAATAGCAATCGGTCCCGGTGCCGAACACCACCATGCCATTCGTGCCCACCGCTGACGAGGCGACGCCTGCGTCTATAAACCTCGGCGTACGGGTGTGAATCCCGTTCATGAGGAGGCTCCCTTCCCTCCGGTCCTAGGTCCAGCATGCCGCGCACCGACCGCACTGCAACGAGTGTCTGGCTACTCGAATCGGGGCGATCCGGCTACTCACCGGTCAGGATGGGGTGGAGCGGGCCGCCAAAGGCGTCGATAGCGGCACTGGATGCGGTGATCGGCGCTCAGTTGTACAAGTGCGTGACCCCGTCTAGCAAGTGTTCGAGGGTGTCATAGGTGGGAGTGTCGATCACGTCGATCAGGTCGGCGGGCACCGGGACGTGGTTATCGGCGGTGACCTTGGCGAACGGTGCGTTGTCGCCAGTGCGGAAGCCGTGCTCGGCGGCGAGGCGTTGCAGCTGCGGGTCGGTGGACAGCAGGCGCCCGATCCGGTCGCCTTCGGCGTCGAGGGGCACCAGCGTGTGCTTGGACAGCACCGTCGGTGATGGGTAGGTCAGCACCATTCCCGGCTTGACCTGTCCCTGCGCGGCGGCCTCGACGAATTGGGCCTCGTAGATCAGCACCAGCGGTGTCGGGCCCATGCCCGCAGAGAGGTAGTCCCTGAACGGGCCTTCGCTGGAGTTCTCGGTGTAACCCTGGCGGACGAACAGCTTCGACACCGCGGGCAGCACGGACTGTTCGGCGGCGGGGCCCTGCACGACGGTGTTGTCGTTGGCGACGTAGCTGGCAATGGCGAGGTACATCGCGGCGGAGTTCGAGCTGCGCGGGTCGGTGGTGGACACCACGATGTTCTTGCGCACCGGATAGGTGGTGTTGCCCGGCAGGAAGTCCCACTGGGTATCGGTGCGGGCAAGCTCGAGATAGCGGGCCATGTCGAAGGTGGCGACCGGGCCGGGGTGTATCACGCCGGCAGCGGTCAGCAGGTCCGCGATCGGCTGGAAGGTCGCGACCGCCATGGGTGAGGAGAACGGCGTGTACTTCGCGTTGATGTTGCGGGCGCGCTGGATTCGTTCGGCGGCGGGCCCGCTCGACGGGAACGCGAAATCGTATTTGTTCAGGTCGATAGAGGTCGCGATCTGCCGCGAGCCCGCGGGATCGACCTCGATCTTCACACCATTGCGAGCCAGCGCATCGATAACCTTGGGGTCGGAGAAGAACGCGACCTTCTCCGACCCGACCACACCGTGCAGCGTGGTCGTCGCCTGCGCGACCGGGACTGTGCCGGCGGGTGAATCAGGCCGGCGCACAGCGACGGCCACCACGATCGCGACGACCACAACGACGGCCGCGACAGCCAACGGCACAAGACGCCCCGCACAGCCGGAGCTTATGCGGAGGTACGCGTTATTCGTGAAGACCGAGCCGATGGATCGTCGCAGGCTCACATTCACTGGTCGAGCACTCGATTGCGCTGTCGAAGAAGCGAATTCAGCAGCATGAACATCCGAGCCGACCGCTGCCGAAATAGCCGTCTCCAGCTCGCGCCGGGCAACACGCTCGATCAGAATCGGAACGAACTCTCGAACGGGGCGTCCATCGAAGCGGCTGCGCGCATCCACCACCGCGGCCTCTACGCGCTCGACAGCGTAAGTGTCGGTGAAGGTTTCGATCAGATGATCGGTCACCCGGCGGATCGCCTTCTCCTCGCGAGCAGTCACGACACCCACCACAATCTCCTCGGCCTCGTATCGGTCTGGAGCCGCGAGAAAGTCACCTGACCTGCTCGCGCCGGGGGAACGCTACCGGGATTGCCGGGGCGTCGACACCACGCCATTCACCACATGTGGTGGCAGCGGACCCGAATTTCCATCCACGCATACACTCCCGATCAACCGAACGGAGCGGATTCACCCCAGGTCAGGGCCATCGCGGCACGTCTGACACGATTCGGTCGGCAAGCGCGCGTATCGCGCGATAACAGCCCGCGCGCCCACCCGGGGCACGCAGAATTCAACGTCGCAACGGATACTCGCCACCCCACGTTGCCCTTATGTTCGCACTGCCGCGAAGATGCCCACCGCGCCGAGCGCCGCCAGGTACAGCAGCACCAACCGAGTGTCACGCAGCCAGCAATTGCTCCGCCGCAACCCTTTTCGCCAGGCCCGCCAGTACCCGACGAAACCGAGGACGGCGAACCCAGCGACGGCCCACGGTCCGATCAGCCAGGTCAGCACCGCGACGGTGGCGAAAATGCAGAGGTTCAAGGGATCGTGCGGTGGCTGCCGGGCGGCTTCCTCGTAGTACACGCCGCGGTTCTCGTCGGCGGTCATCGCACCGTCACCGGCAGCAGTGCCCGATCGACCGGTGCGGCCGCCGACAGTCGCTGCCCGGCCAACGCGGGCCAAGCCTGCACGGCACAGAACGGGGCGCACTGATCGACATCGGATCGCGTCCCCACATGCACGCAACATTGGGTGAGGCGTTCCTCGATCATCGTCGACATATCCATGAACGGTTTGACGGTGATCCGTACAACGCGCTCCCCCAGTAACGTTCGCAACCGCTTGCGGCGACCGGGCAGCGCCGACGAGGCGAGCGTCAGCAGCGTCGACATGCCGAGATCACAGTTCTCGCAGATGTTCTGCCACACCCGCCCGATCTCGGGATGCGACAGCGACGACTGCTCCGACAACAAACCCATCAGCGATTCCTTGACCGCCAGCCGCAATTCGGCGGGCAGCGCGGAATCCGCGATCCGATTCGACACCAGCCCCAACTGATCTTTCAACCGCTCGTGACCGATCAGCGACACCAGCGAACGCCACTGCCCTGCGTCGTCGCGCAACAGGTACCCGACCGAGCAGCAGTGTGGATGCGAGCACGGCAGTGCCGTCAGGTCCCGCCAGGTGACGAGACCGTCGGTTTGCGGCCCGAGGCGGCGCAGCACCCCGGTGTGGGTGAGCCGGTTCATCGGGTCGATGGCATTCGAACGGCCCGAACCGAATTGGGGTTGAATCGAGACGCCACCAACGAACGGGGTGTCGAGAGCGACGCGCACCACGTCGCCGATCTCATCGTCGTTGACGCCGAGGGCGGTGGTCATCACCAAGGTTGTGAAAATCCCGTTCGCCGACAACCGTTGCAGTGCTTCGTCTTTGCGCCGCCGCAGATCGCCGCCGCGATGGTGCCGCGATGCGGACGCGCTGACGCCGTCGAACTGTAGATAGACCTCGACTCGCTCCCGATGCTCGGTGAGTAGCGCTAGCAGTCCATCATCGCTGGCAATCCGGATCCCGTTGGTGTTGATCAGGATTCGGGTAATAGGGCGCGCCGTCAGTTCCGCAAGCAGCTGCGCGAGCGCCGGATGCAGCGTCGGTTCGCCACCGCTGAGCATCAGCACATCGAGCTTGCCGTTCTCGCGCGCCAGCCGCTGATCCACATTGGCGAGCACATCGGCGACCGCGACAACGCCGCGCAGCTCCGGCGATGAATCGGCGAAACAGGTTGGGCAGCGCAGATTACAGCTTTCGGTGATGTCCTCGAGCAGGATGCAGGTGTGCTGGGTCTGCATCTCGGGCAGGCCGCGCAGGTAGGCCGAGGGCACCGGATCGAAATTGCCCGCGGCATCGGGAAGGTGCGCTTTGGTTGGTGCGGTCCACTGTTCGAGGTAGGCCAGGATTTCCGGGTCCTCGTCGTACAGGGTGCGCACCATGCCGTGCCGGTGGCAGCCCCGTTCCAGGTAGACCCGTCCGCCGCGATCGGCCAGCCAGCCCGACAGCCGCGGAATCTCCGAGAGCGGCGCATCCGGTGTCTCGTCGTGGCAGCGCGGGCAGAAAGCGTTGACGTAGCGAAGGATTCGATCGCCGCGCAGCGGCATACCGGTCATAGCGCGGCCGATCCGTAGAGGCTGGGGTTGACGCCGGTGCAGAACCCGACCGTGCACACGGTAACCAGCGCCCAGCCGATCATCAGTCCCATACCCATGCCTTTGGCGATCGTGTTCTTGGTCAGGATCAGCAGGGTGCCACCGCCGAACGCCACCAGTGCGCTGCCAACGGCCGCGATGGCCACAACGGTGTTGTCCGTACTGCTGTCGACGGCACCGAGCAGGACGAAGAAACCGACGACCGCATTCACGGCGATGAACAGGGCCGCACCGGTCGCGGCCATACCGGCGAGCAGCGCGCCGTCGCCGCTGGGACGCGGTGGCGGACCGGGTTGCCAGCCGGGCGGCGGTGGGGGCATGGTCATGCCGCGACCTTTCGTCGTAGGACAACGTCGTAATGCCCGCGGCGGTATCCGATGCGAAGCCGGATCACGACCAGCACCAATCCGGGCAGCAGAAACCATTGCGGCCGAGTGAGATCCAGCAACACCGTCTCGTTCGCGCGCGTGAACTCGACCAGGAATCGGAACACCGCATAGACACTGACGTAGAGAGTGAACAGCTCCCCGGGTGCACTGATCCTGGTCCGCAACCACCACAGCGCACCGAACACAGCGAGCTGGAAAGCGATCTCGTAGAGAAAACTCGGATGCATGGCCGCATCGATCACGCATCCCGGGCAAGACGGCACTGTCGCGGGCGCGTGCACACCCCACGGCAGGCCGGTAGGCCGTCCAGGCGCCTCGGTGAGATGGCAACCGATGCGGCCCACCGCCATCCCCAACGCCACGGCAGGCGCGAACAGATCACCGGTACGTTCGCGATACCCGATGATCCGTTTCGCGATCAGCACACCCACATACGCGCCGAGCAGCCCGCCGAGCACGCTGCGCGCCCCGAACATCCAGCTCTCATATGGGTCGAGTGTTTCGGCGATGCTCGATAGCCGCATCCCGACCGCCCCGCCCACCAGTGCCCCTGTGACCGCGACAAGCGATTGTTCGCCCAACGCGCCGCGGCGCCGACATTCCAGCACGAATACCACCGTCGCAACGGCCACACCCAGAGCAACGAAGAACCCGTGCGTCGGAATCCCGAAGATCAGGTTCGGCACCATGGGCTGAGACTAACCGCCCGGACACGGCCGTGAGATGAGTGGAACTACGCGTCGGGTGTCACTTCGCTGAGTTGCCCCGGGTCCGGCCGGGTGCCGACGCGTTGCGGCGCAGCCTCATCGGCCGAATGACCGGCGTCGCGGTCGGGCACTGACCGTGCCGCCGCCGACCACGATGGGCTCCCGGTCGTCGTTCAATCCGGTGCATCACTCAGTGCGCGCAGGTCGGGCAGGGCGCCGATGCGCTGGGTCGCGGGTCGCAGCGGCGCGTCGGTCTGCGGCGACCCGGTTTCGCGTAGACGCGCCCGAACCTGTGCGGGTGTCTTACGGCCCGTGCCCGCGGCGGACATGCCCTGGTAGGAGGCGACGGTGCCGACGATGATCGGTGATGCGCTCGATGTGCCGCTGAAAACGTCTGTGTACCAGAGGTCCTCGTCCGCGCCGCCCTGGAGGTCGCCGTACCCGGTGGTCGTTACCTCACGGCCCCAGCCCTGCACGTCGATGCGGGAGCCGTAGTTGGAGAAGGCGAGTCGCGACCGCGCCGGTCCGTGGTCGCGGCCGTGCAGACCTGGCGGCGGGGCACCCGCACCGACGACGATCGCGCCGGAATCGGCGGCCGCGCCGCGGAACGGGTTGCGCCACGAGACGGGGAAGTCGGCGGGGCGTATGTCATACAGCGCGTCATCCAGGTTCTCGCCGCCGTTTCCGCCTGCCTCCACCACGATGACTCCGCGGCCGATGGCGTAGCGGATCGCGGCATTGTCGTCCGGCCACCATTCGATCGCGACGTAACCACGCTGGTCGGGCCTGCCCGCGTAGTCGAACCGGGGTCCGGGACGGTGCAGCTCGAGCAGGATGATGTCGCCCGCGCTGAGCGCGTCCGCTGCCGTGCGGATCGCGGACGCGGAGCCCGCGCCACCGAAGATCGACACCGCCCTGATGCTTGCCTCGGGTGCGATGCCGGTGATACCGAAGGCATTCATGTCGCCGCTGATCTCGCCGGCCACCGCGGTGCCGTGGTCACGCCATCCGATGTCGGTGGATGGGGTGCCGCCGATCACGCCGCCCTGGTTGTCGAGTAGATCCTCGTGGGTGAACCGCCAGGCGCCCTCGACGTCCACGATACGAATCCCGGTGCCGCGTCCGCCCGGCCGCGTCCAAGCCCAGCGCGCGTCGACGCCTTGCGGTGCGGCATCCAGATAGCCTTGGCGCACTTCGAAATTCGGCGTCACCGGAGGGGCGTCGGCCAGCGACGGCGCGGCATGGACACTCACATCGACGGGCGGGGCGATGGGCGGTTCGGCGGGCGGCTTGATGTAGGCGGCGGCCACCGAGTCGTCCGCACGCAGTCGCGCGGCAACGGCCTCCAGGTCGGCGACGCCGTGCACCGAGAAGTAATTCAGATAGTCCGCGCCATCCTGCTCCCCCGCCGTACCCGTCAACCGTTCGTAGAGCCGGTTGGCAGGCCCGAAGATTCGGACGATCGCGGCACCTTCGGGCAGCAGGTCTGCCACACGCGATTGGGCGAACCGGCTGGTATCCAGCGCGATCTCATCGATAGTCGATTCGGTGCGCTCGGTGACGACGATCAGCTCCGCGGCCGAGCGGGTCACCCCGGTCTGCGCCAACCCATCCGAACTGTGCCGCCGGTGTGTGGATGCCATAGCGAACAGTCAACCCGTTGCGGGGCCCGCTCGCCAGCTCAGTTGGGCGCCAGCGGAATCCGAGCCGCCTCGGGCAGGCGCACCACCTCGCCGCGACCGCGCACAACGGTAAGGATCTCCAACGCGCCGAGCACCACCAGGAAACCGCCCGCCACCAGCGCCAGCGGTTCCAGAGAATCGAAGGGCACCACGATCACTACAATCCCGATCGCCATGGTGAACAAGCCGAAAAGCTCCAGCTTGCCGCCATCGGGTAGGCCGTTGTGCCACACGGCGACTGTGGCCTGGGTGATACCGCGGATCGCCCAGCCGATGCCGACCCACAAGGCAAGCAGCAGCACCGAATTCCCGCTGCGCAAGCACAACATCGCCAGGCACACCGACATGACACCGCTGACGAATACCAGTACACGCAGCGGCACCGCGATCCGCGAACCCACCGCGATGGTCATCTGTAGTGCGCCGCTGAGCACCAGATACAGCCCGAACAGCAGCTCCGCGATCGGCACCGATTTGTGGGGCCACACCGCGATGACCACACCGAGTATTACTGAGCAGGCACCGGCGACGAGCACCACCTGCCGTGCGCCGTGAAACAGCACACCCCCAAGCCCCGCACTCTCGTTTTCGGGCATAGCTACATGATATGACCTGAGCCGCACGTAGCCGATTGTTTGCGGCCAGACTCGCGCGAGGACGACAACCCGCGCGTGTCGGAACCGCCCCGAAGCCGCCCGGGTGCGTACCGATCATTTGTCCGCGGTGATCACGAGCATCTCCTTGGACAACGTCAAATGGGGTCGATACCTGGTCAGGCGGCAACGAGTTCGGCGTCGCGCACTGTCGCGCTACGCCAGAGTTCGACGGCAATCCACCAGGCACCAACGGTTACCAGTGCGCCCCAACCAATCCGCGCGCCATGCGGCAGCGCGAAGTGCGGCAGATACGTCACCATCGCGACCGCCATCGGGATGCCGCTCCAGCGCGCGAGGCTGCCCGACCGCCAAATGGCGACAGCCGCGACAATCGCTGCCGCCGCGATAAGCGCGAGACCGATGGCGAAGACGGTGACCGCGATCGCGTCCGTCCGAAAGTCATAGCCCACCTTGGTCAATGAGGCGTTGCTGTCGGCAACCGCGCGGTCGCCGATTGCCCGCAGCCCGTACACCTCCGCGCCGTAATAGGAGATCGACAGCGCCGAGCCGATGTAGCCGAGAGTGGCGGCCAGGTAGGCGAGCTTCTCACTCCTGTTGTCTTGCAGATTGTTTTGCAGCGCACCCCAGGCGAGCGGAATCAGAATCAGCCCGAAGATGGCGGCGACATGTCCCACCGCCCACCCGGTCGACGCCCACGAGGCGGCCCCCTCGAGGGTGTCCTGATCTTTGCGCGGGGCGGCGGTCTCGTAGACGAGGAAGAGAACTCCGGCGAGCGCGAGGCCCGCAGCGCCGAAACGAGTGCGTGATTGATAGCCGTTCATTGAAGCTCCTGACGATCCGAACCAGAACAGAGAGCACTGCTCTTGATCGAGATAGACAGTTCCACACATCACCCAGAAAAACAAGAGCGGCGCTCTCTGTTCCTCAGTTCCTGCCGACTACACCGACATCGAGGACGTTGCCCCGGCTGACTAGTCGGCGAGTGCCGAAGCAGCCGCTGCCATGGCGTCGCCGGTGAGCTCGACCGATCGCACTCGATCGTCGATGTGCGTCGCGTGGTGGGCGAGGATGAGCTCGTCGGCATGGATGGTCGCGGCGAAGTCGTCCAGGTAGGCACGGACTTCAGCGGGTGTGCCGATGGCGGTGTACTGGGTCATCGAAGCGAGTTGGCGACCGTTCGGTGAGGCGAGGAACGCGTCGATCTCCTCGTCACTGAAAGTGCCACCCGCGGCACCGCGCGAGACCATCGCCCGGGCCCGGGCCCGGTAGGCGATCGTCTTCTGCGCCACCGCCTCGTCGTGGTCCTCGGCGGCGAACACATTGACCCCGGCCATGATGTATGGCTCGGCCAGCTGCTCCGACGGCTTGAAAGTGTCGTGGTAGACCGCGACCGCCTGATGCAAGGCGTCCGGTGCGAAGTGGGACGCGAAGGCGTACGGGAGGCCGAGCTGAGCGGCGAGCTGAGCGCCGAACAGCGACGAGCCCAGAATATAGAGCGGCACAACGCCTTCCGCTCGCGGAACCGCTTGCACACCCGGTATCCGTGACCGCCCCGCCAGGTACCCCTGTAGTTCCAGCACATCCTGCGGAAAGGAGTCCGCCGAGCTCGGGTTGCGGCGCATTGCGAGGAAGGTCTTCTGGTCACTGCCCGGCGCCCGACCGAGTCCGAGGTCGATGCGTCCGGGAAACAGTGTCTCCAAGGTGCCGAACTGCTCCGCGATCACCAGCGGCGAATGATTGGGCAGCATGATGCCGCCCGCGCCGAGCCGAATGGTGTCGGTATTGGCCGCGACATGGCCGATGAGGACACTCGTCGCACTCGAGGCGATGGAGGGCATGTTGTGGTGCTCGGCATACCAGACGCGCCGGTAGCCACTACGCTCGGCGGCTCGGGCCAGCACGACGCTGTTGTCGAAGCTGTCGCGTGCGGTCTGGCCGGGCGCGATCGACGCGAGGTCGAGAATGGACAGTGCGGTGGACATACGGCTGCCTTTCATAATTCAGAGAACGCGGTGAAGTTGTTCGGTGAAGGCGCGAATGCGGGCGTCGTCGCGCCGGTAGTACGTCCACTGCCCCTGCCTGGTGGCGCGCAGGAATCCGACACGCTGCAAGATCGCCAAGTGCGCCGACATGGTCGACGCCGAAGTTCCCGCCTTCTGCTGGATCAGACCGACACACACACCGTGTTCGCCCGCCTCCCCCACCCGCTCCGGAAAGCTCGCATCCGGATCCTTGAGCCACTCCAAGATGCGCAGCCGCGTCTCGTTCGCCAACGCCTTGCACTCGTCGAGCACCCTCACAACCCTTCGCCATTTCGCTAATTAACGAATTTACGCCGCATACAACAGGCGGGCACCATGACGCTGATCACTCGCGACGGGCGCGCGTCGTGACGACCTGACGCGGCTCGTCGGCGAGCACCGCGCGCCTACAGCGCGGGTACCCGCGCAAAACCCAAAGGGGGCGTTGGGTTGGGGCCGGTGCGCAGGACCGGGCCGAAGTCAGGAAGGGCGGGGAGGGCGGCTATGTTGCGGGCGGCGTAGCAGCGGACTCGAGGTAGAGCGCGTTGCACTTCGGCACGTTCGATGGGTTCGGCGTCGAGGAAGCCGATGGTTTCGAGGGTGAGGCCGAGGGTGGTTGCTATCCGGACCAGGGAGGATGATTTACGGCCCCAGCCTATTTCGATGGCGGAGAACATTTCGTAGAGGCCGTGGCGGTAGAGCTTGTCGAGGGTCAGTTCGCGATCGCTTCGACTGGCTACCGCGTGCCAGATGCCGCGGTCGCTCAGTAACTGGAGGGCGCGGACGGCTTCTGGGCGAGGTACGGTGCTCGTCGCGTCGCACACGACGCCGTCCCACAGGGTGTTGTCCAGTTCCCAGACAAGACATCTCAGAGCCGGTCTCATCGGCCTGCCCCTATCGCTCGGTCATCGCTGCCTTCCCGCCGTGCCGGGCACAGCAGATGGGTACTGCACACCATCCAGGGCACTGCACGTACCAGGCAAGCCGCCGTTTTCCTGGGAGCCGTTCGGGCGGGGGGTGATACTACCGGCACCGCCGCCGATTGCTCCGGCCAAAAGCCGCAGTAGCGGTGAACTAAACGTTCATAAATTCTGGCGGGGACGAGTCGGCGGATCCAGCACGTCAGCCGAACGTCGCTGCCGCACAGACCGCTTCGGTATTTCGGCGGGCCAGCCGCGCGGAGAGCCGCGCCGACAACATCGAGAGCGGGCAGTGGGCAGCTGTGGCGCTTCACAAGGGGACACCGACCGGCCTCCCCGCCGTCACAGAAGATCGCGAATCGGACCACACCCCGCTCAGGACAGTTACTGTGAATGCCCTGCACAGCTACATCCGGGGCAAAGGAGTCGCCAATGTCCGTCGACAGTTCGACCTGGCCGAG
The DNA here is from genome assembly GCF_046764875.1 of Nocardia arseniciresistens. Taxonomy (NCBI): domain Bacteria; kingdom Bacillati; phylum Actinomycetota; class Actinomycetes; order Mycobacteriales; family Nocardiaceae; genus Nocardia; species Nocardia arseniciresistens. The sequence goes on from NZ_JBKORD010000006.1 coordinate 20,417, forward strand.
TCTGACCGTGGCCGGTCAGCCGATGTCTTCCCCGCTGAAGGATGTCCGGGCACTATCGCGTCAGATGGTCGGTCACTTCGTGGAGAACGTCATCCCCTGCGGCACACTGCCGGTGGATGCCATCTCCGGCGACGTCACCACCATCACCAGGACCTGCCTCGAGCTCGCGGTCAGCATGCTCGACGGACAGGGCATCCCGGAGAAGGTGCAACGGCTCCAGGATGCGGCGGCCGGGTGGGCGCGTGAAGGCGTACCGATCGATACGATCCACCACTCCGTCCACGAGGGCTTCCAGATGGGCCTGAACCTGGTGGTGTCCAGCGCGTCGATCAAGGACTACGACAGTCTGGTCGACGGCGCGCACATGGTCGTGCAGATGCTGGACATGATCACCTCCGCGATTTCGGTCGCCTACGTCAGAGAACTGCGCGCGGTGGTCAGTGAGCACCACACCGCGGTCCACACACTCACCTCCGCGCTGCTCGGCGGGCACAGCACCTCGACCATGGCCCGCGAATGCGGAATCGCCGTCGCCGAGTCGTATGCCGTTGTCGCGGTGGCGATTCCGGCGCATCGTGACGAAGGCAACCCGGCGCTCGACAAACAGGTCGTCGCACGGCGCAAACTCCGCAGGGTCCAGGCCGAGCTGGCGACGCGCTGCGGCAACAGCGCGCTGTCGCTGCTCAGCGTCGACGGCGGCACCATTCTCATACCGTCGACGACCTTCGACAACGAGGGTCTCGATACCCTGGTCGACAAGCTCTCGCACGCCGCGCAGGTCGGCGTCACCGCGACGCTGGTCCAGGCCACGCCCGAACAGATCCCCGATGCCGCCGACCAGGCCCATGAACTGCTGGACATGGTGCAGCGCCTCCAGGCGGTCCCCGGCATGTACCGATTCGACGAGCTGGCCCTCGAATACCAACTGACGCGGCCCGGCCCCGGCCGCGAGTACCTCGGCTCACTGCTCGATCCGCTCGACGAGCATCCCGAGCTGCTGGAAACCCTGCAACGCCATATCGGCAACAACCTCAACCGGCAGCGCACCGCCCGAGTCCTGCACATACACACCAACACCGTGGATTACCGACTCAAGCGCATCGGCCAACTCACCGGCTTCGACCCCGCACAGCCGTCGGGCCTGTGGTACCTGCGCTCGGCACTGGTCGCCCGCAGCTACCGAACCACCTGACTACACCGGCCCGGACACGCGTTGATGAGCGTCGCGGCGCGTACAGCCGCCAGAGCGGGGTACCTCGACAGCGAGCCGGCCGGACCGTGGTCGGCATCGTCGAATCCGTGACCGAGGAGGCCTCTGATGACAACCGCAGCAGAAATCATGACCGCAGGCGTGCAGTGTGTGCGATCCAGTGATTCGGTGGTGGAGGCGGCACAGCGGATGGCCACGCTGAACGTCGGCGCGCTGCCGATATGCGGCGAGGACAACCAGTTGAGGGGAATGCTCACCGATCGCGACATCGTGGTCGAGGTCATCGCGGAAAGTAAAGATCCGCAGGCGGTCAAGGCGGGTGAAATCCGCACCGGAACCCTTGTGACCGTCGATGCCATCGACGACGTCCGCAAGGTCATGTCGATCATGTCGCAGCATCAGGTGCGCCGCGTACCGGTATTGGACGGTGGACGGTTGGTCGGCATCATCGCCCAAGCCGATGTGGCCATCGCGCTGGGCAACGACGCGGTTGGTAGCACGGTCGAGGCGATCTCCACCGATTTCGACAGCATCTGAGCCCGATTGCCTTGCCGAAAGCGGGGTATGGCCACCTCAACGTGCCCGAGAATTCGGCGCGCGTCCACAATAGAGCGACAGGAGAACCCCCATGCTCGGTCTCGGGATCATCGGATGGATCATCATCGGCGGCCTTGCGGGATGGATCGCAAGCAAGTTCATGAAAACAGATGCCCAGCAGGGCATTCTCCTCAACATCGTGGTCGGAGTTGTCGGCGGTCTACTCGGCGGATTCCTGCTGAAGCTGCTGGGTGTCGACGTCGAGGGTGGCGGGCTGTGGTTCAGCTTCTTCACCTGCCTCGCCGGCGCGACGATTCTGTTGTTCCTGGTGGGTCTGGTCACCGGACGGCGAGTTTCGCACTGATCGACCGCGACGCGGCCCGGTGGCCTGTCGAGCAGATTCGCTCGGCAGGCCACCGCCGTCTATCCAGAAGAGGCGTGCATTCGCGACGCGATCCCCTCGATCTCCGCGACCGATGCCGGATCGCGATCGAGCGCGGTGAAGACGTCGATCGACATGTCCTCGTCCCGGTAGTGCGCCAGCGTCGACAAGCCTTTGGTAGTACAAGCGATCGCGTGGACCTGGTCACCGGACATCGGGTACTCGGGCACTTTTCGGCGCCAGTGCACGCACAGTACGGTGCCGCCGGGTTCGAGGTGTTCGACAGCGCGGTCGAAAGTCGTACGAACGCTCGCGGGGTCGAGGTAATAACAGACCTCGCTGAAAACGATCAGATCGAATTGCTCGTCGGCCCATTCGTCGCCAAGAGCCCAGCGACGGAATTCGACTGTGCCACGGGCGGAGACAGGCAACCGACCGATCCGAGCTCTGGCCGCATCGAGAGCCTGCGACGCGATGTCGGTGCACACGAGTCGATCGCAGCGGTCGGCGAGTTCGACGGAGAGGATGCCGATCGAACAGCCCGGCTCGAATGCGTTGTGATAGCGGCGTCTCGGCAGTGCCCCCATGGTCAGTGCCCGCTTGCGCAGCTCGTACCAGCGTGTGGTGAACCCCCACGGATCGGGATCGCGGGCGTACATGTCGTCGAAATAGCCTGCCGCGAGGCTGGCCGCGTTCATACGAAGAACGTTTCTGTGCCGCCGGTGAATCGGTCGAGCACGTATTGCGGGAGGATCGGTTGATCAGCGGGATCTTCCGACAGGGCGCTGGTCTGGCTACGGAAATGGGCGATGGCACGCGACTTCGCCTCGATCGCGGACCTCGGCAGCGTCACCGCCCGCGCGCGGGACGCTGGGACCACCGGATGCACGGGAGTAGCCCAGTGCCACATGCACACCGGAAATTCGAGCAGCCGGGTCGCGGTGCCCGCGCATGCCGCGGCGGCCGCCCTGCCGACGGCCTCGTGGTCGGGGTGACCGTCACGCCGCCAGGTCGTCGCGCACCACGCGCCGGTGTGACCGCGTTCGGCGAGAATGTCACCGAGCGCGTCGGTCACCGCGGCCTCGTCCTCGGCTACTTTGCCGTCACGGATCCGCAGCCGAATGGGTGGCTCGGTGCCCAGTTCCGCTGCCGCGCGATGAGATTCCTCGACACGGAGGCCGCCGAGGTCGGGCGACGAACAGGTGGGCGAGCCCGGATGGGAGGCCTCTCCGTCGGTCACCGTGACGAGGGTGACCGACAGCCCGCGGGCCCGCACCAAGGCGATCAGCCCGCCCGCCCCGAGCACCTCGTCGTCGGAATGCGGTGCGACGACGATCAGATGCCGCCATCCCGCGAGGGACAGTTCGGGTCGACGATGGCGCCACGGCGACCAAACGTCCTCGGGGGTGCCACGGACAGCGAGATCGATCATCGGCTCGGCAACCATGAGAACTCCTTCTCCGCGTAGTCACGGCCCAGATCGGCCAGGTCTCGCTCCGCATGGCTCTGACAGAGGTCAACGGTGAGGTCGGCGACGCGTTGGGCATCGGTGCACGCGTCCAAGACCAGCTGGACGCGAACCGGAACATCCACCCGCGCCGCGGCACGTGCCAACACGGTCAGGCAAGCGGGCAGCAGCCGCTCTTCATCCCGAACCGGAACGACGACCAGAACCCGTGCGATTGCGCATCCGTCCTCGTGCCGGTCGGCGCGCGGCAAGCGGGAACCGTCGCGGCCTTCCGAATTGTCCATGGTTCCCGGCTACCCCGCGACCTGCCGAGCAAACAGTCAGCATCATGCGATATCCGCCGTAATCTCCTACCGAGAACAGCGAAGGAGGAGCACACCATGCCCGAAGCCACACAGGGAGACTCGCCTTTCGAAGCGGTGGTCGCGACCGCGGACTATCCCATCTTCGTAGTGACGACGCGTAAGGGTGCGCAGCGCGCAGGATGTCTGGTCGGCTTCACCACTCAGGTGAGCATCGACCCGCTTCGTTTCCTGGTGGGAATCTCGAAAAAGAACCACACCTTCGAGATCGCGATGCATGCACACCATCTCGCCGTGCACCTGCTCGATCGCGAACAGCTCTCACTGGCAACACTGTTCGGCTCCGAGACCGGCGACGATATCGACAAGTTCGCGCACTGCGACTGGCATCCGGGCCCGGCAAGCCTGCCTATCCTGGATGCCGTCGCAGGCTGGTTCTGTGGACCGATCCTCGAACGCCACGACTTCGGGGATCATGTCGGATTACTCCTCGCCCCCGAAGCCGGGTCCGCGCCACAACCGTCCAGCGACGCGCTGCACTACACCGCTGTCTCCGAACTACGACCGGGACACCGGGCGTAGCCCGGCCTGCTCAGGCTGTTCGCTTTCGCGGAGTTTCGGCGAGCGCATCCTCACGCAGACCCGTCAATATCCTCGACAGGATCCGTGAGACCTGCATCTGGGAGATACCGAGGCGTTCACCGATCTCGGACTGGGTCCGGTTTTCGAAGAACCGCCAGATCAAGACGCGGCGGTCACGTTCGGGCAGCGCTGCGAGCAACGGCCGCACCGCCATCGCGTCCTCCATCAATCGGTAGCACGGCTCCTCGGCTCCGAGACGGTTCACGACGGGGGATCCGCGTTTGTCGTCGTTGTCGCGGGCGCCATCCAAGGCGTCGGTCTTGTAGGCGTTGCAGGCGATCAGCGCCCGGGTGACCTCGACGAGATCGATGTCGAGTTCGGCCGCGATTTCGTGTGCGGTCGGCGCCCGCCCCAGCCGATGCGAGAGCGCCTCGGTGGCCGGGCCGAGCAGCTGCCGGATCTCTTTGGCACGCCGCGGCACCCGCAGCGCCCAGGTGTGGTCACGGAAGTGTCTGCGAGTCTCACCCATGATGGTCGGCACCGCGAAGGCGAGGAACGAGCTGCCTCGGGTGACGTCGTAGCGGTCGACGGCTTGCACCAATCCCAAGCGGGCTATTTGGTGCAGGTCGTCGAACTCCTCGCCGCGGCCTGCGAAACGGCGCGCGATGTGCTCGGCGAGCGGCAGACACAACTCGATGATGGTCGCCCGCATTTCTCGGCGGGGGGCGTCGTCGATGACGAGACCCGCGAGCTTCTCGAACCACGGTTCGATGTTGTCGTAGCTGTCGCCAGCGCAGCGGAGGCTATGTGGTCTCGCGGTTCGAACGTTTGATGCATCCATCAAATCCTCGCTCTCAACGGACCCCGGTCCTAACCGCATACCCACCATTCGCGTTATCGCACCGAGACCGTTTCGCACCGCCCGCCCACCCAGGACACGACACGATAACGGTTTCGAACCCGTGCCCTCACTCCCGACTGTTCAGCGTCTCCTTGACCTTGGCGATCGCGAAACCCCAGGCTTGGTCGAGCGTCGGATTCGGCGGAACGGCAATCTCATCGGGGTTGGTCACGACATCGAGCAGTACCGGTCGACGTTGCGCAAGGGCCTCGGCCACGGCGGCGTCCAGCTCGCGGGGATCGGTCACTCGCCGGGACTGGAGCCCGAGGGCCTCGGCGACCGCGGCGAGGTCGGGGTTGTCCAGCACGGTGCCGAACTCGGGTAGACCACCTTGCTCTTGTTCGAGTTTGACCATGCCCAGGCGGCCATTGTTGAACACCACCAGGGTTACCGGCAGTTCGTAGGTGACCGCGGTGCGCAGATCGCCGAGCAGCATCATCAGACCTCCGTCACCGCAGAAGGCCACGACCTGGCGATCGCGGTCGAGGATCTGGGCGCCGAGGGCTTGCGGCATGGCGTTGGCCATGGATCCGAGGTTGTAGGAGCCGAGCAGCCTGCGCGTACCACGCAGGTGCAGGAATCGCGACAGCCATACGGTGGACATCCCGGTGTCGGATGTGAAGATCGCGTCGTCGGCGGCGTGCGTATTCACCGCGGCGGCAAGGGCTTCCGGGCGAATCAACTCCTGCGGGTTGTCCAGGTGACGGCGGATGCGGCCGAGGAACTTTCGATCGTGACCCGGATCGGCCAGCCGCTGCTGACCCGCACACCAGAGCTGGTATTGCTCCTGTGCCCTTTTCAAATGCTTGTCCGACGGCTTGCTGATCAGCTTCGGCAGCAATTCGCCGAGCGCGGGGCGGCAATGCCCGACCAGCGCGATATCGACCGGTGTGCGGCGGCCGATGTGCTCCAGTCGAGAATCGAGTTGGATAACGGTTTTACCGCTGGGATACCAGTCACGGTAGGGAAAATCGGTGCCGACCATGAACAGGACATCGCAACCCTCGAGGGCGGCATTGGCCGCGGGGTTGCCGATCAGCCCGGTCTGGCCGACAGCGTATGGATTGTCGCGCTCCAGGCCTTCCTTGGCTTTGATGGTGAGGACCATTGGCGCCGAGAGCTTTTCGGCGATCTGCAACGCCTCCTCCCGGGCTTCCCGCGCACCGGCGCCAACAAGCATCGTCACCTTCTCCGCCCGGTTCAGCGCCTCGGCGGCGTCGGTCACCTCCGCCGAACCGGGAACGGTAGTGCGGTCGCGCGCGACAAACCGCGGGGCCGGCGACGAATCGTCGAGCTTCATGCCCGCGACATCACCGGGGATCGTCAGCACAGAGACTCCCGGACGCGATACCGCCGCATTCACGGCCTGCTCGAGCATTCGCGGCAGCTGAGCGGCGCTGGTAACGGTCGCGGTGAACTCCGCGACATCGCCGAACACCGCGTCGTTGCCGACTTCTTGGAAGTATTCGCTGCCGATCTCGCAGGTCGGCACTTGACCGCAGATCGCCAGTACCGGCGCATGCGACTTCTTCGCGTCATAGAGGCCGCCGAGCAGGTGGATCGAACCGGGGCCGACTGTCCCCATGCACACCCCGATGGTCCCGGTGAGCTGTGCCTGGGCGCCCGCGGCATAGGCGGCAACCTCTTCATGCCGCACGCCGATCCATTCGATCCGATCCTCCCTGCGAATAGCGTCGGTGATCGGGTTGAGTGCGTCGCCGACGACTCCCCAGACGTGCGTGACGCCCTCATCGGCCAACGCCGTGACAATCATTTCCGCAATCGTGGTCATGCTCGGCTCCTCTGACGGGTTCACACACGGAAGGAATCCAGGCTTCATCGAAAGACACGAGCGCGAGGTGTCGGAAAAATACAATACAGAGCAGCCGTGATCCCACAGAGTGAGCCACATGACCTCCACCGACATGTCCCCCGCCGACCGCTACCGCGAGCTGGCCGCCACCTTTACCCGCCGCGTCGACGTGGTACCCGAGGACCGCTGGGATTCGAAATCATCGTGCGACGGATGGACCGCCCGTGACGTCATCCGCCATGTGATCGACAGCCAGCGCGACATGGTGAAGGTCGTCGGACTGGAGTTCGACGCCGGACCATCCGTCGACGACGACCCGGCCGCGGCGTGGGCAGCACTGCGCGACTCCATGCAGCGCGTGCTCGACGACCCGGCGCAAGCCACTCTCGAATACGACGGTCACTTCGGCCGCACCGACCTTGCCGCCACCGTCGGCCGCTTCATATGTCTCGACCTGGTGGTCCACGGCTGGGACGTCGCCGAAGCGACCGGTACCGACACCACTATTTCCGAAGCCGACCTCGAATGGGTCGGTGGCGTTGCCGAATCCCTCGGCGACTCCATCCGGATGGCCGGAGTGTGTGGACCACAAATCCCCGTTGCCGAGGACGCGGATCAGCAGACCCGGGTCTTGGCTTATCTCGGTCGGCGCAACCGACAGGACCCGCACAGTGCCCGGAAATAGCACCCGGGCGAATTCTCGCCGTCGATTGACGGTGCGTTTGCTCGTTTCATCGGATGAATCATTGATCGAGTACAGCGACGTCGCGAACGAGTAGCTGACTACGCGTGTTCGGGCCGCGATCCATCCCTAGCATCGGTCGGACAACGTCCCTTCGTTCAACCGAGGAATCGCCATGACCATCAATGCGACCTACACAATGGCCGGGGCCGAGATCAAACTCGTCTACGCGGCCGAATCCGGTGACCTGGAACTCGGTCTCGGCCAGACATTCTCCCCGTTCGACGGCAGCCATCAGCTGCGGAGCACCCCTGCCGACCACGAACCCGGCGCGGGCGCCGTACTCTCCGCCACCGTCGAGCATCACAGCGTCGGGCGCGGCGGACCGATCGTGCGCACCGCACAGGTCACCGTCTTCCTGCCGGACGCACCCGAACCCGGTCCGGAGGCAGCGGACTTGGCCGCGACCGGCGCGTTCGTGCTCGCTGACCCCGAGGCGCGCTCCGATGCGACACCGCAGTATCAGGCCGTGGCACTGACCGGAAATTTGGTTGTTTCCGCCGCGGCACCCGCCGGACGATTCTGACCCCCATCCGAACGCCAGGGGTTCGTCATGACGGCGGATCGAGGACCGACGATACCCGCACTGTTCCGGGAGACTGTGCTGCACAAGGGTTTTCCGTGTCTCGGTGCCAGGTCGTCGGTCCGCCGTGAGCTCTGCCGGATCCGGGTCTACGCCGAGCTGGGCGCCGTGGACAGCGCCCACGCGGGTTGCCGCGATCTGTCCGACTTCGCTCATGACCTACTGCACCCGGGGTCCGACTTCGCCTCTTTCGTCGCGGTCTTCACCGACCCGTCCATCACCTCCGAGGCACAGTTCGAACGGCTGCTCTGGCTGCACTTACAGCACATGCACGAGATCGACACCCGGTCATTCCCTTGGGATCGCGAGGTCAGTCCGGATCCGGAGGACCCGTGGTTCTCCTTCAGCATCGGCGCTCGTGCCTACTATGTGGTCGGCATGCATCCGCTGGCCTCCCGCACAGCCCGTCAATTCCCCTGGCCCACTGTGGTGTTCAATCCGCACACGCAGTTCGCTCGGCTGCGCGAACAAGGCATGCTCGATTCGTTCAAACGCCTGATCCGGGCCCGTGACATCACCCTGCAAGGCTCGGTGAATCCGATGCTGATCAATGCCGCCTCCGGATCACAGGCCCGCCAATATTCCGGTCGCGCGGTGGAACCGGACTGGCGCTGCCCATTTCGCCCGAAAGGCGGGTAACTACTCGAGCCTCGTTGGTACATCGAAGGTGACCGACCGCGTCGGCACCGCGGGTCACCGCCCTGACAACTCTGAGCGGCAATATGACGAATGGCCGAATAGGCCGCGCTCGAACAACCGCGCATGCTTCGGGTACTGCGACCGAAGGGTTGACCCTGACCCTGCGTCAGGGTTGGAGCCTTATCGCATGACGAACAACAGCACTTCCCCCGCGCGGCCCGCGCCGCCGATCGGAGGGTTCCAAGAGATCGACGACCGCCGCATTTTCGTGCATCGGTCGGGTAGCGGCGGACCGCCCGTCGTGTTCCTGCCGGGCGCCACCGCGGTCGGCCTGGACTATTTGGGTGTCCAGCACGAAGTTTCGCAATTCACCACCGCTGTGGTGTACGACCGCGGCGGCACGGGCTACAGCGATCGCATCGCGCTGCCGCGGACCGCCGCGGCGGTCGCCACGGAACTGCACCAGCTGCTGCGCGCCCAGAACGTCCCCGCCCCATACGTTCTCGTGCCCCACTCCCTCGGCGGCTTCTACGCACATCGGTTCGCGCAGTTGTACCCGCAGGACGTGGCGGGGCTGGTCTGGCTGGACGGCCTCCACCGCGACTGGGACGACTTCATGCCTGCGGCGGCGAGTCTGGCCACGGCCGAGCAGATGGGACCTGATCTGGAGCAGCTCGGACAGATGCGCCAGGCCCTGCGCGAGATGCACGCCGAGTTGTACGCGGACTACCCGGAGCACGTACGGCAACCGCTGATCGATGCCCGTGTGAGTGACGAATGGATGCACGCCGGCATCGCCGAGCGCCGCACGTTGGTCGAACTCGCCGCCGAACTGCGGGCCGGGCCCGACATTCCTGACGTCCCAGTGGTCGCTCTCAGCGTGTTGGGCACCGATCCCGCTCAGCAGCAGCGGGCATTGCGAGAGCTGCATGACGGCCGGACGAGAATGGACGCGGCCCTGGTGAGCGCGGTCTCGCGTGGGGAGCAACGCATCCTCTCCGACACCTTCCACCACCGGCTCTGCTTCGACCGCCCCGATGCCGTGGTCCAGGCGATCCGTGACGTCATCGGCCGGGCGGCTCACCCCTAGACTCACGATCACGGTTCACCAAGACCCGAGGAGGACGGTGCTCACGATCAGCCAACTGGCGGCGACCGCCGGCGTGACCGTGCGCACCGTTCGCCACTACCACCACGTCGGCCTGTTGCCCGAGCCCGAGCGCGACGCCTCCGGCTACCGCCGCTACAGCGCGCAAGCGGCGGTAGATCTCATCCGGATCAGGACCCTCGCCGATGCCGGTGTTCCGCTGGCCCGCATCGACGCGCTGCTGCACGCACAGCCGACCGAATTCGCCTCGGCCATCACCGAAATCGACGCCGAATTGCAGCGCAAGATCGACCAGCTCACCGAATACCGCGGCCGGATCGCCGAACTGGACAGCGGCGAAAGGCTTGTCCTGCCCCCGGATGTAGTCGCCATCCTGGACCGGATGCGCGGTCTCGGGGTCAGCGACCTGAGGGTACGGCTCGAGCGCGACTCATGGATCCTGATGCAGGCATTGGACGCACGCGCCATGCCGCAGCGGATACGGGAAAAGAACGCCGACTTCGACGATCCCGAGACGACGCGCCTGTATCTCGCCTGTGATCAATCTGTCGACTGGAATCCGAACGATCCACGCCTGGACCGGCTCATCGACGACTTGGACGCATGGGAGATCGAATACGAACGAGACCGCGACCAGCCAGCGAGCCGGAAGCTGGTCATTTCCCGGATCTCCGAGGCATCACCCGCATGGCAACGCATCCTCGACGCACTCGCCCACCGCGCCGAGCAGCGACGAACCGCCGGGCACCGCACCTGAAGCCGGCATCGTGTCACCCGTGGCCGCGGTGGACGGCCTTGATGATCGCGGAGTGCATACCGTCGGCGACCTCGTGGGTCGAGATGATCTCGATGTCGGTGAAACCGGCCGCGGTGAGATGGTTTCGGTATTCGGTGAACGACAGCGCGCCGGCGATACAGCCGGCGTAGGAGCCTCGCTCGGCGCGCTGGGTCGGGGTCAAGTCGTCGCCTGCGACGACATCCGCGATGCCGATCCGTCCGCCCGGGGTCAGGACTCGGGCCATTTCGGCGAAGACCGCGGGCTTGTCGACCGACAGGTTGATCACGCAGTTGGAGATGACGACGTCGATGGTGTCGGCGGGCAACGGGATCGCCTCGATGTGACCCGCGAGGAACTCGACATTGCGAACTGCCGCCTTGTCGGCGTTCGCCACAGCCAAGGCGAGCATCTCCTCGGTCATGTCGAGGCCGTAGGCCTTGCCGGTCGGCCCGACACGACGCGCGGACAGCAGCACGTCGATTCCACCGCCGGATCCGAGATCGAGGACGCGCTCGCCTTCGCGGAGTTCGGCGACCGCGGTCGGGTTGCCGCAACCCAATGACGCGGCGACGGCTTGGACCGGGAGCTTGTCGCGATCGGCGGCCCCGTACAGGCTCGCGCCGAAGGTTTGGTCGACCGCGATGGGGTCGCTCGCGCAACAATCCTCGGCGACCCCGCCCGCGGTGACGGTTCTGACCGCCTGTGCGTAACGGGCTCGCACAGTTTCGCGGAGTTCGGTCTGATGGTCTGTCATGACGCCACATCCCTTAGTGGTCGGTATCCAGGCCGAATGTGTGCGCCCGACCTGGTTGCATCGATGAATGTCTATACAGATTGCGCCACTGCATCGAAATCTGTCAATATAGAAAGGTGTCCAAACAGGATCTGCCGGTGACCGCCTCCACCGACTGCTGCAACAGCAACCTCTCCTCCCCGCTGAGCCACGAGGTGGCCGCGGAGTTGGCAGGCGCGTTCAAGGCGTTGGCCGATCCAGCGCGGCTGCGGCTGCTGTCGTTGATCGCCTCCCGCCCCGGCGCGGAGGTCTGCGTCTGCGAGTTGACCCCGCAGTTCGAGCTATCCCAGCCGACCGTCTCCCACCACCTCAAAGTGCTGCGCGAAGCCGGGTTGATCGACTGCCAGCGGCGCGGCACCTGGGTCTATTACTGGGCGATTCCCGCAGCGCTGCAACGGCTTTCCGGTGTGCTGATTACTACCGAAGCATTCGCCTGACCAACGTCGCGCCGCGCCGACTCGCCGCGATCAGCGCTGCGGTGCCGGAGATCAATTGTGCCGCAAGCCCTTCCGGGTCGCGGGTGGCCATGTTGCGGATTCGCTCGACATTGCGCGCAGGAGGATCGGCCGCATGAGGCGGTGACGGAACGCGGGTCGGGGACAGCCCGGTCAGGTGCGCCGGGTCAGCACGTCGAATACGGCGCGCAGTTCCGCGGTTGTCGGCGTCGGCAGGCTGCGGCGACCGTGGATGAAGCCGATACCCGCATAGACGAGCGCGCCTGCCCGCACCCGAGCCTCGGATTCGTCGAAGCCGATCTCCGACAGCGCATTACACACCACCTCGAAGACCCGGCGGTCGAGCGCCTGGATCGCGGCGTCCACCTGCTCGTCGTCGCGAGCCCATTCGCGGACGGTCAGCTCGACGGCCAACCGCTGCTCGTCGATGAGCAGCATCGCCATCCGCTCGAGCCGGTCACCGATCGGCAACGAGTCGATTTCACCCACCGCGCGAACGACTTCCGCCTGCACCGAGCTCCAACGATCGGCCATCGCCTCCATCAGCTGCCCGATGTCGTCGAAGTGCCAGTAGAAGCTACCTTTGGTCACACCGAGCTCCTGGCACAACCGCGGTATCCGGATCGCCATGACACCCTCGCTGGCGAGCAGGTCGAGGCCGCCGTCGATCCAGTCGTCGATAGTCAGCCGATTGCCGCCGGCCCTGCTGGCGCGCTGCGACATCGCCTTGCGCGACGGTTGCGCGGTCATCTCGGCGTCGCCGGGTCCGGAAGTGTCACGGCGCGATCATAGTGAGCGAATTCGACATGATGTCATCCGATTGCCTCCTGCCGCGAGCCTGGCTTGATCAATCCGCAACCAGGCAACGTACTGCACGGTACCGTAACTCCATACTCAACAGTACAGTCCACTACTGCTGCCGAAACCCCGGCCACGACGCCCGTCGATCGGAGCGGACCCACCGCCCGCACAGGAGACAATCCCATGTCGAGCAACAACACCACCGCGAACCACGCGGCGGGCACCGCGCAACCGCCACCTCCGCAGTGCCCCACCGCGTTCCGCTACTGGGAGGCACTTCGAACACCGCGGGTCCTGCGGCTGCGGCGCATCGTCGAGACACTCACCGGAGGTCAGCTCTTTCCCACCGACGCGCAGGCCACGGCCCTGACCGCCGACTTGTTCGCCGGTGACCCGGTCGCGGAACGCTATGTCGCCGAGGTCCTGCACGGCGACACCGCGAAAGCCGGGCGCGCGATGCTCGACGCCGCGCTCGCCAATGGCATCGACTCGGTACCGGACGCACCACCCTCCATGCGCGCGCTGTTCGAGGAATACGAGACGGTGCCGGAATGGGTCCGGCCCGAGCTCGTCGAGCAGGGCGCAGCGATCTGGCGTCGTTGGGGCACAATGCTATTCAGCTTCGCGGGTGCCGAGACACTCGAGATGTACACCGAATCCGCGGTAGCGACACCCCTGTCGCTTGCCGGCGGCTACGCGGGCGACAGCGCATTGCGTCGGTTCCTGGAGACGTGCCGGTTCTGGATCGAGGTGTCCCAGCCCGATGCCCTGTTCACGCCTGGATCGAGCGGCCGGGCCATCGCACTCGAGGTGCGGGTGATGCACGTGTTCGTCCGCGCGCGCGTCGCGAACCATCCGGAGTGGGACACCGAGAAGTGGGGCCTGCCGATCAGTCAGACCTACCAAATGCTGACCCTGCTCGCGGGCAGCGTCACGCCGGGCCTCGGTCTGTGGCTGCTCGGATATCAGACGACACCGTCGGAAATCCGTGCGCTGCTGCATTTTCAGAAATATCTGGGGTATCTGCTCGGCGTCCGGGTCGGCTGGTATCCCGAGACGGTGACGGACTCGCTGCGTGTGCTCGCCATGACCATCGCGTCGCGCTCCCACGACGCCGGCGCGCACGGTGCCGAACTCATCGAATCGTATCCGGCGGCCTTCGCTCCGAGACCGGAGCACCGCGGAGCCGCCCGGCTACGTGCCGCCTACAACTTCCGGATCAACTCGGTGTACGCCGCCCTCTATATGGCACCATCCACCCGCCGCCGCTACTCCATGCCGCCGGTGTTCCCGTGGGCACTCATCCCGGTCCTACGTTTTCCACTGATCACCGCTATGGAACTCGCGCGCCGATTCGCGCCCGGATTCGCGCCGCTGCACGAGAAGGTGATGTGCCTGCACCGCGAGAACTGGCACCGCGCCCAAATGCGGGGCCGTGAAGCGGCTTTCGATGCAAACGGGGCCCTGCGCCGATGACCGATCAGTACCCGACCCACACGATCTCATGGAAAGCGCGGCACCCATGAACAACCCCGGCATTGTCGAAGCGTGGAACGGGCCCGGACACCGGGACGACGCGCTGACCGTGGTCGAACCCCGGCACAACGCCCTGCATCCCGCATCGAGCAAGCTCGCGTTCGAGCACTGGTACTTCGACGCCCACCTCGACTCCGGCCACGTCGTCATCGGATTCCTCATCAAACGCAGGCCGGAGGATTTGCCGACCGCACGGCCGTGGGTAGAGCTGATCGTCTACTACCCCGACGGCACTCGACGACAGGTATCCAAACGGTATCCCCGTGCCGCCGCGTCTTTTTCGACCGAAAACTGTGCGGTCCGCATCGGTGCGAATCACGCCCGCGCCGAATATTCCGCCGACGGATTGCCGGTCCAGCACCTCCGTCTCGCCGAGGACGGCATCGAGTTCGACCTGCGTTTCGACAATGAGATCCCGAGCTGGATGCCCGGCAAAGGCGAGACGCGGTTCGGCCGGAAGGACTCCTTCGGGTGGGTCGTCGGCGCCCCTCGGGCGCGGGTCAGCGGCTCGATCACCATCGACGGCACCACGATGCCCGCCTCAGGGCGCGGCTACGCCGACCACAATTGGGGCGTCGGCGATATGAAGAAGATCATCGATCGTTGGCATTGGGGCAGGCTCTACGTCGAGGACTACTCACTGCTCTACGCAACCGTGCTGACCCAGCAAAAATACGGTGCGCACGAGATCCGGCCGTTGATGCTCGCTCACCACGACGAGATCATTCTCAGCACCGGCGAGGTCACGCTGACCGAAGGTCCGCGCGAATTCCATCCGGCCGCCAACCGTGACTACCCGACCTGGCTACACCTGCACGTCCCCGATCAGCTCGACCTGCACCTCACCGTCGACAAGGTGATCCACGCCCATGACCTCATCGACGACATTCCCATCGCCCGAACAAGATTCGTCAAACCTCTGGTATATCGCCTGGTCGGGCACCCCGGCTACTTCCGATTCGACTCCACCTTCGAACTGGACATCGTCACCGAGCTCGGCACGGTCCGGCGCACCGGCTCGACCTTGCACGAAATGGTCGCACTCACCTGAGCCGCGGCGCCCGGCACCCTCCACAGCTCTTTCGTTCCAATGCACCCGCCGAGAGGACTTGGACGTCCTGTCGGCGGGTGCACGATCAGGTGGGTGCTCAGCGATCCACCTCCGCCGATCACCCACGGGTTGAAGCTGCCGCGCGAATTGTCCGTGACAGTGTTACAGCCGAACGCACAAAATAGATATCCGCCGTTGGTGAATTCTCCAGATAACCGATCAATTACAGAGACATCAGGATCGCCGGACGAATCATTGATTCACGTTTCCCGCCGTCGACGGCACCTGGATGGCTGATCACTTGCGATATCTATTTCGAATCGTTCCACAGTTCGGCTATGCCACCGCGGAAGTACGGTTCCCGGAACGTGATTGAGCGGCGGTAGCCAAGCCGGCCAGCTGGGAGAGACGACGGTGCGATTCCATTCGCGCCGCCCGATCGTGCGTGCTGGTGTGCACCAGGATCTCATCGGCGCCGGTACGGGTCAGCAAGCGCTCCAACGTCTCCGCGACCTCGTCTTCGGTGCCGTGGATGTGATCGCGCAGCGCCTCGTCGAACATCCGACGTTCCCGCTCCGTCATATCCATGCTCTCGATCTCCTCCGGCGGGACGAGCACGGGGAACTCACCGCGGGTGCGCGAGTAGACATTGGACCATGCCTCCGGCAGCAACAGCCGGTGCGCCTGCTCGGTAGTGTCGGCGATGACGACCGCACCCGAGACCACGACATATGGTTGCGCGCCCCACGCCATCGCGCGAAACTCATTGCGGTACTGCTCGATCGCTTCGACCATCCGGTCCTGCCCGGCCACCGCGGCGATCACCAATGGCAGCCCGAATCGCGCCGCCCGCTGCGCTCCCGATCCGGTCGCCAGCAGGAACGCGGGCACCTGCAAGCCATCGGCGGGCCAAGCGTGCACGCCGTGGCGACCGTGCCCGAAGTACTCGAGCACCTCACCGAGCTGCGCGTCGAAATCCTCGGCGTCGCTCTTTCCGCGCCCGAGCGCCTGCCGAACACCGTCGGTGAACCCAACCGACCGGCCAAGGCCCATATCGATGCGTCCCGGATACAACGACTCCAGCACCCCGAACTGCTCGGCCACCACGAGCGGCTGATGGTTGGGCAACATCACCCCGCCGGTGCCGATCCGAATCCGCGACGTCGCCGCCGCGACCGCCGCGGCCAGCACCGTCGGAGCCGAACCCGCCACGCCGGGCACGCTGTGATGCTCGGACACCCAGAACCGGTGATATCCCCACTGCTCGGCCAGCCGCGCGAACTCGACGGTTTCGCGCAGCGCCGCAGGGTGGGACTGTCCGCGCCGAACGCGTGAACGATCCAAGATCGAGAACCGGACCGAATGCAGTGCCGAAGTCATACCAACCTCAACGCCACCGCCGCCATCTGATTCCGCAGCACGCTGACCAGAGGCTCAGGTGCGGCGGATGCGCGCTTCCTTCCAGGACACCCGGATATCGGGTCTCTCGAGTTTATGATCGCGACAGTCCCACAAGCCGATCGATGTGTGACTCGGACCGTGCGTCAGAAGATTCTCGAAGAAGATGTGGCGAGGATGTCGAGAACGGGCTGACGGCTCCGTTCCAGGGGCAAATGCGGCCACCACGGCCGTACGACACCAAGGAGTCCAGCATGGCGAAATATCTGCTTCTCAAGCACTACCGTGGCGCGCCCGAGGCCACGAACGCAATCCCGATGGACCAATGGACCGCGCAGGAGGTCCAAGACCACGTGCAGTACATGATCGACTTCGCCGCCAGGCTCGAGAGCACCGGCGAGTACGTCGACAGCCAGGAACTCTCGCCGAGAGGCACGTTCGTCCAGTACGCCGGGGAGGGGCTACCGCCCGTCACCGACGGGCCCTTCGCGGAGATCAAGGACCTGATCGCCGGCTGGATGGTCATCGATGTCGACACCTACGAGCGCGCGCTCGCGCTCGCCGGCGAATTGTCGGCGGCCCCCGGCGCCGGCGGCAAGCCGATCCACGAATGGCTCGAGCTGCGCCCGTTCCTGGGTACGCCGCCGACAGTCACCGAGTGACCGAATCGGCCGGGGCAGATCAGATGATGGACGAACTGCTACTGCGGGAGCTGACTCCCGCGGTGATCGGCGTCCTGGTGCATCGCGGAGTCGACTTCGCGACGGCCGAGGACGCCGTGCAGGAGGCACTCATTCAGGCCGCGCTGACCTGGCCGGACCAGCGGCCCGCCGACCCGAAGGGCTGGCTGATCACGGTTGCCTGGCGTAAGTTCCTCGACGCCCACCGCTCCGAGGCGGCGCGGCGCGATCGGGAGCAGCGGATCGAGGCCGAACCGCCGCCCGGACCGACCGAGGCAGCAGACGACACGTTGCAGCTCTACTTTCTGTGCGCCCATCCGTCGCTGACCCCGGCCTCCGCGGTGGCCCTCACGCTGCGCGCCGTGGGCGGCTTGAGCACCCGGCAGATCGCCCAGGCCTACCTGGTGCCGGAGGCGACGATGGCGCAGCGGATCAGCCGGGCCAAACGCACGGTCCGTGACGTCCGGTTCGAGGAGACCGGCGATCCGGCGACCGTGCTGCGGGTGCTCTACCTGGTCTTCAACGAGGGCTACACCGGCGACATCGACCTGGCCGCCGAGGCGATCCGGCTCACCCGGCAGTTGGCTTCGATGACCGATAACGAGGAGACCGCGGGACTGCTGGCGTTGATGCTGTTGCACCACGCTCGACGACCCGCGCGAACCTTGCGTGACGGCAGCCTGGTCCCACTGGCCGAGCAGGACCGCTCCCGCTGGAACACTTCGCTCATCGCCGAGGGCGTCGCGGTCTTGCAGAAAGCGCTCGGTCGCGACCGACTCGGCGAGTTCCAAGCCCAGGCCGCTATCGCCGCCCTGCATGCCGACGCGCCGAGCGCCGAAGAGACCGACTGGGTGCAGATCGTCGGCTGGTACGACGAGCTGGTCCGGCTCACCGAAAGCCCTGTCGTGCAGCTCAACCGGGCCGTCGCGGTCGGCGAGGCCGATGGCCCTGCCGCCGGCCTCGCGGCCTTGGCAACCGTGGACCCCGGCCTGCCTCGCCACACCGCCGCCTCGGCGTACCTGCACGAGAAGGCGGGCGACCTTCGGACCGCGGCACGACTGTATGCCGACGCCGCCCAGGCCGCCCCCAACCTCGCCGAACGGCACCACCTCACCCTGCAGGCAGCGCGGATCAGTCAGTCCCTGCGTGAGTGAGCCCGTCCGGGCCGTCCGGACGATCTGGACGCGACCGGCCCGGTTCCGATGTCGGGACGCGCCGTCAGGTAGTCCTCGACCAGCGCGCTGATCGTTTGCTGGATCGGAAGAACGCGGCGGCGATGTTCCAAGGGGCATTGGCCCACTGGGCGACGCCCATGCGCCCTGAAGTGCGCAAACGACAGTGTCGGCTGCCTAGCGGCTGATCTGACGCGCAACCGTCACCGCGGCGAGTTTGTCCGGGTTGCGGATGGCGTAGAGGGTGCTGATCTTGCCGTCGCTGATCTCGATCAGGAATACGCCTTTCAGATGGTCGTCGCTGTAGACGACCATCGCGGGCGCGTTGTTGCAGTTGACCATCGCGATCCGCAGATTCGGTGTCCTGCTCGCCCGGTGGAACAAGTCCATGAGGAACCCGGCCACCTTCTCCGCGCCCACCACCGGTCGGCGTGACGCAATCGCCTTGCCACCGCTGTCGGCAATCCAGGTGGCGTCCTGAGCGAGTAGCGAGAGCAGCACGTCGGTGTCACCGGTGGTCGCCGCTGTCATGAACTGCTCGGTGATCTGCGCGATCTTCGCCGCGTCGACGGGCTCGAAGCGTTTACGGCGCGCCTGCACGTGCTCGCGGGCGCGGTGCGCCACCTGGCGCGCCGTCATCACGGGTTTGCCCACCGCGGCGGCGATATCGGCGTAGTCGAATCCGAACACCTCGCGCAACACGAACACCGCACGCTCGTCGGGAGTGAGCGTTTCGAGCAGCACGAGCATCGCCATCGACACCGACTCGGCGAGCACCACGTCAGCCGACGCGTCGTGCTCGTCGAGCAGCAGCGGCTCGGGCAGCCACGGGCCGATGTAGTCCTCACGACGACGCGCGCACGACCGCAAGGCGTTCAGCGCCTGACGGGTCACCAACCGTGCCAGATACGACTTGGTGTCGCGCACCGTCGCCAGGTCCACCTCGGCCCACCGCAGATAGCTGTCCTGCAGCACGTCGTCGGATTCGGTTGCCGAGCCGAGGATTTCGTAGACGATCGTGAACAGCAGCGGCCGCAGCACAGTGAATCGCTCGGCATGCTCGTCGGCCGTCACGGGACCACCGGCGCGACGGAGGTCGGCTGCTCGGGACGCGGGCCGCCCTTCGGCCAGACCAGAGAACCCGGCTTGCGGGCCTCCCTGCGGATCTTCCCCATTCCGATCTTGCAGGTCATCTCCTTGATCCTCGCGCCGGCGCGGCCGCCGATGTAGAGGTTCACCGCGATATCGTCTTTGCGGGTGAGCTGGCGGATGCCGGCGCGGCGACCGAGGCTGACGCAGGTCCCGAGCAGAGCCTGGTCGATCACCGCGGGTTCGGTGCCCGCGATGTGGCTCAGCACAGTGTCGGCGGCCTGTGCGCCGAGGGCACCTGCGCCTTGACAGCTCATCCGCAGCGGTTGGCCCGAGGGGGCGGCGGCGTCGCCGGTCGCCACGATGCGGGCGTCATCGATACTGGTCAGCGTCTCGTCGGTGAGCAGCCGACCGAGCGCGTCGGTCCGCATCCCGCTCTCGGTCGCCAACTCCGGCACACCGAAACCGGTCGTCCAGATGGTGAGGACGCTCGGACGCACCGCGCCGCTGGCCAAGACAACCGCATCCGGCCGGACCTCGGCTACCTTGTCGGCCTCGAGCACGGTGACACCGTGCCGGGACAGCCACTTGGCGGCATACCGACGACCCGGCGCACTCAGTGACGGCATCAGGATGCCACCACACACCAGCGTGACCGTGCGCCCTTGTTCGACCAGTTCGGCGGCCGTCTCGATGCCGGTCGGTCCGCCGCCGACCACGGTGACCGGCGCATCGAGAGGCAACTCGTCCAGCCTGGCGCGCAGTCGCTGCGCGGATTCGAATTCAGCGATGGGGAAAGCGAACTCGGCCGCGCCGGAAATAGACGGTGTCGCCGCGGTGCTGCCGACCGCGTAGATAACGTGGTCGTAGTCCAGCGCGCGACCCGACGCGAGTTGCACGATCCGGGCGGCGGTGTCGATGCGCGTGGCGCTATCGACGACGAGCTGGATGCCCTCGCCGAGCAGTGTGCCGTAGTCGACTGTCGCGTCGCCCGTGCCGGCCACGAACTGGTGCAGCCGGATTCGATCGACGAACTTCGGGCGGGGATTGACCAGCGCGATGTCGACATCGGTGCGCATCCGTAGATGGTTGGCCGCGACTGTTCCGGCGTAACCGCCGCCGATGACGATGACCTTGTGGGGAGTGGCTTGTCCAGGCATGCCCTCGAGACACCGCGGAGCGCCGAAACGTGACACCTCGCGGCGTGACGTGCATCACTCGGGTCCGTCAGCCGAAGCTTGTTTCGGCACGGCCGGTGGAAGTGCGACCGAAGGCCCCCGACCGCCTGGCATCGGGCCCATGCCATGGTCGACACCGACGAGGGGTCGCCGCGGAGCCGGTCTGCGTTCTACTCGCCGGGCTCGGGTCGGTCGCCGGTGGCCGCGAGCAGCCGTCGAGCGAGGGCTCGCACGGATTGGTTGAGCGCATGGGGGTGTTCGATGATGAAGCGGCGGTCCAGTCCGGCGAGGACGGCGGGGATCCAGTCGAGTCGTTCGGCCCGGATGCGCACCCGGACCCATGGATCTGTGTCGGCTTGCGCTGTGTCGGTGGAGATTTCGTCCACGATCGAGATCGCCGCGGGCAGCAGCGGGCGGATCTCGGCGACCGTGCCTTGGACGCGGATGGAGACTTCGTGCCGGTAGGGCGTCTGGGCCAGCGCCGACATCAGGTAGGCAGCCGGCTCGAATCCGCTCGGTAGTGCGAACGTCCCGGATGACATCGTTGCCGTCGTGATGCGGTCCAGCCGAAACGAACGTGTTTCGCCGCTGGCCAAGTCTGCGCCGGTCACATACCACCGGCCGGCGTGGGCAACGATCCCGTACGGGTGCAAGGTCCGGTCGCTGCGCCGCCCGTTCCTGTCGACATAGGCGATCTCGATCGGCCGACGGTCGCGGGTGGCTTCGGCAACCAGCAGCAAGACACCGGTCTCCGGTGTTGTCCCGGGACGAGCCTCGGCGGTGAACTCGACGGTGTGCAGCAGCGTCTCCAACCGGGCAGCCAGAGCCTTGGGCAGGACTCGGCGGAGCTTGGCCGCGGCGCTGTCGGCCGCGTGGGCCGAAGTGGTCGTCCATCCGGCGTGCGGTCCGGTGACGAGGCCGAGCAGCACGGCCAGCGCTTCCTCGGCGGACAGCATCAACGGCGGCATCCGATATCCGGGGGCAAGCTGGTAGCCGCCGTACCGACCACGTACCGACCGGACCGGGATGTCCAGATCGGTGAGGTGGGTGACATACCTGCGGACGGTGCGCTCGTCGACATCGAGTCGCTGGGACAGTTCACCGACGGTATGGGTGCCCCCCGTCTGCAGTATTTCCAGCAGGGCGAGCACGCGAGCGGTGGGGCGCGTCACAACTGAAAGTCTCACACATATACCGGGCGGTTCTCGTCCGGTATCGGTTCTAGCGTTGCGGGCGTCGGTGGGGCCTGCCCGCCGCATTCCACCAAGGGAGCATGCCGTGAATCTCGTGTCGATTCGTCTGATCACCGATGACATCCAGCGCCTGGTCGGGTTCTACGAGCAGGTGACCGGAGTCGAAGCGACCTGGGCTACGCCGGACTTCGCCGAACTCGTCACGCCGAAGGGCACGCTGGCCATCGGCAGCACCCGGACGGTGGCGTTGTTCGGGGAGGGCAGCGCGCGACCGGCCGACAACCACACCGCGATCATCGAGTTCATGGTCGCCGACGTGGATGCCGACCATCAAAGGCTCCGCGACACCGTCGGCGATTTCGTCAACGAGCCGACCACGATGCCGTGGGGAAACCGGTCCCTGCTGTTCCGTGATCCCGACGGCAACCTGATCAACCTCTTCACACCCGTCACCGCGTCGGCCATCGCCAAGTTCACTCGATGACCGATCGATCCCGCGTCCGCTGGAAGCTCACGTTCACTCGCCGCCTATGACTCACCGGCCGAGAGCAGTCTCTCGCTCCATACGCGAGAGCTTCTCGGGATTGCGCACGGCGTAGAGCCCGGTGATGAGGCCGTCGTCGATGCGCACCGCCACAACGGTGTCGATCTCGCCGTCCCGCCGCAGAATGAGCGCCGGATAGCCATTGACCTGCGCCGGGCGCAGCGCCGCCGCAGACATCTTGCCCAGCCCTGCGGCCAGCACGCCAGCCACCAGCTCGGCCCCGACGACAGGCCTCAGCACGGCCTGCACGACGCCGCCACCATCACCCAGGAAGACCACATCCGGCGCGAGCATGTCGAGCAAGCCCTGCAAATCACCCGTTTCGACCGCCCGCTGAAACGCCTCGAGTGCCTCTCGGGACTCGACCGCGGAAACAACGCCGCGCGGTCGGCGCGCGGCGACGTGTGCCCGCGCGCGGTGCGCGATCTGACGAACCGCGGCCGGGGTCTTGTCGACGGCTTCGGCGATCTCGTCGTACTCCAGATCGAACACCTCGCGCAACACGAACACCGCCCGCTCCGTCGGCGCGAGCGTCTCCAGCACCAGCAACATCGCCATCGAAACGCTGTCGGCCAACTCGACATCCTCGGCGACATCGGGCGCGGTCAAAAGCGGCTCGGGTAGCCATGGCCCGACATAGGATTCCTTGCGCCGTCCGAGCGTGCGCAGCCGGCTCAGCGCCTGACGGGTGGTGATCCTGACCAGATAGGCACGCTGATTCTGCACCGCATCGAGATCGACGCCCGCCCACCGCAGCCAGGTCTCCTGTAGGACGTCCTCAGCGTCGGCGGCCGAGCCGAGCATCTCGTAGGCGACGGTGAACAGCAGGTTGCGGTGGGCGACGAACGCCTCGGTGGCGGCGTCCGGACGGTCGGCTCGGCTGATGCTCCCGCCGCGATCTTCGGGCGTAGTCTGCGGCGTGCTTGCCATTAATGGCTCCTATTCACTCTCGACTGTGTCGCCCATCAGACACCGGGCACCGCCGTTTTGTGACACCCGAGGCGGACACCCGACCGTGACGCACGCCACATGCGCGGCGCTGTCACAAGGAACGGGTCGTGAGCGTCTCATGTTCGTTCAGTGCAGTAGCACGCAACACCACGAGTGAGGACGAAGTCATGGAACCCCGATTCAACTTGGTAGACAACGCAATCGGCGCCAAATTCGCCAAGCGGTTCGGCAACACCAGTATGGTGATCATCCAGTCGAATCTGCCCAAGGTCACCCAGGACCTGGTGATGCTGCGCGTCAGTCAGATCAACGGCTGCGGTTGGTGCACCGACGTGCACAGCAAGGACCTCGCGCACGCCGGGGAATCCTCGGTGCGCATCAACCTGGTCGCTACCTGGCGCGAGTCCTCCGTGTTCACCGACGCCGAGCGGGCCGCGCTCGCGCTCGGTGAGGAGGGCACCCGTATCGCCGACGCCAACCACGGCGTGTCCGACGAGACCTGGGCCCAGGTGCGCAAGCACTACGACGACGACCAGGTCGCCGCGCTGGTCGCCCTGGTCGCCCAGATCAACGCGGCCAACCGGCTCGGTGTGATCGTGCGCCAGCAAGGCGGCTCCTACGTGCCGGGCATGTACGACGCCGTGGCCAACTGAACGGCAGGCGAATCCCGGCCCGGCCCAGGATCATTCGATCCGGGCCGGGCCCGCGGCGAGTCCATGGAGCCGCCGTGCAACAACAGCACCGGCTCGCCCGAACCTCGGCAGCGCCCATCAAGCGAGCGCCCGCTCCTCCGCCTCGGCCAACTCCTTCAACGTTAGCAACTGCTTGCGCATCATGAGCAGATCACCCATCGCCAGCACCCGCCCGACGAGCCGCGGTACGCCGCATCGCATTCGAACCGAGAGACGAGTTCCGCCGCCCTCCGGCCGCACCGCGTAGGTCACGCAGATTTTTCCGGCGACCAGCGTGATGTGCCTGCCGAGAACGAAGGACACCAAGTCGAATTGACCCATGAACCGTTGTCCCACTTCGAGTTCAGTGAGTTCCGAATCGCGATTGCGCGGGCTGCGGCGGCCCCGGCGGTCGAGCAGATCGTAGCTGTAGGGCGCCACCCGCAACTGGCATAGCCAGGCGTAGACCAGCTGCGGCGAGGCGTCGATGCTGATGGCCCGATCCGCTTGCACCCCACCGTGGTTCAGATCATCACACGGCATGTGCTGCGCACACTCGGCCTCGGTGGCTCCCCAGATCAGCCCGGGGATCATGCCGCCGCCTCGATCTGCCGCAGCATCCGGCGCACGATCACCTGGTGTCCACCGCTGCCGATCACCAACGCCCGGTAGATCTTGCCGTGCAGGCCGGGGAACTCGCCCCACGACCGCGCCCGCACCCGAGTCCGGCTCGGCCCCTCGTCGTCGAGTTCGAAGATCAGCGCGTAGCGCGCGAACCAGTGCCTGCCCGAGAGCGCCAGCCGTGCGGGCGGCTCGGCGGCGTCGAGCACGAATCCCCTCGGCACGCCGGCCGGGTCGGACGGGTCCTTGCAGACGACTTTCAGCAGCGCTCTCCATGCCCGATCCCGATTCGCGTCGATCGATCTGGCATGCTCGTCAATGTAGGACAATCGCTCCATATAGAAGGAACGTACTAGTACATGGCACCACCCCGCAAGCACGACACCGATGTGATCCTCGACGCAGCACGCACCCTCGTGCTCGCCGACGGACCCCGCGCGGCCAGCGTGGCCGCGATCGCCGCCGCAAGCGGCGCGCCTGTCGGCACGCTCTACCACCGCTTCGGCAACCGCAACGGCGTCCTCACCGAGGCGTGGTTGCGCGCGCTCACACGCTTCCAGCAACGCGTCATGGCCGGCGCGGGCGAGCAGGACCCGGTCGAGGCCGGAGTGGCGATGGCAGTGGCGGCCGTGCGGTTCGGCCGCGAATTACCAGACGACGCCAAGCTTCTACTCAACCTGCGCCCGAGCGACCTGCTCGACGGCGGCCCCGACGCGGAGTTCCGAGGCCGCCTCGAGGGCATGAACGCGCCGCTGTTCCAACACCTGCGCCGCCTGGCCCGCGATCTTTTCGGGCGCGACGACGCCCGCGAGATCGACGCTGTCAGCCGGGCCGTCGTCGACCTCCCATACGCGGCACTGCGCCGCCACGCCCACGCTGGTGAACTACCCGAGTGGCTCGACGCCGACCTCGCCGAGGCCGCCCGTACATTGTTGACGTCGTACCGGCGCTGACGAGCCCTCGGGAAGTCGGCCCACCGGCGGCCGTGGCTATCCGGAAATCAGATCGGAGGTCAGCTGGTCGAGCCCGTCGATAACGTGCGCCGCCAAGGCGAGCGCGTCGGCGGCGGGCGGATACTCGGGCCGAGGAGCGGCGATCACCCGCATGCCCGCGGCATGTGCCGAGCGCAGGCCGTTGCTCGAATCCTCCACTGCGGCACACTCGGTCGACTTCTGACGCAGGAACCCCGCCACGGCGACATACACATCCGGTGCGGGCTTGCCCCGATCCACTTCCTCCGTCGAGAACGTGACGTCGAAGAATTCGATCAATCCGGTGCGACCGAGCACCTTGTCGATCAGTGTGCGCGGCGAGGAGCTCGCCACACCCAGCGGCCACCGCTCGCTCATCCGCTGCACCGCGGAGACAGCGCCCGGTAACAAGGGCACCTTCCGGTCGTAGTGGCCCGCCATTCGCTCGATCACCTCATTGGCCACCGTGTCCGGTGATTCACCGACACCGAGCTCGCCGCTCAGATAGTCCGACCACTCGCCGGTGCTCATGCCCATCAACCGCTGCTGCGTATCCGGTAGCCAGCGTCCGCCCTTCTCGGCGACGTACTCGCGGCGCACCTGCTCCCATACCGGCTCGGAATCGATCAGTACGCCGTCCATATCGAAGACAACTGCCGTAATACGCATCGGGACAAAGCCTTTCGCCAGCCGCGCCGGTCCTGCCGATCAATCGATCGTCGACCGACGGTTTTCGGGTTCTTCGGAAGACCTGATGGAGGAGCCATCGTAACCGGAAGGATGCAAAACTCGGATTGCATGCCCCGGAATCGGCCCGACTTCTTCACGTCGGCCACTGCCGCGGCCACGCACCCCGCCGAGCGAGCATCCGGCCGGCAACCGATAACGTGTTCTCATGAACGAACTGCAGGTCGGCGACTCGCTACCCGATCAAGAGCACCACGAGGGCGGGTTCCGGCCGATGTCGGAGCTGATCGACGCACACGATGGTCGCGATATCGACATCACCCGCGGCGGACCGCACTACGGCGAATTCATCGAGCAAGTGCGCGGCCTGATGGACCGGGTGCGGCTGGCCAGTCCCTCCGATGAGCTGGCACTGGAGACCATCGGCGTCCTCGAGCAGCTCAACGACAAGCTGGACGCGGCGACCGTGGACGAGTGGTCGACCCCTACTTGGACCAGGTTCGATCTGCCCGGCCGCGGAAACATCACGCTGCCGCCTTTCACGATCGACCACGCCGACACCGACGGTGTCGATGCCCGGATCACCTTCCGCACATACCATCTGGGCGGCAATAACGCCGCGCACGGCGGGCAGGTGGCCATCGGCTTCGACGACCTGCTCGGCATGGCCGCGGCGGTGCACGCCGGCGCGGTGACCAGAACCGCCTCACTCACGGTGGACTACCGGTCCATCACCCCGCTCAACACCGAGCTGAAGGTCCGCGCCTGGGCCGAACGGCAGGAGGGCCGCAAGGTATTCGTGCGCGCCACCCTGCACAACGGTGAGCGGTTGTGCGCCGAGGCGCACGGCCTTTTCATCGTGCTCAAACCCGGGCAGGCGTGAGGCGGTAGTTCGAGCCCGGCTCGACGACGGCAGCCAGGAGCCGGGAAACTTGGTGGGCCGCAACAGCACCCGACCCACCAAGTCGCTCACTTACCGGGAAAATGCTCGCTGCGATAGTCCGCGAACCGAGCGTCGACCTGGTCAGCGGTCAGTCCGAAATCCTCCAGCGTGTAGCGGTGTGCCGGACGTGCCGCCCCGGAGGTACTTTCCGAATGCAGTGCCGCCATCGACGATTCGGCCGCCGTACTCAGCGTCAGATCGAAGTGCTGATAGATCGACCCGACGGTGCCGATCGGGTCGGCGACGAAATCGTCGTAATAGACATCGCAGAACTGCGCGGCATTGTGGTGTTTGCGGTCGGCGAGGAACCGGTCGGCTCCCCTGGCCCACAGATCCAGCTGCGCCGCACCGACAACCGGCCCGCGGAACTTTTCCGACCACCCGGCCGACGCCTGCTCATTGAGGCTGCACACCGAACCGATGATGGTCCGCGGATCCCGATGCATCTGGATGACGAGCGCATCCGGGTACGTCGCGAAGATCGCATCCAGTGCGAACAGATGACTCGGATTCTTCAGCACCCACCTGCGGCCCGCATCGGGCAGGCCGATCAGTTGCAGGTTGCGCCGATGCCTGCGGTACGCGTCGGTCCAATCCTGCTGACGCAGCCATTCGGAGTACCCGGGCAGATACCCGAGGCACTCGTAGGACACCGACATCGCCGACTGCCGGAGCAGCTGCCAGCATTCCTCCACCTGGTCGGCGGAAATATGGTGCACACCCATGAATTCCGGATGCTCCACGTGATGCTTCTCGAACGCGGCCTCGATACGCTGGTAGACCGGATTCTGCGCCCACGTCTCGCGCGGCGGCCGCGGCTGCGGCATCTCGGTCAGCCACATCTCCAGCCCCTGATGCGCCGGGTCCGCGTTGAGCAGCCGGTGCACCGCCGTTGTGCCGGAGCGTGGCAGCCCGGTCACGAAGACGGGCCGCTCGATGGCCACCTCGGCGTGCTCGGGAAATCGCTGCCACGCGGACTCGCTGAGCAGTCGCGCGATCAGCGCGCCGCGCAGGAACGCGCGGTTCACCTTGTTGCCGAAGGGGGTCAGCTCCGCGTCCTTGGCGTAGGACTCGAGCAGCACGCCCAGGCCTTCGCGGTAGCTGTCGTCCCCGAAGTCCTCCAGCCCGACGACCTTGGTCGCCGAGGCATGCAGATCGTCGATGGTGCCGACGTCGTCTCTGCCGATCACTGTCATCTCCTCAGAATGGATGCGGAACAACCGCACCCGGTCAGTGGTGGTACTCGCCGCCGTTGACGTCCAGGCAGGCACCGGTGATCGCTCGCGCCAACTGCGAGGCGAAGAACACCACGGCATCGGCGATCTCATCGGGTTCGGGCAGCTTGCGCAGATCGATGGTCTTCGCCGTCTCGGCGTAGACCTCTTCGGCGGTGATCCCCCGCTGCTCGGCGAGGTAGTTGAAATACCATTTCAGGTTGTCTGCCCAGATATACCCGGGTGCAACGGAATTCACCCGAATCCCCTGCGGTCCGAGTTCGGTGGCCAGGCTCTGTGCCAGCGCGAGCAGGCTCGCTTTGGCCATCTTGTAGGGACCGAAAGTGCGCCGCGAATGCCGAAGCACCGCCGAATTGATCATCACCACCGAGCCCTTCGATTCGGCTAGCGCGGGCACGAACAGCCGCGTCAGCCGTAGTGCGGCAAGCACATTCGTCTCGAATCCGGCGCGCACATCGTCAAGGTCGACGGTGGCCAGATCCGTGATCGGCGGAATCGCGAAGGCATTGTTCACCAGGGTGTCCACCCGGCCGAACGCGCTGTGCGCCGTCTCGACCAGATCAGCGACGGCCGCTTCGTCATTGATATCGGTCGGCACCACCACCGCCCGCCTGCCGAGCTCGGTGATCTCCTTGGCCACCTCGGTCAGCCGTGATTCGGTGCGCGAGGCGAGTACGACATCCGCACCGGCGCGCGCACTCTGTATCGCGATCGATCTACCAAGGCCGGGTCCGACACCCGAGACCACAACGACCTTGTCCTGCAACAACATCAGCCCAACTTCCTTTCCGCCACGGCGACCTGTCGCGCCGCGATTCGCGCCCGCCACTGTTGCGGAGTTACCCGCGCCTGTTCGTAGAACGGCAGCCGCTGCGGCAGTTCCGCCAGCGACACCACCTCCACCGTCGGCCCGTCTTCCGGCTTCATCTCCCGCGCCAACCGCTGCCAGCGGAACTGTAGATACCCACGCTCGTGCCCGGTCCGCTCGATCCAGTTGGCCAATCCGGGATCCTGTTCGCTGACCACGAGCCGGATCATGCCGTCGGGATCCACCTGTGCCTGGTCGGCGGTGAGGCTGGTTTGGTGGTTGATGTAGTCCAGCGACAGGTACCACATGCTGCCGAGCTGGAAGCCTTGATACGGCGCGTCGGATTTCGGCACCGTGATGATCATGACCTGATCGTCGTCCAACTCGTAGTGGCCCGCCGAGGAAAACTGCGTCGTGAGTCCGCCGGGAGTCGACCTCGGCTCGGTCATCGTGTTGACGGGCAGGTTGAGGTAGAACCACTTCGGGAAGGCCAGGAAGGTGTTCAGCCGCGAAAGCAGCATCTTCCCCGCGACACCGAAGCGCTTGGTCATCAGGTCCTTGGTCAGCGGCGGCGGCGCGTCACCGATGCGGTCCACCCGCTGGATGCGGACAGTGCCCGGCTTCTCGGTCGCCCAGTCGCTGTAGACCTCACGAATGACGAGCATTGCGGAGTCCGCGGCGAGGTGCACATATCCGGGGCGCGCTTCGCCGGGTCCGAAGCGGAGCTCGTAGGTGCCGTCCGCGGCGACATCGATCGAGCGGTCGTCGAACGCGGTGAGACTGTCGGGCACGTCCACCGGGGAGTAGTCGCCGTTGAGCACCTGGAAGCTCAGGTCGCGAGTGCTGCCACGCGTGCCGGTCACCAGGTATTCGGCGTCGGGGCGAAGGTAGGAGTGGAAGTAGAGGGTGTCCGGGTTGTCCAGGCCCATCTTCGTGTACGGCCCGGTGGATTGGACGAAGAACGGGAAGTCACGCTCATAGGCCCACGCCATTTGGATGGCGGCGCGAATGCTGCCTGCGAGGTAGTCGTACCCCTCGACGAGATCCTGTTCGGTCCGGATATGTGGTGCGCCGGTGATGATCTGCTCGGCGGCGGCGATGGCGTCCGCGAACGGCTGTGTCAGCAAGAGGCTTCTCCGAGATCGTGTTGTTCGAGCGGCCTGCGAGCGGTCGCCGAGGCCCTGTTCCAAATATGTACCGGTCTGGTACATTTCGATATGAGAAAGATTAGAACGTGTTCTAGGAGTGGTCAATGGTTGCCCGTAGATCCGCCCCCACCCAACGGGTGGTCCAAGTGCTGGACTTCTTCGTCGAGCAACGCGGTAAACGCTTCGGCCTTTCCGAGCTCGCCCGCGAACTCGACCTGGCCAAACCCACCTGCCTCGGCATTCTCACCGAGCTGAGCGCGGGCGGCTACCTGGTACGCGATGTGCACACACTCACCTATGGCCTCGGACCCGCACTGATCGCCGCGGGCCGGGTCGCGCAGGACAGCTTCGCCATCTCCGCCATCGCACGCGTCGAGCTAGAGAAACTCGCCGCGGAATACCGCACGACCTGCACCGCGTCGGCGGTGGTAGGCGAGCAGATCACCGTGCTGGAGAGCACCGGGCCCGGCACGGTCAAGGTCGGCGCGTCGTATCTGTTCGCGCCGCCGGTCGGGCTGATGTACGTGCTGTGGGACACCGACGCCGCCTTCGACGCCTGGCTGAACAAGCCGTCGACGGTGCCCCTGCAACAGGACGTGGCCCGGTTGCGCCAGGTCGTCGCGGAGTGCAGGCAGCGGGGGTACCTGGTGGAGAGCCTGACCGGCGCAGGTCGCCGCTTGTACTCCCTGCTTGCCGGGGTCGCCGCCCGTGACCTGCCCGAAGAGGTGCGCGAGCTCGTCGGCGAGCTGGTGACCAGCCTCGGCGAACGAGTACACCTCGGCACTGATCTGCGGCCGCGCAAGGAACACCCCGTAAGCCTGCTCGCCGCACCGACCTACGGCGGCGACGGCAGGCAGAACATGGTGCTCACCATGTACGTGGGCACCGCCATCACGGGTGCCGAAATCACTCGCCGCGGAGCCGCTCTGGTGACCGCCGCCGATGCGGTGACCGCCGCCTCCGGCGGGCGCAAACCACGGCCACCCCATTGACCAAAGAACGAAACGTGTTCTAGTTTTGGGACGTGAGCCAGCACGCAAAGTCGACGGCGAGCACCGAAGTAGGTGCTGCCGGACGTAGTCCGTCCGAAACCCGCGCACGGCCGGAGCCAGTGCGGAGGCACGCCTACGAGCTGCCGCATCTGGATGCGCTCGAGGCCGAGTCGGCACACATATTTCGTGAAGTCGCAGCGACATTCGAGCGCCCGGTGCTGTTGTTCTCCGGCGGCAAGGACTCGGTGGTGATGCTGCATCTCGCGGCGAAGGCCTTCTGGCCGTCACCGCTGCCGTTCCCCGTCATGCACATCGACACCGGGCACAACTTCGACGAAGTAATCGAGTTCCGGGACCGCACGGTTGCCCAATTCGGCCTGCGGCTGGTCGTCGGTCGCGTACAGGACGATATCGACGCCGGCCGCTCGGTCGAGGAGACCGGACCGCGCGCGTCCCGCAACCGGCTACAGACCAGCACGCTGCTGCGTTCCATCCGGGAGCACCGGTTCGACGCGGTGTTCGGCGGCGCGCGGCGGGACGAGGAAAAGGCGCGCGCCAAAGAGCGCGTGTTCAGCTTCCGCGATGAATACGGCCAGTGGGATCCGCGCAACCAGCGGCCCGAGCTCTGGAACCTCTACAACGGGCGACACCGCCCCGGCGAACACATCCGAGTGTTCCCGTTGTCGAACTGGACCGAGCTCGACATCTGGCACTACATCGCCGCCGAGGGTATAGAACTTCCGCCGCTGTACTACGCGCACCGGCGTCCGGTGGTACAGCGTGATGGGATGCTGCTCGCGCAGACCCGCTTCCTGCAACTGCTCGACGGCGAGCAGCCGGTCGACACCATGGTCCGATTCCGGACGGTCGGCGACGCGACCTGCACCGGATGCGTGGAATCCACGGCGGGCACTCCCGACGAGGTGGTCGCCGAGGTCGCCGCGACCCGCGTCACCGAGCGCGGCGCGACCCGCGCCGACGACCGCATTTCCGAGGCAGGCATGGAAGACCGCAAAAAAGAAGGTTACTTCTGATGACGACAACAACACTGTTGCGCCTGGCCACCGCGGGCAGCGTCGACGATGGCAAATCCACCCTGATCGGGCGGCTGCTTTTCGACTCCAAGACGATCTTCACCGACCAACTCGCCGCCCTGGAACGCACAAGCCGCGAGCGCGGCGACGACTACCCTGATCTGGCGCTGCTCACCGACGGCCTGCGCGCCGAACGCGAACAGGGCATCACCATCGACGTGGCGCACCGGTATTTCGCGACGCCCCGGCGGAAATTCATCATCGCCGATACACCCGGCCACATCCAGTACACCCGCAATATGGTCACCGGCGCCTCGACCGCGGATCTCGCGCTGATCCTGGTGGATGCACGCAAGGGCATCGTCGAGCAGACGCGTCGGCACGCTTTCCTCGCCAGCCTGCTCGGCATCCCACACCTGGTGCTGTGCGTCAACAAGATGGATCTGGTCGACTGGTCGCAGGAACGCTACGAAGAGATCCGTGACGAATTCGCGCAATTCGCCACCAAACTCGACGTCGCCGACCTCACTTTCATTCCGATGTCGGCGCTCACCGGCGACAATATCGTGCACCGCGGCACCGGAATGCCGTGGTACGAAGGCTCTCCCCTACTGCACCACCTCGAGGAGGTGCACATAGCCTCCGACCGCAACCTCATCGACGCGCGCTTCCCGGTGCAATACGTAACCCGCAGGCACGCAGAGGATTTCCGCGGCTATGCGGGCACCGTGGCGGGCGGCGTCTTCAAGCCCGGTGACGAGGTGGCCGTTCTGCCTTCAGGATTCACCAGCACCGTCGCGGCAATTTGGGGACCGGGCGGCACCCCGGTCGCCGAGGCATTCCCGCCGCAGGCGGTGACCATTCAGCTCACCGATGAAATCGACATTGCCCGTGGCGATCTCATCTGCCGACCGGCCAACCGCCCGCACGTCGGTCGAGACCTCGACGCCATGGTGTGCTGGTTCACCGAGGAGTCCGAGCTGACCCCGGGGGCCACCTACACCATCAGGCACACCACCCGGGCCGTCACCGCCGAGGTCCACACCCTCGACTATCGCCTCGATGTGAACACGCTGCACCGCGACGACACGGCGGAGTCCTTGTCGATCAACGAGATCGGCCGCATCCAGCTGCGCACCAGGCAGCCGCTGCTGTTCGATCCGTACCGCCGCAACCGCAATACCGGCAGTTTCATCCTCGTCGACGAAACCACCAACAACACCGTCGCGGCGGGCATGATTACCGGTCCCAGCCTGCCGTCCTCACGCGTGGTGTGGCACTCCACCGCCGTCGGTCGCGACGAGCGCGCCACTCGCGGTATGACGGTCTGGTTGACCGGGCTTTCCGGCTCCGGAAAGTCCACTGTCGCTGTCGAACTCGAACGACGCCTGGTCGCTTCGGGCCGCCCCGCCTTCCTGTTGGACGGCGACAACTTGCGCCACGGTCTCAACTCCGACCTCGGTTTCGCGGCAGCGGATCGCGTCGAAAACGTCCGCCGCGTCGGCGAAGTCGCCCGCCTGTTCGCCGAAGCCGGTGTGGTAGCGGTTGTTTCCCTGATCAGCCCCTATCAAGCGGACCGAGAGCAGGCCAGGGCCGCCCATGCCGCGGCAGGCATCGCCTTCGTCGAGGTCTTCGTGGACACCCCCCTCGAAATCTGCGAATCACGCGACCCCAAGGGCATGTACGCGAAAGCCAGAGCAGGCGAGATCCGCGGCTTCACCGGAATCGACGCCCCCTACGAAATCCCCTCCGACCCAGAACTGGTCTTGCACCCCGGCGACGGCGACCCCGCCGCCATGGCCGCAATCATTCTCGCCGAGTTGGCGGAGCTGGACTGACGGCAGTAATCCCGCACAATCGAGAGGCCACCGGTCGGTCCGGTGGCCTCTCGATACAGTTCTGCCGCGAGTCTGATGGGGTTATCGGTTGCCGCTGCGCGGGGGGCGTTTTCCTGGCTCCTCGATGGTGACAAGGGTATCGGCGGGGCTTCCCGGTCGCTCGGCAACGACCGGGAACTGCCCGGTGTGACCGTGGCGAATCTTCGATATTCGCAATACTTTTCGGCGGGCCAGAAACCAGCCGCCGACCAGAGCCGGTGCCAGGACCACCGTCGTCACGATCACCGCGATGCGCTGTACCGGATCGTCACTGCATGCCATCAGGACTACCACTGTCGCAAGGAACAGCAGCGTGGCCACATTCGTATAAGGTGCGCCGGGCAACCGGAAGTCCGGACGCCGCACCAGCCCGCTGTGCCACTGCCGCCAAAGCTTCAGCTGGCAGAGCAGAATCGTGGTCCATGACACGATGGTGCCCAATGCCGAGACGTTGAGCACGATCTCGAATGCCTGGTCCGGCACCACCGCGGCGAGGCCGACGCCGACCAAGGCGATCGCGCCGGTGGCGAGAATGCCGATGTAGGGCACCCCGGTGCGCGACATTCGCGACGCCGCGGTAGGCGCACTGCCGTTCATCGACATCGATCGCATGATCCGGCCGGTCGAGTACAGCCCGGCGTTGAGGCTGGAGAAGGCCGCGGTGAGTACCACCAAATTCATGATCGATCCGGCGGCGGGCACGCCTATTCTCGAGAAGAATGTGACGAATGGACTCTCTCCGTGCCGGAAAGCCGTGTAGGGCAACAGCAGTCCGAGCAGAATCAGCGAGCCCACGTAGAACACTCCGATGCGGGCGATGACGGAGTTGATCGCCCGCGGCATGATCTCCGCCGGGTCCCGCGCCTCACCGGCCGCGATCCCCACCAGTTCGACTGCGGCATAGGCGAATACGACACCGGTAGTGACCGTCACCAGCGGCAGGATGCCGGTCGGGAAGAATCCGCCGTTATCTGCGATCACGCCGACTCCGGTGGTTTCACCCCGAATAGTGAAGCGGGAAGCCAGCAGTGCCGAGCCGACAACCAGGAAGCCGACCAGCGCCACGACCTTGATCAGCGCCACCCAGAATTCCAGTTCCGCAAACCAGCGCACCGAGATCAGGTTGGTACTCACGACCACGATCAAGGCGATCAGCGCGATCAACCACTGCGGGACGGCAGAGAACGCGCCCCAGTAGCGGACATAGGTCGCGATGGCGGTGACATCGACGATGCCGGTCATGCACCAGTGGAAGAAGTACGTCCACCCGACGGCGAAAGCGAGCTTCTCCCCGTAGAACTCGCGGGCGTGGGAGACGAACGAGCCGGAGGACGGGCGATGCAGCACCAACTCGCCGAGGGCGCGCAGGATGAAGAACACGAACACGCCACACACGGCGTAGACCAGGAACAATCCTGGACCGGCGGCAGCAAGGCGCCCGCCCGCGCCGAGGAATAGTCCGGTTCCGATGACTCCGCCGATCGCGATCATCTGCAACTGGCGCGTGTGTAGCGATTTGCGGTATCCGACATCCTCCGCGTGTAGTGCCTCCGACAGTGCGGATAGCTCCACAGGTCGCCGTATTGCGATCAAGACCGGGCCTCCTGTGATTTAAATCATGCCGCGAACAAATGTAACGTTATTCAACGTGCCGTTCAAGCGCCGGGATAATGCGCCGTTAGTTCACGACATCGTTACATGTGTTGCCGACCCATCGGGCGAGCGAAAGCGTTGTAGCGGTAAGTGTTCGAGGCCCGCAGCATGAACGCTGCGGGCCTCTTCGTACTGAGCGTCAGCGCGCCACGCTCGCGAAGAACTCGCGAATATCACCGATAAGCAGGTCTGGGACTTCGAGTGCAGGGAAGTGGCCGCCGGCGTAGAACTCCGACCAGTGGGTGATGTTGTGTGCCTTCTCGGCGAAG
Organism: Nocardia arseniciresistens; assembly: GCF_046764875.1. Lineage (NCBI taxonomy): Bacteria > Bacillati > Actinomycetota > Actinomycetes > Mycobacteriales > Nocardiaceae > Nocardia > Nocardia arseniciresistens. The sequence goes on from NZ_JBKORD010000006.1 coordinate 57,212, forward strand.
CGGCGGATGGCGTAGTCGCCGTCCTTGAAGACCGCGACTCCCGTCGGCACGGTGCCCTTCGGCTTGGGTGCGAACATCGCGGCGTCGTGGAAACGCTCGTAGTAGAGGTTCGCGACGCTGCGAGCGGTGTCGGTGAACCAGTAGATGCTCACCTCGGTGAGCAGCCGGTCGCGATCGATGGCCTGCTCGGGCAGCTCGTGCGACTGGTCGATCCACTCCTTGAACTTCTCGATGATCCAGCCCAGCTGACCTGTCGGAGAATCGGCAAGCAGCTGCGCGATGGTATTCGGGCGCGAGCCCTTCAGCTTCATGTACGCCGAGCCGTCGTCCTGGAACTTCTGCATCGCCCCGAGCCGCTGCTTCTCCGCGGCGGTGAGCGCTGCCATATCGGCCGGATCACCGGTCGGGAAGGTGACCAGCGCGTTGGCGTGCACGCCGAGCACATGCTCGGAGTCGACGCGGCCCAGCCGCGGGCCGATGAAAGCGCCGTGGTCGCCACCCTGTACGCCATAGCGGTCGTAGCCCAGCCGGGCCATCAGTTCGGCCAGCGCGGCCGCGATCCGTCCGTCGTTCCAACCGGCCTCGGTGATCGGCCCGGAGAAGCCGTGCCCCGGCAGCGACGGGATGACCAGGTGGAAGCTGGGCGCGTCATCGCCACCGTGCGCCTTCGGATCGGTCAGCGGGCCGATCAGATCCAGGAAGTCGGCCACCGAGCTCGGCCAACCGTGGATCAGCAGCAGCGGCGTGGCGTTCTCCGCCGCTGAGCGGATGTGCAGAAAGTGCACGTTCTGCCCGTCGATGGTGGTGATGAACTGCGGGTAGGCATTGAGCGCTGCCTCCTGCGCCCGCCAATCGAACTTCTCCACCCAGTAGCCCGCCAGCTCCTTCAGGTAGGAGGTGGGCACGCCGCGCTCCCAGCCGGTGCCGGACAGTTCGTCAGTCCAGCGGGTGCGAGCCAGCCGGTCGTGCAAGTCGTCGATGTCGGCCTGCGGGATCTCGATGCGGAAGGAGCGGATGTCGTTGTTTGTCATGCCATCAACTTTGCTGGTAACGAGGGTGATCACGAATCACGAGCGTTCGTTATCTTCGCGCTGTCGGCTCTTTACGCCGATGGCGAGAACCTCTTTACCCCCTGGGATACGAAGTTGGCACCGACCTCGGGATCCGTGCATGATCGCGGGGTGCTGAGCGTTCCCGTCAGCGGCGTCTTTATCGGGCGGGCCGCCGAAGTAGCTGCGTTGCGGAGCGCGTATTCGGACGCGTCCACCCACACAGTGCTGATCGCCGGTGAGGCGGGTCTGGGCAAATCACGCTTGGTCAACGAGTTCACCAGCCGGCTCGGTGCGGACGCGGTCGTGCTGGTCGGCCGATGCTGCGAGTTCGGCGGTTTGCCCTACGCCCCGTTCCTCTCCGTCCTGCGCAGCCTGGCGCGTGAGCTCGGTGCGGCACGGCTGGCCGAGCTGCTGCCGGTGGCTCGCCCCGCATTGTCGCGCTGGCTGCCGGAACTGGCCGCCAAGGCCGGACTCGCCGACACCGACTCCGATCGGATCCGGTTGTTCGGCGAGATACTCACCGTGCTGGAGCAGCTGGCGCTGACCAGGCCGGTGGTCGTGGTGCTGGAAGATCTGCACTGGGCCGACGATTCGACTCGGGAGCTGCTGTCCTTCCTGCTGGCCAATTTCGCGCAGCGCGACCTACTGCTGGTCGGCACCTATCGACCCGCCGACTCCGAACCGCTGCGCAGGCTCGCCGTCGGGCTGCGCCGCAATCCCGGTGTCCGCCTGCTCGATCCGGCGCCGCTGACCCGACACGAGGTGGGCAGGCAGCTCGCCGCGCTGCTCGGCCACGAGCCCGAGCCGGGTGCGGTGGCGCGAGCCTTCGAGCGCAGCAAGGGGATTCCACTGTTCGTCGAAGCACTCAGTCGCTCGACCGACGACATCCCGGCCGATCTATCCGACCTGCTGCTCGACTTTCAGACCGGTCTGCCACCGGATGCCGAGGCGCTACTGCGGCTGGCCGCCGTCGCCGGATCGCCCATCGAACACGCCTTACTCGAATCCGCGACCGAGCTCGACGAGGCTGCCCTCGATCGCGCGGTACGCGAGTTGACCGACCGGCAGTTGTTGTCGGCCACCGATACCGGATACGAGTTCCGGCACATCCTGATTCGGGACGCCGTCTACGACCATTTGCTGCCGATCGAGCGAAAGCGCCTGCACGCGCGCCTATCCCAGGCGCTGCGCGCGCGCTGCGATGGGCCGACCGACGACCGGCGAATCGGGGAACTGGCCTACCACGCCTACCTGGCAGACGACCTGTCCACCGCGATCGAAGCGTCGTGGGGCGCAGCCACGAACGCGGCGGCCACGAACGCGCACAGCGAACGGCTGCGTCACCTCGATCGGGTCCTCGAACTCTGGGATCGGGTGCCGGACGCGGCGGGTCTTGTCGACGCCGACCGGCTCACCGTGCTGGAACAGGCAGTCGAGGCCTGTTATCTGGGCGGCATCGTCGAACGCGGCATCGAGGCCGCCGACGAAGCGCTCGGCATGGTCGACACCAACAGCGCGCCACTGCGCGCCGCACGGCTCTACTACCACCGGGCGGGTGTAAAGAATCAGAGCGGAACGGGTTGCGAGCACGATCTGACAAGGGCTCTTGCCCTGTTACCCGCGCACCCACCGACCGCCTTGCGTGGCGAGGTGCTCGCGGAGCTCGCGGCCACGCGCGTATTCGGCGGCGACTCCGACGGCGCCGAGCGTGACGCTCGGGCGGCCGTCGAGGTGGCCGAACAGCTCGGCGCCATGTCGCTGGCGGCTCGCTGCTACGCCTACCTCGCACTGGCCACGGTCGCTCGATCCGACACGGCCGTCGCATATTTCGAGCGGGCCCATGCCGCCGCCACGGCAGCGGCCGATGCGCAGACGCTGCTCACGGTGGTGCTATGGGAGTCGGCGGCGCTCGTCGCGGCGGGCGACTACATCGCGGCGATCGACACGATCCAGCAGGGCCTTCGGGCCGCGCACGAAACATTCCGCTTCGTAGAAGCCGGGCCTATCCTGCTCGTCAAGTGGGCTCAGGCGCTCACAGCGCTCGGCCGGTGGACCGAGGCCCTCGACCTCATCGACGAATCGTTCACCGGGCAACTGCCACCGCTGAGCAGGGCCGCACTACTGCTGTGCCACGCCAGAATCGTACTGGCACGGGGTGATTCGGCCGCGGCGGCGAGTAGCACAGACACCGCCGCCGGATTGCTGGGTGACCGACCGTGGGCACGCCGATACCAGCTCCAACTGCACATCACGCGGGCCGACATCGCGATCAGCACCGGACAACCGGCCCGCGCGGCCGATATCGTCGCTGCCGCACTGCGAGCCGACGACATCGCGACACACCACCACGAAGTGTGGGCACTGCTCGCCCTCGCCACCCGAATCGACGACATCGCAATAGATTTCGAGACCCAGACCGCCGCGCTCCCGATGACGACGGCGGTCGACTCCGCCTATCGCGCCGTTGTCAGCGCAACCGCCGATAACAACCCACGCGCCTGGGACGAGGCGGTCTCGGCCTGGCGAACCCTGCGGCAGCCCTACGAGCTCGCACGCAGCCTGCTCGATTCCGCCGCAGCGGACCTGGCAGCGGGACACCGCGCCACCGCCGACACCGCGTTGCGCGAAGCCACGAACCTCGCGGTGCAACTCGAAGCACCAGCCCTGGCCGGCACCGCCCGAGAGTTGGCCGCGCGAGCCGGCCTCGCCGTGGACGACCCGAGCCGCCCGTCCGCTCCCGCCGCATCCCAGCCGAGCACCTTCGGGCTCACACCCCGCGAACTCGACGTCTTACGCCTCGTCGCCAAGGGCCTCAGCAACAGACAGATCGCCGCGGAACTCTTCATCAGCGGCAACACCGCAGGCGTACACGTCTCCCGAATCCTGACCAAACTCGGCGTCGCCACCCGCACCGAAGCCGCCGCCACAGCTCACCACCGCCACCTCTTCGCCACCGACGAACCCTGACCCGCACCACCTACCCTCGCGAATCCGGAAGGTCAGGCGCCGGTTCGGATGAGGGTCCGGAGGGCGTCGGCGGTTCGGGTGCTACGTTCGGTTCCTTTGCTGCGAATGTCGAGTTACCTCGGCATCGCGACCTCTCCAGGTCTGCGCCACCAGGCTGGACCAACTACTCGGGAGAGGCACCTGACCACGAGGCGGTGAGTCCGATAATGGGCGCCATGACGGGTTCGTTGCTGCATCAGCGGTTTCCCGAGCTAACGCAGACACTGCCGTTTCTGCGGCTCGGAGAGGCACCCACCCCGGTCAGGGAGGTGGATCTGAACACCCAGGTCCGGGTGTGGTGCAAGGACGAGAGCAGGTATGGATCCGGCGGCTGGGGCGGAAACAAGATTCGCAAGCTGGAATGGTTGCTGCCGGATGCACGGTTGCGTGGTGCTCGTACCATCCTCACCGTCGGCGGCACGGGGACCAACTGGGGTCTTGCCGCGGCTCTGTACGGGCGCGACTACGGCATCGATATCGCGCTTGCACTGGTCGATCAGCCGGAGGACGATCACGTGCGCGAACAACTGCAACGCCTCAAAGACTCGGGCGCCACCCTGCATTTCACGCACACCAAGCGGCGCACCATTCTGAGCGCTCCCTGGTTGATCCTGCGGCACACCCACGGCCGCAGCCTTCCGTATCTGCTGCCAGCGGGTGGGTCGTCGCCTATCGGGGCGCTCGGCTATGTCGAGTGCGCGCTCGAGATCGCCGAGCAGGTCACGGCGGGCGCGCTCCCGGAGCCGACGCATCTGGTGACGGCCGTCGGATCCGGTGGAACGGCAGCAGGGCTCGTCCTCGGCCTCCGACTCGCCGGATTGCGGACCAGGGTTCTCGGCGTCGTCGTCAACGACACACTTCCCCTCGACGCCGAGCACATCATCGGATTGGCGATCCGAGCGGAGGGCATACTCCGTTCACGCGGCGCGCGATACGCCCCGGTCGGGTTGCATTCCGACGATGTCACCATCGTCCGCGATTGGATCGGCCCCGGCTACGGCCACGAGACGGCCGCCGCGGTCGTGGCAAAGAAGCTCGGTGCCGCCGCTGGCATGGAGTTGGAAACCGTCTACACGGCAAAGGCTTTGGCGGCACTCACCGATCTCGATGCCCGCGGCGAGCTGGGTGAGGGCCCGGTCGTCTTCCTCAATACCTATGGGCCGAGGCGGCCTTCGGACATCGGTGGCCGGGCGGTCGCGAGCCTCAGCGCGGTTCCGGATCCAGACCAAGGACGACCACCAGCACCTCACGCAGCCGATCGACATCGCCCCGAATACCCGTCACCGCATCCTGATACAGAAACGCCTCGATGAGGCGGACCAGCGCATAGGCGAAAGTGGCTGTGTCCAGCCGATTCTCATAGCCTTCCGCGACAGCGGCCTCGATCAGATCAGCGACCGTCGCGATCACCCTCGGCTGCACCGGGCCGTCGCTAGCGGTGATGATCCGGCCCGCGGTGGCCTGCTCGGTGGCGATGAAGTACCGATACGGTTCGTTGCGTGCGAGCCATCTGGCCACCCGGTCCAGCATCCACAACACCCGGCCGGCACCGGTGCCGACACTGCGGGTCCTTGCTGCTTCGACCATGCGGTTGAACTCGGCGACCATCACCGCGCCGAGCAGTCCGTCCCGCGATCCGAACCAGCGGTAAATGGTCGCCCGCGACAGCCCGAGCTCGGCCGCGATCGCCTGCACATCGACGCGCTCGGAGGCCAGGAACTGGGCGCTCGCTACGTCGAGCACCTGCTGCTGGGTCGCGGCCGCGGGCCGACCAACCGGCCGGGCGGCTCCTGCTGTGGCGGTCAACGCAACCCCCACACAAATTCGCGACACATGCGTAGTAACGTACCAAATCGACCCGGGCGCACATCGCGACCGCCCGGACGTCATCTGTGCGACCGCGAGAGGATGTGCCCGTGCGCTCGACATTGATCTCCCGCAGGGATCTGGATTTCCTGCTCTATGAATGGCTGCGGGTCGAAGAGCTCACCGCGCTGCCGCGCTTCACCGAGCACTCCAAGGACACCTTCGACGGCTTCCTCGACCTATGCGAGGACCTGGCGACCCGGCACTTCGCACCGCACAACAAACTCGCCGACGCGAACGAGCCGACCTTCGACGGCGAGCGGGTCACCATCATCCCCGAGGTAAAGGCCGCGATCGAGGCGTTCTCCAAGGCGAACCTCATCGGCGCAGCGATGGACGGGGAAATCGGCGGTCTCCAACTGCCCGCGACCGTCGAGGCGGCCGGATTCAGCTGGTTCCAGGCGGCCAATGTCGGCACCGCCGGGTACCTGTTCCTTACCGTCGGCAATGCCAACCTTCTTGCCGCACACGGCACCGCGGACCAGATCGACCGCTTCGTCAAGCCGATGGTCGAAGGCAGGTTCACCGGAACCATGTGCCTGTCCGAGCCGCAGGCGGGTTCCTCCCTCGCCGATATCGTGACTCGCGCGGAACCCCGATCCGATGGCAGCTACCGGCTTTTCGGCTCGAAGATGTGGATCTCCGGCGGCGACCACGAGCTGACCGACAACATCGTGCACCTGGTGCTGGCCAAAATTCCCGGCGGCCAGGCAGGTACCAAGGGCATCTCGCTGTTCATCGTTCCCAAGTTCCTCGTCAACGATGATGGCTCAATCGGCGCGCGCAATGACGTGGCGCTCGCCGGGCTGAACCACAAGATGGGCTATCGCGGCACCACCAATACGGTGCTGAATTTCGGCGAAGGCAAACACACACCGGATGATGCGCCCGGCGCGGTGGGCTACCTCATCGGCGAACCGCACCGCGGCCTGTCCTACATGTTCCACATGATGAACGAGGCCCGCCTCGGCGTCGGTCTCGGCGCGACGGCGCTCGGCTATACCGGATATCTGAAATCCCTCGACTACGCCCGCGAACGCAGGCAGGGCCGCGCCGTCACCGCCAAGGACCCGGCCGCGCCCCAGGTGCCGATCATCGAACATGCCGATGTCCGTCGAATGCTGTTGGCACAGAAGGCCTATGTCGAAGGCGCGCTCGCGCTGCTGCTGTACTGCAACAAGCTCGTCGACCTGCGGCGCACCGCCACCGATCCCGAGACACAGCGCGACAACACCCTGCTGCTGGAAATCCTGACCGGAGTTGCCAAAAGCTGGCCGTCACAGTGGTGTCTGGAGGCCAACAACCTCGCCATCCAGGTGCACGGCGGTTACGGCTACACCCGCGAATACGACGTCGAACAGCACTACCGCGACAACCGCCTCAACCCGATCCACGAGGGCACCCACGGCATTCAGGGCCTAGACCTGTTGGGCCGCAAAGTAATCCAGCACGATGGCGCGAGCCTGCGGCTACTCGCCGCGCGCATCGAACAGACCGTGATGGCAGCAGCCGAAGTGGGCGGCGAGTGGGCGGAATTCGGCGGCCAGCTCGACGCATCATGGCAGCGCCTGCTCACCGTCACCGGCTGGATGTTCGGTGCCGGCGACATCGCCGCCGCCATGGCGAATTCCAGCATCTACCTGGAAGCCTTCGGCCACGTCGTACTCACCTGGATCTGGCTGGAACAGGCACTCGCCGCCCACGGCAACGAGGGCGACTTCTACGAAGGCAAACGCGCGGCAGCCCGCTACTTCTTCCGCTACGAACTACCAAGAACCGGACCACAATTGGACCTACTGGAGCTCACGGACCGGACCACGCTCGACATGCGAGACACCTGGTTCTGACACTGCCCACCCGACACGACCAGCCCGACAGGACGGTGACCGAGCGTCGGTCGGCGCTCATCGCCACGCTCAATCGGGTCTCCGATCTTCGTAGGGAAACGCTCCGGCCTCTGGAATGAGTGCCGGAGCGCGTCGGAAAAGAACGTGATCACCAGGTGCCCCCAGCCAGTTCCGGGGCCTATCCGTTGCGGTCACCGTTCTACGCCAGACCGTCTCACGATCCCGGCCGGGGTCACCAGATCACAGGCCAGCGCGACCGCCTTGGCGTGCCCGCCGAAATGAGCGAGGTCAGGAGCCAGAATCGCGGAAGCCCCTGCCTTACAGACGGTCCCGACTACCAGCGTCGTCGGCATGTAGGTGTCGGTACCGATGGTGAGCAGTCCAGCCAGCTCATAGCCCTGACGCTGTGCCAGTTGTTTGATTACCTGTTCGTGTCGCTGCCGATCCGATCCGGTGATTTCGAGCAGTAGCAGACCAATTGCCTTGGGTTGCACGGATTTCCTGTTCGCTCGTGTTCCTGACCCAGCCATGACATTTCTGTGTCGCGGCCCTCCGCGAGTGCGATGAAATCCATGGCAGCTTTCAAGCGCGGGCAATCCTGCGGCGTGCAGGGGACCTCTTTCTTATCGACGTGGATCACCCTGATCCCATGTGCGCGTTCGATGTCCATGCGATTGGCGACCACATCGCAGCGGTCCATCACGCGGTCGAAGTCGGCGGGCATCATCATCGGCCCACCCGAGTGTCGACGTGCAGCTTCCCGGCCTCAACCAGACTTGCCCGTGCGGAACGCTTGGCGGCGCAGACGTCGATAGGGCATTCGATGTGGTCCTGCATCGCGGTGTGTGCCTGCTCGATGGTGTAGGCCACAGTAGGTGCGCGGTGGGCAGTTTCGAGCTCCCACGAATCTCGCCGCTGCGAGCCCTCGGCTGCGACTCTGTCGAGGATGTGGGCGACCGGTTCAGCATCAGACGGGTACGCGGGATCCCGCATCACGTAGTAGGCGGCCGCTGCCAAGGCGACGATCGATGCGGCGATGACGATGACGATTGCGGGCATTGGGTGGTACCCCTCGGCGTGTGTGTTCCGGGTAGTAGTTGGAGGCAACCGAGGTCCGGGGATGGCTGGGACCCTGTCCAAAGTTGGATGCAATGGCCAGGACTCCGGTGCCATACACCCCGAGCTTCGGTGCCGCATCCAGATTCGCACCGGACATACGACTGAACTACTAGCGAACTACTAACGCTGCTAATGAACTAGCAATGGTATTGACAGATTGGGACCGCTACCCTGGTGGATGCGAGGGGGCGGATCCAAACTGAGGGACATCACGATGAGCATTGGCGAGCGCGTCAAAGCTGAGAGAATCAAGGCGGGCAAAACCCAACTCCAGCTCGCGAAGATGATGAACTACAGCGTCGGCCGCGTTAGCCAGGTCGAGCAGGGCAACCCGGCCGCGCCGGGATTCCTTGCGGCCGCAGCGAAGGCTCTATGCATCGACCAAGAAGTGTTGACAGGCACGCCGTACCGGGACACCTTGGAAGAAGAGGGCCCGCTCGTGGGCATTACCGAACTGCGGGCGATCCTGTGCGAGGGCGAGTACGTGCGCGGCGAGGAGCCGCTGCCGCTCGCCGAGTTGCAGTTGAGAATGCAGATGATCAACGACGACGACCGCAAAGGTAAGAGCCGCCGCGCGCTGGCCAGCCTGCCGACGCTGATTCGCCAGGTCTACGGAGTGCTGCGGGACAACCCGAGCCCCGAGGTGTACGACCTACTATGCAACGCGTACAACGCCGTTGACCGCATGTGCAGGCGCTTCGGGTTCATGTCGCTGACGATCCCTGCGATCGACCGTTACGACTGGGCGGCAATACATTCCGGTGATCGACTAGCCATCGCCGTGGGCAAGGTCATGCGCACGCGCCTACTCGTTTACCAAGACAGCACCGACCTCGCGTTGATGCTTGTCGACCGGGCGTTGGCGGAGGCGGACGGCGACACAGAGGACTCTCTGTCCGTAATGGGTGCTGCGCATCTGGCGGGAGCTGTGGCCGCTGCCCGCGGCCGACGCCGCGACATCGCGCGCGACCACATCGCAGAGGCTCGGCTGATCGGTGCAAGGCTGGGGTTCGAAAGCAGGGCGTACGAGACGTTGTTCGGCCCCGCCAACACAGAGGTTCACTCCGTGGGCGTCGAACTGGAAGCTGGAGACCCAGGCAGGGCTGCGCGCGAAGGCTCGGCCCTCGTGCTACCCGAATCGATGGCGAAGACCCGTGCCGGGCACCTGTGGCAGGACATCGCGCGAGCTTGGGTCTTGACGGGGCGTACGGACCAGGCGATCAAGGCGTTGAATGTGGCCCGTCGTATTGCACCCCAGCAGGCGAAGTTGCACCCGAGCGTCCGCGAGACGTTCGCCGCGATCGCCGCGTCGGAGCGTCGGAGTACCGGCACAACGGCCGAGTTCGGTCGCTGGCTCGGCGTTCCGTCGTAGGTCAGATCCCAGAAAAGCCGCGCCTGATCTTTCGGGAGCGACTTCTTTGCGTTCATTCGTCGTCTGGCTCTGTACGTCGCAGTTGCTCAGCGAATAGGAAGTTGTAGATCAGCCGCCGAGCGCGACGACTGCGCGGTCATCCCAACGGTATTGGCGACCGTGCCTGCGCAGCTCGACCAGATGGATTGCGTCGATGCGGACCTCGGCCGCGGGAAGGTCGCGCAGGGCCGCGACGTCTTCGATCAGCGGGGCAGCGCCCTGTGTCCGGTTGATATAGCCGACGCCAAGGTGCGGCCGGAACTCGGAGGTTTGCGCGAGTCGGCTCGACGGCTGATAGGCGGCGGTTGCTTCCCGCACCCGCTGGTGGACATCGAGCAGCGCGTCCCACGGTGTGACGGAAAACCGCACCGCACTCCGGGATCCGGCCAACGGACCAACGCTGAGGTCGAACGGTTTCACTTCGGCCATGCTGGCGCGCACCGCGGTGACGACACCCGACAGCTGGTCGGCCGAGACCTTGTCTACCTTGCCCACATTGAGGAGTGTCAGGTGCAAACCATCCAGCGGCACGGGGTCGATGCCGTCGTGTGCGAGCGTGGCCTGACACTGCGCCACCAGATCACGCAGCCTCCGGTCGTCGAAGGTGATGTACCAGTAGTAGCCCGCCTGCCCGGGAGACCACGGCTTCATGGTCCAGTGGTCGTGCAGTGTGGGCAGGTTACAGAATGCTGACCAGTCGTTGCCGGTGATCGCGTCCGCTTCGAAGGTGGATGCCGGTTGGAGCAGGGGGAATGGGCTTTTGGAAGTGGCGCTCATGTAGCTGCCATGCTCCTCGGCTCGAGACGAACTGACCTCGGAGAGTCTACGTTCTTGCGTGCATCCTTCGTCGGGTCCGCAGCTGCTCAGCGAACGTGTCATGTCGACCTCCGCCACCTCGACGGTCTCCGGCGCGGCGACGCTCTCCGCAGTCATTGCGCAACGGATTTGACGATGCCAAATGGACGGGTGGTCCTCCGGCAGCGGAGCGGCGGCGAACCTAGGGCGAAGGTGGTCCACGACGGCATCGGTGAACGCGGCATCGGCATACCCAGCCGATGCCGCGTTCACCGTTCAGACGGTCGAGCGCTGCGTCAGGCCATCTCGGGCACGCGCAGATGAGCGAAGGCGAGCTCGAACTCCGCCACCTCGAGCACGTTGGCGCCCGCCCGGCCGGTTGCCGCTTTTCTGAGGCGATCGGTCTGTTCGCGGCTGTTGTCCATCGCTTCGGGGCTTGCCCAGACGGTCGAGGCCACGGCTCGGCTGGTCGCGCGGTCGATGAACAGACTGGCGCTGCAAAAACCGTTGATCATCTCGGCTTCCGGCAGCACTCCCATCTTGAAGGTGTCGATCAGCCGGTCGATCTTGCCTGGATCGCTCTGCACCCATGTGCATCGTGCGCACGCGCCGAAGTCGGCGGGGTGGTCGCGGTGCATGACCGCGATTTCCCATTCTTCGACCAACTCGACCTGGCCGCCGAGGGCCTGGGCCAAATCACCACGCAGTGATTGGACCCGCCCTCTGCTGGCCTGCATCGCAGCCTCGGTTTCCCACGCGGTTGCGGCGATGCAGCGCCCTGATGTTCGCTCGGCCATCAACGACATACCGACCCAGCCCTCGATCTCGGACATACTCGGCATCACTTCATCACGGAGGTATGCGATCCCGCTGTCGATCGACGACAGCCGGGCCGCAATTGTGCTTGAACGTGCGTACATGGGCCACTCCTGCCCTGGTCAGGGCGGCGCACCGGTGGCGCCACCGGACTCCCTACCCTCCTCCACTCTGCGCGTGCGCGCAATGCGGAGCCGCACCGGACGGGCTTCTACAACTTGTAGCCGATCTGACGGAGTAGCTGTCTGCGGTCTGCCTCATCGTCGGCGTTTTCTATGCCCAGCGGCGCTGGCCCATCGACCACTCCGACGATTCCCCTACCCAGCTCGGTCTCGGCAATCAACACTTCCACGGGATTCGCTGTGGCACAGAAGATTCCGCAGACTTCCGGAACATGCTTGACCGCATTGAGCACATTTACCGGGTATCCCTCACGTAAGAAGACGATGAACGAGTGTCCCGCCCCGACTGCGACCGCGTTCTTCGTGGCGAGCTCGACCAGATCATCGTCGTTGCCCGAGTGGCGGACAAGGCGCGGCCCGGATGCCTCGCAGAATGCCACCCCGAACCGCAGGTGGGGACCGATCCCGACCAGCGCCTCGTGCAGGTCCTCGACGGTTTTGATGAAGTGGGCCTGTCCGATGATGACGTTGAGATCGTCCGGTTTTTCGATACGCACGGCTGTCAACTCCACAGAGACATACTGCGCCTCACCGACGCGGATTCACAGCATTTCGGCACCGATTTGCCGGTATCTCGGTAGCTGAGCGAAGGCGAGGTGCGCAATGCGGGGCCGCACCAGGCGGGGCAGTCCGGGTCAGGAGCGCTCAGCGAGGTCAGCCAGTCTGTCGAGAGAAGCCTGGAGCTTGTCAGCGGTCGTCGCCCGTGCGCGTGGCAAGCGCTTCTCGTCGGTCAACCGTGACCATTCGTAGGTGTGGGTGACCCGAGTCCTGTTCTCGCCCAACGCATCCAACTCCCAGCGCCACAGATGCCCCGGCGGTTCCTGGCCCGGCTCCGCGGGCAGCCACGCGATACGGCGACCCTCTACGAACTCCACCACATGATTGTCTCGAACCGCGCCGTTGGTGATGGTCATGGTGAACACATCGCCCACGCCGTGCACGCGTTGTCCGGTCGGGGCCTGTGCCAAATTGTCGTTCCCATCCCATCGAGGCTGCTGCGAGGGGTCGGCTACCAGCTCGAAGACTTGTTCCGCCCCGACGGCGATTTCCCGGCTTGCGGTCACGACGCGCTGTGTCTCGGTGTTGTCCGTCATCACCCGATCGAAGCACACCCGCCGTCACGCCACCTCCCCCACGTGCTTCCGCTGAAATCAGCCCCGATGCTCGGCATTCGAATCTGCGTGATCGGAACCCGCGGCCGTCGACCGAGGTGGCGTAATGACTGCAGAATGACCTGTTTCCCCAGGTCACAGCCGGGGATCGGCGGCGAAATAACATCCCCTGAATTGCGCTGGATTCGCGGCGGGATCCGAGCGAGCGCCCGCCAACTATCGTCGCTGTCTATGCAGGTCAGCGATAGAAAGGTGGCGGAGGTGGGAGCCGAACCGATACCGGTGCGACGGTTGCGTGCCGACCAGGCGCGCCGGGTGGCCGATGTGCTGCGTCACCAGATTCACTCGGCCGCGTTCGATGAGGTGCTGCCGAGTGAGCAGCAGCTCGTCGCGGAATTCGATGCCTCACGAAATACGGTGCGCGAGGCGTTGGCGTTACTCAAGGACGAGGGGCTGATCGATCGGGTGCCGAAGGTCGGCACCCGGGTGACCAACCGCAAATACGACCACGGGCTCGATGCGCTGCTCGGGTTGCAGGAGACGCTCAAGGGGCACGGCACGGTGCGTAACGAGGTGCGCGCGGCGATGCACGTCACCGCACCGCCCGCGGTCGCACGGAAGCTGCGCCTGGACCCCGGTGAGCGCGTTGTCTACATCGAGCGGCTGCGGTATCTGGCTGACCTGCCGCTGAGCCTCGATCTGACCTATCTCGCGCCGGATATCGGGACCGAGGTCCTCGGTCACGACCTGGAGACCAACGATATTTTCGTTCTCATCGAACAGATCAGCGGTGGTCCGCTCGGCTCGGCCGATCTCGCACTCGAGGCCATCACCGCCGACTCACACACCGCGGCGACGCTCGAAGCCCCTGAGGGCGCGGCACTGCTGATGCTCGAACGGCTGACCCGCCTCGAGGACGGTCGACCCGTCGATCTGGAGTACATCCGGATGCGCGGGGACCGAATCACTATGCGCGGCAGCCTAATCCGTAGCACCCCAGAATGGAAGGTCATCTGATGGCACTCGCGAATCAGCGCACCGATATCCCGGTCACCATCGATGAGTCGCTGTGCATCCAGGGCTGCACGCTGTGCGTGGAGATCTGCCCGCTCGATTCGTTGGCGATCAATCCCGAAAACGGCAAGGCCTTCATGCATGTGGACGAGTGCTGGTACTGCGGCCCGTGCGCGGCGCGATGCCCCACCGGGGCCGTCACCGTCAATATGCCCTACCTGCTTCGCTGAACCGCTCTCGCGCCGAATCCGGAAGTTCCCATGACGAAACGCCTCGCTCCCCTCGTCCTTGCCCTCGTGCTCGCCGCCGCGGGCTGCTCACTGCAAAACTCGGACAACACCGCAGCCGGGACCGTCAAGGTCGTGGTCGGCTACCAGTCCAAGACCATCAACACCGTCACCGCGGGCACCCTGCTGAAAGCTCAGGGCTACCTCGAGCAGCGACTACAGAAGATCACCGATAATGGCGGCGCCAAGTATCAGGTGGAGTGGCAGGACTACGACACCGGTGCGCCCATCACCGCGCAGATGCTCGCCGAGAAGATCGATATCGGCTCGATGGGCGACTATCCGTTGCTGATCAACGGATCTCGAACACAGGCCAACGAGCGAGCGAAGACCGCGCTGGTGTCGGTAACCGGGTACCAGCCCAAGGGTTCACTCAATATGGTTGTGGTGCCCCAAGATTCGACGGCCGCGAGCATCGCGGACCTGGCCGGGCAGAAGGTTTCGGCGAGTGTCGGTTCCGCCGGCCACGGCACCCTGGTACAGGCACTGTCGCGCGCGGGCGTCGACCCGGCCAAGGGTGTGGAGGTGCTCAACCAGCAGCCCCAGATCGGTGCGACCTCGCTGGAATCGCACCAGGTCGGCGCGCTCGCGCAGTTCGTGGCATGGCCGGGACTGCTGGTATTCCAGAATAAGGCCAAATTGCTCTACGACGGTGCGGAACTCGGCGTACCCACCTTTCACGGCGTAGTCGCACGGCGCACGTATACCGCCGACCACCCTGAGGTCCTGCAAGCATTCCTCGCCGCACAGCTCGACGCGACCACGTTCCTTCGCGAGAAGCCCTTCGATGCCGCCGGGATCGTCGCCGACGGCTCCGGGCTGCCACAGGAGGTCGTGTACCTCTACAACGGCCCCGGCGGTACATCTTTCGACACCACGATCAAGCCGAGCCTTGTCGATGCGCTGAAAGGCGATGTGCAGTACCTGAAGTCGATCGGCGACTTCGCCGAACTCGATATCGACAGGTTCGTCGATCCCGCACCACTGCGCAAAGCGTTCGCCGAGACCGGCCAGGGCGACTACGACCAGGCGCTCGCCGCCACCGCCAACCCGACCCGAGTCACCGGCACCGACCCGATCTGCGCTCGCGCCGTGGAAGATTCGCCGCAGGCGGGTGAACTGTGGGTCGAGGGCG
The DNA here is from genome assembly GCF_046764875.1 of Nocardia arseniciresistens. Lineage (NCBI taxonomy): Bacteria > Bacillati > Actinomycetota > Actinomycetes > Mycobacteriales > Nocardiaceae > Nocardia > Nocardia arseniciresistens. The sequence continues at coordinate 72,854 of NZ_JBKORD010000006.1, forward strand.
CCGACCGTCCGCAACCCGCCGCCGACCCGACCTGCCTGCTGCGCGCGGTCCAGGTCGCGAAGGCGCAGGGCAAGGTGATCCGCGCGGCGTACGTCCCAGATGCCGAACTCGGCACGAGATGGTTTGCCGACAAGGCGGTCTGGTTGCGCGAGGGCGATAAGTTCCTGCCGTTCACCACATCCGCCGCCGCACAGCGCTACCGACATGCGCACACCACCGCAGTGCCGGTCGCCTACGACCAGGCCGTCACGGAGGTCCGCGGATGAGTGTTCTGTGCCCCAGGATGGAGTCGAAACCGAGCGAGGCGCGGCCATGAGCACCGCGGCCCTTGTCGGACCCGCCACGGCCGAAAAAGGTGAAACCGCCAAGCCGCCGAGGAACTCCGCATGGCGCATCCGCCTGATCCAGGTGGTATCGGTCGCGGTCGCGATCGGACTGTGGCAACTACTCACCGCCAACAACGTGCGGCTCTGGCTGCGCTTCGACGTGCTGCCCACCGTCACCGACATCGTCGCCGAGTTCGGTCGGCAGTTCCAGAAGAACCAGTACTTCGTGGATATCGCACAGTCGCTGATCAGAATTCTGACCGGATTCGGTCTCGCGGCCGTGATCGGCGTCATCGCGGGCATCGGACTCGGACGCTCCGGGCTGCTCGCCGCGATCTTCGGACCGCTCACCGAACTGGCCCGCCCGATCCCGGCGATCGCGCTGGTACCGGTGGCGATCCTGCTGTTCCCCAGCGACGAGTCCGGGATCGTCTTCATCACCTTCACCGCGTCCCTGTTCCCCGTGCTGGTCAGCACCAGGCACGCGGTGCGCGCGCTGCCGACCATCTGGGAGGACGCACTGCGCACCCTCGGCGCTTCACGCACCGATGTCCTTGTGCGCGTTGTCTTTCCCGGCATCCTGCCCGGGGTGTTCAGCGGTTTGTCGGTCGGCATGGGGGTGGCGTGGATCTGCCTCATCTCCGCCGAAATGATTTCCGGGCGGCTCGGCATCGGCTACCGAACCTGGCAGGCGTACACCATCGTCGACTACCCGGCGGTGTTCGTCGGCATGATCACCATCGGCATCCTCGGCTTCTGCACCTCCGGCATCGTCGAACTCGCAGGACGCAGAATCACCCGCTGGCTGCCACGGGAGGTATCCAATTAACGCTTCTCCTACTTGCCGGAACCACTGACACATTTCCGCGACCCCACCCCTGAAAGGAGGATGGCGCTTCCTCTCCCCGTGAACCGGGGAGTATCCGCGCCACACTCCCGATGACAACCACCACAACACCTTCCGCCACACAGCCCACGGCAGCCGTGACCGGAATGCGTCTGGCCCTGGACGGTATTCGGATCAGTTATGGCAGCAAGACGGTGATCGAGCACCTCGATCTCACCATCGCCTCCGGCGAAATCCTGGTCGTGGTCGGCAAATCCGGCTGCGGCAAGTCGACATTGCTGCGCGCCATCGCTGGACTGCGTACGCCGGAGGCCGGAGCCATCCTGGCCGACGGCGCGACAGTTACCACGCCGTCGGCCGATCGCGCCCTGGTATTCCAGGACGACGCACTGCTGCCGTGGCGCACCGCACGCCAGAACATCGAACTGGCATTGCAATTGCGGAAGGTTCCTCGCGGCGAACGCAAGGCGACCGCGCAGCGGTGGGTCGAGGAAATCGGGCTCACCGGCTACGCCGACTACCTCCCCCGCGACCTGTCCGGCGGCATGCGCCAGCGAGTCCAGTTGGCGCGCAGCCTCGCGGGCGAGCCACGCTCGGTCCTGATGGACGAGCCCTTCGGCGCGCTGGACACCCAGACCCGAACCACCATGCAGCGCTTACTGATCGACACCTGGCGCGCCCATCCGACCACCATCGTGTTCGTCACCCACGACCTCGACGAGGCACTGCTGCTCGGCGACCGCATCGCGGTCCTCGGCGACGGTGCGCTGCGCGCAGTCGTCGAGGTGCCCGACCCGCGCGAAGCCGTGGACCGCAGGTCCGTGAAGGCCGAAATCCTGGAGACATTGTGAGCCTTGCAGACGCCGCGAATCCGCTAGCACCGCTACAGGTCCCAGAGCTGTCGGATCGAATCCGGCTGGACTGCGACGTGCTGGTCATCGGCGGCGGCACCGCCGGAACGATGGCCGCACTGACCGCCGCGGAGCAGGGCGCGAATGTACTACTGCTCGAGAAGGCGCACGTGCGACACTCGGGCGCCTTGGCGATGGGCATGGACGGGGTGAACAACGCGGTCATCCCCGGCAAGGCCGAACCGGAGGACTACGTCGCCGAGATCACCAGGGCCAATGACGGAATCGTCAACCAGCGCACCATCTATCAGACCGCGACCCGCGGTTTCGCGATGGTGCAGCGGCTCGAACGCTACGGCGTGAAGTTCGAGAAGGACGAGTACGGCGAGTACGCGGTACGACGCGTGCACCGGTCCGGCTCCTATGTGCTGCCGATGCCCGAGGGCAAGGACGTGAAGAAGGCGCTGTATCGCGTGCTGCGCCAGCGCAAGATGCGCGAAAAGATCCGGATCGAGAATCGGCTGATGCCGGTCCGGGTGCTCACCTCGCAGGGCCGCGCGGTCGGCGCCGCCGCATTGAACACGCGCACCGGCGAATTCGTCGCGGTCGCCGCCAAAGCGGTCATTCTGGCGACCGGTCCGTCGGGCCGGTTGGGCCTGCCTGCCTCCGGCTACCTGTACGGCACCTACGAGAACCCGACGAACGCGGGCGACGGATACTCGATGGCCTACCACGCGGGCGCCGAGCTCAGCGGCATCGAATGCTTCCAGATCAACCCGCTGATCAAGGATTACAACGGTCCCGCCTGCGCGTACGTCGCCAACCCGTTCGGCGGCTACCAGGTGAACGCCGCGGGTGAACGTTTCGTCGACTCCGACTATTGGTCGGGCCAGATGATGTCCGAGGTGAAACGCGAGATCGAATCCGCGCGCGGGCCCATCTATCTGAAGGTTTCGCACCTGCCCGATGAGACCCTTTCCACCCTCGAAGGCATCCTGCACACCACCGAACGCCCCACCCGCGGCACCTTCCACGCCAACCGCGGCCATGACTACCGCACCCACGACATCGAAATGCACATCTCCGAAATCGGCTTGTGCGGTGGACATTCCGCCTCCGGCGTCTGGGTGGACGAGCATGCGAGGACCACGGTCCCCGGCCTCTACGCGGCGGGTGACCTGGCCTGCGTGCCACACAACTACATGATCGGCGCGTTTGTCTTCGGTGATCTGGCAGGCGCGCACGCCGCCTCGACCCTCCCCGAGGTCGCAGCGCCCGAGGAACTCCCCGAATCCCAGCTCGCCGAGGCCCACGAGCTCGTCTACCGCCCGCTGCGCCAACCGGACGGCCCACCGCAGCCGCAGGTCGAATACAAACTGCGCCGCTTCGTGAACGACTATGTGGCCCCACCGAAGACGGCGGCGAAACTCTCCATCGCCGTGGAGACCTTCGAGCGGATGCGCGGCGAGATCGCCGACATCGGCGCACGCTCGGCGCACGAACTGATGCGCGCGGTGGAGGTGTCGTTCATCCGCGACTGCGCCGAAATGGCGGCACGCAGTTCGCTCACCCGCACCGAATCACGGTGGGGCCTCTACCACGAACGGGCCGACCTCCCCGAACGCGACGACACCGAGTGGCGCTATCACCTCAACCTGCGTAAGAATGCTGACGGCGCGATGGAATTCCTGAAGCGCCCTGTCGCGCCGTACCTGGTTCCGGTGCCCGGTTTCGACGACCTCCCCTCGACCGACACCACCATTGTTCCGGTGCAGCAGCCGGAGCTCGTCGGTGGCCGAGCACCCGCCGAGAGCCCGCGCACGGTCCGCGAATCGGTCGAACCGCCATCGCCTCGGCTCGTGACGCTGCTCGCCTTGGATTCGCCTACGGTGCGGGAACTCTCGTCCTACCTGTCCGACGAGGACGCGGGTGTCCGAGTGGCCGCGCTGGCTGTACTGACGGAGAATACCCCCGACGGTTTCGCCGCGATACTGATCGACGCGCTCGACGACGCGGCGGCATCGGTGCGACGCGCGGCGACCGACAGCTTGCGTGAACTCGTCGAGGTACTACCCGCGGCGGACGGATTGTCCGATCGGCTCGATTCGCCCGATCCCGTCGTGCGCGCGACCGTCATCGACCTGCTGCGCGCCCTTCGCTCCGGTTCCGCCCCGCAATTCGCTGCGGCACTGACCGATACCGACCATCGGGTGCGGATCGAGGCAGTTCGGGCGCTGGTATCGCTCGACGACTGGCACGGCGTCGCCTCGGCCGCCGCCGACGAGAACCGCGAAGTCCGCATCGCCGTGGCACACGGTATCGCGGCCATCGCCGCGGAAGGCTCCGACACCGTGCGTGCGCTGACCTCGGACCACGATCCCCTGGTGCGCGCCGCCGCATTGGCGGCGTTCGCGAGCCTCGGCGTCTCCCACGACGACACCCCGATCCTCGCCGGAGCACTCGGGCAGTCCGCATGGCAGGTCCGGGTAGGCGCGGCCCGTGGACTGGCGGGCGCCGACCCCGCCACCGCGGTGCCCACGCTCACCGAAGCACTGCTCGACCCGCACCTCGATGTCCGCAAGGCGGCCGTGCTGTCGCTGACCACCTGGCCCGATAACGGATCCGCACACGACGCCTTGAAACAGGCCGTCGACGACACCGACGCCGACGTCCGCGCCTACGCTCGCCGCGCGCTCGCACGATAACGATGCGATCGACCACCGGCGATCGAAACCTGGGCGCGCGCACGCCGCGGCGACCGGCGTCGTCGCGATAGCGCGGGGAGTTTCTAGGGGTGGCCTGCGTCGTTGCGTGCGGCGTCAACCGCGGCGACGAACAGGTGCGCGAGCTCTTCGATGTATTCCTCACGCGGGAGATCTATTGCGCCACTGAGCCATTGCGCTGCCGCGTCCGCCTGGCCGCCGACGATGATGTGCGCGGCGAGCAATAGGCGGGTGCGTTTGCGGCCGGTGAAGGGGCCGTGCACAATCTCCGCCTGTTCGGCGGTGTATTCGGCGAACAGGCGGACGGACTCGGCCTTGCGTGGCGCGGCGACCTCATTGCCGATGGCCTCGGTGAACAGTCGGGCCCTGCGCTTGTCGTCGGTGAAATAGTCGACGAAGACCTCCATCGCGGCACGGGCCCGCAGGAACAGATCCTGCGGCTGCGCTTCGACCGCGGTGCGCGCCAGCGCGAAGAACTCCTCGAACATGGTGTCGAACAGCGCGACGAGTAAGTCTTCCTTGCTGTTGAACTGCTCGTAGAAATAGCGCTGGGTCAGTCCGGCTCGCTCACACACCGACGTCATCGTCAGCTTCACGACGCCGTGCGCGCCGACCTCGTCGAAGCCCGCTTCGATGAGGTCGGCCCGGCGTTGCGCCAGCCGATCCTCGGCGCTGACTCCCCTGAAGGGGCGGACAACCGACGTCACGCCCGCAATCTTGACACACAGTCATGTCAAGTTCACACTTTAACCAAAGTTGACATGGATCACAGTCAGCTTTCGCCCCTCGCCGTGGAGGAACGATGTCGACCTTCTTGATCAGCCCGCCGACCGCGCCACCGAGCAGCAGCGGCCTGAAGGCCATCGCCGGATCGCGCGGTATGCCGATCATCGGTGAAAGCTATGCGATGCTGCATCACCCGGAGCAGTGGGCACGCGAACGCTACACCCGTTACGGGCCGGTGTCGTGGACAACGGGTTTCGGCAGACAGGTCGTCGTCCTGCTCGGGCCGGACGCCTGGGATATTCCGATGACCAACCGGGACAAGGCATTCGGCAGCGGACCAGCATGGGATTACCTGATCGGGCCGTTCTTCCGGCGCGGCATCATGCTGCTCGATTTCGAGGAACACCTGCACCACAAGCGGATCATGATGCAGGCCTTCACCCGCTCCCGCTTGACGGGCTATCTCGACGCCATGAACCCGATCATCGAGCGAGGCTTGGCAGACTGGGCCGCCTCGAGCTCGTTCCGCGGCTATCCGGCCATCAAACAGGTCACCCTCGATATCGCGACACGAACTTTCATGGGCGCGGCACTCGGCGACGAGTCCGACACGGTGAATCAGGCTTTCATCGACTGTGTCCGCGGCGGCACCGCCTACCTTCGCTTCCCGGTGCCAGGGCTACGGTGGTCGCGCGGGTTGCACGGCAGGAAGGTACTCGAGCGGCTACTGCGAAAGCAGTTGCCCGCCAAGCGTGCGGCCGGTGGCGACGATCTGTTCAGCGCTCTGTGTCACGCGCGCTCCGACGACGGGCAGAGCTTCACCGATGACGACGTGGTCAACCACATGATCTTCCTGCTGATGGCCGCACACGACACCACAACCATCACCATGTCCACGATGATGTACTATCTCGCCAAACATCCTGAGTGGCAGCAACGTTGCCGTGCCGAGAGCGCGGCGCTCGGCACCGAGGTGCTCGACTACAACGGCCAGGAACAGCTCACTTCACTCGACCTCGTCATGAAGGAATCGCTGCGTCTGCTCGCTCCCCTGCCCAGCATCCCGCGCTCCGCGGTGACCGACACCGAAGTACTCGGCCACTTCATTCCCGCGGGCACGTTCGTCACGGTGATGCCCCAGTTCACCCATCACATGCACGAATACTGGCCCGATCCGGAACGCTTCGACCCAGGACGATTCTCCGACGAACGCCGTGAGGACAAGATCCACAAGCACGCCTGGGTGCCCTTCGGCGCGGGCGCCCACAAATGCATCGGTCAGTACTTCGGCGGCATGCAGGTCAAGGCCTTCATGCATCAACTACTGCGACAGTTCGAATGGACCGTTCCGCCGAACTATGAATTACATTGGGACAGAACATCTCTCCCTCGTCCGAAAGACGGACTGCACATCATGCTGCAACGACGATGATCCAGCTCATGCGCAGCGGAACCAAAATTCGGCGACCGGAGTGACGTCAGGGGCGACGGTCACCTGCGCGTAGGCGTCGCTGGCAAGCTGACAGCCCGACGGAACCGCCGTGACCTCGACTTGATAGCACCCATCGGGAAAGCTGCTGGTCACGGTGCCGTCGCCGCCGGTGGTCAGCGTGGCGAGCACCGGCCCTGCGGCGCAGCTCGTCACGCCCGTCACCACCCCGGTCACTGGAATTCGATCCAAACCGGTAACCGCTTGCACCGTCACCGCACCCTCGTCAGGAACTCGAGCCGCCGACGTCGCGCCCCCCGACACCGCCGCGAGCGTCGCGACGACTGACCCAACGAAAACCATCCTGCGCACCCTGATCTCCTCCGGTCGATGAGGGCGCCCGTCGCCCCATGCGTCAATATAGGCGCTGATCAGGGCGATCCGCGCCAGCCGCGCACGCGAATGTGCCCGAAGGTGAGCGTCTCAGGCATAACGCTGAGCCTTCCAGCCATTGGAACACTCACCCGCGGCCCTTAGCGTTGGAGGCAGACAAACGAGAACGGATGGATGAACAATATGACCGTTGCTGTTGGCGTGATCCTGCCTACTTCTACCCCCGATCCACGACACCCGATCCTGGGTGATGTGCGGGCAAGCGCGCGATTCGCCGAAGAGGTCGGGCTCGAATCAGTGTGGTCCACAGACCATCTCATCGCGAGCGCGGCAATGCTGGACAGCACCGTGACATTGGCGACCGCGGCCGCGGTGACCGATCGGATTCTGATCGGATACAACGTCCTACTCCTCGCGTTGCGCCCGACGGCATGGGCGGCCAAGCAGATCAGCTCGTTGCAATATGTGTCGGGCAATCGACTCATGCTCGGCGTCGGCACCGGCAATCCGGCACACGGCGACATCGGATGGCGCGCGGCCGGTCTGTCGTTCGAGGATCGAGGGCGGCGGACCGACGAGGCATTGCGGGTGCTGCCGAGTCTGGTCGCCGGTGAGCCGACGACCTTGCCCGACGGCCTCGAGGTCACGCTGACGCCGGGATCGGCAATGCCGCCGGTATTGGTGGCGGGCAACAGCAATCGAGCGCGACGTCGCGCCGCGGCCTATGGCGACGGATGGATCACCCTGCAAACCGAACCGGATCAGATCGTCGGGGAGATCGCCGAACTCCGGGAGCTCACCGCACCACACGGCCGACCCACTCCCGCGGTAACCGTTGTCGCACCGTCGTTGTCGGCCGATTTCGGGCAGGCCGCCGAGCAGGTGGCGCAGTATGGGCGGGCCGGAGTCGAACGACTGATCTTCGCCCCGACCGGGCCCGACTGGCAACGCGACTACGAGTTCGCCGCGAAACTGGCCGCCACGCAATAGGTCAGTCGACAACCACAACGACGCCGCTGTCCGCCTCGAGCAGCTCCACCGTGCGCGCGGCGGCGGTGTCGATATGCACCCGGGGCCCGGCGGGTACTTCGGTCTCGTAATACGTTCCAGGGCCATAGAACTGGCCGTACTCGACGACCACACCGTCGGCAGCGAGCACCGCGGCCTCGTGATCGCGGATCACTTCGCCGCGCCCGGCGGTGGGCTCCCACGCAATGCTCTGTGCGAGAAAACGTCTCGCGCCCGCGTCTCGCGCCGCGGCTACCAGATTCCGTGTCCCCTCGGTGCGGATCCGCGCATTCGCGCCCGCCAGCTCCGGCAGCAGTGCGGCATCGTCGGGCAGATCGGTGAGCTGATGCATCACCAGGTCCGGACCGAACTCGACTACCGCGGCGGTCAACTCGGCCGAATCGTAGACATCGCAGACCACCGGCTGCCCACCCGCCGCGCGCACCTGATCGGCCTTCGACTCCGATCGAGTCATGCCGGCTACCTCATGTCCCGCCGCGACCAGCAACGGCAGCAGTCGAACTCCGATGACACCGGTCGCGCCCGCCAGAAAGATCCGCATCCACCCACACTATCCACCTCAGCCGAGGCTTCGTGAGATCGGACCGACCCGCGACCCGCGACCCGCACCACCCGGGCAAAGGCAGCCCGGGCACGATCAGCCGCTCATATGCTCGTTGCACAGCGGATCGATCGAGATGGAGCATCCAATGGCGGATCGGGAAGTGCTGACCTGGGAATTGTTCGGGTCGGCGAGTCGGGAGCCGGCGACCGAGATCGCCGACGACGGATTCGAGCCCGACCTGGTCCTCTCGATTGCCCGTGGCGGCCTGTTCGTCGCGGGCGAGCTCACCCCCTCCAAGGTGCTAGAACAGCGCCCTGACACCGACCCGTCCATGCATTCTCGTTCGCATGAGTTCCGCCTAGACGAGCAAGTCCGAAGTGCCGTGACATGGGCGGAGGGTGCCGAAGACAGTGTGTGACGACTGTGTCGCGTGCTGGTTTGGTGCCGGTGGTGGTTCGGCGGCTCGTTCCAGGGGTGCGGTAGCGGTCAACGCAGCGGCGGCTTGTGGCGGCGGAAAGTGTTTCGATCGGCCAGGCCCGATCACGCATCGACACCGGACGGTGTCGCTTCCAGTCGGCGACGCCCGATGGCCGCCGGCCACCCGCGACCCGCTACCGCGGTGATCTCACTGACGAGCCCTCGGTCTGATTGGCGGAAGAGTAGGATTTTTTCCGCAGAGCGGTGCGGGTGTAACGGTGTTTTCGGCGCTCGAAGCACTGGGGATGATCGGCGATTTATACGTTGCGCGGCGTGATGCCTCGACGGTGTGTCGATTTGTGAGCTGCAGGTTCGCCGCGCTCGGTCACTGCCCCGGATTTCCACACACATCGGAGGTAGGGAGATGAATACCTCACAGTCGAAACTGACAACGGATTCGGGTATTCCGGTTGAAAGCGACGAGTTCTCGCTGACGGTCGGTCCCGGAGGCCCGATTCTGCTGCAGGATGCCTATCTGATCGAGCAGATGGCTCAATTCAATCGGGAGCGGATCACAGAGCGTCAGCCCCATGCCAAGGGCAGCGGCGCGTTCGGCCGGTTCGAGGTCACCCGTGACCTCAGTGCATATACCAAAGCGGCGGTGTTCCAGCCGGGCACCTCGACCAGATCGGTGGCCAGATTCTCACAAGTGGCCGGGGAGCGCGGATACCCCGACACAGTGCGGGACCTGCGCGGGTTCGCGCTGAAGTTCTACACCAGCGAAGGCAACTACGACATGGTCGGCAACGCCACGCCGATCTTCTTCGTGAAGGACCCGCTGCACTTCCAGCATTTCATCCGTTCGCAGAAGCGCCGTGCCGACAACAACCTGCGCGATAACGACATGCAGTGGGACTTCTGGACGCTGCTGCCCGAAACCGCGCACCAGGTGATCTGGCTGATGGGCGACCGCGGGATACCGCGCACGTGGCGGCACATGAACGGCTACAGCTCGCATGCCTACATGTGGATCAACGCCACGGGCGAGCGGTTCTGGGTGAAGTATCAATTCAAGACGGATCAGGGCATCCAGTGCTACACCCAGACCGAGGCCGACCTGCTTGCCGGGACCGACCCCGATTACCACACCCGTGATTTGTACGAGGCAATCGAGCGCGGCGAGCACCCGAGCTGGACGCTGTTTGTGCAGATCATGCCCTTCGATGATGCCGCAGGCTATCGGTTCAACCCGTTCGACCTGACCAAGGTGTGGCCGCACGGCGACTACCCACTCATCGAGGTCGGACGGCTGACCCTGGACCGCAACCCGGTCGACAATCACACGCAGATCGAGCAGGCTGCCTTCCAGCCCAACAATCTGGTCCCGGGTATCGGGCCGAGCCCGGACCGGATGCTGCTGGCGCGCCTGTTCTCCTACGCCGACGCACACCGAGCCCGGCTGGGCGTGAACTACGAGCAGATCCCCGTCAACGCACCGGTCGTGCCCGTGCACACCTACAGCAAAGACGGGGTGATGCGGATCCAGAACCGCACCGACCCGGTCTACGCACCCAATTCCAAGGGCGGACCGCGCGCCGACAGCGAGCACTACCCGCCCCCCAGTTGGTACACAGACGGCGACATCATGCGTACCGCCTATGAACGACACAGCGAAGACGACGATTGGGGCCAAGCGGGAACCCTCGTCCGCACCGTGATGGATGCTGCAGCACGCGATCGCCTCGTCGACAACATCGTGAGCCACCTGCTGGCCGGCGTGACCGAGCCGGTCCTGAAACGTGTCTTCGAATACCTGCGCAACGTCGACACCAGCCTGGGTGACCGAGTCGAACACGACGTTCACGCACACAAAGGTGTCCACGCGGCCAGGTCCTGATCACAGCCGCGTCAACCTGAGGCGCGCCGCTGGCAACGAGCGCCGGACGATCGCCCGCGACGGGTGAACCGCTCGGGTGTCGATACCAGTGGCGCAGGCGATGGAAAGGCAAGGTGGCGAGTGCAGGGCAGCAATGATTCCGGCCAGCGGGACGAGTCGGACGCGCAGCCCGACCCCGGTGCGGATCCCGCACCGGATCGGTGGCTGAACAGGGCCACGCTCACCCGGCGAAGTGCGCTGTTGGGGATGACGGCGGTGGCCGGTGTCGCCGCGGTGGACGTCGGTGCATTTGCCTTCGCGGGCGGCTGGCTGCGGCCCGACGCGCTGACACCTGCGCGGTTCGTGGACCGGTTCGAACATGTGTACGGGCATCACGACGGTTTCCGGCGCAACCATGCCAAGGGCCTCAGCGCCAGCGGGACCTTCCAAAGCAACGGTGCCGGTACCGCGGTGTGCAAGGCGACGGTGTTCAAAGCCGGGACGTTTCCGGTGATCGGCCGGTTTTCGCTTTCCGGCGGACTGCCCGATCAGCCCGACAAACCGGACATAGTTCGCGGCCTGGCACTGCTGTTCTTGCTGCCAGGTGGCCGACAGTGGCGCACCGCGATGGTAAATATCCCGGTCTTCGTCGACAGCACACCGCAGGGATTCTACGAACGACTACTCGCCGCCAAGCCGGTGCCGGCAACCGGCAAGCCCGACCCGCAGCTGATGGCCGCGTTTTTGGCCCGCCACCCCGAGTCCGCCGCCGCCATGAAGATTATCAACCAGTCCTCGCCCAGCTCGGGGTTCGCCAACAGCACCTTTCACGGGCTCAACGCGTTTCATTTCACCAACGACACGGGCGCCACCGCTCCCGTCCGCTGGGTGGCAGTCCCGCTACAAAACGGTCAGCCCACCGGTACCCCGCCGTCGGCACAGAACGACTACCTGTTCGAAGCCCTGATCGACGCGGTGGCGCGCGGCCCGCTGAGCTGGCGGTTGATCCTGACCATCGGCGGCCCCGAGGACCCGACCAACGATGCCACCAAGCGGTGGCCGGATTCACGGCCCACGATCGACGCCGGCACCATCACGATCAACGCAGTCCAGACCGAGGCCGCAGGAAACGCACGCGACATCAACTTCGACCCGACCGTATTACCCGACGGCATCGCGGTATCCGACGATCCGCTGCTGAGCGCGCGCTCTGCCGTCTACGCCCGCTCATTCACCCGCCGCGCCGCTGAGCCCAAGCGACCCAGCGAGGTCAACATCGTCCAGGTGCGCGATGAGCGATAAGCCCGGCCGCTTCACCCTTCCTTCGAGACTGTTGCACTGGTCGATGGCGGCAATGGTCATCGCCCAACTGCTCCTCGGCGTCACCATGGTGGCGTCGCTGAGCTACTACCCCCTGCTGCTGGCCATCCACCGACCGCTCGGCATCACGATCCTCGTTTTCGCGGTAGTGCGGTTGGTGAATCGACTCACGCATCGGCCGCCGCCATTCCTGGCCACGATGGGCCGCCGGGAACGCAAGATCGCGACGTGGTCGGAATATCTGCTGTACGCGCTACTGCTCGCGCAACCCCTGATCGGCTGGGCAATGCTCGCGGCGGCCCGCTACCCGATCATCCTCTTCGGGCCGCTCCACCTTCCCGGTATCGCACCGCACAACATCACCCTGTACGCCGTGCTGCGAATCAGCCACTCAATTCTCGCGTTCGTGCTCTTCTTGACCTTCACCGCTCACATGAGTGCAGTCCTGTTTCATACCCTCGTGCTGCGCGACCGGCTCATCGACCGTATGGCGCTGTGGCCGACCAAGTCTGCCGCCGCAGCGGATCACCAGGCCTGAGCTGGGCAGGATCACGAGGCGCCGACGGCTTCGGTGTCCACTGCTGCGATCCGGCCGCTCTCGCGGCAGCGTCGGCGGCCAAATCAAGGGCGGCGCGGATCGATGGTTTCGTCGTAGACGCGGCATGGCTTTTCTGCCATCGCTCGAGCGCGACGCGCACGACCAGGGCGACGCGCGCCGATTCCCGTTGTCCGCCAGCATATTTCGTGCTGATGCTAGTGCTCGTCCAAAGACGGCAACACCGTTTCATCGACGATCAGCAGCACAGCGGCAGCCACCGGGATGGCGAGCAGCGCACCGACAACCCCGAGCAATGCGCCACCGACCAGAACCGACACCACGGTCACGATCGGAGGCACCCGCACCGCTCTGCCGATAATTCTGGGCACGAGTGCGTAGTCCTCGAACAACCGCAGGAAGATGAAGAAAATGACGGTAGCCACGGTGACGGGCACCGACACGGTGAGCGCGACCAGGGCAACGATGATCCCCGCCAGGGTAGAGCCCACCACCGGGATCAAGTCGAGGACAGCGACCAGGACGGCCAGTAGCAGCGGGTACGGCACATCGAAGATCATCAGCCAAATGAAGGTCAGCACCGCGGTGATCACCGAAATGACCAAATTCCCTAAGATGTAGCCGCCGACCTTCACGAAGATCTCATCGCCGATCAAGATCGCCCGTGGGCGGCGGGAGCGCGGAAACAGCCGATAGATCGACGCGCGAACCTGCGCGAAATTGGCCATGAAATAGCCGGTCAACACGGCGACGATCACTGTGCCGCTGACAATGCCGAAGACGATCCGACCCGCGCCGAGGAAACCCCCCGCCAGCTTCGAAGGATCGGACCCGAGCCCTTCCTGGAGTCGGTCCTGGAGATGGAAGCGAGTGTCGAGGGTGTCGATGAGTGGATATCGTTGCGCAAGATGGTTGACGTAGTCCGGAGCGTTGTCGATCAGCGCGCTGGTTTGGGTGACCAAGGGAGGTATCGCGGCCGCGAGGAACCCTGCCAGCATGCCGAGCGCCACCACGAATACCGCGGTAACCGCGGCCCAGCGCGGGAACCATGGTCGAACCAGCCACGACACGACAGGTTCGAGACCTATCGCCAGAAACAACGCGATGCTGATCAGTACCAGCACTTGACTCGCGGCGAGTACCGCCTGGATCGCGCCGTAGGTGACCGCCACTCCCGCCGCGCCTGCCAAACCGACCATGAACGGCGATCGCCGATCGAATCGACGCCCCGGCTTCCCCAGCGGATTCTGCGTCGTACTTGCCTGCACCGCCGCAGCTTCCGCGGCAATGATGGGCCCGCCTTCGTCGGTGGTGTGGGGTTGCGCGACCAGGTCGCTGTGGGCCTGCTCCGCCTCGTCGGCGGTGCGGGGGGCCTCACTTGGGCCTGGGTCGGGGTCTTCGTTCATAAATTGGTCCGCGGGGGATATGCGACTGCGGCGGAGGAATCGTGTCGGTAAACCGGCCGGGGATCTACGGTCGCTGTTCAGTCGAAACGCATCGACACCCACACCGATGCCTGAGCGCTGCCATCGGCGATCTAGTGATAAGCAGGCTCGACGAGCAGGCTGCGAAGCCGACTATTGAGCCACACTGAGCATACCGTGCACGCATAGCGGGCCGATCTGTGTGCCCAATGGAGCCGAACCCGAAAACATCGTCGCAATACTGTTGAGCTGCGACTTCGATAAAACAGGGGTGTACATCTATGGGCCTGAGGCGTCTACTGGAATATGCAGGACATCGGGTTGATCATCATGGCTTTGTTCTTCCCGTGGTCGTGGTTGGGTGCGCGCAGTGACTGGTGCTGACATTGCGCACACGATCGGATAGGAGCACTGGGGGTTCTCGGGCCCCTCGAATAAAGAGAAACCAGGTAGCTGGCCATGATCGTTCTCGGAGTCATCCTTCTTGTCGTTGGGTTCATATTCGGTATCCCGATCCTCTGGACCATCGGAATCGTGGTGCTCGTCGTCGGGCTCGTGCTACTGCTGATGGGATCCATGGGACGCGCCGTCGGAGGCCGACGCCATTACTACTGACCAGGAGGCGCCGACGGCGGCCCGTACCTATTCGCCGGCGGCAACTGCCGCGACACTCTGGCGCGTGCTCGGTGGCGTGCATTCTCCTTCGCGTACAGCAGGCCGTAGGTGAAACCGTTCTCGTCGCCTGCCTTGGCTGGTCGAAATGGCTGGTCGACGTCCCCAAGGTGATGATGATCGACTGCCCCTAAACGGCGGGCTCCCCGCCAATACCCCGCCGGACGAGGTCGCCGGAGGCGGAATGGGATCACCTTGCGCCTGCCGCCATAAAATCATTGATGAATGTACTAGATGTATTACTGAGTACGACGTCGAGCGAACACCCCGCCGTGTCGTTCACGCTGACTCGATCTGGTCGTCATATCGTCATCACGATGGCTTGACTGCGGTTGAATCGAGCATCACTCTTGAAATGCAGAGACGATAATCCAGCGCTCTATTAGAGGAGACGATGGAGCCTATGTCCAGCAAACATCTATCTGAAGAGCCCCAATCGGAACGAGGAGCCAAAGGCTCACGAGACACAGGGTCGGATAAGCCCGGCGGCGGAACGGCCGACCGCCCAGTCGGCACGTTCGATCAAGAAGAAGTCACCTCGACTCGCGACCACAACCCGGCGGAGGAAAACATCGGCACGACCGGGACCGCCCCTCCAGGAGACGCGGAACCGGCCATACCTCCCTATGAAGGGCGCCGAACAAGTGCCGAAGGCGGCATTACGGGCACCAGTGCGGGCGAAGGGACCGGCGCCAACACCGCAGGCGCTGTACACCCGGTGACCGACTCGAAGTTCAAAGCACCTGCCCCCGAAGACACTTCCGGGGGCGCCACCACGTCCCCAGCCGACGAGCAACCCGCATCGCAGGCCTCGGAAACCGAAGCCACCGACGAGGGTGTCGAAGGTGGCCATCACGGCGGTGTACGCAGAGCCGAGGACCAGCCCCGCGAATCCCGACCGCAGTAACACCGCGGGGTTCGACGACGGCGAGCCCCTCTGCTCAACTCCTCACCGGTAAACGACCGGGAGTAGAGCATCGACGCCTCGATGCGTGACCCCTGCCACGTCATCGGCTTGCCTGTCTGTAGACGACACAGCACCGGCAGGCCGTTGAGGCAGTTCGTCGGTACGCGGCCGAGTGAGGCGCAGCTTCAGTCAGATTTCGCTTTTGGTGGCCGCACCCGTGATCAGCGGTCGAACAATCGGGGGCATTGCCCGCCAAGACGTTTCCTGTACGTCTTTGAGTTCCAGCCCGCAGGCCCGGATCAGCTCGAGGGTTGCACGGTTGCAGTGGCAGCCCTCTGCGAACCGGCGCCACGGGCCGGCGAGGCGGTCTTGCCAAGCGGCAAGTCGCGGCGACTCGGAACGTACATGCTCGAGAAACAGCAACTGGCCGCCGGGGCGCAACACGCGCCCGATCTCCCGCAACACCGGATCAGCGTCATCGACAGTGCACAACACGAGCGTTGAGACGACCGTATCCACGGTTTCGTCCGCGAACGGCAGTTGTTCCGCCGATGCGTCGACCACACGTGCCCGACGTAGACTGCGACGCAGCCTTCGCGTCAACCGAGTACGCATCGCGGCCTCCGGTTCGGTCAAGATCAGCTCGTCAAGGCCGTCAGGGTAGTACTCCAGGTTAAGACCGGTACCGCTGCCGAGCTCGACAGTCCGCCCCCTCGCACGGCCGACCAAATTTCGCCGACGAGCGCCCATACCCGCCCTCTCGCCCACCCACAGCAGAGGGTCGTAGAGCGCCGCGAACGCCCGGGCCCACAAGCCCGATCCGTCCACCGCTGCCGCCGGCATGGCGCCACTGCTCACAGACTCAACGGTACGCCGGTGTCCTGTACCCGCTGCGGGGGTTCGACCGTCTATGAGTCGCGGCTGGAGCTTGCCCGTTTGTTGTTCGCCGACTTCGACAGGTCCGTGGGCCGGATCGTGGCGCAGCGGGAGGCTCCGATCGTGGGGTACGCCTCCAAGCGCATGCTGTCTTCCATGGTGGCGAAGGCGCGCAGCATGCACTCGGGCAGTTCGCCGGAGACGCAGGCGGGTAGCCACTCGTCCAGCGCGCAGCGCCAGGTAGCCACGCAGAACTCGATGAGCAGCCGCAGTTCGAGGCGGCGCGGGTCGCCGAGCCGGCGTGCGATCTCTTCCTGAATCTCCGCGCAGTGCCGTAGGGAATGCCCGTTCAATGATGGCGACTGCTCGATCAACCTGAGCGTGGCGCGGAAGCGCCGGTACCAGTCCTCGTCCATGCGGTCGAGGGTGGCCAGCATCGCGTCGCGGAAAACGTCGACGAGCGACCCGGACTTCTCGGTCTCGTCCAGCACGTCGAGGTAAGTGCTCCAGAGTTGTTTGACGGCGGTGAGCGCGATGTCTTCCTTCGAGCGGAAATTGCGGAAGAAGGTCCGTCTCGACACCTCCACCGCATCGAGCAGTGCGTCGAGCGGCGTGGTGTCGAATCCGCGCTCGCTGAACATCGAGATCGCCGTTTCCACCAGAGCCTGGCGGGTGCGCATCTTCTTGCGTTCGCGCAGTGTGGCGGGCTGCTCGGAGGTCGTCATAGACAGCAGTCTAGCGAATACGCACTCCTTGAGCCTATGCTCTAATAGAGCAAATGCCATACTGTGGCACATTGATCTAAAGGAGACCTGACTATGCGTGCACTAGTTGTCGATCACACTGCGACGGCACATCTCTCGTTGGCCGAGGTGGCCGACCCGGTACCCGCGCCCGGCGAGGCGCTGGTGCGAGTCGAAGCGGTTTCGCTCAACTACGGCGAGGTCAAGGGCGCCACCGATCCGGATGCGCCGGACGGCGCCATGATCGGCTGGGACGCGGCGGGCGTGGTGGTCCGGGCGGCGGCCGATGGATCAGGCCCTGGTGAGGGAACCCCGGTAGTCACGCTGGGTGAGGCCGGCTGGGCCGAGCTGCGTGCGGTCCCGGCCACGCTGCTCGGCGTCGTGCCGGATGGCGCCGACCTCGGTGCGGTCAGCACGATTCCGGTCGCCGGCCTGAGCGCTCTGCGTGTGCTGCGCAGCATGGGGCAACTCCTCGGGCGACGGGTGATGATCACCGGCGCTTCCGGTGGTGTCGGCCGCTACGCGGTACAGCTCGCCGCCCGCGCAGGTGCTGAGGTCGTCGCGATCAGCGGGAATCCGGCCCAGGAACACAGCCTGCGGGCGTTGGGCGCGCATCAGGTGTACGCCGATCCGGCCAAGGTCGACCGGCCCGTGTTCGCGGTGCTGGACAATGTCGGCGGCCAGCAACTCGTGGACGCCTTCGCCGCCGTGCAGGCCGGTGGCGTGTTGGTGAGCGTGGGCCGGTCGTCGGGGGCGGACGCCGTCCTCCCGCCCGAGGCCTTGCTGGCCACCGAAGGACGACATGACCGGTCGATCCGCACGTTCTACCTGTTCGGTGACCCCGCCACCGACTTCTCCGCCGACCTGACCTGGCTGGCCGTCGAGGTGGCCGCCGGCCGCCTCGACACCGGCATCAGCTTGCGTGGCCCGTGGACCCGCTACGACGAAGCAGCCCAAGCCCTGCTCGACCGCCGCCTACACGGCAAAGCGGTACTCGACGTCAACTGAGCCGGCCTCTCCTGAGATTCCGTACTGTGCTGGCACATTGGCATGCTCGGCTGGTGCGGCGATCGAAGTAACCTCCGCCGACTGCCCTGGCCGTTCGTCGGCATTCCTTCTGACGATCGACTCGAAGCGTGGCGGTCCGGCTGCCCTTCAACTAGCCGCCGGGCGCGCGACCGGCGGGCGAGGCACGGTGCAGCACTGGAACGTCCGGTTTTGCCGATGAGCGGGCATCGCCCCAGGGCGGCTGTCCAACAATCAGTCACCACGACTTGTCGGACACCTCGAGGCGGCTTTCAAGGGGGTCGCCGGGTTCACTGGATATATTGCCGAGTTCAGTACGTCTCTCCGACCGCTGACCTGCCTAAGGGAGCAGAATCGGTTGCGAGGCAACGGTTTATGCCTCTCGGCTATGCAGCCGGTCCCCACTCTGGTTGCGGTAGACCGCCGTTCGGCCCGCGTCCACCGCGATAGTCACGCCGCTGACGTTGCGTGCCCGGTCGGAGGCGAGGAAGCCGATCGTCTCGGCGATGTCCTCGGGGGCCGCGAGCCGTTCCAGCGGGGTGCCCGCATCCAGTTGCGCCGCTACTTCCACGCCGATCGCGGCCAGCACCATCTCGGTGCGAGTTGGACCGGGTGCGACGGCGTTCACCCGAATGCCCGCCGGGCCGAATTCGGCCGCCCACGTGCGCGTCAACGACTCCAACGCCGCTTTGGTCGCGCTGTAGGCCGAGACGCCGGGCATACCGATCCTGGCGCCCATCGTGCTGACGTTCACGATGCAGCCCGAGCCGTTGGCGATCATTGCGGGGACCAGCGCCGCTGCGAGGAAATAGGGTGCGCGCAGGTTGGTCGCCAACGCGATGTCGAAGGATTCCAGGTCCTGGACGGTCGTCAGGCCGGTCGGAAGATAAGCGGCATTGTTCACAAGAATATCGACCTCGCCCGCAGCGTCGGCCAGTCTGCGCACCGACTCCGGATCAGCGAGATCGGCGGCTATAAACCGTGCGTTCGCACCGTCTGCGACAATCGCCCGGACCGTGGCCTCCCCGCGTTCGACATCGCGGCCGGTGATGATCACCTGTGCGCCTTCTGCGGCCATCAGCTGGGCTGTCGCACGTCCGATGCCCGTGGTCGAACCGGTGATCAGGGCGGTCTTGCCGATGAATTCCATGGTGTGCCTTCCGGAGGCCCGGCCGCAGTTCGCGGCCCGATGAGCAGCCTTGATCATGGTGGCCCATCAGACCGGCGGCGCACGCGCGGGGTCGACCCAGCGCACGGCGCCTACTCGGCGGTCTATACCCGAGAGCTCCGCGAGCAGTTAATCGACGAGTTGGCCGACGATGCCGCCGAGTTACGCGGCAGTGTGATCGACCCCAATGAATACCGTCGCATGGTATTTCACGCCGAGCAGCGCCTGGCCGACGCGAAGGAACACGAAAACGCGGCGCGGCGTACACCGACGATGCCACACTCGCCGCTGCATCCGACTGTGTCGCCCGCCGCGCCCGGGGACCACCTACTGGCACTCGCGGTCGCCAGATTCTGTCGAAACGTGCCGAGGTTCGCTGCGCGGTGATTTACCAGAAGC
Organism: Nocardia arseniciresistens; assembly: GCF_046764875.1. Taxonomy (NCBI): domain Bacteria; kingdom Bacillati; phylum Actinomycetota; class Actinomycetes; order Mycobacteriales; family Nocardiaceae; genus Nocardia; species Nocardia arseniciresistens. Next base: position 93,106 of record NZ_JBKORD010000006.1, read on the forward strand.
CGCACTCATAGATCGACTCCGAAAATGTGTGGCGTCGCACCGACCGCTGGATCAACTTCCCCTGGTCTACCGAGCCTCCGGTGGTCCACCGCAAGGCACAGGTCCTCGACACCTGGGCGGACGCACGGCTGCTACCGCAGCGCGCGCTCTGCGACGACGGTGTCCAGTCGCTCGCCGAGCGCGTTGACCTGGTCGCGCAGCGCGATGACGGTCTCGAGCGGATAGTCGACGGCGTTCAGCACCGATTCGATCATTTCGCGAGCCTGGTGTTGCAGGGCCCGTCCCGCATCGGTGGCGCGTAGCTCCACGGCACGACGGTCGTGGGTGCTGCGGATGCTCTCGACCAGGCCGTGCGCCTGTAGCCGCTGAATGAGCGGCGAGACAGTGCCGTAGTCGAGGCGTAGTTGTTCGCCCAATTCCTTCATCGTGATGGCGGGTCGCTCCCATAGCGCCAGTAGCGCGAGATACTGCGGGTAGGTCACCCCCATCGCGTCGAGGAAGGGCCGATAGGCCGCGGTCATCGATCGGGACGTGGAGTACAGGGCAAAGCACAGTTGGGCGGCGAGCGAGAGCAGGTCGTGGTCTGTTCCCCCGGAAGTTGCGGTAGCAGTTCCGGCGGATTCGGCCGCTTCGACACGCACCACGGATGTGGGATGCGCTTGATCGGGCATTAGAACACTCTATAGCAGCGAATTCGCCCCTGTAGACGTGCTGTTACGGCGTGACGGCGCGGGAAGTGGACGGATGCGCTGACACCTGTTTTTCGACACCCCCTGTCGGCGGCACTTCTCTTCGATCATCCGGGGGAAGCGGTGCGGGCTAAGGCGTGGAATGATCCGCGTAGCAGGTGATGTCGGTATCCGGCATGGCTCCCACGCTGAAGTATGTGTTGATCGCGTGGTTCACGCAGTCGCTGAGTTCGGGCCGGAATGTCATGTGGATACGGACATCCTGCAGCGTCACCATCCGCGACTCGGACATGTCCTGATGCAGTCGGACGCCGTGGGCATAAGGCGTCCGTGGATCTCCCGTCGCCTGCAGGATGAGCGCGGGCACCGAATTCCGGACGACAGTCGGAGGCTCGACCGGGCGAGGCCAGAAAGCGCACGGCTGGATGTTGTTCGCCAGCGCGCCGAACACCGGCTGTGTGGCACGGGTCGCTTCGATGTTGCGCCAGTACCAGGTCGGATCGATCGGTGCCCCGACATCACCGCAGGCGATCTGCGCGAGCACCGAATTCTCGTTGTCGCGCAGCGCCTCCACGATGGCGCGAAGCCGGGGTGTTTGTGATGCGGTGGGCGGACCGCCCGCGGCATCGGCGATCTCCCGCACAGTGGCGGCCATCGCTTCGTTCAGCCGAAAGTTCATCAGCAATCCGTGCATGATGAACGGAAGCCAGTGATCGTCAATGGCAAACCCGTCGATGACAATCGGTTGGCGTGCGGCGACACGAACGAGCTCCTCGATCTTCGCTCGCACCTGCTGCGGAGTCGTTCCGAGCCGGAACTCGTCATCCCGACCGGAAACCCAGCCGGCCCAGTCGTCCAGCGCGATCTCATCTGCCGGACCCCAATCCTGAACCAAGCCCTCCCAGTACCGGTCTGGGTCGATCGTGCTATCGAGCACGACGCGGTCACTGCTCTCGGGGAACATCTGCGTGAACACGGCACCGAGGTAGGTGCCGTAGGAAACGCCATAGAAGTTCGCCTTCTCCTCACCCAGGGCGCCTCGCACAATGTCAATGTCACGCGCGGTGTTGCGAGTGGTGAATTGCCTCAGCTTGTTCGGATCACGAATCAGGCAGGTCGCGGCCATCCCGGCGGACTGAACAGTGTCGTGCACGAATCCCAGCGGATCCAGACCCGCCGACCGAATCATCTCGCCTACCGGCCACCCGCACCGCGGACTCCGACCGGATTCGCCGACCCCGCGCGGATCCATGCCGATCAGGTCGTAACTCGCCAAGACCTCCGGCGAGAGCACATCACCGAGCAGATCCAGACTGTCCAGACCTTCCCCACCGGGGCCGCCCGGATTGGACAGCAGAATTCCCCGCCGCTGCATCGGATCGCCGGCCTTCACCCGCGAAATCGCCACGGTCATCGTGCGATCGTCGGGATTCCCGTAATCGAGCGGCACCAGTACATCCGCGCACTCGCCACCGGCCTTGTCGACATTCTCGACGCCGCAAGGCTTCCACTCGAGCCGCTGGTGATAGAACCGGTCCAACCCGATCGGGCGCGCGTCGTCGACCGGGTCCGCATGGCTGTTCGCCGGCACAGCAATCAGCAGGGACACCCCCACTACAGACATCGAACGCCAGAACAGGTTCACCGACAACAGACTTCGCCTCTCGACATGAGGATCACGGAGGTTGGTGCGACGTGAACCGTAGTCGATACATGGGTTCGGTGGTGGTAACCCACACCCACTCAGGATGAGTCAAGCATTTCGGCGCGCATCGAGTCCGCCGAGCACGCGGTCCAAACCCGTAGTGGAACTTCCGCTCGCGCAACTCCGCCGGGTCCCTGTCCCAATCGGCCTATTCACCCCACGAGGTGGAGCCGCATCCCGGGACCTCGCCGCCCGGCCCCGACGCGATCCGCACAACCGGCCACGGTGGGTCGCGCGGGCCACACCTTGCAGTGCCGGCTGAGGGGGCTACACCGCGGTAGGAGCCGGTTCGTCGGCCCGGTAGTAGATCTCACCGCGCAAGCGTTTCCAAGTCCGGCGCTGCCGAAGTGGAGGTTTGCGTGTGCCGATCGCTCTGATTCGCCCAGAGCACCCCGTTGGTCAGCTGCTCGTACACCGCCGCGAAAGTGACCTCGGACCCACCGGTCGACATCGGCAGCGGCAGGTAGTCGGCCGAGGCCGAGATGTAGCCGTTGATGCGATGGTGGGCTTCGCGCTCGCAGGCTTCGAACCACTCCTCGAGGCTGTCGAGGAAGCGCTCCCGAATAGCGAAGGACACTGACACCGGCGATATGGCCTACTGGTTCGGCTATCACGCGACCTTTTGGCAGGCGGGGCACAGTCCATGCAGGGTCAGTCCGGCGGTAGTAGCGAGTTCGAACCGGCTGCCGCGGCTGGCGTGGTCCAGCGCGGTTGCCAGTCGCTCGGCGGGGACTTCGATCACCGCCGCGCACCGCGTGCAGACAGCATGGTGGTGGGGCCGCATGGTCAGTCCGTAGCTCGCCGCCCTTTCCCCAACGACGAGCACGTGTAGGGCGCCGATCTCGACCATCCGCGCAAGCGTGCGATACACCGTGGTCAGGTCGACGAGTTCCCGTCGCTCGGCGAGTCGTGCGACGATCTCCTGAGCATTGAGGTGCCCCCGGAGGGATCGCTGGTCAGCACCGACATCACCGCCAAACGCGGTGCGGTGCACCGTAACCCGTGACTACGCAGGATCGATCGTGCATGCTCGACCGCCGGGTTGCTGGACGTATCCGATCGCTGAACGATCTCGCCGACCTGTCGGTGAGCCGACACCCTCGGTGCGTCGAAGGCAGGCGAAACTGCGAGTGACACGACCCGTGCGCACCCACCACGAGGGAACTCAGAGTCTGCCGGTCCGAAACGTCCCACGTGCGTCGACCGGTACTCGACGCGATCTCCGTGCCGAACATGCCGGTCCGGCATTCCCGCAAATCACCGCGGCGTGCTGGTAAGCATGCAGTGCCGTAGAACCCACTCGACACAGACAAGGAACCGGGATATGACCGACGAACACTCCCACGTCGAGCCCCATGCCCACGCACACAGTCACGGCACACTGACACATAACCACGCCCATAGCGCACACGAACACGACCACCTCGAACACGAGCACACCCATACCCATGACGGAGTCGAGCATTCGCATCGCCATGTGCATCAAACCGATATGCCCGACGATCACTCACACACCCACGACTGAGGCGCAGGACGGTCATCGGCGCTGCTCGACCGGCAATCGGGTGTGCGCCTGGTGCTGGGCACTGCGGCGGCGTGGAGGCGGGGTGGTTGGCTGGATCGTGCGTGACCTCCGGTTGCTACGTGCTCGAGGCGGCACCGGTGTTCTGGCTGGGGCTGGCCGCGCTGTATGTGTTCGCGCAACAGCTGCGGTGGCTGCCCGGCGGCGGGCTCACCGAGGCCGACCAAGCGCTGACCGTCACCCAACTGGCTCGGCATCTGCTGCTGCCTGCGGTGGTGCTGGGGATCTCCCAGACACCGTGGTTCGTGCTGTTCGTCCGGCGGAACTTGTTGGAGGCGTTGACGCAGGACTACGTGATCGGCGCCCGCGCAAGAGGACTGCCAGATCGGGCAGTCGTGCTCGGGCACGCACTGCGCACCTCGCTGCTGTCCTTCCTCACGCTGCTCGGTACCCGGCTACCAGAGCTGATCACCGGCGCGCTGCTGGTGGAAACCGTGTTCTCGTGGCCGGGCATCGCCAAGGCCACAGTCGACGCCGCGCTCGATGTCGACTGCCCGGTAATCACCGGGATCGACCTACGGGTGGAAGCCGGCCAGACCGTGGGCCTCGCCGGTCCCAGCGGCAGCGGAAAGTCCACCCTTGCGCGCGTTCTCTCGTTGCTGCACAAGCCTTTCGACGGCACGGTATTCGTGGATGATCACGCCGTTACCGGCCATCGACATCGGGCACGCCGGATTACCGCACCCGCATCGGCGTGCTGTTCCAGCAACCCCGACTGTCCATCGATCCGAGGTTGACACTGAGCAACGCCATTGCTGAACCATTGCGCGCCAACCACATTCGCCCCGTAGGGGCCCGCGTGCTCGAACTGACCGAGCTCGTCGGGCCTGACACCCGATCTACTGGAACGCAGAGCCCACGAGGTTAGCGACGGCCAACTACAACGCGCCTGTCTGGCCCGAGCGTTGGCGTTGAATCCGAGTTACCTGATCTGCGATGAAATGACCACCATGCTCGATGCCGCGACCACCGCCATGCTTGTCGTCGTCATCCGCACCTACCAAGACCGCGTGTGTGCCGGTGTCCTCGCTATCTCCCACGACACCGTCCTATTGAACCGCTGGGCAGACCAGGTCCTGCACCTGTCGGCCACCGGCATCCACGCAGGCCGATCGAAGGGCGCGCGTAGCCAGAATCCCGATTGATATCACCTACGGTCAGCGCACCGACCTCACTCGGTCGCGCCATCGACGCGAGACAAAACTCGGTCTGGGCATGCCACCGCTGCGGCATGACCGCAGTCGGCACCGTACGGCAGATAGGTTCAACGTGTCTCGATGCGTTCGGCGTCACGGCTGCGTGGCTCGGTTAGGCTCGAGGCCAAGAGACGGATTGTCTCAAACTTTATCGATGCCCACTGCGACACTTCGAATGATGTTCGATCCGCGTCGTTTTGAGGAGTTCGCGGTGGCGGTCATAGACCGGCCGATACCGACCAATGGACGAATGCGACCATGAGCGGTGCTATGAACCGTTCGCCCGTGTCGCCCGATGTGCGGATGGCACGCGCGCTGATGTTCGCCGCGATCGCCGTACTACTGTCGACCATCGGGCATGCGGAGATTTCCGAACACGCCGTGCCCTTGTCGGCTTTGGTTCTGGCGTTCGCCGCGACCGGGGCGCTGGCGTGGGCACTGGCCGATCGGCAACGCGGAATCCTCGCTATCGGTGGCGGTCTGCTGACAATGCAAGCAGCCCTGCACATGTGGTTCGGTGTGTCGTCGATGTCGGGCGGGCACGGTTCATCTCATGCCGCCGCGACGGCGGCGGAATCAGCGGCTACGCCTGCCATGATCGCCGGACACTGCTCGGCCGCGCTGGCCTGCGCGCTGTGGCTCTGGGTTGGCGAGCGCGCGTTGTTCGCGCTGTTGTCGACGCTCTACACACGGACAGTGGCGCCGCTCTTGCTGGCGTTGATCCACCCTGTGGTGATCGACATCGGAACCTGTCTTTCGGTGGTCGTCGACCGTCGAGTGTCGCCGCTACACGACCTTCTGTTGCGCTATGTGATGGCCCAGCGCGGGCCGCCTGTCGACGCGATCTCCTGCTGAGAGTCCGCCACCCGTAGCCGGGATGGTCCCAGTGCCATGGGGCGGGACCGCACACGCACGTCGCCTCCGTGAGGCAGGACGTCATACGGTCCTGCACCTGTCAGTGGTGGACGTAGCCGCCATATCCGGCGGCATCCATATGGGTGCCGCCGACGGTGTGCCTCGACGCCCAGCGGCTGTCGCCCGCCGCCCAGCGCGCCGAATCGGTGCGTTGAAGTCAGCTGGACAGCCGGTTGCTTCGACATCGCCCAACGATGTCGCCGAACGAAACTTTGCGAAATGTCTTCGATATCCCTGTCGCTGCCGCTGTGCAGCGGCAATTCGCTATTCCTGCATGTTTTCTCGTCTGCCGTACATTCTCCGACCGGTCAGGTGTGTCTATGTGGATCCCGATCATGCCCGACGACCCACTGACCCCGCTGGCAATGGCGGCCGGGGCGGGAGACCGGGACGCGTTGGAGGAATTCATCCGGTCCACCCAGCGTGACGTGTGGCGCTTCATCGCCCACCTCACCGACGTCCAGTCCGCCGATGATCTCACTCAGGAGACCTTCCTGCGGGCCATGGGCAGCCTGCCGCGTTTCGCCGGGCGATCCACAGCCCGAACCTGGTTGCTGTCGATCGCACGGCGGGTGGTTGTGGACCGGTACCGCAGTGCGGCGGCACGGCCGAGGAACGCGCAGTTGGAAGACTGGCAGCTGATCGCGGATCAGCACCGCGATCGCCCGAAACCGGACTTCCCTGAGGAATTGGCCATCGCCGATCTCCTGCGCGGCCTGCCCGACGAGCGCCGGGAGGCTTTGGTACTCACCCAGGTGCTCGGTCTGTCGTATGCCGAGGCAGCGCGGACGGTGGGCTGCCCGGTAGGGACTATTCGCTCGCGGGTCGCTCGCGCACGCGAAACCGTGATCGCCCAACTGGCAGCGGTGGACCAACCAGCCCCGGCGCCTGAGCGCGAGGTCAACAAGGAACCGATCGGCGCCCGGGTCCGACTACTGCCTCGTGCACGTGCGCACGGCACGGTCGAGGAGACCGGGCCGGGTATAGCGGAGGTGGTGTGATGGGCAGGCTCGACCTGCGACTGGCAGGTGTGTCGTGTCGGCACGGTCGCGTCGAGGTGGTCAGCGATGTTGATCTGGCCGTATACGCGGGCGAGCGGATCGCGTTGACCGGCACCAACGGTTCGGGCAAAACGACGCTGCTGCGTGCGGTGCTCGGCCTGCACCGCAACGTGCGAGGCGAGATCATCGTGGGCGGACGCAGTGGCAGTAAGGCGGCCGACCAGGCGTGGCGGCGCAGGGTCTGTGCGTGGATCCCGCAGCGGCCCGCCGCTGGTCGGTTCCCGCTGCTGGCTGGTGAGCTGCTGGCCAGTTCCGGAGATCAGGCGCAAGCCGAGGCCATGGCGGCACGGCTCGGCGTCGGCGCGCTGGTCGATCGTCCGCTCGACACCCTCTCAGGCGGGCAGCTGCAACGCATGCACTTATCGCGCGCGGTGGGCTGTGTGGCGGCGGGTGCGGGCATCGTACTTGCCGACGAACCCACCGCCGCACTGGATTTCGCCGGTCAGGAGGAAGCCGCCGAGGTACTCGTCGGGCTGGGAGTGACGCTTATCGTGGTCACCCACGACCGTGCGCTGGCGCGGCGCTGCGACCGGGTCCTGGAGATGGCCGCGGGCCGGTTGCGGGAGGCGGCGTGAACGGGCCAACGGAATTGGCCGAGTTGCTCGGGCTGGTGCCGGTGCGGCGTGCCGGGGTGGCTTTACTGCTCGGGTCGGTCGGGTTGCCGGTGATCGGCGTGGTGATCGTCGGGCTCGACATCATCCCGGTGCGGTTCGCGATGATGCACGTCGCGTTGCTCGGCGCCGCGGTCGGGATGTTGACCGGACTCGACCCCGCGCTGTGCGGCCTTGTGGCGTGCGCGGTCGCGGGGGCCGGAATAAGTCCGTTGGCGCGCTCACCGGAAAGCCTCTCCGGCGCAATGGGTTTGCTGATGAGCCTGGCCATCGCGGTGGCATTGCTGGTACTCGCGATTGCCGGGGTCAACGCCTCCTCGGCCTTCTCACTGCTGTGGGGCTCCATCCTCTCGGTGCGCACTCAGGACGTGATCGTGCTTGCGGCACTTGCCGTTGTGGTACCAGCGCTGTTCTGGTGGCGGCGGCGTGACCTGGCGCTGCTGCTACACGATCGGGAATTGGCGCTGGTCTCCGGCGTCGCGGTGCAACGGCTCACCCTGGTCTTGCTGGTACTCGTCGCGGTCGCGGTGGCGGGCGCGATACGGCTAACCGGGGCGTTGCTCGTCGACGCGCTCACCCTGTTGCCCGCGTTGGCCGCGCGCCGATTGGGGCACTCGCTGACCTCGATCATCTTCTGGGCCATCGGCATCGGCGTCATCGTCAATTCGGTCGGCTTCCTGCTGGCTCTCGCTTTGGACCTGCCACCGGGCCCGGTCCTCGTACTCACCGCGGGGGCAGTCGCTCTCGTTGCTCACATGATTCCCGAACGGAGATACAACTCATGGCACGTTTCCATCCACTAACCGTCGGCCTCACCCTCGCTGTGGCCACGAGCGCGCTGCTCAGCGGCTGCTCCAGCTCCGGTAACAGCCACGAACACCAGGGAGGGCACGATCATCCGAAGATCGTCGCCACCACCGCCTGGGAAGCGGCGTTCGCCAAAGCCGCCGGTGCCGAGGACGTCGAAGTCATCGTGCCCGCGTCGGTGCACCACGCACCCGACTACGACCCCAAACCATCCGATCTGGCCGCCGTCGCCGAGGCCGATTTCGTCTTGTACGCACCATTCGAGCCGTTCGCGGCCAAGATCAAGGAAGCGGCCGGTTCGAAGGCCAAGCTGATCGAGGTGAACCTCGACAACTCCTCCGACAAAGCGACGGCACAGGTCAAGGCGCTGGGAAACGAATTCGGCACGGCCACTGCCGCCGATGCCTGGACCACGGCGTTCACCGCTGAATACGACAAGCTGGGCAAGGATATTCGGGCGGCGTGGCCCGGCGGTAAGCAGCCGTCCGTGGTGGCGCAGGTCTTTTCGACCTGGGCCGCGCAGTTGGCGGGCGCGGATATCGTCGGCACCTACGGGCCGGAGGCGGTGACGGCGGGGCAGCTGGCGACCCTTGCGGCGAAGAAGCCTGATTTCGTTCTGGACAATGCGCATATGTCGACCGGGACGGTGCTGCCGGATTCGGGCGGCAAGCAGGTGTCGATCGTGAATTACCCAGGGCAGGACCAGGAACTGCTCGCGGTCTACCGTGACGCGGCCGCCACATTGAAGAAGGCGATGTCGGGCAGCTGACGGTCGACCCCACCGCCACAAGATCATGGCACCTGGTTGCGCTGACTCTCCGACGCTTACCATTGGTTGCACTGGCTACTCGAACGCTGCCAGGTGCCGCTGATCCTTCTCACCACCTGTCGCTGAAATGACGTGCGGCCGTGCGGGATTCAGGTCACAACAGCCGCCAGAAGCCGTCGGATCGCGGCACGGTCCGGTTTGCCCGCCGGGGTCAGCGGCAGCGTGTCGAGCAGTAGCAGTGATTCCGGATGCTTCGCACGTTCCAGGCCCCGTGCGAGCAAATGCGTGCCCAGGCTCGCCAAATCCGGTACGGCACCCAGTCGAGGTACGACACAGACTGCCAAGCACTCACCGAGCGCGGCGTGTGGCACACCGACGCACACCACATCCCGGATATCCGGATGCTCGGCGAGCAGCTGTTCGACCTCGGCGACACTGATATTCGCGCCACCACGGATGACGATATCCTTGAGCCGGCCGACGACATGCAGACGACCGGCCGGGTCGAACACTCCGAGATCGCCGGTGCGGACCCAGCCGTCGGCGGTGCGATAGCGAGCGTCGAGTTCGGGGTCACCGACATAGCACAAAGGAGTCATTGGTCCGCGGGCCACGATCTCCCCGGTTTCGCCCGGCGGCGCGATCGTTCCGGTATCGACGTCGGCGATGCGGATATCGGCGACGCGGGGATCCGGGCAGCCCACGATAATGCCGGGACCCTCGGTGGCCGTGCCGGTTTCGCTGAGATCGGTATGGCAGTTCACCCCGTCGGCGGAGCCGTAGAGGTTGACGACCGCACACCCGAAGGCCCGTTCGGCCTCTTCGGCGGTCACTCGATCCAGGGGCTCGCCGCCGAGCACTAATGCCCGCATCGAGCGAGTGTCGCTGCCGGACACATTGTGCTCGAGCATCATTCGGACCATGGTCGGCACGCCGAGGACATGAGTCGGGCGATGCTGTTCGATCGTGGCAATCGCGGCCTCGGGACTGAAGTGTTCGAGCAGTATGAGAGTGCCGCCGTGACGGGCCAGCGTGACGGCGGTGCCATTGCTGCCGAACGCCGAAGCCAGCGGGACGAGAAAGAGGTTGCGCGGCGGTTCGCGGTCGGTCAGCAGCGAGGCCATGAAGTTGCCACGGCCGCCGGCCAGTGCGTTGTGGGAGTAGGCCACCATTTTCGGCTCGGCTTCCGAACCGGAAGAGACCAGGATGCGTGCCGCAGAATCAGGATCGGGGCGGGCCGGGACAAAAGTGTCTCCGTCCGCACGCAGCAGGTCGCGCCAGGCCAGGCAGCGCTCGGGTACCGATTGTGTGCCGACAGCGGCGACGATTCGCAGGGCGGGCAACCGGTCGAGCAGTCCGGCCAGATCCGCCGCGTGGGCCCGGCCCCGGAAGTCGGTCGCGGCCACTACCGCGACGGCCTCGGCGCGGCGCAACAGTGATTCGGCCTCCCGAATGCCACGTCCGGCCGGGAAGGGTAACGCCACCGCACCGATCGCGGCGATGGCCAGATCGGCGACGACGGCCTCGCGGCAATTCGGAAGTTGCACCCCCACAACGTCTCCGGCGTGAACGCCGGCATCCCTCAGTCCTGCTGCGGTGCGTCGGACCATGCGGTCGAGCTGGGTGTAGCAGAGCTTGCCCGCGTCATCGAGAACGGCGGTGCGGTGCGGGTCCATACATCGCTGTGCCCGGAACAGCGAGTACAGGTCGAGATCGGGACATTCCCCCGCAGCCGCCCAGGCCCGGCGTAGTCGGTGCGGGACCAGATCGTGCATGGAGACAGTCATCGGAGACTCCAGGGAGACGAAATAGCGAGAGCCCCGTGTGCATCCGTGTGCATGGAACCGGCGAAACGGGGATCGGTGGGCAACGCGGCCAGATCAGTGGTGACGGCCGTCGCTCGAATGCCGTTGTCACGCAACATGGCAAGTGCGTCACCGGTCGGCAGCTGCTGGATTCGATCGAGGTGAGCGGTGGCGGCCGCGGCGTCGTTGTCGGCCGGGGCGAGCAGCCCGTCGGCGGTCGGCAAGGGGCGGCGGAAACCGGCCGGCCGGCGCGGTTCCACGCCGGCCCTGAGCCGATCGAGCGCGGGCGCGGTCAGCAGATTCGCGGCTCCGAGAAGTGCGGATTCGACGCGAACACCGCGCCCGGTCTGCTCCCGAGTCAACAGTCCGGCCAGGATCGCCTCGGTGCCGAGCATGCCGCCCAGCACGTCCAGCAACGTCATCAACGAGGGCACCGGCGCTTCGTCGGCGGGCCGGGCAGCCGCGCCGACCCCGGTGCGAGCCTGCACCATGAAGTCGGTACCCATCGGCGCATCGTCGAGACGACCGGCCCAGCCGCTGGTGTAGGCGTAGACCAGGCCAGGGTTCGCAGCCCACAGATCATCGGCGCCGAGGCCGAACTGCTCGGCCTTGCCCGGTGCCCAGTTGTGCAGGAACACATCGGCCTCGGCGGCCAACGCGCACAACCGGTGTCGATCGTCCGCGGACTTGATGTCGATCTCCACCGCGCCCTTGCCCCGATTCAGGGCCAGCCAACGCGCGGATATTCCAGAGCAGGTAGGTGGCATTCCCCGTAACGGATCCCCGCCTGGTGGTTCGATGCGCACGACCTCGGCACCGAGCAATCCGAGCAGATGGGCCGCCAGCGGCGCCTGTACTCGTCGCCCGGCCTCCAGCACGGTCATGCCCGCGAGCGGTTTGTCGACGCTCGACATGGAACTGCCACCGGCACTGCGATTTTCCACGCCGAGGGTCAGCTCCCACGGCACTGAATCCTCGCGGCCGGCGCGTATTTCTTCGGCCCGCTCGCCCAACGTATGCAGGCGGCACACATCGGCGCCGGCAGCTGCCGCGGCTACCCGAATCTGGCCCCAGGTGCGTCGCGCTGTGGTGGCATGCAATTCTGTCGGAATCGGCGCACACGCTGTCGCGTAACGGAATTGGAAGGGCCGCCACCCTTTCCGCAATGCCTGTGCCGGTGCGTCCAACTCCCGCCAGAAGTCCGCCCATACGCCGACGTCGAGCGCCTCCACCTCGAACAGGACGCCGTCGGCGGTGGTGAACGGTGGCCCGCCCTGGCCCAGCGGCGCCGCTTCCTCGTCATCGGCACAGGCCGCGGCAAGATACTGAGACACCGTGAGCAGGGCCACTCGATCGACCGCCACATCGGCCACGGTCGCGGTACTGCCGCGCGTCCGTGCGATGAGCGTGGCCAGCAGGCCATGCACCGTGAGAATTCCGGTTGCAGTCGCGGTGTAATCGACGGCCAGACCGCGCGGTGCCCCGTCGCGGCGGCCGTGCACGAGCATCAACCCGGCCGCAGCCTGCGCGGTCGCCTCGTCCACGACCTCGCTGCCCGGCGCTGCCCAGGACACCCCGGCCTCGACCGACATGCCGTCGGCGCCGGTGAGCGCCAGACCGTTGCTGTCACCGGGCACCAGATCAGCACCGAGCAATCGCACATGCTCGACGGCCGTGGCGACCGGACCCGGCGGACCTGCGGTGCGCAACCGCATGCCCTGCAGCGGTAGCGATCGATTGCCGGTGCTGGATATCCGCACGGTGCCGGATGTCATGGCTCTCCTTTTGAAGGGGTTACGCCTGCACGGGAACTCGGCGACGCCCGCCACCGACCAGTTCTCGTCACACAGCAGTCGCAGCAGCGAGCCTTCCAGTTCCCGTTCACCACGCAGGAGCAGTTCATGACCCCGTTCCCACCCCAGAGCGCGACACCGATAGTCGACGCACCGCCGACCAATGGCGTTGCGCTGTTGCGTGACCGAGTCGCGGCATTCATCGATGAACACGTCGTGCCGAACGAAACCCGACTCGACGCGGGTGGATCGGCGGCGTCGGCCGTGTTGAGAGACCTACAGTCGACCGCACGCGATTCAGGACTGTGGGCTCTGCCGCTGCCGGTTGAACTGGGTGGGCATGGTCTGCCCTTCGCCGACTATGTGCGGTTGGCCGAAGCCGAGGGGGCCAGCGATCACGGGCCCGCAGTCCTCGGATCCGCGTCGCTGCTGGATGTGCGCATGCTGCAACGCCACTCGTCCCAGGCCGTCCGTGACAGTTACCTCGAACAGCTGGTATCGGGGGAACTGCGCGCCGCGTACGCGATGACCGAACCCGGCGGCCCCGGCACAGACCCCTCCATGACTGCCAGCCGAGCCGAGGCCGAACCGGACGGCTCCTGGGTGGTGACCGGCCGCAAATGGTTCGTCAGCGGGGCCGCCGACGCCGACCTCATCACCGTGCTTGCCCGTACCCACGGCACCGAGCCGAGCCGCGACGGTCTGTCCTTGCTGCTGGTACCCACGGACACCCTCGGTGTGCGAATCATCCGGGAACTACCGGTACTCGGTGTCGGCGGCCAATGGGAGATCGCCCTGGACCGAGTACACGTCCCCGGTGACCATCTGATCGGCGAACCTGGCCGGGCCCTGGCAATTGCCGGTGAACGGCTGCAACTCGGGCGCACCCTGCGCTGTCTGCGCTGGCTCGGGCAAGCCGAACGAGCGTTTGCGCTGATGTGTGACCGTGCCCGCACCCGGAGCCAATCGCGCGGCCCGCTGGCCGAACGCCAACTCGTGCAGCAGCACGTCTTCGAGTCACTGCTGGCGATTCGCAGCACTAGGCCGCTCGTCCACAAGGCCGCGGCACTGATCGACGCGGGCCATGACGCCGCCGTGGAAGCCGGCCTCGCCAAGGTCGCCGCGGCTCGCACCCTGCAGCAGGTCGCCGACGCCGCGATCCAGATCTATGGCGCCGCCGGACTCGGCCCCGACACCGCCCTACCCGCACTACTGCGCACCGGCCGGTTGGCACGCATTCTGGACGGACCCGACGAGCTGCACATCGAAGCAGTCGCCCGACGGGTACTGCGCCGACGACGGTGAGTTGACTGCGCCGGGCCGACGTCCTCCTCGCGCCGCTGCAGCGCTCCAGTTGCCGACAATGGTCTTCGTTCAGTTCCAGCGGACCCCCACACGGAATTGGCGTGTCCTGTGTCACAAAGGATTTGGGAACTTATTCGAACGGCCCACCGACATGTTGGCGGCAACGAGTCCACGTTGCCGCAACGAAATCGGAAGTGAGACAACAATGATGTTCCGTAAGGGTGCCGCAGTAGCCGCCATGGCTATTTCGGCTTTGGGTATCTCGGCGGGAACTGCTGCGGCGGAGCCTGGCCAGCAGACTCCGGATATTCATTTTCAGGCTGAAGCGATCGACCAATCGGTTGTCCTCACCATGGACGCCGGGACTCTGGCGGTCGGTGACGGGCACCTGCGATTCATCGACCGCAGCGGTGTGTCCGTCGCGACCCTGCCGCTGGCCTACGTCCGCGATGGCGCGGCGATGCCAATCGCAGCGCGACTCGCCGGCGACACCGTCACCCTGACCCCGAGCACCGATCCCGCCGATGCACGCACCATCAGCGCGTCGACCGCCCAGGAGATCGACGCACTCTCACACCCGAATTACAACGCGGCCCTCGGCAACTTCAGCATGTCGATGATGGCGGCCGCGACCGTCGGCAGCCTGCTGGGTAGCGCGATCGGTGGTGGCATCGGCTGTGTCGCAGGCGGAATCGTCGGTGGAGCCACCGGTGGCGTGGTGTCGATCGGCCTGCTCGCGATTCCGGCCGCCATCGGCGGCTGCCTCATCACCGGCGCTGCACTGGCCGGCATCGGGGCTGTCGCCGGCACGGTCATCGTCGGTGTACCCGCGCTGATCGCGGCGGGGACCCAATTTTGGAACGACACTCACTGAGCACTCGATAGGACCGCAGAGTCGTGGCCTGGACTCTTGGCCCGCGCCACGACATTGCGAGCACGACTCGCACCCGTCCAGCGCCCGGCACCGCGCTGGCCACCCTGCTCCGCACAGCTGCACGGCGCGGCTGCCACCAGGCGGTTCGTAGGCGAGCGGTGAGCCGACTCGACCGGAATCGCGACGTACTCGGCCCATTGTTCGATCAGGTGTCGAACGGCGCGACCGAGCCGGTGTGGATAGCCAGGGCGAGCGTGAGAAAGTAGTTACCCCAGATGAGTTCGTGGCTGGTGGCCAGTCCGCGATCGAGGTCGTAACAACCATTCAGCAACATGCCCGGCGGACGGGCACCACCAGGGCCGCTCAAATACGTCTCCACCAAACACCGTACGATTTCGACAGCCCTGCCTCGCAGACAGGCCGCATGCTCTGGAAACTCTTGCACAGCAGCGAGCTTGAACAATGCCACCGCCTCGATCGCCGCCGCCGAGGTATCCAACGCCCCACATCCCGGCACGGCTTCGGCACTCGGAACCAACGGCAACCCGGTGTCCACCATTTGCTCGGCGACCGCCGCATAGCCCATGTCGAGGTGCCATGCCGCGTCGGCCAGCGCCAGTAACAACCAGGCCCGGCCCCGGCTCCAGCCCGCCCGAGGCGAGAGCCCTGGCGTCCATTCGCCATTCGCCCGCCTCCACGCTGGAGCACCCACGGGCTCGGTCTGCCACAGCCGCAACTGGGTGTCCATATGGCTGCGAGCCGCCACCCGGCCCGCGTCGGCCATCGATCCCAACAGCGGCACTACACCGGGGACTCCATCCACGCGAGCCGATAGTCGTTCGCCGCCGAATACCGAACCCCATGGCAGCACACCTAATTCGTGGTCGAACCCCGCCAGGCAGGCTCGCGCGGCCTCGCCCCGCAGTCGCGTCGCGCCGACCTCGCCACTGGCTGCCGCCACGGCTGTGCCGTACCAAAGAATCAACCCACGCGTCGAGGTGTCGGCCTCGACCCAGCACGCCAACCGGCCGGTCACCGCCGCTGCGGCCGAGCGGTCCGCCGCCGAACCGGTATACCCGGCCCGCAACCATAGAAGACCTGCCCAGAAGCCGCCGGTCCAGGATCCTTTCGATGTCGTCGTCCACACGCCCGACGGACCGTCCGCGTAGAGCGGAAACCGTTCGCCGACCGCCGCATAGGTGACCGCCGCGCGATCCAACACCGCACCTAGGGCCACCTCGGCCCAATCGGGCGACGTTGCCGCACTGCGGGTACCAGCGGAGCCGGATTTCGCCGCGCGGTCCAACGGATCGGATGTGGTCTCGGCCGTGTTCATTGTTCGCTCGCTGCGCTTGCTCACGCCTGCTCCTGGCCGACGTTCGGCCCCGGCATGCGGCGATGCGCGTGGGCACCTGATTCGCTCGCTGCTCCCCCTGTCGGATGGCGCAACGCGCGATCGCGCAGGACCCACACCGCGGCCACCGCCGCGGCGGTCGTGAATTCCGCGGCGACCATCAACCACCCGTTGCTATATCCGATCGCGGGTAGCCGAGCACCGAAAAACGGTGGGCCCACTGCGAACCCCGCGAAGAAACCAGCCGACACCAGCGCCGAATCCCGCCCCGCCCGGCCAGGCGCGGCCCGCTGAATCACCAACACCATCGACACGGCATTGCCCGCCATCCCGAACGCACCGACCGCGATCACCGCCACCCACACCAGCCCATCCACTAGCTCAGCAGCGGCCAGCAGCAACGCCGCGATCGCCGACCCGCACGCCAAACCCGCAGGCAACACCACCGCCACACGCGGTCTACCCGCCACCTTCGCCCAACCGATCCGGCCCGCGATCCCCGCCACACCCAGCACCGCGACCAGCATCCCCGCAGTGGCCGCACCGAACTCGAGCCGCCGCTCTGCGAACAACGCAAGATAGGTGTTGATCGAGGCCATCCCCGCACCGAGAAACAACGAGTAAACGGCAAGCCAGCCCACCACAATCGAACGCTCAGTGG
Source organism: Nocardia arseniciresistens (assembly GCF_046764875.1). Classification (NCBI taxonomy): domain Bacteria; kingdom Bacillati; phylum Actinomycetota; class Actinomycetes; order Mycobacteriales; family Nocardiaceae; genus Nocardia; species Nocardia arseniciresistens. Next base: position 110,233 of record NZ_JBKORD010000006.1, read on the forward strand.
TGACGCCGATACCGTTGCCACCCTGGTCGTTTCGGTCCGGATCGGCAGGCAATGCCCGCCAGACCCAGAACGCGGCCAACACGGCGATCCCCGCCGCCACCCCCACCGAGCCCCGCCAACCGGCAACAGCCGCCAGGGCCGTCAACGGTAGTCCGGCGGCGATCGCACCCAGCTGCACGCCGGACTGTTTCGTGCCCGTCACCCCCGCACGCCGCATCGTCGGCACGGCCGCCAAGATCGCCTTATTGGTCGCCGGATTGGCCAACGCCTGCGGCGCACCGCCGAGACCGACGGCAACCATCAACACCACATACCCCGGCGCAACCGCGATCACGGCAAGCACGCACCCGACCAGCGACAGCGACCCGACCAGACACCGCCGTGGCCCCAGCACATCCACCACCCACCCCGCTGCCGGCGACAACACCGCGGCGGTCCCGAACCCAACCGTCGTCGTAAACCCGAGCATCGCCGGTGACATCCCCAAATCCGGCACAATCCTCGGTCCCAGCGCACCGAGCAGGAACAACTGCAGCATGGAAAACGCCATGACCGCGGTCAGCGCAGCGGTCACCGACGCCACCGCCGCGTTGTCGGCACCGACCTGCGGGTGTATCCGCACTACGTTCTCCTCCCGCGCGCGCCGCCCCATCGACGACCCCGAACCCCATTGGTCGGATGTGAGGTAGCTTCAGTTCCGCACAAACACCGCTCAGCCGACGACTCCCGACTCCGATCTGACTTGACCGCATTCGCGACAGGGCATCGAGAACGGCACGCTGACCGGGACTGCAACGACGCGGGTCGAGAACAACCACACCGAGTCGGCGCAGCACTGTCGTGGCGGCTCTTCGACTCTCCCGACCAGGCCCGTTCTATGGCGTACATCACAGTGACGCTGGCGCGGGAACCACCACCGGGCCCGGATCCGACATGTGTGGGGCTGGCACGAGTCGTGCCTGTGGCAATTCTCGTCGTTTCGAGGAGCGGGTGGAGACCAACGTGCAGGTGCAGCGCTCCACCGACCAAGCGATCCGGGTCATCTGGCTGATCGCGGCGATCGCCGCGGGAGCGCTCGTACTCGTCTCGGTGCTCGCTGCCGGCGATATGCCCTACCGGTCGGCGGGTATCGCGTATCCCGGATTCCTGGATGCCCTGCTCTATGTAGCGCTGCGGCTGGTCGCCGCGCTGGCGGGCGCACTCACCCTCGGCGCATTGATCTACGCACTGTGCTGCACCGTTGTCACCGCGCGCGGCCGGGTCGACGTTGACGGGTATACCGGGATCCGGGTCGCGGAGCGGGCGAGTCCGGTGTGGCTCGTCTCGGCGCTGGTCCTGATTCCGGTGAGTGCGGCGAATGTGGGCGGGCTGTCGATGAGTTCCGCGCTGGAACGGGGTGCGGTCGGCCCGCTGATCGATGCGAGCGAGAAGCCGAAGGCGTGGATCGTCGTCGCGGTGCTGGCCGGTGTGGTCGCGCTGGTGACGCGGCTGACCTTGGCGTGGACCGGTCTGGTTGTGCCGACCATGCTGGCGCTGCTCGCGGTGCTGCCGCCCGCGATGGTCGGCAATGCGAGCGAGGGGCCAGATCACGACTTCGGCACCGGCGCGATGATCATCTTCCAACTCGCGGTCTCGGTGCTACCAGGTCTGGCATGGTGTGTGGCGGCGCAGGTGCGGCGCAATGGTTCACAGGTAGCGGCCGCGATTCGGCGATATGTGCTCATCGGGCTGATGTGTCTGGCCGCGGCCACGCTGAGCGGGTTGGTGCTCGGTGCCATTTTGTTGCCGTGGTCGGCGCTGTTCAGCACCGGCTACGGTCGGCTCGCCCTGGTGGTTGTCGGGTCGGCCGCCGCCATGGTGCTCATGCTGAGAAGGATTGCCGCCGAAAATGATTCGAGCACCGGACGGCTGGTCACCGGTACCGGTGGGTTGTCCGTGGTGGCAACGGCCGCGTTGGTCTCGATGGCCGTTCAACCGGCCCCCGCGTTCGCCGACCGGTCGTTCACCGCACAGGAAGTTTTCCTCGGCTTCGAACTGCCGGGCAAGGCCGACCTCTGGCGGCTGATGACCATGTGGCGCTTTGATATCGTCCTGGGCACCGCCGCGTTGGGTGGCATCGCACTGTACTTGGCCGGTGCGCTGAGACTGCGGCGGCGCGGCGACACCTGGTCGCCGTGGCGCGGCCTGTCGTGGTCGAGTGGTTGTGTGGCCCTATTGATTTCGACGTCATCGGGCATCGGCACCTACGGCTACGCCATGTTCAGCACGCACATGATCACACATATGACCCTGAATATGTTCGTGCCGGTGCTGCTGGTGCTAGGTGCGCCGGTGACCTTGCTGTTGCGCACCGTTCCCGCGGCCCCGAAGGACACGGTTCCCGGTGTGCGCGAATGGGTGCTGTGGATTCTGCATTCGCGCCCGACCGCGATGCTGGCCCATCCCGTCACCGCGATCACCACATTCGTGGTCTCGCTCTACGGCCTGTACTTCACGCCGCTGTTCGAGAATCTGATCCGCTATCACTGGGGGCACGTATTGATGAACGTGCACTTCCTGATCATCGGTTATCTGTTCTACTGGGCGATCATCGGCATCGATCCAGGCCCGCGCCGCCTGCCGCATCTGGGCCGGCTCGGCATGCTGTTCGCCATCATGCCTTTTCACGCCTTCTTCGGTGTCGCGGTGATGTCGATGAACACCGTCATCGGCGAGCGATTTTATCGGCAACTCCAATTGCCATGGCGTCTCGACCTGATGGCTGATCAGCGGGTCGGCGGCGGCATTGCCTGGGTGTCCGGGGAAATCCCGATCCTGCTCGTGGTCGGTGCGCTGCTGACCCAGTGGGTGGCCCAGGATCGCCGCACCTCGGTGCGCACCGATCGCAACGACGACGAGTACGGGGATTCCGAACTCGCTGCCTACAACGCGATGTTGGAGAAGTTGGCGCAGTCGCGCCGCTGATTCAGCGGCTGAGCCGAACGCGACGCAGCCGCAGGCTGTTGGAGACCACGAAGAACGACGAGAACGCCATGGCCGCACCGGCGATCAACGGGTTCAGGAATCCGAGCACGGCCACCGGGATGACGACCACGTTATAGCCGAAGGCCCACACCAGATTTCCCTTGATGGTGCGCAAGGTGGCGTGCGCGAGTTCGATGGCGTCGGCGACGGCTTCGAGATCGTCGCGGACCAGGATCACATCGGCGGCCGCGATCGCGACATCGGTGCCCGCCCCGATCGCCATGCCGAGGTCGGCGGTGGCCAATGCCGCCCCGTCGTTGATGCCGTCGCCGACCATCACAACGCGGCGGCCGTGCTCCTGCATGCGGGCGATGAGTTCGACTTTGTCTTCCGGAAGTAGTTCGGCGACAACCTCATCGATGCCGATCTCGTCCGCGACCGACTGTGCGGCATATGCGTTGTCGCCGGTGAACATCATGACGCGCAGGCCGAGTGCGTGCAGCCGGGCGATGGCGTCGGTGGCGGAGTCCTTGACGGTATCGGCTACCGCGATCACCGCCTGGGCCGCGCCGTCGACCACGACGAGCACCACAGTGCGTCCGGACCGTTCCTCTTGGCGCACAGCACGACTCAGCGGCTGCGGCACATCGATGCCGCGATCGTGCAGCAGGCGCAGGCGTCCGATCATCACCTCGCGGCCCGAGACCACGCCATGCGCGCCCAATCCCGTTAGCGCCGTGAAGGATTCGACCTCCGGCAGTCCGTTCAATATTGCCGAGGCGTGCCGGGTGATGGCCGCGGCCACGGCGTGTTCGGAGGCCGCCTCGACCGCACCGGCCAGCCGCAGCACCTCGCCTTCGGTCAGCGCATCGGTCACGGTCACCGCGACGACGCTCATTGCGCCGTTGGTGAGGGTTCCGGTCTTGTCCAGTACCACCGTGTCCACGTCGCGGGTGGCCTCGAGCGCCTGATATCCCTTGATGAAGATGCCCAGCTGCGCACCGCGTCCGGAGGCCACCATCAGCGCCGTCGGAATTGCCAGCCCCAGCGCACACGGGCACGCGATCACCAACACCGCCAAGGCGGCCGCGGCGGCCCGGTCGATACCGGAACCGAGCAGCCACCAGGTGAGAAAGGTGCCGGCCGCCACTGCGAAGACGAACGGGACGAACACCGCCGAGACCCGGTCGGCGACGCGCTGCAGGCGGGCCTTCCCGGTCTGCGCCTGCTCGACCAGCCGGATCATGCCGGACAGCTTCGTATCCGCGCCCACCGCGGCGGCTTCCACGATCAGGCGACCGGTGAGTGCGGTGGTGCCGCCGATCACCGGCATCCCTTCGGTCACATCGACCGGTATGGATTCGCCGGTCATGGCGCTGGCATCGACGCTCGACGCACCCGAGACCACCAGACCGTCGGTCGCGATAGTTTCGCCGGGCCGCACCACGAAGCGCTGTCCCTCGACGAGTTCGCCGATGGGGACCCGCATTGCGCGATTGTCGCGGGTCAGCACCGTGACCTCGCGGGCGCCGAGCGCGGCTAGTGCCCGCAGCGCGCTGCCCGCCGAACGCTTGGCCTTCGCCTCGAAATACCGTCCGGCGAGCACAAAGGTGGTGACACCGGCCGCGGCTTCTAGATAGATCGAATCACCGGACCAGAACGCGTCCCATACGCCGTCGGGGGTTTCGGTCCGATCCGCGTGCAGGAACATGGTGTCCAGTGACCACAGCGTCGCGGTCGTCACACCGACCGACACCAGGGTGTCCATGCTGGCGGTGAAATTCTTCGCCCCCGCCAGCGCCTTTCGGTGCAGCGGCCCGGCGGCCCACACCACCACCGGCAGTGCGAGCACGGTCAGGATGACCTGCCAGCCGGTGATCCTGGTCGCAGGCACCATCGCGAACATCACCGAAAGATCGGCAAGGGGGAAGAACAGCAGTAGCGCGACGACCAAGCGGCGGAACAGATCTCGGACCGCGGCCTCCTCGGGGGCCGAGGAGATCGGGCCGCTACCCTCCGTGATCGGCTCCACGCCGTAGCCGGCCGCGACCACCTCGGTGCAGAGCTGCTCGACCGAAATATCCTCGACCGCATCGATGGTGGCGACTCCGGTCGCATAGTTCACCGATGCGAGCACGCCGTCGACCTTGTTGAGCTTGCGCTCCACTCGATTCGCGCAGGCGGCACAGGTCATTCCGGAAACCGCGAGCGAGATGCGAATGGCGCCGCGCCGCGGCGGGTTGGCGAGTTCGCACCCATCCGTCGCGCGACCGCCATCCGTCAAAGCTGTGTTCATGCGATTCCGTTCGGTCAGGCCGCAGGATGTTGAGTCGAGCGCAGATGGCCGGTGCGGCGGCCGAATCGGGCGCTGGGCGGCAGGACGAGTTCGGTGGGCACCGGATTGCTCGCGCGGGTCGGCGGTGCGGTTTCCGGTCGGCGAGTGCGATGCACAATCGCGACCAGCACCAGCGCGGCGACCAGGATGCCGTGCGAGAGCACCCGAGAGACCGGCACCACTCCGGAGTACAGATCACCGATGACGAATGCGGTGAGCGTCACGACCAGTACGCCGAGCACCGGCAGCACGCCCGAGGTCGCGTACGGCCGCACCGCGCAGTAGACGAACCCGATGCCGATCGCGAGGCTCCACGCAGTGGACTCGTTCATCAGGTGCCGGGTCATCTCGGCGCCGTGGTGGTGCGTCATGCCGAAATCGAATCCAACGAACTGGCCGATCGCCAGCGCGCACTGCACGACACCGAGCAGGCCCAGCAGCAGCCGGGTCCACTCGGACCGGCCGAGGCCGGGCAGTGCTGTGCGCCACCTCGATCCGCGCGGGCGCTCCAGGTCGGCGGCGGCGAAGATCGCGTCGGTGAGGTCGGGCGCGTACGACGAACCGCCGCGCAGCAGGCGCGAGGTCTCCACGGCGGCGACATACCAGGAACAGCACTCCGGGCACTGTTCCAGGTGTTCGTCCACGCGCGCTGCTGGCACGGTTTCGCGTTCGCCATCGATCCGGGCCGATAGCGCGGTCCGGCATACCTTGCACTCCACGCACAAATTGTCGCCCAGCAGGACCGGAAAGTTCCCGCGGGTCGTCGTCGACCGCATGCCGACGCCCGGTCACCGTCGGTTTCCACCACGCTTGCACCGAGCGGAGCGGGTGCCCGTCGCCGCTGGTCGGCGGAAGGCTCGCTCGGAGTCCGCATCGGCCGGGATCAGCGAGATCATCTTCGCAGCGAATGGCTAGCGTTCGCAGTACGCGCAGCGGTGCGAGTTCACCCATTCCGATGCGCAATCACGCTAGTGGGAAGTCGGGTACCAGAAGCGGCGAGTAGCCACGCCCCGGGTCGGATGGACGCAGTGTTTTCGATCTCGTACTCGCACATCCGATTACCGATGTGTACCTGAATGCCGGCCGAAGCCAGGCGAGCCGCCTGTATATCGATCCCATAGCGTCGCTGGTCGCGGCCGAGGCACATCGACTCGCGCAGAGCCGCCGACCTTCGGGCCGCCGCCCAGTACGTGATCGACGCCGCCGACGCAGTCCACGGTCGCAACGACGCGAGTCTCAACCTGCGGGGTGCCGTCTAGCCTGAACACACTGGGCCACTGCTCAATTCAGTGGTGTGCCCTCGCCCCCGGGGCGGGGAAAGAGGTGGTCGAAGCCTATGGCGAAGGAGTTGTCGACAGGCTCGACCATCACGTTGAACGTGTGGCCGACGATCATGCCCGAATGATTTTCCAAGCTGCATTCCGCGGTGAAGGCGTCGAAGGTCGCGCCGGTGATGCGGATAGCGATGTCGGCCATGTCTGGGTTCTCGCCGCCGTGGCGGATCTCGAATACGCCACCATACGGACCGATGAGTTCGATCTGCCTCGGTCCTTCGTTTTCACTGCCGAACATTCCAGTAGAACCCTAACGAGGTATCGGCATCGACCTTTCGTGCCAGGCAGTAGGCGTTTAATCGATGCAGGTCTCGCACTTCGAGGCAACAACGGCGGGTCGTAACCCCCTCTGCGCCACTGTTTATGCCGATGCGAGTGACGAGTTCGCTTGCCCCACAGTATCGTCTGAGGCCGGGATCGGCAGGGCCTGAATCCTTGCTACCTCACGGGTAGCGAGAGGGAGGCCGTGCCGTTTGTGCTGTGCCCTCGGTTGCTCCGAGGGGTGGAAAGGTGGAAAGAATGCTTCGAAACACCCTGGTCAACGCGAGGCGCGTGGTGCCTTTTGTAGCCCTGCCGTTGGCCGCGGCGGCAGTCTTCGCCGGGGGCGCCTCCGCCGATACCGGTCGGACGGCCGAACTCATCGCCGGTATTCCCCTGCAAAGCGAAGAGGTCGCCACCAACCCCAACGCCCTGATCCCCGACCCGGTGTTGAACGGTGCATCGGCGGGCGCCTCGCTCGGTTCGGCCGTCGGTTCGGCCGTCGGCTTGGCGACCGGTTCGGTAACCGGTTCCGGCGGTTCCATCCTCGGCGCCGTGATCGGCGCAATAGTCGGCGCAACGAACCCGAACGCGGTTCCGCAGGCCCTGCCCTGACGTAGTCGCATCTACACCCGGACCGTCGAGAATCATCGGTGCTGGTGACGCACTCAGACAGCGCGACCGAACCATCGTCGTGCGGTGGGCCCACCATCGACGGTCGCGAGCATGACCGCACCGACTGACCGAGAGGCCAGGACCTCGGAAGCCGATCACCTTCAAGCGCGCCGGTAGCGATAGGAACGCTGGCGACAAGCGGCACTGCAAATACGAGCATGATCGCCAGGCGGTGCGCGTTAGTACTGCAACGGCACTCGGTCCCCGGCGAATCCGGATCATCGACTGACGAAATCGGCCCAGCGGCTGACCGATTCGGCCTTTGGTATCGGTCGCGGCGGCCTTCTAGGCGTTCAATTCGAGCAGGTCGAAGGTACGACCGAGATCGCTGGAAGGGAAACGACAATGACTGAATTCGTGACACTCGCGGACGGACGGATCGCCTGTGATGTGGCCGGCGCAGGGCCGCTGGTGGTGCTGGCGCACGGGATGGGGACGTGGCGGCAGGATTTCCGGCATCTCGTCGGGCCGCTGGTCGCCGCGGGGTATCGGGTGGTGAATGTGGATATGCGCGGGCATGGGGAGTCCAGCCTGGATTGGCCGTCGGTGACCGGGAAGGCCGCCATCAGCCGCACTGATGTGGCTCACGACTTGCTCGGTGTCATAGGGCATTTCGGTGGTCCAGCGGTGATCGTCGGGCATTCGCTGTCCGGTGGGTCGGCGACCATCGCTGCGGCGCAGGCTCCGGAGTTGGTGACGGGGATCGTCGAGATCAACCCGTTCACGCTGACTCAGAGTGTGAGTGTCGGTGCGCTGTTCACGGTCCCGCGATACCGGCGCGGCGGGCTGCGGCTGATGGCGACGCAGATGTTCAAGACGTTCACCTGGTGGCGCCGGTATCTGGACGTGGCGTACCCGACCAAGCCTGCCGATTACGACAAATACATCACCGGGCTGGGGGAGATCCTTGGGCGGCCCGGGCGCTTCGCGGAATTCATGAAGACCGGTCGGACGACCCCGGCGGATGCCGAGGCTTACCTGCCCGAAGTCCACTGCCCCGCACTCGTGATCATGGGTACGCAGGACCCGGATTACGTCTCGCCCGAAGCTGAGGGAAACGCGATCGTCGCCGCCATGCACGACGGGCTCGGCCGAGTCGTGCTGGTCGACGACGGCGGACACTATCCGCACGCCCAGTTCCCGGATCGTGTTGCCGCAGTGCTCATCCCATTCCTCGAACAGCACGCGGCGCGCGGCAAGAACGCTGACGGGCCCGCGACGCGCGGCAAGAGCACGGACCCATACGCGGTGCGCGGCGAGGGCGCCGGGGTCGCGAGCGTCGGCTGATGGCACAGCTCGGGTGGGCTCCACGATCGCCGGTTCGCGTGGCGATACCCCCGCTGCGCGAGCCGGTGTGGGAGGGCGAGTGGGATCGTCAGGGGATGCGGCGGTGGAGGAGTCCGACGGCCACCTCGGTCAGCAACTGACCGTGGCGGCCACCGGCCCCAGCTGCGATGATGGCGGAATGCCCGAGCCGCGCACCATCGTCTTCGTCGCCTACGAGGGTATGCAACTGGTCGAATTGGCCGGGCCGATGGACGTTTTCGGCTTCGCCAACGCCCTCGCCGGGCAGCAGCTGTACCGGCTGGTGACGGCCTCGCCGCAGGGCCGCTCGATCAAGGTCGACGGCGCGCTGACGCTCGGGATCGAGCATTCGCTGCAAGATCTGGCCGCGTCCGAGGAGGGGATCGACACACTGGTGGTCGTCGGGGGCTGGGTCTCCGGGCCGGTGTCGGCGGAGGTGGTCCGCGAATTACCCGCACTGGCACGCAAATCCCGGCGAGTGACCTCGGTGTGCGCAGGCGCGCTGCTGCTGGCCTCCGCAGGGTTGCTCGACGGGTACCGAGCGACCACCCACTGGTGGAATACGGATCTCATGGCGCGCAGCTATCCGCGCGTCACCGTCGAACCCGATCGCATCTACGTCCACGATCGCAACCGTTGGACCTCCGCAGGCGTCGCCGCCGGCATCGACCTCGCGCTGGCCTTGGTCGAGGATGATCACGGCCGCGAGAAGGCGCAGGAGATCGCGCGCTCCTTCGTCGTCTTCACCCGCCGCTCCGGCGGCCAAGCCCAATTCAGCGCCCAAATGCGTGCCCAACCCGCCCGCACTCCCGCCATCCGCGCCGTACAGCAGTGGCTACCCGACCATCTCGGCGACGACCTGGCAGTCTCCGCGCTGGCACAGCGCGCCGGTATGAGCGAACGACACTTCGCCCGCGCCTTCCGCGACGAAACCGGAAGCACCCCAGCCGCATTCGTGGAAGACCTCCGCATCGAAGCAGCCCGCCGACTGCTGGAATCCACCGAACTCACCATCACCGCCATCGCCCGCGCGGTCGGCTACCGCCACGGCGAAACCCTCCACCGAGTCTTCACCCGCCGCCTGTCGACAACCCCCGAGCGGTACCGCCAGCACTTCGCCACAGCCAGCTAATACCGCAACGGCACTCGGCACGAGAGTGCCGTTGCAGTATTAGGCCGTGTTTTCAAAGTGCCGTGGCTAGCGAAGAAGATGGTCATCCACGGCTCGGACGCATCGGCCGAGTTCATCTCATACTCGGCGCGCGCGAGACTGTCGACCGCCTGCCGTTGCTTCCCCATCAGGGCATAAGCCCACGCCGCAGTGGCCTGCAGCCGGGCCACCTCCCCCGCGTCCCCAGCATCAGCGGCGGCGATCTGACCAAGCTGCACCATCTTCAACGCCTCCATGACGTTCTGCTCATGCAAACTCACCCGCGCGAGCCCTAACAGCACACCCGGACCGCCTCAGCGGCGTCGTAGGTGGGCGGTGGGATGAGCGGTGCTGCGGCGGAGGGGCCCGCCGAAGTGTCGGTCTGTAGAGGGCATGGTGATCGAGTCGATGTCATTCCACGGTCGCCGGGAGATTCCGGTAGAACTTCCTGAATGATCGCCAAGGAAGAGGCGCGGCGCTGGCTTGCCGCAGAGGGTGTCACCCAGGCCGGCGACGGAGCCTGGCTTGCCGAAGGTGAACGCCTGTCGGCCAACGACGTGGCTCACCAGTGGGCCTCGGTGGCTCTGGGTGATCCGGACCTCGATGAGTCCGGCCGGGTGCGGTTGGGCTTCGGGCTGCTGGACCTGCTCGGCGAGTATTGGGTCACGTGCGAGATCCGCTTCCTGATGGCCGACACCGACGACCCCCGTGTCCATGAGGTGCTCTGGCGGGAGTACCGGTCGCGGCTCGAGGCGCCGGAGGGCGCCGAGGCGATCACCTATTCGTTGTGGGTTGACTGGTTCGAGGACCACGCCACGGTCGAGACGGCGTTCGCCCAGGTGCTCGGGAAGAATGCCGGGAGACTGCGAAGCGGGGACGAGGCGCTGCTTCGGCGGGCCCGGCGGGTGCTCGAGATCTCAGGACCGGTGCCTTGGATGATGAAGGAGCCCGTCTACCAGGCAGTGGTCGAGGTGCCCGAGCTGCGGGGCGCCGTGTTCCAGGGGCTGCTTACCAGCTACCACGACGTCTACGGAGACATCGAGCCGGAGTCGGCTCTGCGCTTGCTGGCACGTCTTCCGAACGACGTGGAGCATTTCGACAAGCTGTGCGCGGTGCTTCAGGCGGGGCATCGCAACCACTACCAAAGCCCGGAGGCTTGGGACGATAGGAAATGAAAGGCCTACGGAGACATGGTTGGTGGATCATCTTCGCCGATTGCCTTCCGCAGCAGGAGGATTCGAGTTGGCGAGCGTGGTGGTGTCGAAAGCATCCTGGTCTCGAGTGGCGGTTGCTGTCGATGCCAGGTATGCCAGCCTCCTGAGGGGCCCGAGGCTCAATGCCGCGCAGTCAAGGGGTGTGAGGTGGCCGGTCGAATGGGTTTTGTTGGGGGGCTTGGTGTGTCGTGCCAGCAGGCAGCGGACTCCCGGTAGAGAGGGTTTGTCCTCGCAAGACAACCCTGGAAGCCGAGACTCCATGCGGTCGATGATCGCGCTGGGGTCGGTGGACACTTTCACGTCCCGGTTGGTCACGTAAACATCTTGTCAACGCACCGTGCCGAGGTCGCGCGCTCGTCACCTTCATCGCCCCGCCACTTTCAGCAGGATCTTGCCGCCACGGAGGAGATGTTGCACCGCGTCCTGGATGTGCTCGAGGGGGTACACGCGCGCCACGGGGACAACGAGGGCGCCGTCGGCCACCAGCGGTGCCGCCTCACGAATGACAGGCACCACCTTTTCGCGGTAGTCGTAGTCGCCGACAAAGAATCCGCGGACGGTGAGGTGCTTGGCGACCAGTGCCGAGGTGTCGACCCACATGGGTTCGTCCCTGGCCCAGGAATAGCTGACCAACCATCCACCGTCGGACAGCAATTCGAGCAGCCGCCCCACCCCCGGTCCACCGACGGCTTCCACTGCCAGCGCCACTCGCGCGTCGCCGATCACTGCTCGAACATCGCCGACCGCATCGGGATCGTCGACGTGGACCACGTCGGCCCCGGCTGCTGTGAGCTCTGCGAACGTTGCGTCGTCACGGGCCAGGTTGATCGTCTTCAGTCCACGAAGTTTGGCTAGCGCGATCAATGACCGTCCCACACCGGAGTTCGCGGCGTTCTGAACCACCCAGTCACCGGGCTGTAGGGGGGTGCATTCACTGAGCATCAACCCTGCCGCCGGAGGGTTGCTGCCCAGCATCGAGTACTGCTCGATGTTGCCGCCGGCGGGGAGTGCGAACAGGCCGTCGGCGGGCACGACGAGCCGCTCACGCCACGCACCGGCATACAGGGGTAGCACGACCAGATCACCGACTTGAAGTCCATCGACCTCGGCGCCAGTGGCAAGCACGCGCGCGACGCCCTCTGCGCCTGGTATGTGGGGCAGGGGTGGTCGCGCCAGCATGCCGGTGACAACCAGTAGGTCGTGTTTGTTCAACGGTGAGACCTCAACGCTCAACAGAACCTCATGCGGGCCTGGTGGCGGCGGCTCCTCGATGTCGACGATGCGGAGCACCTGCGCGGGGTCGCCGAACTGTTCAATCTGGATGGCGCGCATATTAATTCCTCTCCATCGAAGGTGGGGCCGTTGTCTGAGCGGCTGCCTACCGAGGCTGCTGATCAGCGGTTCCTACCTCTAGTTGCATGGCTGCTCACGGAGCGAATCGTCGAAACCGGGTTATGTCGTGGTGACACCGGACCGATGACGAGCGGGCCGCGCCTGTCCGGCGTCGAGAACCACTCATCCGCAGAGGTGTTGTGCCGCAACCGATCTCAGAACAACAGCGACGACGGAGCCGACAGCAAAGCCGCCCACCCACACTGGAGCCGACCGAGAGTTATGACGGTATGAGCACTATGACGATATGGCGGCCCTGGCGCGCTCTCGGAGCATGGCGCCAGCAAACTCCGGCCCACCGCCTCCGAGTCGCCGGTAAAAACGTCTCTACCAGTATATATAAGGTGTGACGGGCGGGCGGCGTGACGCGCCGCGCCGCGCCGGAGACGACCGCAGCAGCTTTTCAGAGGAGAGTTATGCCCCACATGGCGGTCTTCTACCATCCCCTCTAACAGCACGTCACCGGTCTCTGGCTGGGGAAGCTCGAGAAAGGACATCGGTGACGGTGCCGCCGGGAGCGATGGCGTTGACAAGCGGGACGAAATGGCAAAGATATTTGCGAGCTATCTGAACATCCTTCGCAAACACGGTGAGTACTGGGAAGCGCAATTGAATCGGGAAGATGGCCAGCCAGCTCCGCCGCCGGTCGCAATTGCCCCGGCAGAGCCGTCAGCCACGGCGCCCGACAAAACCAGCTACACCTGGGCACCAGCCGGGCGCTGGGTCTGCACCATCGCCGACGGATGGAACCAGCGACGCACCATGTTCACAAACAGCGCAGCACACACATCAAACCGAGCAGCACGCAAAATCGACGCTAGCCTTTCATGAGTTGGGCGAGGCGGTCCCAAGCCGGGGATGAGGCTCCGGGCTGGGACACTGCCGCCAACCGGGCGATGGTCGGGTTGGAAACGGGGCGGGTCTCGGATCGGCTGTGGTGGTTGGCGAACCAGTTCCGGGTACGGTCCGCGAGGGCGGGAAGGCGGGGATCGTTCGGCGACCAGTCGTAGGCGGCGTCATGTTCGAGGTAGAGGGCGCGGAACTCGGGATCGGTGATCAACTCGCGTTTTTCGGCGATCCACACGGCGGCGTCCTCGGGTGACGCTGTTTGCATGAGGATCCAGCCGTCGCGTTCCAGGCGCACCTGACGCTCGCCGACGCCGAGTTCGCGCAGATCATCGAGATAGTCGGCGACTTCAGGGGAGACGAAAAGCCGGTCGCCGCCGCGAAGCTGAGTGAGTTGGTCGCGGGTTCGCCGCAGCTGCGCGATGCGGTCTCGGAGGTTGTGGTCGATCTCGGCGATGGCTGCCGTGAGCGCGTCGGCGTCGGCGTCGAGGAGGTCTTTGATGTGAGCCAGTGGCACGCCTGCATTGGCCAGTGTCCTGATCTTGACGAGGGCGATGGCGTCTTGCGCGGTGTATCGCCGATAGCCGGACGAGTCGCGGTCGGGCTCGGCGAGCAGACCGCGCTCGTGATAGTGGCGGATGGCTTTGATGGTCACCCCGGCGTAGTCCGCGAGCTGGCCGATCGTGATCATGCTCGACATCCTTCTACTCGGCGGTCAGGTCATTCGGAACGGTCAGGCTCGTCGGGTCAGGCGGCCGCCGCCGTTGCGGAAGCGCGCTTGGCCGTCGCGGACGTCGTGGTAGGAGACGAGCAGCAGTCGCAGGTATCCGTCGAACGCCTCCAGTGGGTATCCGGCGGGCGAGAAAAGGCCGGGCCGGATCGGCACGTAACGCTGCGGCGGGGCGGAGGTTACGCCGCCGGCGAACTCGGTGAAGATCCGCTCTTGCGATTCGTCCGCGGGTTCGTAGGTCATCCGCTCCTCGAGCTGGCCGTCGACGATGCTGACATCGATGCGGAGCTGATCGGAGCGGTAGGTGCCCACATATGGGGTGATGTCGACGTCCTGCTCCAATTCGGTGATCAGAGCGGGGATCTGGACGCCAATATGCTCGCTCAGGAGCCGCTGCAGGATCTGGTCCTGCAGCATGATCGCTCCCGAGGTATTGCCGAAGGCGGTGAAAACCAGGTCGTGTTCAGGCACGACGCACAGGATGGACACGCCGCCGGGCGACGCGCCCGACATGGCGAGGACGGTCGTATCGCCGAACGGATACAGTACCCAACCCAGGCCGATCGGCGGGACGTTCGGGCTGGCCATGTCGTAGGAGACCTGCTGCATCAGCGCGGTCGACGCGGTTGAGAGGACCCGAGCGCCGGCGGGGGACACACCGCCCGCGAGGTGGGTGCGTCCGAAGGCGAGCAGGTCTGCGATGGTGCCGATCGGCGTGCCGCCGGCCGGTCCCCAGGTGTCGGGCAGTGTGAACATGCCGGTGGGCTTGGCCGCCATGGTCTCGTGGTCATTGAAGTGGCCGACCGCGGTGCTGCGCAGGATGGCCTGCTCGGCTGAGGTGCTGGAGTCCCGCATGCCGACGGGTGCGTAGATATCGCGCTCGAGAAGGTCGGGAAAGGGCATGCCGGTCACCACTTCCAGCAGACGTCCCGCAACGATCATGCCGCCGTTGGAGTAGCTGAGCTGCTCGCCGGGTTCGAACAGGGTGCCGCAGCGGCTCGCGAGGCCTTCGACGTAGGTCTTCAGGGCGTCGCGGCCCTTGGCATCGGGGAATGACAGGTCCGCGTCGATGCCGTTGGTGTGCGAAATCAGGTGCCGGACCAGGATCTTGTCCGCCGCGCCCGGTGCGATCAGGGCGAATTCGGGTAGGTATTTCACCACCGGCATGTCGAGGTCCAGGAGTGCGCGCTCGACCTGTTGGAGGACCAACGTGGTGGTCAGGACCTTGGTGACAGAGCCGAAGAGGAATCCGGTGTTGTCGAGCATCGGTGCGCCGGTGGCGACGTTCGCGGTGCCGTGGGCGACGATGATCTGCTCGCCGGCGTGGTAGACGCCGGCAACGAAACCTGGGACGTTGTTGGACTCACAGTAGGCGGCGGCCTGCTCGCGGATCTGGGCTTCGACGGTGTGCAGTGCGTTGTTGTTCATGCGAACCATCGTGGAAGCTTGACCTAGGGGCAAGGTCAAGCCCTGAACAAAGAAACCCGGTGAGCACGTTGATCGTCATGGCGACTGCGGCGGTGAGATCAGTCGGCAATATGGCGGGTCGCCCGATCCGGCAGGATTCCGGCCCGGACGAGTTCCTCGTAGATCCGCTGCTGCTCATCGTCGAGATTCGAGTACAGCATGTCGTACGCCCGATCTTCCTCGGCGAGCACCGCCACCGGATCCCAGTCGTCACCGAGCGCCGCGACGACAGCGCTGCGCCGTCGTGCCTCGTCCAGCGTGAGGTCGTAAGCAAAAGTGTGGTCGGCCATGTGGGCATCTCCAGCCGGTTTCTTTCCGATAACGAATTGACGACGATGCCCAACCATGTCTCCTCGGGCAATGACGTGCATCACATTCCTCGGTTGGACTTCGTCACATGTAATGCCCGTGCGCGGACTGGGCCACGGAGTAAAACGTGTCCACATAATCGCCACGACACGTCCACCGCTGAAATCTGGCACGGCGGCGCTATATCGTCACGCCGCCGACAGGGCGGAACTCGTCACTGGTCGTCGCTGGCGCCGGGTGCTGTTGCCGGCGACCCCGTTGCTATTTACCCCGACGCGAACACCCCGCACCGATCGAACCGAATTGGGCCGTACGACATCAGCGGCCGGTGTCGAGCGCACGATAATCGGCAGTTGCGAACGTTCACGAACGCGCGCCACGCTGATTACAGGACGTTCTGTCCCCCAGCGTCTCTCGCTCGATCATCGAGTGTCGTACCCGCATGTCGCAACGCGGGACCGTCGAGCCATTCGAGTGCGCTGGACCAGGTCCTCATCGCCAAGATTCGTCAGGAAAGCGTTGCCCGGTGCGGGTTGATCGAAGTCAAGTGCTTCCAGGACGCCCGGTGGGTCGTTCCGTACTTCTTACGCAACTCGACCTCCTCGCCGACCGCGAAAGGGATTCGGTCTGACTCGTCGGTAAGATTCCTCGACGCGGAACTGGCTGGCCATGTCACGCCTGGCGGTTGATGACGGTCCCGGCGGTGACGATAGATCGGAGCTCGGCATCCAACAAGATCGTTGTTTTCCCTTGCCGACTGTGACTGTGCAGTTCGATCGATTTGATCGTCGTAACCGTTGTCTGGTCACCGTTCTGGATAGACACCTCGTCACCGATGCTGACCGGCTCGCCGGAGAGTGTGCCGGTGACAAAGATCCAGTCGGCTCGGCTTGGGAGGAGATCCACTCGCTCGACAACCATTCGTCAAATTTCGTCAGTCATTGCGTGTTCCTCCGCCAGGTATCGACGAAGCTGTCCTCGGCTGCGTAGGCTTCGTCCTCCAGTGTGAAATCGGCTGAGCTTGAAGTGCCCGCAAGACGGCCGTCCCGAAGGGTTCGTGTTCGTCTTCGACGGCGGCGTCCTGGCCGACAGCGACATGGCCTCGATCTGTGCCGATGCCGCGGATCTCGGCGAGCGCTGCCTGCACCTGCGCGGCTCGGTTCTTCACCCACGACGTACCGCAGATACCCGCGGACCGAGAATTAGCCTCGGCCGATAGCAGTCGGGCTATGTCGCTTCCGCAGGTGTTCGCAACACAGTGCCTGACGTCCGTTCCGGCCGGTAGAGCTTGCCCCGCAAGGCTACTGCGCCACTGGTGAATTCGACATCGACACGCATCGCGATCCTTCCTTGACATCCCGTCCTGCAATTCAACCTACGGCGTGCGAGATGTGACCACTCGTGGTCGACACACGAATCTGCTCCCAGAACGTCGCAACGCCCTGGGAGCAGTCCACGCCGCTATTCGCGTTCGTTGTGAACCACGACCTGGTCGCTCGCCTCGTGATCAGGCGACGGACGCTCGGCGAGCACCGGAAACCGGCCGGTGTAACCCTCGCGCTGCAGCGCGATGCTCGCTACCCGCTTGCGGGCGAGAAACCACCCGACTACCAGCATCGGAACTATGATGACGCCCACGGCGATCACCGCGCCACGCTGCAACTCGTCATCACTGAATGCCATCAGCGCGACCACCGTCGCCAGGAACACCAGCGTGGCATAGCTCGTGTAGGGCGCACCCATCAGCCGGAACTTCGGCCGCTCCAGCTTGCCGTCACGCGCCCAACGCCACAACTGCAATTGGCAGACCACGATCGCCGTCCACGCCACGATGGTGCCCAACGCCGACATGTTCAGCACGATCTCGAATGCTTTGTCGGGCACCATTACGTTCAAGCCGACACCGAGCAACGCGATCGCACCGGTCGCCAGGATGCCGACATAGGGCACACCACCGCTGGACATCCGCGACGCGATGGCAGGCGCACTACCGTTCATCGACATCGACCGCAGGATCCGGCCGGTCGAGTACAGGCCAGCGTTCAGGCTGGAGAAGGCCGCGGTCAGCACGACCATATTCATGACCGAACCCGCGCCGTCGACACCGATCCGGGAGAAGAAGGTGACAAAGGGGCTCTCGCCGGACTTGAAAGCGGTGTAGGGCAGCAACAAACCCAGCAGCACCAATGATCCGACGTAGAACAAAGCGATCCGAGCGATGACGGAGTTGATCGCGCGCGGCATAATCTTTTCCGGATTCTCCGTCTCGCCGGCCGCCGTGCCGACCAACTCGACGGCGGCATAGGCGAATACGACACCCGTGGTAACCAGTACCAAAGGCAGGATGCCGCTGGGGAACAAGCCGCCACTATCGGCAATCACCTGCGGGCCGGTGTGCTCGCCCTTGATCGTGAATCGGCCCGCGAGGAAGATCGTGCCGACAATCAGGAAAGTCACCAGAGTGACGACCTTGATCATCGCGGCCCAGAACTCCAGCTCACCGAACCACTTGACCGACACCATATTGATGCTGACCACCAACGCCAGCGCAACCAGTGCGATCAGCCACTGCGGAATCGCCTCGAAGGCTCCCCAGAAGTGGACATAAGTGGCGATGGCCGTGATGTCCACGATCCCGGTCATACACCACTGAAAGAAGTACATCCACCCGACCGTGAAAGCCAGCTTCTCACCGTAGAACTCACGAGCGTAGGAGACGAACGACCCCGAGGAGGGGCGATGCAGCACCAGCTCGCCGAGCGCGCGCAGGATGAAGAACACGAACACACCGCAGACGGCGTACACCAGAAACAGCCCGGGCCCTGCGTTGGCCAGTCTGCCTCCCGAACCAAGGAATAGGCCGGTGCCGATGGCGCCACCGATCGCGATCATTTGTACCTGACGAGGACGAAGCGACTTGTGGTAGCCAGCGTCCTCATCGTGAAGCGCATTTACGGGCCCCGACACCTCCGAGGGCGGTCGAACTGTGGTCATGGCCAAAACCCCTCACATTACGACGATTGTGTCGCCGATTAACGTGCCACCAAGCAACGGCACAGTGGAGTTAATGTACCGCTGCATAACGGCCCGATCAATAGGATCGGGCCGATTCGACCGCCCCAATCCGGCCATGCAATTAGTTGCCACGTCATATTGAATTGATCCCATCAATTTCGGCCGCAAAACAGACTCTCGGACTCCAATTGCAAACCAACCGGAATGTTCTTAATTCGCCGAGGACACCGCCATACCCGGTACGTCGTTGGCGTTGCGGGAGAAAGACATCGAACTGCTCGACCACTCCAACGCCCACAGCACCACCACTGGGACGGTCTTCACCAACGGTTATGTTGCTTCGACATCGTTGGCGTTGACGGCCGAAACACCCACCGACACAGGGATTCCCACACGGTCGGACATCATGTGGATCTTCGAGCCGGGCTTACCGCGAACGACTCAGAAATGCGCCACCAAAACCATCCGGCGCCACGCCGCGCGCACCCTCGATACCCTCGCCTATCTCCTGCTCTCACCTCCGGTCGGGCCTGCGTCCCTGCCTGCACAATCGGCCATGCCAGCAGGCAACAACCTCGAGCGCGGTGACCTCGATGACGCGGTGCGCGGATTCTGGCAACTGCGACCGGGAGCAAGAGTCGACATCGTGTGTTCGGAGATCCCGAATGACGAACGCCCGGAATGTGCGTCACCGGCCGACCGCGACTACCTGCGGTATGCGAAGTTCGCTGATCTGGACACACTTATCTTCATGCGCACTCGCCTCGCGCAGCTGGCTCCGAGCGTGGTGGTGCGGGACTTCGCTCCCTCGGAGTATTACGACATTCACGCCGACGTACTGGTGGTGATCGGTGGTCCACGATTGAACGCAAAGTATCGAGAGTTCTTGCCGCAGTTGCCGTTTCGTTTCGATCCGCATCCGCTCGGCGAGGACGACCCGCTCGTTGCCCCTGACCTCGACGACTTAACCCTCTCACCACGTTGTGGCTCGTAGTCATATGGGCGGATCGACCGGCGCGAGACGCTGCGCGCCGTGTTCGACACGTATCGGGAGATGCCTCAAAACGCGATAGCGAGACGCTATCGTTTTCTCGTCGCGGTAGGTCCCTCATCTTTGTCGCCGCGACCGACCGGAAGAACCGAGGGCTCGTCCGACTGCCCGTGCAGCAGACCACATCGGGATCGAACGGGCTCCTCGGCTTCTGGCCGGGCGCAGCCCGCTCGCTGTCCGCAACACGCGCCGCGTCCTGGCGTGTGAGTCCGTAGGTCAAGTGCCCGATCACCACAGCCAGGAAGGTCGAGCCACAGTGTCCGATAGAGCAGTCCCCGCATCAGGATCCGGAGATCTCCGTCCCGGTGACGCTGAGCAGGATCCGCCGCTCAGCGAGCCCTTCGCGGTGTCGGTGGCCGAGCTCTCCGAGTCGGAAGTGGATCCCGCTTCTACCGCCATATACACCATGAACGACGATCGGCCTCTGCGGTACTGGCAGGACTACCACCTCGTGATCGGCCGCATAAAGGACGACGGCTTCTACTACTACTGGAACATCGACTGGGTAACAAATGATCAGTACGACTGGGACTATGCGCTGAAGAACCGCGAGGGCTTCAAGCACTCCAGCGCGATTCACAAATACCATCACCACGAAACCGACGAACGGGTCCAGGTGGACACCGAAGTACGCATGCGGATGGACAATCGCTACTGGTACAAGCAACGTGATCGGGTCAAGCGTGAAAGCCATTGGCAGGACAGCAAGGTTCGGGCCATGCGCCTCGAGCTCCTGCCCGGGCTCCGCAGCCTCTTTTACATCCAAGACGTCGACACCGGCGAATACATCGAGATGATGCTCAACCCCGGCTGGGCAGCCACTTGGGGCCACAACGGCAAGGCGGTCTTCGCCGCGCACACCCTGACATAGCAAACCGTCGACCGGGGCGGAAGGGACGCTTCCCACCCAAGATGACAGACCGGGAGGCGTGGGGCGTCGGGCCTACCGGACCGGCGAATCGTAGGAGGCTCTGTCGTTTACCTGCATTCACCCGATCCCGACCGCCGATGAGGTTCACGGATCGGCGGTCGGGAGTCAGAGATGTAGAGGTCTAGCCGAGGGCGGTGAAACCGTTCATGTCAACACCACCGTCCTTGGAGGGATGTCCTGAAGTCGGCAGATGCGGACGTTCGCGACCGCGCGCAACGCGGCAATACAGACGTTCGTAACTGGCCCACAACTGCTGCCTCCACGGCGTATTCGCCTCAGCGGCGGCACGCGCGGAGACCGTCGACGAGGATCGACAGCAACCGCGGCCCTCGCGCGTCGAGTTCGGCGTCGTCCAGCCGCGACAGCCAGCTGATGAGCACGATGACGTCGCGGGCTTCGGCGTCGGAACGGACGCTGCCGTCGGAGCGACCGGCAGCCAGCAGCAGTTCTACCGCCTCGCCGATCGGGCCGAGGCTGTGGGCGGCGAGGTCGCGCCACGTCGCTGCCTCGAAGGCGGCGAACACGTCGCGCTTGATCCGTGCGTAGGCGGCGACCCGGTCGAACCACGCTGCCAGCGCATCGAGCGGCTGGTGCGTTGCCAGCAGGCGCGGAGCTGTGGCGACCAGTTCTTCCACCTCATGGCGGTACACCTCGGCGAGCAGGTCCTCGCGTGTTGGGAAGTGCCGATACAGCGTGCCCTGTCCGATGCCGCAGGCCTTCGCGACCGCGTTGAGTCTCAGCTCTCCCGGCTCGTGCACGAGATTGCGTGCCGCTTGCAGGATCAGTTCGCGGTTGCGTTGTGCGTCCGCACGCCGCGTTCTTCCGCGCTTGACAGAATCGGACACCTGTCCGCTAAGATCGTCAGGGTAACCGGACATTTGTCCACTATAGCCGGAGGGTCCTCATGACCATTCAGGGCAAGGTCGTCGCCATCACCGGCGCCAGCAGCGGAATCGGTGAAGCAACAGCCCGTCACCTCGCCGCACTCGGTGCGGCCGTCGTGCTCGGCGCCCGCCGCACCGACCGACTGGACCGGCTGGTCGCCGAGATCGAAACCGCCGGCGGGCGAGCGGCCGCCACGCGCGTGGACGTCACCAATCCCGAAGACCTCCGATCGCTCGTTAGCGTCGCCGTCGACCGTTTCGGCCGTCTGGACGTCTTGGTGGGCAACGCCGGGATCAGCAGAATCAGCCCCATTGCCGACTTGGACGTCGAGGGCTGGTTGGCGATGGTCGACGTGAACGTCAAGGGGATCCTGCACGGGATCGCCGCGGCACTGCCGGTGTTCCGTCATCAGGGCAGTGGTCACCTCGTCACCGTCGTCTCGACCTCCGGCCTGAAGATCGTCCCCACCCAAGCGGTGTACGCGGGCACGAAGAACGCGGTGCGCACCCTCCTGGAGGGACTACGGCAGGAGAGCACCGACGGGGTGCTGCGGACGACGTCGATCTCCCCCGGCTACGTCCGCACCGAACTGGTCGACAACGCCGTCGACGACCCGGCCGTGCGCACACAGGTCAACCAGAACATGGCCGATCTCGGTATCGACCCCACGGCGGTGGCTCGGGCGATTGCCTTCGCGATCGACCAACCCGACGATGTCGAAATCGGAGACCTGACCATTCGACCGACCCGCCAGGGATGAGCGACCCAGTCCTGGCCATGCGCGGGATCGGGCAAGCCGGAGAGGTTGTGCGGCAACCGGATCCGCCTGATCGCAGGTCGCCGATTTCAGCCTCGGCAGCAAACGCGCGCATTTCGGCAATACCGGATTTCCCGAGCCGCACCGCCGGGCACAGTTCGGCGTCGCCATGTTTGCCCTCTCTGCTGGTCGAGTTTGCCGATTCGGGCGTGGCGGAAACTCCACATCCGAAAGCTGCGGCACGATGGTGCGATGCACATAGACCTTTCCGGACGACGCGCATTGGTATCAGGATCCAGTCAGGGCATCGGGTTGGCTATTGCGACAGAACTGGCCCGGGCGGGGGCATCGGTGGTGGTCAACGGACGGGACCGCGACAAGACCGAGCGAGCCCGCGCGAGCATCACGAGCGAAGTGCGGGGCGCCGAGGTTACTGCCGTGGCAACCGATCTCGCCTCGGCAGACGGTGCGGCGACGCTGCGCGAGCAGATCAACGATCTCGACATTCTCGTCAACAACCTCGGCATCTTCGGCGCCAAGCCGGTGCTCGAGATCGAGGACGACGAATGGCGGCGCTACTTCGAGGTCAACGTCCTGTCCGCGGTGCGGCTGATCCGAATGTACTTGCCAGGAATGATGGACCGCGGGTTCGGGCGAGTGATGAACATCGCCAGCGACTCAGCGGTCGTGACCCCGATCGAGATGGTTCATTACGGCACTACGAAGACTGCCTTGTTGGCGGTCACCCGTGGTTACGCGAAAGCGGCGGCGGGCACCGGCGTCACCGTCAACTCGGTGATGGCAGGGCCGACACACACGCCAGGCGTCGAGGATTTCGTCCGTGAGTTGGTGGGCGACGAATTGCCGTGGGATCAGGCCGAACACCAATTCATGATGGACCATCGTCCACACTCGCTGATCCAACGTCTGATCGAGCCGACCGAGATCGCGGCCATGATCGTTTACCTGAGCTCGGAATTCGCCTCGGCCACGACAGGCGGCGCCCTTCGAGTCGACGGCGGCTACATAGACTCCATCCTCCCTTAGCACTCCGGGCGCACTTGGTTATACGATGCGTCGTCGCTGGTAGTGGGCTTATTTGGCTCGGTATTGGTGGCGTCGGCGCCAGATCGACCACCGCCAGATCTGGGTCGCGGTGGTGGTGATCAGGTGTGCCAGAAGACGTCTGATTGTGACCTTTGCTTTCATTCTCCCGCCGCCAGAATCCTTGGCGTACTGAGCATTGTTACGGCGTGACGGCACGAACTTGTCGACGCGTTTGGGTTGGGCGCCCGAAGTATTGGAGTGCGAACCGGGGATGACGTCCTGATCGCCGCACATCCGGGCACTCTGCTCGTCGTGGCACCCGACGTGGTCGAGGAAACGGTGCAGCGGGTCTGTGCCGCCGCAGCGGCGGAGGTGCGCTCACGCGCCGAAGATCCCTCGGTCCCGAACCCAGATTAAGCAATCCGGCTGAACATACAGCAGAAGTACGGCGCAGTATCAGAATTATCCGCAGCAGTATAGGTACATCGGTGATGAATCCTCATACTTGGGAAATTGGTCAACTGGTGATACACCCCAACATTGGCCATCAACTGCGGCGCTGTTGATCGAACTTCGATATGCACGTTCAGGAGCTTTGCCTGTGAAAATCGGAATCCCCTACGAAATCAAGAACTTGGAGTACCGCCTAGCGATGGCCCCGGCCGGGGTCAACGAACTGATCTCCCCCGGACACGAGGTGTTCGTCGAATCCGGCACCTGCCGCGGGTCATCGTGCGATGACGCGCACTGCCTGTGGGCGGGCGCGACGATCGTGTCCGCCGACAACGTGTGGGGCACAGCCGAACCGCGACCCGAGGTCAAGGAACCGATCGCCGAGGATGGCCACGCAGATTTCTGCCCGGTGCCCGAGGAGGTTCGAGCCTGACATGGATAGCCAGACGTCTCCGCATCCGAAGGAACCGGACGTGCACCTTGCAGTGCAACTCGGTAGTGTGCGGCTCGATTTCACAGCGTGCGTCACTGCGGCTTTGTTATTCATACAAGATTGCCGTGACCGCTGCTATCCGAAACATCTCGCAGTGATGCCTGATGACAGCCGTCGGTATCCACGCTTGCCCAATGAGCGCCTGTACCTGGAGCCTTGACCCCCCCATGAGCCGACGGTCCAAGCCAGAGACTCCGCCGAGCCCGTGCTCGGCGTCGAAAAAGGCGAGCAGGGACTTGGGGCCCGGGGCGAGGAAGTACGGATCGGTGTGCCAGCCCGCGCCCCGAATCTCGTGGCCGACGGTCGGACCGAAGTCGCTGCGGGCGGCTGCGTCCGTGTCCGAAGTCCACTCGGTCGTATGATCGAGTTCGTAACAAGTTCTACCCATCGACAGCAGCATATTTGCCACGCCGACAAGAGGGCTCCCCCTTACCTTGCTCGAGCGCAACCCCGGATTCCGACTTGTCAGCTATCGCATTCAGGACACTTCTGAGGAAAGCATTATGCGTACCGAAGGCGACACCTGGGACATTGTGAGCAGCGTCGGCATGACCGCGCTCGGCGTCGCGGCCGCCCGCGCGATCGAGACCAAACAACCCGATGCTCTTGTCCATGACGAGTACGCCGCCCTGTTCGTGGTGGCATCCGGCGATTCGGATATGAACCGACTGATCACCGATTCGACGTTGTGGGCGCAGACCCCGCTCACCGCTGGGTTCATCGGATATCGCAGTAAATTCTTCGACGATTTCTTCCTGTCCGCGGCGACGGCCGGGGTAACCCAGGCGGTGATCTTGGCCGCCGGGCTCGACGTCAGGGCCTACCGGCTGGATTGGCCGGCGCACGAGATTGTGTTCGAGATCGACCAGCCCAAAGTGCTCGAGTTCAAACATCAGGTGCTCACCGAATCGGGCACCGCGCCGAAGTCGGACCGGCACGAGGTGGCTGTTGATCTGCGCGACGACTGGCCCGCGGCGCTTGTCGAGGCAGGCTTCGATCCGACCTCGCCCACCGCATGGTCGGCAGAAGGGTTGCTGCCATACCTGCCAGGCGCCGCACAGGATGCCCTGTTCGCGCGAATCGGTCAGCTTTCGGCACCCGGTAGCAGGGTGGCGGCGGAGACCATCGGCGATAGCGTCGATATGGGCCGCATCGCCGAGCAGCAGTCGGAATACCTGCAGGGCACCCCGTTCGGCAAGGTCGACCTCGCGTCGCTGTTCTACACCGACGAACGCACCGATCCGGCTGAATGGCTCACCGCCCACGGCTGGACCATCTCGAGCCTGCACCTGCAGGAACTGGCCGCACGCTACGACCGTCCTATGCCAGCGGTCCCCGAATCGATGGCACAAATGTTCGACAACACGCGATACCTGACAGCTATCAAGCCGTCCTGATTCAGCGCTGTTCACCGAAACGTGCGCAGCCTCCCGCTGTTCGCTCCACTCGGCACCACGGCGAGACGGATCGCGCACACTCTGCGTTCGACTCGACGGCGATACTACGTGTGCTGCTCGGCATTCTGCCTGGCCATACTGGTGTACGGCCCACCTCGAGTACTTGTAGCTGGACCCTTCGTGATCGGAGCGGAGCGACGTCGTCGGATATTCGGGCGCGGCGACAATATTGATGGTCGTGCCGGACCCAGCGGCGGGCACGGGAGGCCAGCTGCGCGGCCGTGTTCACCGAGCGCGGCCATAGTCAGGCCGTGAGGACGATGCGGTATCGGGCCCGTCCCTGTTCCATTGCGGCATATGCCTCGGCGGCTTCATCCAGTGGCCGTTCCTGGATTCGCGTGCGCACGCCGGATTGGACCGCGAATTGCATCGTTTCCTCGATATCGCGCGCAGTGCCGGAGGCGTGGCCGGTGACGCTGAGTCCGGGCACGATCAGCTGCATCGGGCTGATCGGCAGTGGCTCGGCGGTGACGCCGATGGCGATGAGTTCACCGCGTGGTAGCAGCCCACCGACTGTTTCGGCCATGGCTGCGGCGCTGCCCACGGTCGCCAGAACGACCGACACACCGCCGAGCCCCCGCAACGCCGCGCTGACGTCGCCGGCGGTCGAGTCGATATAGTGGTGGGCACCGAGCGCGCGGGCGTCCTCGGCTTTGTCCGGGCCTCGGGCGATCGCAATCGTTTCGAAGCCCATCGCGCGCGCGAACTGCACGCCGAGGTGGCCCAGTCCGCCAATCCCCAGAACGGCCACGCGGTCGCCGGGCACCGCGCTGGTTTCGCGAAGCGCGTGGTAGGTGGTGACTCCGGCACAGCCCATCGGCGCGGCCTCGACCAGGGAAAGCTCGTCGGGGATGCGGGCAAGCGCATTGGCCGGTACCGTCACCGACTCGGCGTATCCGCCGGGGTACTGCCAGCTGGGGACCTGCATGTTCTGGCAGTGGATGAAGTCGCCTTTCCGGCATGGGACGCACTTGCCGCAATGCCCACCGAACCAGCCCACAGCAACACGGTCACCGACGACGTAGTTGTCGACATCGGCGCCGAGTTCGGCGATCGTGCCCGCGATCTCGTGACCGGGTGTCAGCGGCCACGTCATGTCCGGGAACCCGCCGCTGATGAACGAACGGTCGGTGCCGCAGATCCCGCATGCCGAGACCGCGAGGCGCACATGAGCGTGCGGCGGTGAGGTCGTTTCGACGTCGACCAGTTTCAACGCCGCACCGGCGGACTGCACGTGAACAGCCTGATGAGTAGACATCGGAATCCTCGCTTTCCTTGGGGAACGGCGGCGGCGAGGGCCTCACCGCAGCGGGACCGAGGCAGCGGCGCCGGCAATTCTCACTCGGTAATCGGGCACCAGATGGAACATCAGTTCTCACGGTTTGTGTCTGTATTCTTTGGCACCCCTGGATGCCATCGACGCTACTATCGCCTTCAACGATGGTGCCGGTGACACCCGGGTCCCGCCCGTAGAACTACCTGGTCGTGCCACTGTACGGTGGCCGCCGACGGGTCATCATCCGTCGTGCGCGGCGTCGCACGCTCCAGTGCGAACAGGCACCTGCCTAAAAGACCGTGCCATGAGAATCATACGTTCACCGAGGCGGTACCGGGGGTGTAACGCGCGTGTGTGCTTGCTGGTGCCTCGTCGAGCAGTCTGTGGGTAGGTAGTCCGGATGTCGGATCTCGAGTCGACTGCGAAAGCACGGACCGGCTTGGTGTCTGATTGGCCAGCGGATGCATGGCGGGCAACAAACTTCTTCGGCGGCCGATGCCATTGCAGCCCGCCACCGCAGACTCACGATTCTCGAATCGGCTTCCAACATTGAGCATTTCGGCGTAACCGGTCGTCTCGGTGCCGTACCAGCCGAGGGCAAGTACCTTCCCGATGTCGTCGATGAATTTCGATGGTGGCCGCGCTTTCATTCCGATGATGGCCGCTACCGGCGTTCTCCCCAGCTGGCTATCAGGTGAGAATCACCGATGCCAGGGCTTGCATGAACAGGTGCATGTCCGCCAGTGTCTGCGCGGGCATCATGATGTCGCAGTACGGCAGGGCTGCCGCCATTGCACCAGTGGCCGGCTGGAATCGGGGGTCGCCCGCACGGGGATTGAGCCAGATGACGCGCCAAGCCCGGCGTCGGATCCGGGCTATCGCGCGGGCGAGGACATCGGGGGTGTCGCTGTCCCAGCCATCCGATGCGATGACGACGACGGCACCGCGCACCGCGTTGCCGGACGGAGTTGCGAGCAGCGCGCCGAGGCATCGGCCGATGTGTGTGCCGCCGTAGCGGTCGACCACCTTGTCGTTGGCCCGGGCCAGCGCGACATCCGGCGAACGGTGCGCCAGCACCGAGGTCAGCCTGGTCAGCGAGGTTGAAAAGGCGAATACCTCTGGGCGATCGGGTGAATGGCGCTGCATCGCGGCCCGCATCAGGTGCAGATAGATCGTCGAATATGGCTGCATCGAGCGGCTGACGTCGCAGATCATGACGATTCGGCGCGGGCGGCTACGGGGACGGGCGCGGACCAGCACCGCCGACTCCCAGCCGGTGCGGCGGGAGTTGTTCATCGTCGCCCGGAGGTCGATCCGCTTGCCATGCGGATGCTTCTCGTAGCGCCTGCTGCTGCGCTGCGGCCAGTGCGCCGACGCCTGCTCCATCCAGGCCCCGACCGTGCGCAGATCATCCGGATCGAAGTGGTCGAACGGTTCCTGGGCACGTGCGGCGAACCGGCTCGGCAGCACGTCCGGCAGCGCCACACCCTGGTCTGTCGATCGGTCGGCAACGATCGCCGATCGCATTGTCGCCCAGGGGACTTCACCGCGTTGCCGAGACTGTCCCCGACCGCTCACGCGCGGTGCCGACGCGCGTTCGGTCGGCAGTCTGCGCGTCCGGCTCGGCGGGTCCACGCCCAACACCGCGTCGGCGAACACCGTCGCGAAGATCGCGTCGAAGGCAGCCAGATCCTGTACGCGATCGACGAGCGTGAGCCGCGCAGCCCAGTAGAACTCGGTGCGCGACCGCGGCGCCATGCGGCGCAAGGCTTGCACGAACAGCGCGGGCCCGCTCGGCGCCACCGCGACGCCACCACGCCGCAGCCGCGCGACCACCGCGACGGCGAATGCGGCGAGATCGACACCGCGTAGCAGAACCGCCCGCGTCATCACTTCCCGCGTATCAGCTTGCGTACCAGGACAATTGCGAGCGCGGCAGCCAGCCCTGCCGCGATTGCCGGTGCATACTTCTTGATCATCGCGGGCCCGACCAGATCGACGAGGTCCAGCGGTGCCGACTCCGATTGCGCAACCGGTTGTGGCCGCGTCCCCCGGCTGTCCGGCTCGACAGCCGGCTCCGCGGCGGCCGAATCGCCCGCCGCGAGTTTCGCTTCCAGGGACGCCACGAACTGGCCGACCAGTTTCTCGGACACCTGCTGCAGCATCCCGCTGCCGAATTGGGCGAGCTTGCCGACGATCTTGAGGTCGGTGTCCACGGTGACCCTGGTCTTGTCGCCGTCTCCGCGCAGTTGCGTGGTGATGGTCGCCGCGGCGTTTCCGGATCCGCGTGAATCCCTGCCGCTGCCGTTGATGACGGCGCGATGGTCGTGTTCGTCACGCTCGACGAAATTCGCCTTCCCTGTGAATTCGCTTGTCACCGGTCCGACTTTGATCTTCAGTTTGCCGAGGAAGTCGTCTCCCTCCCAGCCGACCATCTGTGCGCCGGGCATGAGCGGGACCACCTGTTCGAGGTCGGTCAGCACCTCCCATGCTTGCTCGACGGGTGCGTTGACGGTGAACTCGTTGGCGATCTTCATCGGAGTATCCCTCTCATCCGGTAGCCAGGCCTTGGGCGTATTCGTCGAATGCCGCGTGCACGGTGGCGCGATCGTCGGGTGTCTTCGCCAGCGCGCTCAGCGCGGCGACTGCCTCTGGCGCGGTGAGATCGGCGACGTCGAGCGTCGACAGGGCGGCGATCCAGTCGATGGTCTCGGCGACGCCGGGCGGCTTGTCGAGATCGAGATCGCGGGCGCGGCCGACGAATCGGGTGGCGTGCTCGATCAGCGCGTCGGTTGCCCCCGGCACGGTGCGTCGCACTATCGCCACCGCGCGGGACGGTTCCGGGTAGTCGATCCAGTGGTAGAGACAGCGCCGCCGTAGCGCGTCGTGCAGGTCGCGACTGCGGTTCGAGGTCAGCACCGCGGTCGGCGGGTGTTCGGCGACAAAGGTCCCGAGTTCGGGAACGGTCACCGTGGCCTCACCGAGGAATTCGAGCAGCAGTGCCTCGAATTCGTCGTCGGCACGGTCGATTTCGTCGATCAACAGCACCGGGGGCGTCGGCCCGCGATATCGCACACAGCGCAGGATCGGGCGGTCCACCAGGAATGCCTCGGTGAACAGGTCGGCTTCGGTGAGGTCGGTGCCGCGCGCCTCGGCGAGCCGGATGCTCAGCAGCTGACGCTGGTAATTCCAGTCGTACAGAGCTTCGCTCACGGTGAGGCCCTCGTAACACTGTAGGCGGATCAGCGGTGCACCGAGCACGGTGGCCAGGGTCTTCGCTGCCGTCGTCTTGCCCACTCCGGGTTCGCCTTCCAGCAGCAACGGCCGCCCCAACGTGGTGGCCAGATAGAAGGCGGCGGCGGTCCCGGTATCGAGCAGGTAGTCGTCGGCGTCGAATCGTCGCACCACGTCCTCGACATCGCCGAACGGCGACATCATGGCGACGCCGCGGCGCGCAGGCGCTCGTAGTCGTCCCAGGTGTCCACGTCCAAGGGCATCGGTGCGTCGACGTCGAGTCGGGACACCACGACGCGGCCCGACTCGATGATCTTCCACACGGCCTTGTCGCCGTGCAATCGGGCCGCCTGGCTGAATACGCTGCGGCTCAGCCAGAATGGATGCCCGATACCGTCGTGGTAGCGGCAGACCGTGATCGTTGCGGACGTTCCCTCTGCGATCAATCGGTCGACGGTCGCCGCCGACAGGCCCGGTTGATCACCGAGCATCAGCACGATTCCGGCGGCCCGGGGATGCACCGCACTCAGGGCTGAACGCAACGACGACGAACAGCCCGAATCGAAGTCGTCGGCCATGGCCACCTCCATCCCGCTGAGATCGACCTGCTGCCGGACCGCCGCCGCCGCGCCGCCGAGGGTGACGATGATCTGATCGAAAGCGCAGGATCGCACCACGTCGAGGGTGGCGCCGAGAACCGTCGTATTCCGGTACGGCAGTAGCTGTTTTGCGGTGCCGAGACGTCGTGAGGTTCCCGCGGCGAGCACGACTCCAGTGACGAACTCGATGGTCATGAGCCCGTCTTCGCCGCGGCAAAGGAGGTGCGGCAGCCGGAGCTGCAGAACCAGTGGTCGACATCGTCGATAGTGAGACGCGGTGTGTCCGGCCCGACCGTCACGGACATGCCGCACACTGGATCGAGCGCCTCGACCACGACATTCGCCGAGCGGGGCGTGACTGCCAAGCCACCTTTGCGGATCGCCTGGATCACTTGCGCGACAATCGAGACGGCGATCTCCGCGGAGGTCTTGGCGCCGATCGGCAAACCCGCCGGGGTGCGCACGCGCGCCCGCTCGGCGTCGGTCAACCCCAGCTCGTCGAGAATCGACGCACCCCGAATCCTGCTGGCCACCAATCCGATATACCCCACACCGGCGTCGAGCGCGGCGCGGATCATTTCGGCTTCCGGGCCACCGTGGCTGGCGATCACCATCGCCGTCGTGTCGGCCAGCGAATCCAGCGAGTCGTCTCCGGCAACACTGCGCCGCACCCCGAATCCCACCAGTTCGCACATTTCGGCCAGGGCGTCCGCGATGGGTGTCGCGCCGCAGATACGCACCAGCGGCGCCGGGAACTGCGGCTCGAGGAATATCTCGAGCGCTCCGCCGGACAGGCAGGGATTTACCACCACCGCCGCGCCGGGCGCTTCGGGAAACTGCAGATCGCCGTCGGGTAGCACGCGCAGCAACACACTCTCGTGCGACTGCAGGGCACCCAGCGCCGCCTTGCGGACCGAGTTCTGGGCGCACTGGCCGCCGACGAATCCTTCTATCGTCCCGTCCTGCAACAGTATCGCCTCGTCCCCGGGGTGCGCCGAGGTCGGCTGCTGAGCGCGCACGACGGTCGCGTGCACGAACGGAGTCCGGGTGCGAACCAACTGCTGTGCACGCTCGGTCATCTTCATCGGTGATCCCATCGCTCGCACCCACTCAGATGGGCGGTGTGGCCCGCCCCTGCATCGCTTCCCACACCCGCGACGGCGTCAGCGGCATGTCGGCGTGCCGAACTCCGAACGGCGCCAACGCATCCACCACCGCATTGACCACCGCTGCCGGCGATCCGACCGTGGCCGATTCGCCGATCCCTTTCGCGCCGATCGGGTGGTGCGGCGAAGGGGTGACCGTGTACCCGGTCTCGAAGTGCGGAACCTCGAGCGCCGTCGGAATGAGGTAGTCCATCAGGGATCCGCCGAGGCAGTTGCCGTCCTCGTCGAAGGCCATGATCTGCATCAGCGCCATGCCGATGCCGTCGGTAATGCCGCCGTGCACCTGACCCTCGATGATCATCGGATTGATCCGGGTGCCGCAGTCGTCGACGGCGAGGAAGCGCCGCACCTTCACCACGGCTGTCCCTGGGTCGATGTCGACGACGCAGAAGTACGCACCATACGGGTAGGTGAGATTCTCCGGGTTGTAGCAGATCTGCGCGTCGAGCCCGCCCTCGATACCCTCGGGCAGATCGCCCGCGCCATGTGCTCGCATCGCGATCTGCTGGATCGTCACAGCCGCGGACGGATCGCCCTTGACGTGGAACGAGCCCTTCTCCCAATCGAGGTCGGCGACGGAGACTTCGAGCATGCCGGACGCGATGATCCGCGCCTTGTCACGCACCTTCCGCGCCACCAGTGCGGCAGCGGCGCCCGAGACCGGTGTCGACCGGCTGCCGTAGGTGCCCAGGCCGAACGGAGTCTGATCGGTATCGCCGTGCACCACGTCGATGTCGTCCGGCGGGATGCCGAGTTCTTCGGCGACGATCTGGGCGAATGTCGTCTCGTGCCCCTGACCCTGGGTCTGAACCGCTATCCGCACAACGGCTTTGCCGGTCGGATGGACGCGCAGCTCGCACCCATCGGCCATCCCGAGTCCGAGGATGTCCATATCCTTGCGCGGACCCGCCCCGACGGCCTCGGTGAAGAAGGACATCCCGATCCCCATCAACTCACCGCGGCCGCGCTTGTCCTGCTGCTCCTTTCGCAAGGCGTCGTAGCCGATCATGTCCATCGCCAGGCGCATGGTCTTCTCGTAGTCGCCGGAGTCGTAGACCCAGCCGGTCTTGCTGGTGTACGGGAACTGTTCGGGGCGAAGGAGATTACGCAGCCGCAGTTCGGCCGGATCCATCTTCAGTTCGTAGGCGAGGCAATCCACCAACCGCTCGACGAAGTAGACGGCCTCGGTGATCCGGAACGAGCACGCGTAGGCGACGCCGCCGGGGGCCTTGTTCGTGTAGACCGCGGTCATCTTGCAGTAGGCGGCCTCGATGTCGTAGCTACCGGTGAAGACGCCGAAGAAGCCGGCCGGATACTTCAACGGCGCGGCCGTGCCGTTGAAGGCGCCGTGATCGGCGAGCACGGTCGACCGGATGGCCAGGATCTTGCCCTCGGCGGTGGCGGCGATCTCGCCGACCATGATGTAGTCGCGCGCGAATCCGGTACTGGTGAGGTTTTCGCTGCGATCCTCCATCCACTTCACCGGCTTGCCCAGCAACAGCGACCCGACGATGGCGCAGACGTATCCCGGATAGATGGGCACCTTGTTGCCGAACCCGCCGCCGATATCGGGTGAGATCACCCGGATCTTGTGCTCGGGCAGTCCTGCCACCAACGCGTAGAGCGTGCGGTGGGCATGCGGCGCCTGGCTCGTCGACCACAGCGTGAGCTTCCCCGTCACAGGATCGAGATCCGCGACGGCCCCGCAGGTCTCCATCGGGGCGGGATGCACTCGCGGATAGACGATCTCCTGCTTGACTACGACGTCGGCGCGCGCGAACACCGCCGCGGTCGCGGCGGCGTCGCCGGTCTCCCAGTCGAAGCACCGGTTGTCCCGCTTGCCCTCGAGATCGTCGCGGATCACCGGCATCTCGGGCGCCAGTGCGGTGCGGGCGTCGATCACCGGATCGAGCATCTCGTACTCGACGTTGATGAGCTCCAACGCGTCACGCGCGGAGTAGCGATCCTCGGCGACGACGAAGGCCACCTCCTGGCCCTGGAACCGGACCTTGTCCGTCGCCAGCACCGCCTGCACATCGTTGGACAGCGTCGGCATCCAGGCCAGTCCCTTCGCCGCCAGATCCGTACCCGTGACGACGGCCTTGACCTTCGGATGTGCCTGTGCCGCAGAGACATCGACGCTCACGATCCGTGCGTGCGCGAACGGCGAACGCAGGATCGCCAAATGCAGCATGCCGGGCAGCGACACGTCGTCGACATAGTTGCCGCGTCCCCTGATGAACCGCGGATCCTCCTTGCGGAGCATCCTGCCGTGACCACACGGCTTGTGGTCGTTGTCGACGCGGTCTTCGGGGCGGGACTCGACGGCGGTCATGACGCGCTCCGTACCGCCGCTGCTTTGGCAGCGGGTTCGGGCTCCGCCGCTTCACCTCGTTGCTTCGCCGCGGCCCACTGGACCGACCGCACGATGGTGGTATATCCCGTGCAGCGGCAGATCTGGCCCGAGATCGCCTCTCTGATGGTCTGCTCGTCGGGATCGGGGTTGCGGTCGAGCAGGGCGCGGGCGGTGATCATCATTCCGGGCGTGCAGAATCCGCACTGCAACCCGTGACACTGCATGAAGCCCTCCTGCACGGGATCGAGTTGGCCATCCACCTCGAGCCCCTCGACGGTGCGTACCGCACGACCGCCGGCCATAACGGCCAGTATCGTGCACGACTTCACCGGTTCGCCGTCGACCTCCACCACACAGGTGCCGCAGTTGCTGGTGTCACAGCCCCAGTGGGTTCCGGTGAGCCGCAACTGATCTCGCAGGAAATGCACGAGCAAGGTGCGTGGTTCGACCTCCGCGGTCACCAGCTCGCCGTTGACGGTCATGGTTACCTGCATGGCTAATTCCCTTCCAGCACAGGATCATTCAGTAGGCGATCGACGGCGGTGCGCAGCACGCGAATCGTCAGTTCGGACGCGAGATGGCGCTTGTAGTCCGCGCTACCGCGCGCATCGGAGGCAGGTGAGCACGCGGCGCTCGCCCGGCGGCCCGCCTCCGAGAAGAGTGCCTCGGTGGGCGGCTCACCGAGAAGCACGTCCACCGAGGAGGCGAGCGCCGCTGGATCGGGGTTGACCGCCGTCAGACCGATCCGCGCGGCCGCTATCGTCCCGCCCTGCAGTGTCACCGTCGCGCCGGCCGCCGCGATCGCCCAGTCGCCGACCCGGCGCTCCACCTTCGCGTAGGCACTCGATGTCCGATGCCGCACGGGAATTCGGATCTCGATCAGAAGTTCGTTGTGCGACATGGCGGTTTCGTACGGACCGACCAGGAAGTCGTCCATCGCGATCTCCCGATCGCCGGACGGTCCGCGCACCAGGCAGGTAGCACCGAGGACCGTACAGACCGTGGTGAGATCTTCGGCGGGATCGGCCTGGCACAGCGAGCCGCCGATCGTGCCGCGATTGCGCACGACCGGATCGGCGATCACGCGCTCGGCGTCACGGAAGATCGGGCACACCGCGGCGAGATCGGCGGACTCGAGCACATGCCGATGCC
Organism: Nocardia arseniciresistens; assembly: GCF_046764875.1. Lineage (NCBI taxonomy): Bacteria > Bacillati > Actinomycetota > Actinomycetes > Mycobacteriales > Nocardiaceae > Nocardia > Nocardia arseniciresistens. The sequence continues at coordinate 146,084 of NZ_JBKORD010000006.1, forward strand.
GGACCATCGCACCGATTCGCACCAGGGTCGGATCGGTGACGATGTATCCCAGCTCGGCGGCCAGGTCGTTGATGTCGATGAGATATTCCGGATTGGCCAGCCGCAGCTTCATCATCGGCAGCAGGCTGTGCCCGCCCGCGACGATGCGCGCCTCCTCCCCCAGCCGGTCCAGTAGTCCGATGGCGTGATCCACGCCCGTTGCGCGCTCGTATTCGAATGGCCCAGGAACTTGCATCTGATCGACCTCACATCGGCGGGAACAGGCTCAGCCTCTGCCCGGCCGATGTAGTCGTCAAGACCGACTTAAGGAATCACTTAATTCGCTGGTGGCGCCCGGTGTGTGGTGAATCCGGCCGCCGGTTTGTGCCAGTGAGCCACCTTGTCCGCCCCAGCGTCGCGCGATGATCTCGGCCGCAATCGACACCGCCGTCTCTTCCGGTGTCCGACCGCCCAGGTCCAGCCCGATCGGACTGGCAAGCCGGGCGAGTTGCTCGTCGGTGAGGCCGGCCTGTCGCAGGCGGGACAGCCGCTCATCGTGCGTGCGGCGCGACCCCATGGCGCCGACATAGCCGATCTCCGGTGCACGCAGTGCCACCTCGAGCAGCGGAACGTCGAACTTGGGATCGTGGGTCAGCACGCAGACGACGGTTCGCGAATCGACTGCGCCTGCCGCGATCTGCCCAGCCAGATAGCGGTGCGGCCAGTCGACGACGACCTCGTCGGCGGTCGGGAACCGGGCGGAGGTGGCGAATACCTGCCGCGCGTCGCACACCGTCACCCGGTACCCGAGGAACGATCCTTGCTGAGCGACGGCAGCGGCGAAATCGATCGCCCCGAACACCAGCATCCGCGGCTGTCGGGCATAGCTGGCGACGAAAACCGCCATGCCCTCACCACGACGCTGCCCATCCGGACCGTAGGACAGCACCTCACTGCGGCCCGCCGCGAGCAGCCCGCGTGCGTCATCGATCACCGCATCGTCGGCGCGCGCAGACCCCAGCGAGCCGTACGCATTGCTCGGCCGGATCAGCAGTCGTCGCCCTACCCAGGCGGCGTCGGGATGCTCGATGACGGTCGCGATCGCAACCGGCCGGTGGTCGGCGATATCGGTGGCGACCTCGCCGAGTTCCGGAAACGTCTCCCGCGAGATCGCTTCTACGAAGATATCGATGATGCCGCCACAGGTCAGACCGACGGCGAACGCGTCCTCGTCGGACAAGCCGTAGCGCTGCAGCATCGGACGGCCGGTCCGGACGACGTCGGTGGCGAGTTCGTAGACCGCGCCCTCGACGCAGCCACCGGAGACCGAACCGCCGACTGTCCCGTCCGGGGCGACGACCATGGCCGCACCAGGCGGTCGCGGTGACGACCGGAAGGTCCGCACGACCGTCGCTACCCCAGCCGTGCCCCCGGCGTTCCAGGTTGTCATCAGATCCGAGAGCACGTCCTGCATGATGTCCTCCAGGCACAACGCGACGGTAGGCGCTGCGTCCACCTCCAAAGTAGACTCGAATTGTGACGCCCGCCCAGCTTCGGGCCTACTCGACGGTGGTGCGGCTCGGCTCCGTCCATGCGGCGGCCAGAGAGCTGGGGATGTCGGACGCCGGTGTCTCGATGCACATCGCCCAGCTGCGCAAAGAGCTCGATGACCCGCTGTTCACCCGCACGGCGGCGGGTCTGGTTTTCACGCCCGGCGGGCTGCGCCTGGCCGGGCGCGCGATGGAGATTCTCGGACTGCAGCGCCAGACCGCCATCGAGGTGAGCGAGGCGGCGCACGGCCGACGGCTGCTCCACATCGCGGCATCGAGCGCGTTCGCCGAACATGCCGCGCCCGGCCTTATCGACCTGTTCGCGGCGCGGGCGAAGGATCTGTCGGTCGAGCTGAGTGTGCATCCCACCAGCCAGTTCCGCAGCCTGATCGAGACCAGGGCGGTCGACATCGCACTGGGGCCCGGGCAGGACGGCACCGACACGGCTCTCACCACCCGGCCGTTCCTGAAGTATCAGATCATTTCGGTCGCGCGCCCCGACAGCCCGCTGGCGGACGTCGCACCGCATCCGGCGCTGCTGCGGGAGCAGCAGTGGATGCTGGGCCCCAGCGCCGGCAGTGTCGACGGGCACATCGCGACGATGCTGCGCGAGTTGGCCATTCCCGAATCACACCAGCGGATCTTCCAGAGCGACGCTGCCGCCCTCGAAGAGGTCCGCCGCGTCGGGGGCATCACCCTGACGATCGGCTTCGCCGTCTCCTCCGACCTCGCGGCCGGTCGGTTGAGCCACATCAAGGGACCCGGCCTTCAAGTATCCGATGAGTGGTGCGCGACCACGTTGCCGCCTGACACTCGCCAGCCCGCGGTATCGGAACTGCTGCGGTTTATCATCACCCCGCGCTGCATTCAGGCGATGATCCGCGGTTCCGGTGTGGGCGTCACGCGGTTCCGCCCGAAAGTTCATGTGACGCTGTGGAGTTGAACGCGGCACCGGAACCTCGACTACCGGATCGCACTGTGTTCCAGCGGCTTTCGCCGCCGCGGCGCGGATCCGGTGTCAACGGGATGCCATGGACCCCAGCGTGACGCGGCCTCCGCTACTGACCAACACCACCCGCTGAATGGATGCCTGGAATCGCGCAACCGTCCCCCGCACGCGACTGCCCCGCCTGTAATCGCCGGTAAGAATCACACCTTCAATCGCCGAAACACGATCTGCTGCAACAGAATAGACAGCCAGACGAGCACCTCACCCGAAACCGGCAAGTACGACCACAGCGAATGCCAGATCCTCTGTGTACCAAGCGATACCACCGGATGATGTGTCACTCGACGGGCAATACAGTGTCGCATCTGATGCTATTCCGGCACTTTGGTTTCATGGGGTTCCTTGTCGGTACGCAGCCCCCGCCAGCTCGGATGTCGCAGCCCTTCCCCGGTGTATTCGCGAAATTCGATATCGCCGACCAGCACCGGGCGCACCCAGGTCACAACGCCGCCTGCCCGACCTCCCGGAGCGACGTCGAACGGCATTGCTGGTGTGATGATTTCATCGAGACGGGCGCGTAGGCTGCGGCGCGCGGCGAGGGTGAATCCGGTGCCGACGTTGCCGATATAGATCAGCCGACCATCGGGGGTGTGCGCACCGAGTACCAGCGATCCGAAGGTCCGCGACATCATCCCGGCCCCCGGGGTCCATCCGGCCACGATCGCCTCGGTGGTCTTGCGGATCGGGGTCTTGATCCACACCGGCGAGCGCCGCCCCGGGTGATACGCCGAGCTGACCTCCTTGGACATGATCCCCTCGAGGTGATGCTCACGCGCCACCTCGATCATCCGATCGGCCTCCACGTTCAGCCAGTGCGGCGGCACGCTCACCAGGTGCCCGGCCAGCTCCAGTTCCTCGAGGCGGGCGCGGCGCGCGAGGTAGGGCAGCGCGGTGGTCAATTCACCTTCCATCGTGAGGATGTCGAAGCCGTAGAACTGGACCGGCAGCGACTCAATCAGCTGCCGACTGGGCCGAATGACATGCATACGACCTTGCAGCAAACCAAATGACGGTGCTCCCGAAGGGCTTTGCGCGATCACTTCACCGTCGAGAATCAGCTCGCGTCCACGCGCCGCCGCCGCGATCGCGGCGGCGAGCTCAGGATAGGAGCTGGTGGTTTCTCGCCGGTTTCTGCTGTACAAGCGGCAGTTTTCGCCGTCGCACATCGCGATGCACCGAGCACCGTCCCATTTCATCTCAATGGCCCACGCAGCATAGTCCGGCGGCCGCCCCGCGACGGCCAGCATCGGCACTGGCACTGCCATCATACTTTTGAGCTTACTTTTAGCTATCGCTTCATGTGACGACAGGTCTTAGTTGTCACCAGCCCTGGCCGCCGACCATGGCATTCGGCGAGTTTGCAGGCGACAGTTGTCACCGATTACAGGTTGCACCTGTCACCGAGACGGGACGAAGCTCGCTGACGCCGTCACCTCGGACGTCCTGCATTGCCGAATACAGGATGGCTTTGAACCCCGCCAGTATCGAGAATTGAACGATTTCGCGGCACCACCAGGCAGTGTGCACGTGTCGAGCGCTCGTTCGATGGGTTCTCGGGGAGGATTCACTCGTCCCAGTCCCAGTCCCAGTGCAAATAGATCTTCTCGGTGAGGTTCGACTCCCGCACGCCGGGGGTCTGGTCGTGAAAGGGGGTGCGGGTGTCGAGGGAGTGCGTGAGGGCGTCGAAGAATTCGAGCAGCGTGTCGGCCCACAGGGTGCCTTCGAAATCGCCTGAGCCGATACCCAATTCGATGACGTGACCGTAGGTCGGTCCGGGGCGGTGCTCGACGAACAAGATACCGGCGTCGATGGAGTGAGCGATCGGAACCCATTGGTGGGCATGGCCGTAGAGGGTCTCCTCGCCCATGCCCAATGCTCGATTCTCGGCACTGAAGGTGGTTCGCCACTCGTGACCGGCGAGGATCTGGTCGATCGGGTCGAGCATGTACGCCATCGGCAGGAAGTCGGCGCCTTCGACGGCATTCCCGTCGACATACACGGTGCCGTTGTGATGTTCGAGCAGCGCCCGGACGTCGGGGTGCAGCGCGAAACCCTGGACAGCTTCCAGGTGCGCGATCTGTTCGGCGGTGGCGCCGGGTTGCAGGGTCGCGGCGGAGGCGGGCGAGTACATGCGGAGGTGATGGAGGAAACGAGCCCATACCTGGTCGAAGGTGTGCGGAGCGGGGTGAGGCATGCGGTGACCGTAGCGACCGGTACTGACACCGCCCCGGTGGGCAATGTTCGCAAGGCTCCTGCTCTCACGCCTGTGTGGCGTCAACATGTGCTGGCGCCTATGTGCTCGTCTAGGTGTTGGTGTGGCGTCCCTAGTGCTCCGGCCTGGCCAATTCTCGAGCAAACTCTCGCCGGGCTTTCGCGATGAGCTCATCACCGGCTGCTGGGTATGCAGAGGCTATCGCGATCAACGCGCTCTCGACATAAGGCCCTAGACCTGTGTGAGATCCTGGAGCCAGCCCCTCCATCGCACGGGCCAGGCTCGTATCAAAGTTACGTCGAACCTGATCGACAGACAATTCTCTACCCCTCAAATCAACCCCTCTTTCCGCCACTCCGACTCTGCCGTGTCCATCAGTAGCTGATACAGCACTTGTGCGGGTTCGCTAGCGCGGTCGCCATTCAGCTCAACGTCGGTGAACGCCTCGGCCAAGGCCTCCGTCGGATGGAAATCACCTTTCCAGAAACTGTATCCACTCAGCTGACCTCGCCAAGTTCTGTATGACTCGCCTACGTCGCCTCCAGGGTTCTCGTGGCCGTATGTCCGTAGATAATGATCAAACAAATGGGAATCAGCTCTGTCAACGGCGGCTGACCGACCCGCATAAGTCAGCGCATGACCAAATTCGTGAACTATTGCGCTGTATGCTGGACCTTTGGGTCTCGGGAAAAAATGCCCCTTCTGCACCGCCTCCGACACATTCTTTGACAGTAGCGTCGGGTCTGTGGCGTACCTCGTTGAGAAGGCTATCCTGGTAGCCTTGAGATCGACGTTGTGCAATCTATCTTCGAACGCACGGGCAATATCTCCGTCGACGTTACTGATCTCCATCGATAAAATTCTGGTATGCGGATACTTGGCAAGCATGTCGTCCAAGGCTGTAACGATTTCGCGGACCGTGTCGGTATCGACGCCCGGTATACCGAAGCCATATACCTCGATACCGTGCCGTTCAGTCAGCCCCTTTCCGATCTGCTCGTTGAGCCGTTCAAGTTCTCCGGGCCGACGACGAACAGGAAGTTGCGGTTTAGGATCGCTCGACTGTGAAAAGTCGGCTCCCGGCGAATCGAGATGAGGATGTGGACCTTGCTCGCCGGGAGACACGGCAGCAACCCTCATGGCATTCGACCGGTCGCCGGCACGTATTGCAGAATCTGCGGCCCGAAGGCCTTCCCCGGCACGGTTCGGTGGAGCTGCCCGCATTTCCGCAACCCTCTTCGCGAGGAGAATCAACCTGTCGCGGACCTCCACCCACGCTTTCCCGAGCGCTTTTCCATGCACAGTACAACCGATCACGCAATTTTCCCGTTACCTGGGCAGAGCGTAAGCGGGCCTCGCGGTCGTATGCTTTCCAATCTTGGGGATGCGCTAAGCCCAATGCCGTTAACCTTTGGGGTTTGCTGGCGGTAGGTAGCTTTCCAGCGATTCGGCTTGAAGGTGTTGTGTCGTGTGAGATTGCTTGTACTGCAGCCTGTTCGGTGTATGGAGCCGATCGCGCGACTTCCACATCCTCGTTGCCGAGGTTTGAGCTTTGGGTTGCATCCTCGGCAGCGTCCTCGTTGGAATTCTGGTGCCGTCAAGGATCGTGTCAGGAGCGGCAAACGAAGCCGTTTGACCAGTCCAAGCGGACGCCGCGAGCCGCCGTTCGGCCCGTATGGCTGGCACCTGCTCGACGCCGAAGACGACATGCGCATCTACTCCGCCCGTGATCTCGATGCGATCGAGGCGTGGCTTGACACAGACGACGGGCCCCAGCCCAGATACACCGGGGCTCGTATCGCCGCATACCGCGCTGACTGAACCGGCCTGCGCGCGGTGACGGAAGATCAACTGGCCGCGCCGATTCGAGGGCCACCTAACCTCAGCAACTGCCGAGTTCGGGGCGATTGCGGAAGTGTGGACACGATCGCGCCTACACCGATGACTTTCGGGCGAAGCCGTCGTCGATACCTATGGATATACCGACAGACAGGAGTTCAGGCATGACGAGACCATTTCGATTGGGCATGACCTCGGTGCGGGCGAACGGTGTGGATCTGGGCATCGAGAGCTTCGGCCGCGAGGACGATCCGCTGGTCCTGCTGATCGGCGGCACAACGATGTTGTCCTGGCCCGACGTGCTGTGCGAGCGGCTCGTGTCGGGCGGGCGGCGCGTGGTCCGCTACGACCTGCGCGACTCCGGTGCGTCGACGACGCTCGACCCGGAGAGTCCGGGCTACGACCTGCGGGATCTCGTCGCAGACGCGGCCGCGCTGGTCGAGGTGCTCGGAGCTGGGACCGCCCATCTCGGCGGAGTCGGCGTCGGTGGGATGGTCGCTCAAGTCGCCGCGCTGGACCACCCGGACGTGTTCTCCGCACTGACCCTCGTCGGCACTCGGCCGGTGGCGCCGGGCCCGGTCGACGATGACCTGCCGGACCACGACCTCCAGGTCATGGGCGCGCTGTTCTCCCGCCCCCTGCCGGACTGGACCGACCGGGACGCTGTCGCGGCGTTCGCCGCCTCGGGGGCCGAGCCGATGGGCAACGATCCGGAGGACGCGTGGGCGACGGCAGCCCGGATCTGGGATCGGACGCGGTCGAGCGATCCTGCGGTGCACCAGGCGAACCAGCTCGGGATGGTGTTTTCCCGGCTCGATTGCGCCCCGCGCTGGCGGGGTCGGCTCGGTGAGCTCGACGTGCCCGCACTCGTGGTGCACGGTCGCGCCGACCCGTTCTTCCCGGTCGGCAACGGCGAGGTCCTCGCCGCCGAAATCCCAGGGGCACGACTGCTCGTCCTCGACGACATGGGTACCGCTCTGCGCCACGCCGCGGCCGACCAAGTCGCTGCCGCCATGCTTGCCCTGTAACCGCCCGGCTCGGAGGCATCCTGAGCGGCGGAACGCACAATAATGCCGCGTAGCGCGCTGTTCGAACCGGCCACGTGTCACGCCTCGAGATCAACGGGCCGAGACCCTCCCGACACCGACAACGCACTGAAATGCCGATTTCCGTACGGGTTTCCAGCTCCTGACCGCCGGTAAGCAACCCTTTGGAGTGGTCAGGGTTCCTGGGGGTGAGGCCTTGATCTGACGGAGAGCCATGAGCCAGACAAGGCCCAGCACTGTCCATCCGACGAGGAGGACGGCGAGGAGCACGTTTTGCCACGTCGGGTCACCGGAGATGGATGGAACCGCGATCGCCAAATGCGTGGCATTCTTCGAAATAAGTGGCGCGGCTACAGCCTGATTCGGCCAGACTGAGCCCTGCTGCTGAGGCAGAGTTGTGGTATGGCATACGCAACGGCATCCGTGAACGGCGTCATAATCGCAGAGTCTGACCACTACGAGAAGGTCGAAGGCAACATCTACTTCCCGCCCGCGTCGATCAAGCAGGAGTACTTCACAACGACCGACACGCATACAGGGTGCCCATGGAAGGGCACGGCGAGCTACTACACCGTCGACGTCGGCGACGGCATCCCCTTGGTCGACACCGCCTGGTACTACGCCGAACCGAAGGAGGCGGCGTCAAGTATCAAGGGTTACGTCGCCTTCTACAAAAACAAGGTCCATATCAAGACTGGTTAGGGGAGGGGCGCCATCTGCCCGCACTGCACTCTGACGCGCCACCGATAGAGCCAACCTCTGGCAATACGGTCCCGGTCCTTCCTGGACATTCCGAAGCTCGTACGGCCCTGAAGATTTCGGACCGTACGAGCTTCGGGCCGTGTGGCCCGGATCGCTCAGAACGGTAAGCGCACGAGCGCACACTGCCGGGCGGGCTGTTTGGCTGGTGCACAGTCGATTTGAATGAGATTCCGCCCGAACGAACGTCAGGAAATGCCGCTGAGCGAGCGGTCCGCGTGACGAATCAACTGCGGTGCAGCACGTCCGGTATTGCCGATTACCGTGCTGTCCGGATCGCTAGGTCCGCCGAGCCGAACAGCGCCTCGCGCATCGTGCTAGCGCATCCTTGACCAATGAGCCTGCTGGTGCATACCTACATACTCGACGCGAACCGTGAGATGAGTTTGCTCGACCCTCTCGAGCAGGGCGCAGACCTCGCGGGGTTTGAAAGATGGCGAACGACGGTGTGGGGCTCGGACGCTGTCCGGGCGTTGGGCACTTCCTTCTTCCCTGTCCTGGCGACCGGTGACCTCACTGTGCTTCCGCACGCCATCGGAGAATTCCTGCACGAGTGCTCGGTTATCCGGGCGAAATTGGATGCGATCGCCCCACCGGGAGATGGGGATCGGCACACCCATGAGTGGTACGTGGATGCGATCTCCGAGCGCCTTTCGAACATCGAAGCCGCAGCCGAACGCGCCCGCGAGCTGCGTGGAGGCATCGAGATCGGTTAGGTGTCATATCGAGCCGGACCGTTTGCGGCCTGCACAGATGCCGTCCGCTCATGCCGCAGAGCGCATATTGGTCGATCGTCCAGATCTGTTGGTAGGCATGGCTTCCCAACGCGCGCAAATGCCGATGAGCGCATGAATGGCATGGCTCCCGAGCCGACCTCCGACCCGGCACCGACAACGTCCTGACTGTCGAATCTGTCTACCCGACTGAACAATCCAGGATTCGGCCGTCGCTGGTGCCTATGAGTAGGCGGCCGGGATCGGTGACGGTGAGCGCGGTCGGCACGACGGGCACTGCGGCAACGGTCACATGCTGGCGCCAAAGTACGGTGCCGGTATCGATATCGAGTGCGACGAGTTCACCATTGTTGTAGGTGACGTAGACGATCTGCGTGTCGGAGTCGAGGCTGGTGGGGGGCCAGTCCGTTCGAAAGACCCAGGTCGGTTCTCCAGTCTTTCGGCGCCGCACGACGAATGAGCCGCCGGGCTGCACCCCCCCCCGCCGTGATAGACGGTCCCCGCATGGACCAGCTCACCGTCCGATGTCTCCACGCCCGGACCGGCGAAGTGTGTTTCACCCGGCGCCCACGAGAAGGGGAACACTCGTGTGAAGTCCGTCGCCTTCGGCACGCGCGGATATTCGGCCACCGACATCTCTTCCAAATCGGCTGTGGCCAGCCATACTTCGGCCGAGCCGATGTGCGGCTTGTCATCCTTGGGCAGGATGTCGTAATAGTAGATTCGGCTGCCGCGCGGTCCGGCCAGGTCATATCCGGTGATCGAGCTCGGCGGTACGGACCTCCAATCGGGCCGATGTACCACCGCGACATGCCCCTCGACCCATGCGTTCTTATCCTGCCAATTGTCCGGCGGTGCCATCAGCACGCGTAGTTCGTGCTCGTCGATCCATTCCAGACCCAGGACTTGGCGGCCGAGATCGTGCTCGATGAGCGACTTGGCTACGCCTGTCTCCAGGTCCTGCAGGAGCAATTCTCCTTCGAAGAAGTAGCCGCCGTCGTAGCGACCCGAGCCGACTGCGAGGAGGGGAAGGCTGGGATGGAAAGCTATGGCGTGCATGGGGTAGCGCGCACGGAGCAAGGCGCGGCAGGTCAGGCTATTGCTGTCGTACACACCGACCGGCGCACCACCGGGCTCGTGTGTACCGGCCACTGTCAGCAGGTGCTGACGCTCGTCGTCGACGGTCAGGGCAGGATCACCGATCTCAGCGAAGGGACGGTCCTCGAGGATCCGGTCAATTTTGAACATGGCGGTATCGTGCCGGGCCCACCAACGGTGACCTCAAAGGCCCCTCCCTTCCCAGCAACCCGTCAGCCACATGGCTTCAGGAGCATGCCAACACAACGCACGCACATGCCGCGTGGCGCGCGTTCGTGAACGTCCGCAACTGCCGATTACCGGAAATTTGTCGGCTATCCGCCGCGACTGATGTCGGCTCGAGCTCGACCTGCCGCGGTTTCCCTTGCAGTGCGTAGGATTTCGTGCATGAACTGGGTGCTCGTGCTCGACTATGTGAACAGCCTGAAATGGCCAGTCGTCACGGCAGGACTCGGAATCACATTTCGACGCCCGCTTGCTGGTCTCGTTGACCGTATGAAGTCTGTTAAGGGTCAGGCGGGCGGTATCAGCGCCGAGGCGGCGTTCGAGGATCGCGCAGTCCGCACGGCTGCGGCTATCGAGGCTGTCGCCGAACACAGACAGATCCTGCAGTCGGCCTCGGACATGTCCGTCATCGCCGAACCCACCGCCGACGCGGCTGTCACTCGATCGGACGAGCCACGAGCCACGAACGAGCAACTAGCGTTGTTCGACCGCCTTCTCGTGCGACTCGAGCGTGTCGGACCAGGAGTGCGGACTGCGGCGTTGTTGTCGGCTGGACGACGTGAGGACACCCGTGAAGCTTTGGTGGTCATGGAACAATTCAGCCGACAAGCCACGATCGCAGTCGCATCAACGACCGCTTCTGACACCGTCCAGGAGACCGGCAGACGTCTTGATTCCTACGTCTTTCGAATGCAGGCCATCGCGGAAGTCGAGGAAGCACTGTGGCCGGGGTCGCCACCCCCGATGCGGCAAGCATGGAACCAGCTTAAGGATCTGGCGAGGGAGGCAGAATTCCGACCGACGAAAGTGACAGTGGTCGCCGCTGTCGAGTTCGACAAGGCTGCACGCGGCTGGGCAAGGGAGTACGCCAGCATGGTCACATCGTGTCTTGTCGCCGGGGAACATCTGGTCATGGATACGTTGGCGCCTCCGCCGAACCGAGCCGGGGCGGACGGCGATTGACCGACGAGAAGGACGGCCACCTGGCACCTGGATCGATCACACGCTCATGCCGCTGGGCGCGCGATCGCCGAACATCCGCTACTTAGAGGTCGCGCAGATTGGGTGTTGATATCCGGGTGTGAGCGCGGGCGGGCACGGTCCCAGCGATCATGAAAGTGCTTACGTCTCTTGATCACTGGAGGGTCCGTGCCCGCCCTGCCATCATGGCTCATCGACCCCTTGTGGGACCAGTTCGCCGCCCTGTTGCCTGAGCGTCCTGTCTACGATCCCCGGCATCCGCTGGGCTGCCACCGCCGCCGCATCGACGACCGGATCGTGTTCGACAAGCTGATCCAGGTGCTGCGCTTCGGCTGTTCCTACGAGGCCATCGCCGACGCGGCCTGCTCGGCGACCACGATCCGCAACCGTCGCGACGAATGGCTCGCCGCCGGGGTCTTCGCCCGGCTGAAGACGATCGCTCTGGACAGCTACGACCGCATCGTCGGCCTGGTCCTGGACGACATCGCCGTGGACGGCTGTATCACCAAGGCACCCGGCGGCGGGGAAGTCGCCGGGCCGTCCCCGGTCGACCGCCGCAAGCAGGGTATGAAGCGTTCACTGCTGGTCGAGGGCTACGGGATCCCTCTGGGGCGCGTCCTGGCCGGCGCGAACCGGCACGATTCACCCCTGCTGGCACCCACCCTCGACTGTCTCGACGAGCTGGGGCCGCTGCCTGAGCGGATCACCGTGCACCTGGACTCGGGCTACGACTCGGGCAAGACTCGCGACCTGCTCACCGGCCGTGGTCTGCACGGGAAGATCGCGGTCAAGGGCCTCAAGGCCCCGGTGCAGGCGAGCGGACGCTGGCACGTGGAGCGAACGAACTCCTGGCACAACGCCTTCAACAAGCTGCAGCGTTGCTACGAACGCCGCGAACGGGTCATCGACGCCTTCTTCGATCTCGCCGATGCCGTCATCACCGTCCACGCCCTCATCCGCCGCGCCTGCACCACCCACCGCTGGGACACACGGCCAGCACACCGCCGGTGACACCACCTATCTGCGTGACCTCTTAACTGCGAAGGATTGATCTCGCCACCGCGATCCCTGAACGTCCGTGGGGCCTGGAGCCCTTCTGCCGATGTGCGGATATTGATGGTTTGCTCGGGCGGAGGTCTGCCGGCTTCGTCGACGACATGTCGCGGCGTGGTGTCCGTCCCCATTCGGGGCGAGATTTCAGGTAGCTGATAGGGATTTGATCTGACCGCTGTAGAAATGCGGCGTATCCGGAACGGGCAAAGAAGGATGATGATTCGATGCCCATCCTGCTCTCGTGTATGGATCCGCTCAACCAGCGGCGCACCGATCCCCACTTCGCGGCCGAGACGGCCGCTGCCCGCGCACTCGGTGCGGACATCGGGCTGATCGACCACGATCTGCTACTGGCCGGTGAGGCCACGGCGGCGGCGCGTACCGTGCCACGCGATCGCGGACCGGCCTGGTATCGCGGCTGGATGATCCCCTCGACCGCGTACGCGGCGCTCGCCGCCGCGCTCGCGGCCTGCGGCACACCACTGATCGTCGATCCGGCGTCCTACCGGGCAGCGCACGAATTGCCCGGCTGGTACCCGACGTTCGCACCGCTGACCCCGGCAAGCCGCTGGCAGGCCAACTCGCCGGGCCGGATACCAGAGACCGCTACGCTGTCGGCGCTGGCCGCCGCGCTCGGCGCTGGGCCCGGCATCGTCAAGGATTACGTCAAATCAGCCAAACACGCCTGGGAGACCGCCTGCTACATCCCAGATCTCGCCGACACCGCTCGCCTGCACCAAGTCGTCGCGGCTTTCATCGCCGAACAAGGCTCGTATCTGGCCGGTGGGATCGTGCTACGAGCCTTCGAGGCATTCACCGCCGATGGTCGCAGGGCCGCGGAGACCAGGGTGTGGTGGCTGGACGGAACGCCGTTGCTGATCGGCGCGCACCCCGACACCTCCACCCAGAACCCTGTCCCGGCATTGGACAGCGTCGCCGATCGCGTGAAACAGCTGGGTGCACGCTTCGTCACCACAGACCTCGCGCTGCGCAACGACGGTGTCTGGCGGGTAATCGAAGTCGGCGACGGCCAGGTCTCGGACTTGCCTACAGACATCGAACCCGACCTCGTTGTCAACGCACTGCTCAGTGCCCCGCACCGCTCGGCAAGCGGCCCGAACCGGTAACTCGAACAGTGTTGTTGTGCACCAACGAGCTTCGCGCGAGGAGCTCCGCAGGCAAACGGCGATCATCCGAGCATCCGGTGGCCCAGGGCACGGGCAGCGGCGAGACACGTGCTGCGCGGAAGGCACCCCTCACCACCGAGATCGTTGCCTCTGTCGGATTACGTATCCATCAGCGTGATCGGTAGTCGATGGGCGGACTCGGGTCGTGCTCAGGCGCGGCCTGCAGTTCGGCCGCGGCGGCGGCCAGCAATGCGTCGCGGTCGCGGTTCAACGGAGGATAGATCCGACGGGTGTTGATGGCGCGCTTGGTGTCTTTAGCCTCCTCGCCGCACGCGACCACATGGCGGTCCCAGCCCTCGGTGTACACCGCGCCTGCCGGTCCCAGATCGAGAACCGTTACATACCAAGGGATCCGCAACGGCTTCACGGGCTTGCCCAGAAGATCGCCGATGACGTTGTATCCGGCCCATCGGCCCATCGGGCGGCTGTGCTGGCAGGACATCACCGACATATGCTCATCGTCCATTTTTGCGGCGGCGACGTCACCGGCGGCGAATACCCCGGGCACACCGCAGACCCGCAGATAATCGTCGACGGGGAGTCGACCCAGCCGGTCACGGTCGACCCCGAAGTCTGCGGTCAGCGGGTTGGCCCGCATGCCGGCACACCAGACGACGGTGGCGGCTGTCACCGCTTCACCCGAGGAGAGCGTCACGCCGCGCTCGTCGATAGCGGAGACCCTGGCGCCCAATTTGGTCTCGATCCCGGTGTAGGCCAGCGCCGCCTCGATGACCGGTCGCGCCGATGCGCCCATGTCCGAGCCGACCATCGGGTTGCGGTCGATCAGGATGACCCGCGGTGCGATGGCACGCGCGGCAAAGGCGTCGGCGAGCATCGCGGGCAGCTCAGTCGCCTCTTCGATCCCCGTCAAACCTGCCCCGACGACGACTACTGTCGCGGCCGCCGAGTCAGCGGGGCCCTCGGCAAGTCGGCGCAGGTGGGCTTGCAGTCTGATCGCTGCGTCATGGGTGTCGATGTCGAAACCGAACTCCCGCAGGCCAGGGATATCGGGCTTGACCACCTGGCTGCCCAACGCGAGCACCAGCCGGTCGTAGCCGTGAGCGCCCGCGGTGGATTCCACGACCCGTGCCGCAGCATCGATCGTCGTCACTTCGCCGATGATGTGCTTGATTCCGACCGGATCGAGAAGACCGCTCAGCGGGATGCGGGATGTGCTCAGATCGGTCTCATAGTCGCGCACGCGGATGTCGTGGTACGGCGTGGAACTGATCATCGTGACATCGACGGTTCCGACCGCCACACCGAGCTCGTCGAGCCGCCGGGCCGCCGCGAGCGCCGCCCACAGCCCCGCAAACCCGGACCCGAGAACCACGACCCGCGAAGGATCGGTCACTGCAGCGCGCTGCACATCGCCATTTTACCTGCCGCACCGCGATATGATCCTGGCCACGGCCAACCGCAGTCCGACTGCTGCAGTACACGATCGGTGCTCAGCAGCGTCGCGTCATCCGGATATCCGGCCACGGCGGTCGGCGCAGAACCGCACCCGTCGCGAAGGCCGCGGCCAGCAGCCCGGTAATCGTCCCAACGGTCGCCGCGATCAGATGGGTCCGCGCCTTCAGCAACCCGATCCGATCCTCGGCCGCTTTCCAAGTCACGTCGCCGCCGTGCACGACGAACATCCCGACCGGCCGCGCCTCGTTATCGCTACAGGCCGACACCGTAATGATCGTGGACCCCTCAGGCGTTTGCCATGGCTCCCCGTAGACCAGCGCGGCATCCAGCATCTTCCGGTCAGACCCTTCGCGCAGCGTCACAGTATCCCCCTCAGTGTTTTCGACTGCCTCCCGCCAACTTACGCCGCGAGTTCGGCGCCAAGTGATGTGGAGTAGACGTCGACGATCGTTTACACCGGGGGCAGGCGGGCTGGACATCTGAACCGTTGGCCGCCAGCTGATCCCACGAACGCACGGTATTGCCAATTTCCGTGCGCTACGGACGCGATCGCTGGCGACGGCGGATCGCTACAGGGTGACGACTCCCGAATGTTTCGGCGGCGGATCATCGCTTGACAGCGACCGCTAACAGTCCAGCAAATCGTAACTGGCCGTCGACAAGTGAAGGGGCTGTGCCCGAGCATGAGGCGTGATCGAAACCACGGCGTTATTGGGAGTAGCTGCGACTGAGCTGGGAATGGTGCTTACGCCGGGGCCGAACATGATGTATCTGGTATCGCGCACCGTATCGCAGGGACGACGCGCGGGTCTGGTGTCGCTGTCGGGCGTGGCCGTCGGGTTCCTGGCGTATCTCGTAGCCGCCACTGTCGGGATAACCGCGATCTTCGCGATGGTGCCGGGCTTGTATCTAGCTATGAAGCTGGCCGGCGCCGCGTACCTGGCGTACTTGGCGTGGAAGACGTTGCGCGGCGGTATCTCCGTGTTCGAGACTTCCGACCTGCCCGCCGATTCCACCCGCAGACTCTTCACCATGGGGCTGGTCACCAATCTGCTCAATCCCAAGATCGCGATCATTTACATGGCGCTGATCCCGCAGTTCGTGACTCCTGAACATGGGCGGATCTGGTTGCAAAGTTTAGTGCTGGGCTCCGTGCAGATCGGTATCGCGTTAACCGTCAACGGTTTGATTGTGCTGGGAGCCGCCACAATCGCGGTGTTCCTTTCCGGTCGGCCGCTATGGCTGCGAGCCCAACGCTGGGTCACCGGCACGATGCTCGGCGCTATCGCCATTCTGCTGGTCACCGACCGAACTCGCCCAGTTCCGGCCTAGTGAACCGCAACCGACCACGACGAGCCGAGAATCGTGGCCCATCCCCCCGAGCGGTCGACGAGTCACGCCCGAAGATTTCAGTCGTTTCGCGAAGCTCAGCCGTGTGGTGGCCTCCGGTCAGTCACTGCATACGCGACGGGCTGCGTTTCGCCTGGGGTTGGAGCGCGGTCACGCGAACGCTTGCGCGTCCTCGGCCGTGTAGTTCTCCCGCAGTGAGAACGGCAGGGGTGAGGGGCCATTCGCACGCAGCGCTTGCAAGCGGGCCAGCGCATCGTCCAGAGTCGGTATCTGCCCGGCAGGTATCCACCACAGTCCGAGATAGAAGGCCCCCGCCCGCCCCGGGTTCACCCACCCGGAACGCGCAGTCGCGGATTCCACTGGGTGCAGGGCAATCCGTACTTCCCCAGCGCAGCGTGACCTACGGCAGACAGTCGCAGGTTCCCCCGTTTTTACGCAGCTGGACCGAAGCGATGCCACTATCCGAGAGCCGCACGATGTCGTCGACCGCGTCGGCGGGCAGGGGAGCCTCGCAGGCGAATTCGAGTCGCGTGGCCGACGCGGTCGACGGAAAGGCCAGCGCCATAACAACCGTCACGCCTACCGGCAAGATCATCAGCATTTACCGGAGACCGCGACCGCAGACGCTAGTGCGGCATCGGATCGGCATCCAGGTGCATATCTTCTTGCCCCGTTCGGCATTCGAGTCGACGGTAACAGCCGCGCACTGCCAGCACGGACACGAGAGCGGTCCGGGAGCACTCAGCCCAACCGTGCAGCAGCACCGGACCGACCCGTGAAACGCCCGGTGCGAAATGCCGCGCCCTTTCGTCGGTCGTACGCGGTGGGCGGCTCCGCTGTCTCACCGGAAATGGCCGAGCGCCGCCGAACAACCTGCCCAAGGCCCCCAGCCCTGCGCGGCGAGTACCTGCTCGGCGACCCGGATCTGTTGTTCACGGGTGGCTTTGTCGGCAGTCGGCGCATACGCGGTACCGCCATACGCGGCCCATGTGCCCGGCGAGAACTGTAGGCCACCATGAAACCCGTTGCCGGTGTTGATATTCCAATTACCACCCGACTCACATGCGGCCAGGCTGTCCCATACGTCATCGGGAGCGGCGGAAGCTTGGCCAATGGATGCCATAGCGGTCCCGCCGATTATTACGCCAGTAGCGACGATCTTCTTGAGTGGGGTACCCAAAGCTTTCATATCGCAGTTCCTTTCGAGTCAGCAAACCTATACAGGTGTCCAAGCATGAAAGGTGATCACTGGATCTTTGGCCGTATGAGTGTGTGCTGTACGCCGTGAGCTGATGTGGCAGTCCAGCAGTATCGTGTCCGCATCGCAATACAACCGATGTCATGTCTCAACCCGCTGGCAGTCTTTGGTCGGTCGATACGAAGCCGCGACCTACGCACCTGAATGGGCGGCCTTGTAATGGCTCCCCCTATGTCAAGACATAAATGGGGTTAGCCTGATTTTCAGGTCCGGGATGTGGCTTGTCCGAAGGATCGGTGCGTGGGTTGAAACCGGTCGTGCTGGACTCAGTAGTCGTTCCCGACTGCCCTCCCGGGCCTGCCCATTGACGACGCCGCTGATCAGCGAGCATGCGCGTGTAGACGACATTCGATAGCCGCCGCTTCAGACCCCGCATCGCCTCCATCGACGTCTTGCCCGCGCCCGCCCACGACCAATCGACATATGGCTGAGCATCGCCGCGACAATCCTCGCCCTGACAACGGTGGTCACCGGCCTCTGCTACTACCTCGGCCTGGTCGATGCACGAAAGTACTACGGGCACTTCGGGATCGACACCAACTCTCTCGGGCTCACCTCCAGCGACTACGTGATGCGCAGCGTGAGTGTCTATCCGTTGATAGTCGCACTGCTCGCGCTGTACTGGGCGGCATTGTGGGGGCGCGAATACGCGAAGCGTGCGATTCGTCGTGACCGGCATCCCCGGTTGGTCCGCTACACGGCATGGGCCTGCGTGGCGCTGGGGATCACGCTGACCGTCCGCGGCATCGTGGGAGCACCCTGCCGGGGCTCGATATCGTCGATTTCACCGGCCCCACCCCGACGGCACTCGGTATCGGTGCAAGCCTGCTGATCTCCGGCTGGTGGGTATTGGCGCGGCTGCGATCCCTTTCCGCACCACACCTCTCGACGCCCGCGCAGCGCGCCAGCCAGTTGATAGCCGTCGCGGTAGTAATCCTGGCGCTGTTCTGGCTGACCAACCTCTTCGCGACCGAATACGGCCTGCACGCGGCGCAAGACACGGCGGCGGGGCTGTGGCGGCGCGAGACCGTTGTCGTCCACTCTTTCGAGGCAATCCGAACGCGCCACAGAGAAGTACGACCACGCACCGGCAATGCCGCGGCGCGTGGTCGACAGTGTCCTACTCGGCTATCCGCCGATCACCGAATTCATGATCGTGCCCGCGCTCGTCGCCACAGCGCCCCCGGCCATCGCGCTTGCGATCATCTTCGGCGACTGCAACCCGCCGCCATTCCACTTCTCCCATGCGAAGCGTCCGCCGCCATAGGTGATGGCGGTGATGCCGGACAGCTGGATGAGCCAGGTGAAGTAGCGGCCCATTTGCAGCAGCTTGTCCGCCATGGGCGGCGCCTCCGGTGTCGGATTGCCCACCTCTGCGAGAACGGTGTCGTGCAGCGCAGCGAGAATCATGCTCACTTTTCATGCTCCTTATCGCATGCCGGGGTGATGCTGCAGAAGGAAGAGTCGGAGGTGTCTCCGAAATCAGGTGCGCCGCCGAGAAAAGCCTCGGATCACCGGCGCGGCGGCTCTATCCGTGGCCGTCGACGCGGCAGTCGGGTGCCATGCCGTGTCCCACTTTCCGCTGGTTTGCTGAATGTAAACTCCGTGACCGGATCAATTCAACCTCATCAAGATCACCCAGCGGGGGCGACACACCGATCTTGCTGTGACTCGCCGCCTAGCACGCCGCGTTCGGCACTGATGCCGAGCCACCCGGAATCCGACCCCTATCCGGCGCAATCGCCACATGCCAGGCGTTCGCCAGGCATATCCTGAGCGTGAAAAATTCGCAGTATGGGTCGCCGAGCATCCGCGACTCCGTGGAGGGGAATCGTTATGTCCGACAGCCAGGATCAGGCCATCACTGGATTGTCGACCAAGATCGATACGAGCGTCGCACACGAGGCGCGCGTCTACGATTATTGGCTCGACGGAAAGGACAATTACCCGGCCGACCGGGCCCTGGGAGACGCGATAGCCTCGCACATTCCCGCGATCCGCAGCATGGCCCGCGCCAACCGGGCTTTCCTCGGCCGAGCCGTCCGCTACCTCGTCGGCGAGGCGGGCATCGACCAGTTCCTCGATATCGGCACCGGCATCCCCACCGCGAGCAATACCCACGAAGTCGCGCAGCACCTCGATCCGGGGGCACGGGTGGTCTATATCGACAACGATCCCATCGTCCTCGCGCACGCCAGGGCATTGATGCCGGGCACCCAGGAGGGCAAGACCGCCTTCATCCACGCGGACCTGCACGACCCGAAATCCATCCTCAGCGATCCCACCCTGACCGCGACCCTCGATCTCGACCGCCCCATCGCGATCATGCTCGTCGCGATCATGATGTATTTCCGGGACGACGACGACCCGCATGGAGTGATCGACACCCTGCTCGACGCCATGCCCTCCGGCAGCTACGTCGTCATCACCCATCCCACCGCCGATTTCGACGCCCGCGCCATGGGCCGGGTCGTAGCCTCCGCGGAAAGGGCGGGTATCACGTTCAACCCGCGCAGCCGCGCCGAAACCGAAGCCCTTTTCGCCGGAACCGAGATCATCGAACCCGGTGTCGTTCCCGTCGTCACCTGGCGACCAGAACTGACCCGCGAACAGCCGCAGACTCCGGTCGACCCCGAATCCGCCTGGTATTGGGCCGGTATCGGCCGCAAGCCTTAGCCGATTGTCGCCGGAAACAGCATCGCCGCGCCACATTCCGTCGCTACGCCTATGGGTATCCGCGCCCCTGTGATCCAAAGCACCGACTAATAGGTTGTGCACAATATAATTGAGCACTATCGTTGTGCACATGACCGAGCACCTCACCCTCGACGAGCAGATCTGCTTCCCGCTGTATGCGGCGTCAAGGGCGATGACCGCGGTCTACCGCCCACGACTCGACCGACTTGGCCTGACCTACCCGCAGTACCTCGTCATGCTGGCACTGTGGGAGCGTGACAACCGCAGCGTCGGCGATCTCTGCGATGCACTCGCCCTCGACTCCGGGACGCTGTCACCGCTGCTCAAGCGGCTGGAAGCGGCGGATTTGGTGGCACGGCAACGATCGGCCGTCGATGAACGTCGCGTCGATATCCAGCTGACCGAGCGTGGCTGCGCGTTGCGGGCCGCGGCGCGTGAAATCCCAGCGAGCATGACCGAAGCAGCGGGCCTGTCCACGGACGAACTAGTGGCGCTGCGCGAAACCCTGCGGCGAATGACCGATTCGCTGCTTTCTCAGCTCTGAGCTGTCCCGTTCCGACCGAAGGAGAACAGTCATGAAGATCCTCTACACCGCCGAAGCCCTCGCCACCGGCGACGGACGCAACGGACACTCGCGCACCAACGACGGCAAGGTCGATGTCGACCTTGCCACCCCGAAGGAGATGGGCGGCAGCGGCCAGGGCACCAACCCCGAGCAACTGTTCGCGGCCGGTTATGCGGCCTGCTTCCACTCGGCGCTGCGTCTGGTCGCCAAGCAGGCCAACGCCGACATCCAGGACTCCGCGGTCGGTGCGAGGGTGAGCCTCGGCACGAACGATGCGGGCGGCTTCGGGCTCGCTGTCACCCTCGAGGTCTCCCTGCCGCACCTGGGCACCGATGAGGCGCAGGCACTGGCCGACAAGGCCCACCAGGTGTGCCCGTACTCGAACGCGACCCGTGGCAATATCGAGGTCGCCGTCGTCGTTACGGAGGACTGATCATGCGCGCAGTCGTCATCGAACAGTTCGGCGAGCCGAAAGACGTTCTGGCCGTGGCACAACGCCCGACGCCCGAACCTGGCCAAGGCGAGGTGCGAATCGCGCTGATCCTCGCGCCGATTCACAATCACGATCTGGCCATCGTGCGCGGGGTGTACGGCTACAAGCCGACGCTGCCCGCGATCCCCGGCACCGAAGCTGTCGGGCGGATCGATGCGCTCGGCCCCGGCGTGACCGGTCTCGAAATCGGTCAGCGGGTCAGCGTATCCGGCATTCACGCCGCGTGGGCCGAGCACTTCGTGGCCAGGGCCACGCAGGTGGTGCCGCTGCCGGATTCGATCAGCGACAACACCGCCGCCCAGTTGCTCGCGATGCCGCTCAGTGCCCTGATGCTGCTCGAGGACCTGCATGTCGCTCCCGGCGACTGGATTGCCATCAACGCCGCCAACGGTGCGGTCGGCCGTCTGGTGAATGCGCTTGCCCGCGAACGCGGTATCCAGGTGCTCAGCCTGGTGCGCGGGTCGGCCTCGGTGCAGGCGTTGCAGGAGTTGGGTTTCGAGCCGGTGGTCGACACCGAGGCCGAAGGCTGGGTCGAGCGTGCCGCCGAGTCCACCTCGGGCGCACCGATTGTGCGCGCGGTGGACCAGGTCGGTGGACGCGCGGCCGACGGACTGTTGTCGTTGCTCGCGCCCAATGGTGAGCTCATCTCCTTCGGTGCGCTCTCCGGGCAGCCGATCACCATCAATCCCGGCGCCCTGATCTTCAAACAGGCTATCGTCAAAGGCTTCTGGGGTTCCATGCGCGCCGAGAACACCAGCGCCGACGATATGCGCCGTTTGATCAGCGAGCTGGTCGGTTCGGCGGCAAGCGGGGCCCTGCGGCTCGATATCGAAGCCGTGTATCCACTGGAAGCCGCGGCGGACGCGGCAGCGGCCAGCGAAACCCCAGGGCGAAGCGCGAAAGTCGCGTTGTCGCCGGAGCCGGTTTAACCGACCCGCACCACGACCTTGCCGAAATTGCGGCCCTCGAGCATGCCGATGAACGCTTCAGGAGCATGCTCGAGGCCCTCGACAATGTCCTCGCGGTAGCGCAGGCGGCCCTCGGCGATCCAGCCGGACGCATCGTGCAGGAAGTCGCTGTACATTTCCTTCACGAACTCGGTCTGGATGAATCCGCGAATGGTGAGGCTCTTGATCAGGATTCGGCCGTAGAAGGCGGGCAACCGATCCTGGCCCTCATCTTCGCCCGCGGCGTTGTAGTTGGCGATGAGGCCACAAACCGGTACGCGCGCATAGGTATTCAGCAGCGGATAGACCGCGTCGGCCACTGCTCCAGCGACATTCTCGAAGTAGACGTCGATGCCCTCGGGTACGGCGGCCCGCAACTGCTCGACGAAGTCCGGCGCACGGTGATCTATGGCGGCATCGAAGCCGAGCTCGTCCTTCACATAGGCGCATTTCTTCGGCCCACCGGCGATCCCCACCGCTCGCGCGCCCTTGATGCGGGCGATCTGCCCGACCGCCGACCCGACAGGCCCGCTCGCGGCGGCGACCACCACGGTCTCGCCCGGCTTCGGCTGCCCGATCTTCAACAGCCCCGAATAGGCCGTGAATCCCGGCATTCCGAGCACCCCGAGCGCGGTCGAGACCGGCGCTTTGTCCGGATCGAGCTTGCGCACGCTGGAAGCAGGCACGGCGTCATGGGTTTGCCAGCCCGAATAGGCCTCTACCACATCACCTTTCGCGAACGAAGCGGCGCGGGATTCGATGACCTCGGCGACCGTAGCGCCGACCATCACATCATCGACTTCGACCGGGTCCGCATACGACTTCGCGGCACTCATCCGACCGCGCATATAGGGGTCGAGCGACAAGTACAACGTCCGCAGCAGCACCTGCCCCTCGCGCAGCTCGGGAAGTTCCACGGTCTCGATCCGGAAATCCGCCGGGGTCGGTGCACCCACCGGGCGGGACGCAAGCACGATTCTCGTCGACTCGACCATGGGTTCACCCTAAATGCGCGCCGCCACGCGGAAGCCGTCTACCGCCCACATCAGGCGATGCCGGCCTGGACGAGTAAAGCCCCGCGCGCGTCAACCACCTGCGCCGATGGCCTCTTTGCAGCGCCATTCCAGGTAGCCGACGAACATCCAATAGTCCTTGTACACCGGGTTGTGGGTGCCACCGTCGTGGAAACGACGGTAGAGCTGCTGGATTATCCCCGCCAGCCGGAACATGCCGTACACCTCGTAGAAGGTCCAGTTGTGCACCGGTAGGCCGGTCGTGCGCGAGTAGTAGTCGATGATCTCGGCGCGGGTCAGCATGCCGGGAACGTGGGTGGGCTGGCGTCGCAGTCGCCGGATGACATCGTCGTCGTCGGCTTGGACCCAGTAGGTCAAGGTCGCGCCGAGCTCCATCAGTGGGTCGCCGAGGGTGGCCATTTCCCAATCGAGGATGCCGAGCACCTCCATGTCGTCGCCGAAGACGATGTTGTCGAAACGGTAGTCGTTGTGGATCAGGCAGGTTCCGACGTCATCGGGCTGATTGGCCGAGAGCCATGTCATGACTTCTTCGTAGTCGGGCACGTTGTCGGTGCGCGCCTTGCGGTAGCGGTCCGACCAGCCGTCGATCTGTCTGCGCACATATCCCGTGCCTTTACCGAGGTCGCCGAGACCGGCCGCCTCGACATCCACTCGATGGAGCTCGATCAGTTTGTCGATCATCTCGATACACAAGCCGCGCAATGTATCCGGGCCGAGTTCGAGCTCGGCGGGGATATCGCGGCGCAGGATGAGGCCCTCGAGCTTCTCCATCACATAGAATTCCGAGCCGATCACCGACTCGTCGCCACAGAATGCCAACATCGACGGCACATAAGGGAATACCGGTTTCAGACCGCTCTGCACTCGAAACTCGCGCCACATATCGTGCGCGGATGCCGCGCGGTGCCCACCGGGCGGCCTGCGGAGGATCAGTTCGCGGTCCGAGTAGGACAGCTGGTAGGTCAAATTCGATGCGCCGCCGGGGAATTGGCGCACCGATGGCGTACCGATCAGCCCGTCGACCTGCGCTGAGAGCCAGTTGTGCATGGCCGCGACATCGAAGGCGTCTTCGTCGCGGACCGCGCCGGGAGCGTCGATGAGCTCTTCTTTCATCGGTCGAGCGTCTTGTACTGTGCAAGCTCGATCCGCGAGACAACGCCGAGATGCACCTCGTCCGGGCCATCGGCCAGCCGCAGCGACCGTGCGCCCGCGAGCGCTCCCGCGAGCGGGAAGTCGTTGGTCAGCCCGCCCGCGCCGTGTAGCTGAATCGCCATATCGATCACCTCGTAGGCCATGCTCGGCACCGAAGCCTTGATCTGCGACAGTTCCGACAGCGCGCCGAGAGCGCCCTCGGTATCCAGCAGCCACGCGGTGTGCAGCACCTGCAAGCGCGCCTGGTTGATCGCGATCCGCGCGCGGGCGATGCGTTCACGGTTGCCGCCGAGATTGACCAGCGGCTTACCGAAGGCGGTGCGCTCCATCGCCCGCCGGATGCCGATCTCCAACGCACGCTCGGCGAGCCCGATGGTGCGCATGCAGTGATGGATGCGACCGGGTCCGAGGCGGCCCTGTGCGATCTCGAAACCCTTACCGAGATCGGCTATTACGTTCTCGCGCGGCACTCGCACGTTGTCGAAGCTGACCTCGCCGTGACCATACGGCTCGTCGTGGTAACCGAATACCTCGAGCATCCGCTCGACTTTCATGCCCGGTGCGCCGACCGGCACGATCACCATCGTGTGCCTGGCGTGCCGATGCGCCTCGGGATCGGTCAGGCCCATGAAGATCACGAACTTGCAGTTCGGGTGGCCGATGCCGGTAGAGAACCACTTGTGGCCGTTGACAATGACGTCCTCGCCATCCGGAACGACGGTAGCGGCCATATTGGTGGCATCCGAGGAGGCCACCTCCGGCTCGGTCATACAGAACGCCGACCGGATCTCCCCCGCCAGCAACGGATCCAGCCACTGACGCTGCTGGGCCTCGCTACCGTAATGCACCAGGACTTCCGCATTACCGGTGTCGGGTGCATTGCAATTGAACACCTCCGACCCGATGACATGCCGCCCCATCAGCTCGGCCAACGGCGCATATTCCACATTGCCGAGCCCCACCCCCTGCCCGGTCGCCTCGGAATACGTCTTCGGCAGGAAAAAGTTCCACAACCCCTGCTCACGCGCCTTGGCCTTCAGTTCCTCGATGACAGGCAGCACCACCCACGGGTCGTCGAGCTCCCGCAATGTGCGCAGGTACTCCTCTTCGACCGGCTCGATCTCCTTGGCGATGAAGTCGGCCACCTTGCCGTGATACTCGGCCGCGCGCGGCGATGCTGCGAAGTCCATGATCCGAGGCTATTCGGTCGCGCCCGTCGGCGGGGCGCCTTGCAGGTGGTCGATAGGGTTTCCAGTATGACGAGCAACCCGTTCTTCGAGCCAAGCGCGCTTGCCTACCGGCTGCCTCCGTTCGCGGAGATCGGCGAGGAACACTACCTGCCCGCGTTCGAGTGCGGCATGGTCGAGCAGTTGGCCGAGATTGCCGCTATCACCTCCGGCGCCGACGACCCCACGTTCGCCGATACCGTGGTGGAGCTGGAGCGTTCCGGGGACTTGCTCACCCGGGTGGCGAATGTCTTCTTCAATATCGCCGCCTCGGACTCCAGCGCGGGCACCGACGCGATCGAGGCCGAGATATCCCCGAAACTGGCCGCGCACCGGGACGCGATCTATCTCGACCCCGCGCTCTTCGCCCGGATCGAATCGCTCTATCGACGGCGCGACGAGCTGGGCCTGGACGCGGAGGAACTGCGATTGCTGGAGCAGTATCGCATCCGGTTCGTCCGGGCGGGCGCCCGACTGGATGCCGCCGGGCAGGTCAGGTTACGTGAACTCAATGCCGAACTTGCCGCGGCAGCAACCGAATTCGGGCAGAACAATCTGGCCGCCACCAACGCGGCGACCGTTGTGCTCGATACGGCCGGGGAGTTGGCGGGTCTCGGGCCCGTCGGAGTGGCCGCAGCGGCCGAGAACGCACGGTCGCTCGGACACCCGGGGGCGTGGGCGTTGAGTCTTCAGAACTTCTCCAATCAATCCGTCCTCGCCGAACTGGCCGACCGTGACGTTCGACGTCGAGTGATGACGGCCTCGCTGGGGCGCGGGTTGGGCCAGGACGGCCGCAACGGCCACGTCGCGGTCCGGATCGCCGCCCTGCGAGCCGAGCGCGCGGCACTGCTCGGTTACTCCGACCACGCGGCATACGCGGTGCAGGACCAGACCGCGAAGACACCGGAGGCGGTCGAAGAGATGCTCGGCCGTTTGGTTCCGCCCGCGGTCGCCAATGCCGAGCGGGAGGCGGGCGAGTTGATGACCGCGATGCTGACGACGGATTCGCAGGATTCCGACGCCGACCTCCGCTCATGGGACTGGCAGTTCTGGTCGGAAAAGGTTCGGGCCGAACGCTTCTCGGTGGACGCCGAATCGTTGCGCCCTTACCTCGAGCTCGATCGGGTGTTGCGCGACGGGGTGTTCTTCGCCGCCGAGCAGGCCTACGGCATTACTGTCCGAGAGCGCGACGATCTGGTCGGCTACCACCCCGAAGTCCGGGTCTTCGAGGTATTCGACGTGGACGGCAGCGCGCTCGGCCTGTTTCTCGGCGATTTCTTCGCCCGGCCGTCCAAGCGCGGCGGCGCCTGGATGAACGAACTGGTCAGCCAATCCCGGCTATTGGAGGCGCAGCCGGTGGTGGTCAACAATCTCAATATCGTGAAACCGCCCGCAGGCGAGCCCGCGCTGCTCACCTGGGATAACGTCAGGACCCTCTTCCACGAGTTCGGGCACGCATTGCACGGGCTCTTCTCGGATGTGCGATACCCGTTCTTCTCCGGAACCGAGGTGCCGCGCGACTTCGTGGAATTCCCGTCCCAGGTGAACGAAATGTGGATGGCCCGGCCGGAGATACTGGCCAACTACGCCAAGCACATAGACACCGGTGAGCCGATGCCCGCCGCGCTGGTTGAGCGCATGGCGGCAGCGGAGCGATTCGGCGAGGGCTTCCGAACCGTCGAATACCTCGGCGCGGCCCTGCTGGACTGGACATGGCACCGCGCGCCCGCAGCCGAGGCGCTGGCCGGTGTAGATGCCGAGACGTTCGAGGAGGAAGCGCTGCGCAAAGCGGGCCTCGCGATGGAGACGATCCCGCCGCGCTACCGAACGGCATACTTCGCGCACATCTTCTCCGGCGGTTACGCGGCAGGCTACTACTCCTACATCTGGAGCGAAGTGCTCGACGCCGACACCGTCGAATGGTTCAACGACGGTGCCGCGTCGACCCGAGCAAAGGGCGAGGCATTCCGTCGCGAACTGCTCTCCCGGGGCGGGTCGGTGGACCCACTGGAAGCCTTCGCGTCCTTCCGTGGCCGCGCACCCGAGATCGGGCCGCTACTTGTCCGGCGGGGACTGGCCGACTGACGGGCATCCTCGACCGATGTGCGCCTCGTTCTGCCTGTTTCGCCGGAGCGGTGTGTGATTGGGTCACTGTATAGACAAAATTGGGAGGCATCGCATGACCCGTCAACCCATCCCCGAGGACAAGTTCTCGTTCGGCCTGTGGACGGTCGGCTGGACGGGGACCGACCCCTTCGGCGTTTCCACCCGGCCCACACTCCCGCCGTGGGAGTACGCCGAACGGCTCGCGGAACTCGGTGCTTGGGGAATCACCTTCCACGACAACGACGTCTTCGCCTTCGACGCCGACGAAGCCACCAAGCAACGTTCGGTCGGACGTCTCACCGAGGCCGCGGATCGGGCGGGCCTGACTATCGAAATGGTCACCACCAATACTTTCAGCCATCCGGTTTTCAAAGACGGCGGCCTGACGTCCAACGACCGATCGATCCGGCGCTTCGGATTGCGCAAGATCCTGTCCGCGGTCGATCTCGCCGCACAGGTCGGCGCCTCCACGTTCGTGATGTGGGGCGGCAGGGAGGGCAGCGAGTACGACGGATCCAAAGATCTCTTCGCGGCGCTCGAACGCTACCGGGAGGGGTTGGATACCGTCGCCGGATACATCAAGTCGCAGGGCTACGACCTTCGTATCGCCCTCGAGCCCAAGCCCAACGAGCCACGCGGCGACATTTTCTTACCCACCGTAGGACACGCCCTTGCCCTCATCGCGGAACTGGACCACGGCGATATCGTCGGCGTCAACCCGGAGACCGGCCACGAGCAGATGGCCAACCTCAACTACACCCACGCCATCGCCCAGGCGCTGTGGAGCGGCAAACTGTTCCACATCGACCTCAATGGGCAGCGTGGCCTGAAGTACGACCAGGATCTGGTTTTCGGTCACGGCGATCTGGTATCCGCGTTCTTCACCGTCGACCTGCTGGAGAACGGGTTTCCGGGCTATCCGGAGGGCCCACGCTATACCGGGCCGCGGCATTTCGATTACAAACCGTCCCGGACCGAGCACATGACCGGCGTGTGGGAGTCGGCGAAGGCATGTATGGCGACCTACCTGATGCTTTCCGACAAGGCGCGCGCCTTCCGGGCCGACCGACGAGTTCAGGATGCGATGGCCTATGCCGGAGTACTCGATCTGGCTCGGCCCACCCTCGACGACGATGAGTCGATCGAGGTATTCCGCTCGTCCGACGACGATTTCGATCCGGACAAGGCCGCCGAACGGGACTTCGGTTTCGTCCGCCTCCAGCAGTTGGCGCTCGAGCATTTGATCGGCGAGGCGCGACCATGACGTCGGCGCTCGCTGCGGTCACGTCATTCGGCGTGCCCCCGCGGACGGCACCGCGACGAAGGTTCTCGGCGCGGCGAAACCCGATGCGCGGAATCGGTTCTCGATCGCGTCCACCGCGAGTCGAGTGCGGTCGGTGTCGGTGATGGCGATGATGCTGCCCCCGAATCCGCCGCCGACCATCCGTGCACCGTACGCACCGGCGGTCAGGGCAACCTCGACCGCGGCGTCGAGTTGTGGGGTGGAGATTTCGAAATCGTCACGCAGGGAGGCGTGCCCGGCGATGAGTACCGGACCGATATCGCGCGGATCACCGGCGCGGCGCAGCATGTCGACCACTGTCAACGCGCGGTCGTTCTCGGTCACGATATGGCGCGCCCGTCGCCGCAGCACCGGGTCGTCGAGCTTGTCGAGCGCGGCGAGGTCGGTGATGTCGCTCAGCGAGGCCACACCCAGCATCGTGGCCGCCTGGTCGCACTCTGCGCGGCGGTCGCCGTAGCCGCCGTCGGCGAGCCGGTGTGGGGTGTTGGTATCGACCACCAGCAATTCCAGCCCGGCCGCGGCCAGATCGAACGGCACCTGTGCGTGCTGATCGGCGCCGAAATCGAGGAATAACGCGTGCCCGGCGGTGCACAGTATGGACGCGCTTTGGTCGAGAGTGCCGGTCGGCACGCCGACGTAGTTGTTCTCGGCCGTCCTGGCGATATCGATCAACTCGGCGTCGGTGACCGGCAGCGCGAACAGGTCACGCAGCGCGACCGCCACCGCACATTCCAGTGCCGCGGAAGACGACAATCCGGCGCCCACCGGCACCGCGCCGTCCAAGGCGAGCGTGACTCCGGAGATCGAGTGTCCGCGGCGGAGGTATTCGTGCACGACCCCGAACGGATACCGGGCCCAAGCGGGCATTTTCGCGTCCGCGAGCCCCGCGACGGGTATCTCGATCCGCTCATCGGGACGCTGCCGTGAGGTCACCCGTGCCAGCCCGTCGGCGGTCGTGTCCGCCGCACACGTCACGGTGTGCGGCAGCGCGATGGGCAACGCGTAGCCGCCGTTGTAGTCGGTATGCTCGCCGATGATGTTGACCCGGCCCGGCGCGGCCCACACTCCACCGCGCGATCGCGGCGCTCGACTCGCGCGTTGGTGCGGGGTTACCGTTGCCCGGACCGGCTCGTTCACCGAACCTCCCGTAATTCGGCCGCGACAGTCTCGGGCGTGGTGTCGCTGATGAATACCTGCATGCCCGACTCAGAGCCCGCCAGATATTTCAGCTTCCCGGCCGCGCGCCGGATCGAGAACAACTGTAGGTGCAGCCACCAATCATCGCGTGGCACCCCGGATTTCGGAGTCGGGGCCTGGTTCCACGCGGCGATGTAGGGCATCGGAGTGTCGAATCGATGGGCGAAGCGCCGCAGCAGATCCAGATACAGCTGCGCGAACGCGTCGCGTTGCGCGTCGTCGAGTTCCGGGATGTCGGCTACGCGTCGATGCGGGTACAGCGCCACCTCGTATGGCCAGCGCGCGAACGGGGGTACGAACGCCGTCCACTCCTCGTTTGCCGCGACGACCCGGATTCCGGCCGACCGTTCGGCAGCAAGTAGATCACCGAACAGGTTGCTGCCGTGCGCTTTCCGATGTTTCGCGACGTTCGCCGAGATTGCTGCCACCCGAGGGGTGACGAACGGATAGGCATAGATCTGCCCGTGCGGATGCGACAGCGTCACCCCGATCTCCTCGCCGTGGTTCTCGAAGCAGAACACCTGCCCGATATCGTCGAGGGCGGCCAGTTCCGCGGTGCGGTGCGCCCACACGTCCACCACCAGCCGCGCCCGCCGCTGATCCAGCCGCGCGAACGACGAATCGTGGGTGCTGGTGAAACACACCACCTCACAGCGGCCGAATCCGTCGCGCAGCGGCGTGAGCGGTGAACCCTCCTCCCTCGCAGGAAGATTCGCGTGAATGGTAGACAACGAGGGAAATCTGTTCTCGAAAACCACCACCTGGTAGTCGGATTCGGGGATCTCGGTGGCCCGTAGCGGTGTAGAGGGACACAGCGGGCACAGATCCGCCGGTGGTAGGAAGGTGCGGGTCTGCCGATGCGAGGCGAGCACCACCCATTCGCCGAGCAGTGGATCGAACCGCGCCTGCGAATGCGTGGTCGTCGACGGCAGATCGCGAGTGTCGGTCGCGGTGCGCGACACCGGGCCGGTGTCGAAGTACAGGATCTCCCTGCCATCGGCCAGCCTGCCCCGGGTCGTGATCACCGCGCCACGCTATCCCGCGATCGTGCGGGAACGCCGTTCCGACACGTCTGAGCGGCTGGCTGTCAGGGTATTTACTGGGACGGCAAGTCTCGGTAAATTATCCATAGAGAGATGTACGCCACACACGAGGAGACACCGATGACGCTGTCAGCTTCGCCGCCCCACGGAACTCGCAAGCAGGACTACCGCGAGGTCCTACAGACGTTGTCGGAGGGATCGGTCACCAGGAATTTCGATCCGTACCTCGATATCGATTGGGAAGGACCGGATTTCGCGATCGACCCACAGGACCCGCGGTGGATACTCTCACCCGAGATCGACCCGCTCGGCGCCACCGAGTGGTACCGGAAGTTGCCGGTGGCCAGGCAGATCGAGATCGGGAGATGGCGGGTAGCCAACACGATCAAGGTCGGCGCCGCCTTCGAGAGCATCCTGATCCGCGGCCTTATGCAATACATCATGAAGCTGCCCAACGGGTCTCCGGAGTTCCGCTACTGCCTGCACGAGATGACCGAAGAGTGCAACCACATCCAGATGTTCCAGGAGCTGGTCAACCGGATCGGGGTGGACGTGCCAGGGATGCGGCCGCTCTTTCGTGCGCTGTCGCCGTTCGTCGGTGTCGCGGGTGGTTACGCGCACGTCATCCTGGTCATCGGCATCCTCGGCGGCGAGGAACCGATCGACCATTACCAGAAGGCGCTGATTCGGCAGGGCGGAAACCTGCCGCCCGCGGTGTTGCGCACGATGGAGATCCACATCGCCGAGGAAGCACGGCATATTTCGTTCGCCAACGAGTTCCTCCGGGCACACATCGTGAAGATGAATCCGGCCTCGACCGCGGCGTGCGCACTGGCGTTCCCGCTCGCGATGCGCTGGCTCGCAGGCGAAATAATGACGCCACCAAGGTCTTTCGCCACGAAGTTCGACATTCCGCGCGAAGTGATCAAAGAAGCGTTCTGGCGCAGCCCGCAGGCCCGCAAGATCCTGACCGGCTACTTCGGCGACATGCGCTCGCTAGCCGACGAACTCGGGTTGATGAATCCGGTGACTCGACGATTGTGGAAGATGCTGCACATCGACGGCGAGGCCTCGCGCTATCGCAGCGAGCCGCAGCGCCGGGTGGCCGGCGCGGGTTGATCGACCGTCACGAATCGGTCGCAGTGGTGAACCCGGCGATTACCGCGGTCAATTCGTTGTCCGGATCGACAACGAGCCCGATCGACCGCGCCGCACCATCGAGCACATACCAGGCGAATGCGGCCAGGTCGGCCACGATCTCCGCACGCGATCTCGTCGGCCGCGGCTCCCGGATCCAGGTGGCGAGCACGCCCTCGACCATCGTCACCACCGCGAAGGGAACCGACGCGAATGGCGCGGGGTCGGCACCGATCACCTGACCGATCGAGGCGATCAACTCCTGGGCGGTGTGGGACATGCGCAGCTTCAGACTGCTCACCGCATCGATGCTCGGATCGCCGGTATGGGTGGGGCCCGTCCGCGCGAATTCGACCAGGCGCGGGTGGTCGGACATCCAGTCCGCGACGGCACGAATCGTGCGGGTGAGAATCTCACGCACCGAACCGTCGGACACATCGAGTTTCGCATCGAGCACCCGAGCGAAGTCGTCGACCAAATAGGACCGGATTCGGCGTTCCAACTCCTCACGACCGCTGAACTGCCGATAGACCACCGATTTGGCGAGCCCGGCCCGCTTCGCGATGAGATGAACCGGCACGTCGGTGCCCGCCGAGCTCTCCTCGAGCAGCGCGACGGCGGCCTGTAGAATCAGCGTCTGCCGCTCGGAATTATGCCGCACCCAGCGGGCGTCGTAGCCGCTGATCGCCTCTGGCGTCCGCGGCGGCGACGAAGCGATCGACATGCCAGGCAGTCTACTCAGCAGTCGGCCGCGACCTGGCACGATAGCGGCATCAGGGTCGGCGCATACGAGGCATAGAACTGAGCATGGCTAACGACTACCGCTCAGGTGCCGATAGAGATGTGTCGAGTACCCGACGACGTCGCGCCAGCCGGCACACGTTGCTGTCCCGTAATCGAATATCACCTGGTCAGGGAGTTTCTTTTGACACGGCTAGCTCGCAAGAATCGCATGCCCGTACCGCGTAACCGCAGCGCGCTGATCACGGCCGCCACGGTGGGCGTGTTGTTGGCCACTGTCGTCGCCACCGACACCGCGGCAGCCCGGCCGATCGGCCCGTTCGATGTGGGTGGGTTGATCGAAGTCGAATACGACCAAGCCGGTGGCCCCGGCGTCCTCGGCGATCCCGTCACGCCGGAATCCGACGCCGGGCACGGTGGCCGTTATCAGGAGTTCGATCGCAGCGCCTCCATCTACTGGCACCCCGATGTCGGTGCGCACCAGGTCGGGGGCCCCATCCGGAACAAGTGGGGCAGCCTCGGCTGGGAAAACGGCCAGCTCGGCTACCCCGTCACCCGCGAGGAATCCACCCCTGGTCAATCCGGCCGCTACAACCATTTCCAGGGCGGCTCCATCTATTGGTCGCTCGGCACCGACGCACACCAGATCAGCGGCTCCATTCGCGATAAGTGGGGGTCGTACGGATGGGAGAACAGCCCACTGGGCTTCCCCATCACCGACGAAATCAAAGGTGCCAAGAACGGCCGCCACAACCTCTTCGGCGGCGGTGCGATCTACTGGTCCCCCACCACCGGAGCCCATGCCGTCTGGGGATCCATCCGTATGACCTGGGAGGGCTCCGGCGTCGAAGCTGGCCGGTTCGGCTATCCCACCAGCGACGAATACGACTACGAAGGTGGCAAAGCCCAGGACTTCCAAGGCGGACGCATCACCTGGCGCCCCTGACCTTCCCCCGGCCTGTCGTCAGCACCAGCTCGCGCGGGGAGGACACACCGTCCAGCCGCTGCCGTCGGGCCGCACCATCTGAGTCCAGCTCTGGGATCCAGAGTGCCGTGCGGTGAGGTTTTCGGGCGGGTGCACCCGGTTCTGTCGCTGGTGGTACTGGCGCAGGTTCTCCCGATGCTCGTTCTGCCATAGCGGATTGGTGTCGAAGTGGTTGTAGCCGTAAGGGTCGATCCTGTGCATGCCGGTCGTGTCGGCGTGGCCGTTGGTATTACGGCCGCTGCTCGTGTGATCCGAGCGCGCGCCGGGGTCAGCTGTCGCGACTCCGGAGACAGCCATTGTTCCCACGGCGAAAGCACCGGCGATCAATGTGACCGTTTTCGCCCTCACTCTGCCTCGCGCGCGATGGGTCGTCTCGAGTCTCGCGGGCAGTGCACGTCTCTTCATGGCCCCTTTGCCTCCCTACTCCGATGTGCTCTGGTCGCTGATCCGACCGCAGCCATCTACTGAGTTGAATAGTAGATGATGAACCTGAGAGGTTTCAGCATGAACAAAAAACGCCCAATAGCGGCCATCGATCACGTAGTCGAGTAGTAGATTTCGCACATCCAGCACCGAGGGAAGGCTTGGGAAAGGCGGTGCCGAACGGGCGCATCGCCGCACGCGAGCCACGAGAAGGACGGCGCGCAGCGATCGAGCCAGTCCGCGAAGTCGAGGAACTGTTCGAGGTCGAACCGGTCCGGTTCGAGCAGGTCGATCGACGGGCAGGACTTGGCCATCATGCCGATCAACTGCGGGCGCGGTCCTCGGATCGGTGGGACAGTCGGTAGCTGGCGGGCGATTCACCATGGGCGCGCTTGAACGCCCGCGAGAACGAAAACTCGGATAGGTAGCCGACGCTGCGGCCTATCGCGGCAACGGAGTTGGCGGAATCGCGCAGGCGCCGGGCCGCAAGTTCGAGCCGCCACCGGGCGAGGTATGCCAGCGGTGGTTCGCCGACCAGTGCGGTGAATCGCCGTGCCAAGGTCGCACGGGAGACGCCGACCGCGCCTGCCAATTCCTCGACCGTCCAGGGGTGGGCAGGCCGTTGGTGCATCAGCGCCATGACTGCGGAGATCTCGGGATCGCGCAGCGCCGCGAGCCAGGACGCGCCCGCCTCCGCCCGTGTCGCGGTCCAGACGCGCAACACCTGAACGAACACGACGTCGACCAGCCGATCGGTAATCGTCTGCGCCCCTGGCCGTTCGTCGTCGAGCTCGGTGGCAAGCATGCGCAGGGTATTGGCCAAGTCTCGGTGATCCGGCGACCGACCTGCCGGAATATGCACGAGCGCCGGGAGCATCCGCAGCACAGGATGCGACGGGAAGGCGTCGTATCGGTAGGCGCCGCAGATGATCTGCGTTTCGGAACCGGTGCCGTCGATGCGAATGGTCCGCCGCCCGGCCCCTGCTTCGACCTCCGCTGCGGGGTGCAAAGCAACCCCGGGAGCACTGGACAGCGCATGTCCGACTCCCGTTGGCAGCAGTACGAAATCGCCTCCCCCGAGCTGCACCGGCTCAGCCCCTTGCCTACTCAGCCAGCAGCTGCCCTGTACGACCGCATGGAAGGTCGCTTTCGGCATCGCATCCATCCGCACAGCCCATGGCGCCGCCGCGGTCAGGTGCGCGGTCACCGCCCCACCGAGCTTGGTCGCCGCAAGCACATCGGCCAACACATCCATAGCACTCAGGATATGAGACGCTCGGCTATCAATCGGCGAGTCACGGCAATGGGGTCGAAACCCAAACCGCCGTACCGTGATTCACATGATCAATAGCTATTCTGAGCAGCGCGTTATCCTTCGAGAACAGTTCAGTGCCCGGGTACCGGCCGAGGTCGTCGCACGCATCGACGCCCACGCCGAAACACTCACAGAGCTCGGGCAGAAGTCGGTGAACCTCGGTGCTACCGCACCCGACTTCACGCTGCCGGACGCGACCGGAGCGAAGTTCACACTGTCCACCGCGTTGCGGGCCGGCCCGGTAGTCCTGTCCTTCTACCGCGGCGGTTGGTGCCCCTACTGCAATCTGGAGCTCCGCCTGCTCCAAGCCGCGCTGCCGGAGTTCCGAACTCGCGGAGCGCGACTGGTGGCGATCGCACCGGAGTCACCGAACGGTTCGCTGAGCACTACCGAGAACAATGCGCTCGAATTCGACGCCCTGTCCGACCAGGACAACGAGACCGCCCGTGCCTACGGTCTGGTGTTCACCGTCGATGAAGGTATCCGTGACATCTTCCTCGCCGGCGGGACTGACCTGTCTGCCACCGGCTGGCAGCTCCCGATCACCGCGACCTACGTCCTGCGCACCGACGGCACGATCACCTACGCCCACCGCAACGGCGACTTCCGTGAGCGGGCGGAGGTCTCCGCCCTGCTCGCGGCGCTCGATGCGTAGTCCCGAGCACGCGGACGCCGGCTAGGTCGCCAACAGCCACGCGACCCTGGACGCTTGTTCGGGCGTGACCGCGCCGACCACATTCACGCCGGCTTCGCGGAAATTGCGGACGGCGCGCACGACATGGTTGGCCGAGGTGACCACCACGGCGTCTTGCGCACCGATTTCGCGGATGATCCGTGCCGAGTTGTCGGCGTTGTCGATGGTCGATTCCGCGTCGTGGTCCAGGTGGACGCGATATTCCGGGATGCCGTGGCAGATAAACCAATCCGCCATCGCCGACGCCTCGGTGACGCCGTTGTGCGGGTTGCCGCCGCTGACAATGATCGGCGAGGCGGGGGCCAGCACGGCCTGCACATATCCGGCCCGTAGTCGTTCGACGAGTTCGGGCCGCATCGCACCGTCGGGTAGCAGACCGTAGCCGAGCACAACAACCGCGGTACCCGGGCCACGAGGCATCGGCAGGGGGGCCGAGAAAGAACCACCGTCCATCGACCCCGCCGATCCGGATGAGCCTGCCGACCCGGTGGGGTCCGCGGCCGCGAGGGGCAGGTTGATCAGGGTCACCGCGATGGCGAGCGCCCCGAACAGCACACGAAATGTTCCTGAGCCGAACAATCGAAGCGAGAACAGAAACTTCATCGAATCCACGCATACGGGCGGAACCTTCATTCGCTCCCCTTCGCACTTGCGTTCGCCTGAATTACCGAGCCCTCGTCGCCGATAGCTGTCACGCGATAAACACGTTCGAAGAACACGCGGGTACGCCGCCGGAGGAGCCGAGTGAATGACCTCCGACGGCAACATCATGCTGATACGCGGCGAAGCAAAACCGCGTGCATCCTCGGCCGGATAAACCGGCATGGAGGCGGTGGACCACAACCGAATCAAATGATCCGGACGGCCTCCGACTAGATCTTCGAATCGGTCGCACCGAAGGGTTTACCTACCGGTCACAGCCCACGCGATCTCTTTCGCACCAGACGACACCATGCCATAGAAATTCGCTGATACCCGCTGGCCACGCCGCATACATGCAGGCCAGAGTTGCGAGGGTGCGGGAACGTTGCCGTCGAGCCGCTCCGCGTCGTCGGTCGGCACAGGTTGGCAATAATATCGCCGCCACTGTCGAATAAGCAGCGACATCCGACCATCTGGATATAGGACCGACAAGTTTCGACGCATGCACCAACGCGGTCTGACCCGGGCCGACCGAACTCGCTAGCTCAGGCCGCAAATAGGTCGACTGGAATCGGCTGACGCAAATCAACCTTGATCGACTGAATGGTCCGAATAATCGAGAGTCGTCTCGGAAACCCATGGGCGAGGCCGGAATTGCTCACGGCCACGGCTCGGAAGGCTGGACGATATCGAAGTGCGCCCGCTGGAACCTTCACCACCACCGGGGTTCTTCTGCCTGCGGACCAAGGGTGCCAGGATCCGTCGAACCAGCGAGCCAATACCGGGCGGCGGGCCACGAGCGCGCCGTCGCGTGGAACTTCCTCCTCGTGCACCCAGTCATCGATATGCAGCAGCTTGCCCCGCGACCTGTGCCAGCAGTTCCTCGGGGTCCATGGCTGCCTCCTCGCCACGTTCTGCCGATCGAGGCTACCGATCAGCGATCCCCAAGCTATGACGCCGATACCGACCGAACACGAGTACCGACTACTCGAATCCCGCTGACCTCGGGCCGGTACCCGCACGCGATCCTGAGCTCAGCCCTACTGAAGCCGGTGCCGTGGTGGGGCGTTGATCTTGCGCCACACCACGACCGGCTCGGCAATTCAGACGGCTACGCTCGTCTTCGTCGCTTCGACGACATCGCCGATCCACGGCAGCACTGCCTCGCGGACCTGCACGGTACCCGGCAGCAATCCGTTGGCCACCAACAGATCTGCCGCATGCTGCTGCTCGTCGAGGAACTCCTCGG
Source organism: Nocardia arseniciresistens (assembly GCF_046764875.1). NCBI lineage: Bacteria > Bacillati > Actinomycetota > Actinomycetes > Mycobacteriales > Nocardiaceae > Nocardia > Nocardia arseniciresistens. Next base: position 184,729 of record NZ_JBKORD010000006.1, read on the forward strand.
TGATGGCGTTGACACCGAACGGCCTACCGCGCAATGCGGCCTCCCACGCGTCGAGGTCCGCGGAGCCCCCGCGCGCGACGATGTCATCGACGAAGTACTGAGCTGCCGCGCGCGGGTTCGCCGCGATCCAGGCGTCGGACTCCTGTAGCGCCGCGATGATGGCTTCGAGTGCGGCGCGATTGTCCACGGCGAAATCGCGCCGGGTGAACCACAGCGACGGATGACTGAACAGCGACTCGGTGTCGACCAGTGTTCGCAGTTCGGTGGCGGCTTCCACGGCCGTCAGTCCCGGGTACGCCCCGACCCACGCGTCGAGGTCACCTGCGAGCAGCGCGTGACCGCCATCGCGCACATCGGTGTCGACAGGCTCGATGTCCGACCAGCTCAGTCCCGCTTTCTCCAGTGCGAACAGCAGCAGGGTCGTCTGCCAGGAGCCGTGTGCGATGCCGACGCGTTTGCCTTTCAGGTCGGCTACCGTCTCGATGCCGCTGTCAGCCGCGGCCACGAGCCTGCCGTTCTCCACCCTGGGGCCGGAGATACCGACGTAGACGAGGTCGCGGCCATTGGCCAGTCCGGTCACCGGCGGGGTGAAGCCGGTGCCGATGAAGTCGTAGCCGTCCTCGGTGAACAGCTGATCCGAGTGCAGCGAGGGCAGACCCACCTTCGGGTCGACTCGCTCCGCATGCGGAAGGGCGCGCAGATCGACCCATTCCACCTCGGGCAGCAGACGTTCCAGAATGCCGCGATGGCGAAGGACGAACAGTGAATTGTTGTGCGGGAAATAGCCGACACGGATGGACATGAATGCTCCTGAACTATTGGACGAGGGTGAGAGACGGTGCGGGGTCGGGTGCGGTGAGCCGGGACCTGCCGAGCAGCGGGAGGACCTCCTCGCCGACCCGATATGCCTCCTCGAGGTGCGGGTTGCCCGCGAGGATGAAGGCGTCGACACCTAGGTCGATCAGCTCGTCGAGGCGCTGTGCGACCTGCTCGTAGCTGCCGACGAGACCGAAAGCGGGGCCGCCGCGGATGAGGCTGAAGCCACACCACACGTTGGGCTGCACCTCGAGATCGCGGTAGCCGGTGATGGTTTCGGGCACCCAACCGGTGATGCGCGCCGCGCCGACGGAATCGCCTTGCGCGGCCCGGTTGGCGGCATCGCGGTCGACGAAGGCCCAGCCCTTCTCGATCTCCGCCCATGCCGCCTCCTCGGTGTGCCGGGCGACGATATCGATGCGAACCGCGAACTTCGGTGTGCGGCCGGTGGTTTCGGCGTGCGCTCGGACGCCGTCGAACTTCGCGCGCAGGTCTGCGTAGGGCTCGAGCCAGGACAGGTAGTAGTCGGCATGTCGTCCCGCAGCCCGAACGGCGGCACCGGAGGAACCCGAGAAGTACACCTCGGGAAACGGTTGACCGGCCAGTCCCGGCGGCAGCGCGGCCGCTTCGGTGGTGAAGAACCGCCCATCGTGATCGTAGGGTTCGCCGTCCCATACGCCTCGAAGAACATCGAGGAACTCACTGGTGCGTGCGTACCTGTCGTCGTGGGAAACCTTGTCGCCCCACCACAATTGAGCGGGACCGCCGCCACCACTGATGATGTTGTAGACCAGCCTGCCGCCGGTCGCGCGCTGTAAGCTCGCCGACATTCTGGCCGCCTGCACCGGGTGCAGGAAGCCCGGCTGGAAGGCGACCATGAACCGGTAGGTGGTGGTCTCCCTCGCCAATGCGGCGGACACCGCCCACGGGTCGTCGGTGACCGGGAACGACGGCAGCAGTCCGCCGAGAAATCCGGCCGACTCCGAGGCCTTGGCGACGGCGGCCATATGGTCGATATAGCCGTAGCCGTCGAGTTCGCCATCGCGGATGGCGGGCGCGATATTGCCTGGACCGTAGCCATTGGCGTGGCCACGGTTATAGCGGCGCGGGGTGCGCAGCGATGCGTGGTCGCCCTCCATGCCGATGCGCCAATAGACGTCGATGCTCATGCCGTTGCCTCCTCGGCGGCCAGGATGCGTCCGGTCGGGTCGACGAGATGCAGTAGGTGTTCGCCGGTGCGGTGCAGTTCCTCGATGTGCGGGTGGCCGGAAAGCACGAAGGTCTCGATGCCCGCGTCTATATAGTCCGAGAGTCGTTGCGCCACTTGTTCGTAGCTGCCGACGAGGCCGATCGATTGCGGATAACCGAGTTCGGCGAAGCCCGCCCAGCGACCGTCGCCGAATTCCAAGTCGAGCGCTGGGGGCGCACCATGCACCTCGGCCCACTGGCGGCGCGCCCGTGCCCACGCTTCCTGTTCGGTTTCCCTGGCGATGATGGGCAATTCGAGTCCGACGCGCACCGACCGACGCGCTGCGGCCGCGCGTTCACGCAGCTGTGCCACTGTGGCGGCGATCCCCTCGGGGGTCTCGGTGAACACGTGCACATCGCCGTGTCGCGCCGAGAGGTCGATGGCCTGCGGCGAGGTGCCGGACAGGTACACGGTCGGGAACGGTAGCCCGGAAAGAATGCCGCGGAAGCCGCCGTCGATCACGTCGTAGTGATCACCGGCGAAGTCGAACCCGGTGCCCGTGAAACCCGCACCAGGAATGGGGGTGTCGTTCCACACGCCGCGCGCGACGGTCAGGAACTCCGCGGCCCGCGCATAGCGATCGTCGCCGGTGACCCGGTCACCGCGCGCTCGGGCGTCGGCCGCGTCGGTCTCCACCGCGATCCGCCATGCCAGCCTGCCGTGCGAAATGCGTTGCAGGGTGGTCGACACCTTCGCCGCGTACACCGGAGTGCCGAAGGCGGGCTGGAATTCGACGACGACCCGCGCATGCCTGGTGGCGCGCAGCGCACCGCCGGTCACGATCCACGATTCCTCGCCGAGCGGGTCATACGGTGCGAGCACCCCGTCGAGCCCGGACAGCTCGGCGGCGTGCACGACCTGGTGCAGGTCATCGAAGGGACCGAACCTGCCCTGCCGCACATCGGTGGCCTCGGTGACCGCTACCGGTGCGCCGAAGCCGCCCCGGTTGCGCCGCCTCGGTTCGGCGCGTCGGCCGTCGCCACGGGCGGGCAGCCGCCACAGGAACTCCGTCACGCGGGCACCTTCCCCGACTCGACGAGCTCACGCGCGCGCTCCAACGGCTCACGCGCAACCCAGGATTCGAGAGCGAAGTCGGCGGCAAGAAAGCCGTGGGTGTACAGGAACTGCTGCTGGACGCCGATCAGCTCTACCCGCTCATCGGACAGCGACGGATGCAGATTCTGGTGGAAGTTCGCACCATAGGCGGCAACGACTCCCTCAGGGCCGGACAGGGTTTCGCGCTGCAATACTTCTCGCACACCGTCGAGATTGCCCGCGGCCCAGTCCGCGGCGCGCAGGCTCTGCGCGAGGAAACCGATGACCACCTCGGGTCGCGACTCCAGCAGATCGGCATGCACGGTGATCGGACGCGGGGTGCCGTTGTTCACGCGCAGCCGCTTGCTCTCGGTCGCGTCCAGATCCACCGCGACTCGCAGCCCGTTCTCCGCGGCCACCTCCTGCGCCCGTGCGCCCTTGACGTAGATCGCGTCCACCTCGCCGCGCAGCAGATCCTCGACGCCCCAGGTCGTGGTGCGGCGCTCGGACTGGGTTACGGTGCGCACCTGCGGGTTTCGTTCGACGGCCACCTCGACGGCGATCACGTCGGCGAGGGTGAGACCGCCGAGGCGCAGCGCGTTGGCGAAGCCGTGCAGCGCCATCGCGCGGGGGAAGCTGCGCGCCTGGTCCTGCGCCCAGGCGGGGATGCCCACTCGCAACCCGGCCAGCTCGGCGGGTGTCGACACCGGGGAATCGGGACCGACCAGGATCGCCTGCGCCTCGTCGATCCAGGTCAGCCCGATCAGCCGAGTCGGCGAGCCCTGTGCGCGTGCCGCGATGGCGGGCACATTGCCGCCCTCGCGGACCAGGCTCGACAGGTCGTGCAGGAAGTGATGCGCGGCCAGTTCCGGTCCCGCGTCCTGTAGGACGCCGAATTCCAGCCCGGCCTGCGCGGCGGTGTCACCCAGCCAGCCGAGGCTGTGCGCGAGTCCGCTGGCGGTCGGTACGGGGCAGCGGGTGTACCACAGTGTTTCGGTCATCGAACGCTCCTGAAGATGCGAAGGTGTCAGCGGTAGGCGTTGGGGCGTGTGCGCACACAAAGGGTGTGCGGTATCTGGCGAGGGCAGACGAGCACGGTCACGGGGCACTGCGTGCGGGGCGCGGAGCGGAAGCCGAGACACTCGGTGGTCCGACGCCGAGCTGCGCGAGGAATTCCGCTTGGTAGCGGATGCTTTCGGGGTCCGTGCGATCGCGAGGGCGTGCGAGGTCGATGTTCACGTCGACGGCGAAACTGCCACGGTCGAGGATGAGCACCCGGTCGGCCAGTCGAATGGCCTCGTCGACATCGTGGGTCACCATGAGAACAGCCGGGCGATGCCTGGCAACCAGATCGCCGACGAGGTCCTGCATTTGTAGCCGAGTCAGCGCATCCAGCGCGGCGAACGGCTCGTCGAGCAGCAGCAATTCGGGTTCACGGACCAGCGCGCGAGCCAATGCCGCCCGCTGCGCCTCGCCGCCGGAGAGGGTTGCGGGCCACTGGCGTGCCTTGTCCTCGAGGTTCACCTCGGCCAATGCCCGCAGACCGGCTTCCCGATTCTGACGCGAACGCCGCTGGCCGACAATCACATTGGCCAGCACCCGCTTCGATGGAATCAGCCGCGGTTCCTGGTAGACGGTGGTGCGCCTGCGAGGTACCAGCACCTTCCCCGCATCCGGCGTTTCGAGTCCGGTGAGCAACCGCAGCAGTGTGGTCTTTCCGGTGCCACTGGGCCCGAGCAGCACCACGAACTCGCCGCGGTGAATGGTCAGGTCGACTCCGTCGAGAATGGTCTTGTCGCCGAATGATTTCCGAAGCCCGGTGATCGACACCGCGATCGGATCATCGCTATTCGAGGCATCGACATGCGTAGCGGCGGGTTCCGTGCGCCGCACCGCGATCGCTTCAGTCGCTGACTCGTGGCCGATGCCAGCCGAATGCTCCAGTGACTGCGTGGTTTCCGTGGTAGCCGTCATCGGATCGCCACCTGCTTGCGCCATGGCATCGCGAATTTCTCGATGATCCGCACCAGTCCGTCGAACGCCAGACCGAGAAACGCGTAGAGCACGACGCACAGCACCATGTAATCGGTGCGGTTGTACTCCTGGGCCAGCGTCACCAGATACCCGACACCTTCTCTGGTGCCGACCTGCTCGGCCGCGATGAGTCCGGTGATGCTGATGGACAGGCATACCCGCAGCGCCATCAGGATCCCGGGCAGCGCCGAGGGCAGAACCACCTCGAGTACCAGGCTCGGACCACGCAACCCGAAACCGCGTGCGGCCTCGACCATTTTGCGATCCACATTGCGGACACCGAGATAGGTGTAGGCGTACATGGGCGCGACGGTGGCCACGGCTATCAACAGCACCTTGTACAGCTCGTCGATCCCGAACCAGGCGATGAACAGCGGTACCAGCGCGAGGAACGGCACCGCGCGTACGATCTGCATCGTCGAATCGAGGAGTTCCTCACCGAGGCTCGACAATCCGGCGAGCAAACCGAGCACCAGTCCGACGGTCACGCCGATCCCGACGCCCAGCGCGGCGCGCACGAACGAGGCGACTGCGAAGTCCACCAACTGCCCACTGTCGAGCAGCTCGACGAAGGCCGTCCACACTTTGGGTGGTCCAGCGAGCACCTGTTCGGAGACGGCGCCGGTGGCCGAGCCGATCCACCACACGGCGAAGATCAGTGCGGGCAGCAGGAGGCGCAGCGGGAGGGAAAGCCATGTCGGCCTGCGCCGTTCGACACGGCTGCGTGGTGCGGCGAGCACGGGGTCTGCCACGGTGATCACGGCCATGTCAGCTATCCGCCTTGATGGCCCGCAGCTGCTCCGGCGTGAGCTTCGAGCGCAGGTCATAGAAGATGTCCTCGGCGATGATCTTGCGGGTGATCACACCGTTTCCGAAGAATTGGTCCACCACATCCGACAGGTCGGTCGCATCCGATGACGAGGGCAGCCGCGGCACCGTTGCCTCACCGCCGACGCGCACGGCATCGGTCAGCCGCGGACCCGACAGCGCGCGGGGGCCGGACTTCTCGAAGACATTCTCGAACTCGGCGGGGTTGGCGTGCTGCTGTGCGGTAAGTCCTTGCAGCACTTCGAGATACTTGGCGGCGACATCGGGATGCTTGTCGAGCACCTCGGTGCGGAACACGACCACCGAGTTGTCCTTCGAACCGATGCTCTGCTCGGTCGCGATCTCGATACCGCCGTTGGCCTTGGCTTCCTGATAGGGCACCAGGAACGACGCCCAGGCATCGACCTTTCCGGTGGCGAACGCCGACGCGGCGTCCTTCTGCTGCAAGGGAACCCTGGTCACCTTGTCGGCCGGGATACCGGCCTGCGCAAGGGCTTTGAGCAGGATGTACTCGCCCTTCGCCGCCGGATTCACCGCGACGCGCTTGCCGACCAGGTCGGCGACCGAGCGCACACCGGAGGCCGGCGCGGCGATGATGCCGCTCTGGTCCTTGCCCGCCGGATCCTGCACCGCGACGATCCGCACACCGACGTCCTTGGACAACGCACCGACCACCGGACTGAAGGCCGCACCGGAGACGTCGAGTTCCTTGGTGTTGAACAGCTTCAGCATGGAGCTGAAGCCCGGTGTGGTGTTGACCCACTCGATCTTCGCGCCGAGCGGTGCGAGTGCCGCGTCGAAGGTTCCGTCCCGCTTACCTATCGCGATCGGCCCGGAGTTACCCGGGTCGACGACTTTGAGCACAAGGGACGACCTACCGTCGCCGTCGCCGTCGGAGCCGGAACCACACGCGGCGACGAGGGCGACGAGGGGGACGATCGCGAACGCGATGCGTATGAGAGCTTGCCGCCTGCGGGACATCGTGGAGACTCCTGTTCCGGATTGTCGATCAATGCCCTCGCAGAGTAGGGACCAGAGGCGGTACTCGACGAGGTAAAGCCTTCCAAGGATTGGAAAGCTTGACATATCGCGTTCCGTGGACTTGTCCGTCGCGATGCTGCCGAAACACCATGCTGTCGACCCGTGATGGTGGTGACCCGAGTAACCGATGTGTCCCTACCTCAGCCTCGAAAGAGTGCGCTTTCCAAATAATGGAAAGCGACTGATGAACCGGCCGCACCGGCCGTGTTACCGTCGCACCGTGGAAGCCTCCGGAGTGCAGACCGTCGCCCGCGCCCTGTCGGTATTGGACTGTTTCCGCGGCGGCGAGGAGCGCGGCGTCTCGGAGGTCGCGCGCCGGCAGGGACTGGCCGTCAGCACTACCCACCGCCTGCTCGCCGCTCTGGTGCAGGCGGGTTTCCTGGAGAAGGACAGCGAATCGAGCCGGTATCGCATGGGCGGCGCGCTCGCCGAATACGGGCAGATCGCCTACCGGCAGCATCGGATCTATCTGGCCGAACCATTTCTGGAGCAGCTGGCAAACACGACCGGAGCCAGCGCGTCGGTGGCGACCAGGCACGGCATCCATGCCGTACTACTGGGCACCAGCCGGTGGCGTGAGACCGATGGACACGAGCTACAGGGTGTGCGGCTGCCCCTGCATGCGAGCGCGCTCGGCAAAGCACTGCTGGCGTGGTCGACGGTCACCGACGACGAATTGCACACACTCCCTTACGAAGAGGGCACCGAACGCTCGGTGTCCGGCCCCGCCGAACTGCGCGAGGAACTGACCGCGACCCGCGAGCGTGGCCACGCCTACAACGACGAGGAACTCGATCCCGGCTTCCGCACCATCGGGCTGCCGCTCATCGACCCCGAGGGCCGCTGCCGCTTCGCCCTCGGCCTGCGCGGCCCGACTACCCTGATGATTCCCGAGCGGGTGCCGTTCTTTGTCGAACTGGCCAAGGTGACCGCGGCGGAGATCGCCGCGAAGTTCGCCACACCCGGAAATATTTCCGTGCGGGAATAACTGGAACCACGATACGTTCGTCCGAGGTGGTTGGTCGAACGAGCGAGAGGGGGCCGCCCGGTGGCGACCGAGACAGTGGAGCCGTCCGTCGGTTTCCGATCCGAACGAGGCCCTATCCTCGGCGCGCTGATGCTGGCGACGGCGCTGGTCGCACTGGATTCGACGATCATCGCCACCGCGGTGATCACCATCACGAGCAACCTCGGCGGCTTCAATCAGTTCCCCTGGCTTTTCTCGATCTACTTACTCGCACAAGCGGTTACGGTCCCGGTATACGGAAAATTAGCTGATACCGTTGGGCGAAGACCGGTGATCCTATTCGGAATCGCGGTGTTCGCGCTCGGCTCGTTGCTCTGCGGACTCGCGACGAGCATGATCGGGCTGATCATCTTTCGCGCGGTACAGGGCATCGGCGCGGGCGCGATCCAACCCATGACCATGACGATCGCCGGCGATCTGTACACACTGTCCGAGCGCGCCAAGGTACAGGGCTACCTGGCCAGCGTGTGGGCGATGTCGTCGGTTCTCGGCCCGTTGATCGGCGGAGTGTTCTCCGAGTACGTCAGCTGGCGCTGGATCTTCCTGATCAATCTGCCGCTGGCCGCACTGGCCGCGTGGATGCTGCTGCGCAGCTTCACCGAGAGCGCGCCGCGCCGGCGCGAACAGCGCATCGACTACCTCGGCGCGGGCCTGCTCACCGTCGGCGCGGGTGCGCTCATCCTCGGCCTGCTCGAGGGTGGTCAGGCCTGGGAATGGGCCTCCCCGACCAGCATCGCCATCTTCATCGGCGGCGCGCTGATGCTGGCGCTGTTCGGCTTTGTCGAGCGGCGCGCCCAGAACCCGATCCTGCCGCTGTGGGTGTTCACCCGACGAGTGATCGTGGCAAGCAGCCTGGTGTCGCTGCTCGTCGGCGCCATCCTGCTCGGATTGACCTCATACGTACCGACTTTCGCCCAGGGCGTGCTCGGCACCGGCGCCCTCGTGGCCGGTCTGACTGTCGGTGCGCTGACTCTCGGCTGGCCGCTGGCCGCCTCCCAGGCCGGAAAGGTGTACCTGCGGGTCGGCTTTCGCTCCACCGCGCTGATCGGCAGCACCCTGGCCACCCTCGGGGCCGCCTCGGCACTGTTGATCGATGAGGGCTCCACGCTCATCCAGATCGCCGCTTCGTGTTTCGTGATCGGCATCGGGATGGGGCTGGTCGCCACGCCCACCTTGATCGCGGCGCAGAGCAGCGCCGAGTGGAGCGAACGCGGCGTCGTCACCTCGACGAATATGTTCGCGCGGTCCATCGGCAGTGCGGTGGGCGTCGCGGTATTCGGTGCGATCGTCAACTCCCACATCGGCGATACCGACCATCCCGCCCCCGCGGCACTGTCCTCGGCGGTACACCTGGTTTTCGTGGCGGTCGCGGTGATGGCCCTGGTCATGGTGGTCGCCGCCGCCATGATGCCGAGCCGGGGCACGAACCCGGCTTGACCCCTCGCCTCGACGACTTCCACTCCCCGTTATTGTACTGAGTTTTGTCGCAAATGCCGGTACAACCAAGGTCACGGTTTCGGAGTCGATGGGTGGCATCGGGCTCACCCCGATCTATAGCGACGCCAAGGTTCGCCAGGTGCAGGAAGTGCGGCTCGACGCGCTCGAGGCGGCTGCCGAAAAGCCCTGAGGTTCAGGCAGATTCGCGCGCATAGAGCCTTGTGGCATCGGGCTCCCTGTTACGAAGCCGAACGGCGGCCGTCGATCTCGGCCAGCGCCCGGTCGCGTTGGTCCGGCGGCAACTGCTCCGCCGCGGCGCGTACCGCCTCGACGGCGGCGTCCGACAGCACAGCAAGGGTCGGCCGATACTCCGACCACAGATCATGTTCGGCTGCGGCCATCAGCATTTCGGTGAGCTTCGAGGCGGAGGCCAGGCCGACGAACCGCTCCAGATGCTCGGCATCGTCGACCCAGTAGGCCGAACGGACCAGGCCGACGCCGTCGAGGGATGCTTCGGCGGCGCGTGCCGCGTCGTCGGAGATCGTGGCGACCAGATCACCAAGCGTGATCCAATCCTGGCGTGCGGCAAGCACTTCGGCGACAGCGACCACGATCGTGGCGGACAACCGGGCGATCATGGGTGCCGATCGGCGTGCATCGAGGTACGCCGCGACCTCGGCAAGGAAGTCGGCGGGCAACCGTCTGGCGACGTCCACGGCGTGCGACGCATCGAGTACTTCCGAGGTCTTCGCCGCGAACAGCGCGTTGCGGGTGCGCGTCACCAGTTTCGCGATGATCGAGGTCGGAATCACCTTGCTCGCGGCGACGACGCGACGCAGGCCCTCGGACTGACTCTCGAAGAACAGGTCGGCCACCTGGAGTCGGAAGGCGCGAAGGTCCGAGTCGGGCACCTCGTCGAGATAGGTCAGCTGATCGGCAGGAACACCGAGCGTCCGTGCGAGTTTGATCAGCTGGGGGTTCACCATGGTATCGGCGCCGCTCACAGTCCGGCTGCCTTCTTGACCGCGCCGCGCAGCAATCGCGGCATGAAGTCCAGCAGTGACATCGCCGCCGCGCCGAGATCCTCGCTCTGTTTGCGCCCCGCTCGCACCACCAATGCGGCGAGTTCGGCCTGCACGTCTTCGGGCAACGCGGCGATCCCGGCGGGCAGGTCGCCGGGCACCAACTCTGCGAGCGTCTTGGTTGTCATCCATACCTCCATACGACAGTGGAGATCCCAGTGGATCGCGATCGCACGCCGTCACCGATCTCGGCGGTACCGATAGCGCCCGGCTACAGCTCACAATGCTTTCTACATGATCAGCAGCGAACAGCTCCGACGCAACGCGAGCGCCACGATCTCCGGCGAACGCGCCGCCACCGAAATCCCTGCCATCGCTCACTCAGACAGTGATGGTCGCGTACACGATGTTGTGGTCCGATAGATCATCGGCGCCATCGACCGCCGCGTCTACCAGCACGGCGTCGCGCACCACGATGTGGTCGATGAACTGCGACTTCGGGCCTTCATCGCGCGGGCGCGTCGGTAGTGCGTCCGGAGGAAGGTCTGCGACGACGAACTCGGGTCCGAGGCCGGACTCGACGGTGGCACGGTCGATATTGAAATCGCCGAGCACCACGGTCGCGGATCCCGGTACGGCGGTGGCTAATTCGGCCAAGCGCGTCAGTTGACCGGTGCGGCGCCGATCGCCGCTCAGGTGGGTGGCGATGACGAGCATTTCCGCCGTACGGACGACGAGCGCACCATTGCCGGGATCGTTCTCGAACGGCTCAGCGGTAACCTCCTGACCTGCGCCATCGACGAGGAGAACGAGATACTCCCCAGGGTTGTGCAACGAACTGGCCCCATGCCGAGACACCGGAATCCGTGGATACCGCAAGGCATGAACAGCCCGATCGGGCAGCGCGTCCCGCAGGCTCGCCAACTGGTCCCCGCTGACCTCCTGCAAGGCGATGACCTGCTCGCCACGCCCCGCCACCCGAGCGGTGACCGCGGCGATCCGTTCGGTCTCGTCCGGCCACTGATCGAGGACGCCCGCCCCCCAGTTCTCCGCATGCACGCGATGCAGAACATTCCAGGTGGCCACGGTAGTCATAGCTCGCGATCGTAGTGACCCGAGCGCCGTCGCAGGACGTAAGACCAGGGTGTCGCCCGAGCCCGTCCCGCTATCGGCCCGCCTCACCACCTGTCCGCCATGGCGAATGACGCCTGAGTGAGAGAGCCTCTTGCTCGACGCCGAAGCCCGGTGCCGCTCGACGAGGTTACGTGTGCCGACCGGGCGGACGCGGACGGGATCGGGCGGCTCGGGCGCGCTCAGTGGTGATGTGGTCGCGGCGGGCGGTCATGGCGGCCGATAGCGATGCGCCGGTGCGGATGGCCTGGTGTAGGGCGAACGCGTCTTGGATAGCGTCGCGGGCACCGACACCCGCGGCCGGTGTTATGGCGTGATCGGCGTCGCCGCAGAGAATTACGTCGTCGCGGGGCGGGCGCGCGTTGGTCAGTGGAACGTTGCGCGCGTTGGATACGTGGACGGTGGTTGTGTCGTCGAGCATTGCGTCGACCAGGTCGGGGATGTCCGGTGCGACGGCACGTACGGCGGCGCTCCACTCGTCGACGGGGTGGAAGCCGACATCCCCGACCGGGATCGCCGGGCGGGTGATGCGGGCGAACCAGGCCGCGGTGTCGTCGTTCCACAGGTGCCCGAAAGCGTCGGTCGCCGGTGCGTCGCCGACGCGGTGGATCTGGAAGTGCAGCAACGACTTCTCACTCGATACCGGCAGCGGCCCGTCGGTGACGCCGTAGACCACGACCTGTTGGGCGTACACCGCGGGCCGATCGGGTTCCAAGCGCGCGCGGACCATCGAGTCGATGCCGTCGGCCGCGATGAGCGGGCCGTCGATGGGCAGCGACTCGTCACTTGGCGGGCGCTGTCGGACGAAGTCCGTCCCCGAGACCGCGCTCGGCACGCCGACCCGCACCGTGTCGGCATCGAAATCGATGACCTGACAGTCGTATCGAATGTCGGCGGGCGACCTGCGGGCGAAGTCGGTGAGGACCCGCATCAGGTCCGGACGGAAATACAGGCGGCGACCGTCACCGGGAACGACGCGGTCCGGCCCGCCCGCCTCATGGACCGCAAGCCCGTTCACCGTGTGCGAGACCGCCCGCAAATCCGCGACGGGCACCCCTAGCTCGCCGAGTGTGTCGTGCGCGTGGCCGTCGAGGACCAGGAACGCACCCTCCTCGACGACTGCTCGCCGCTCATAGACCGTCACCGAAACCCCGTCTCGCGCAAGGGCTCCTGCGAGTACTGTCCCGGCGATGCCGCCGCCGATGATGGTGACCATGCCGCGCTCCTCGATGTGGTCGACCGGTCCGCGCGGGCGCGCTACTCGACCGGTTCGGGTGCGACGCTGCGCTTTCCGAGCTTGTCGAGTGCCACATAGCCGACACAGACCAGCACCGCCCAGACTGCACCGACAACGACCGCGGTGCGGCCGCTTTCGGTGAAGAACAGCAGCACGACCACCAGAGCGAGGAAAGCCAGGGCCAGAACCGTCGTGTACGGCGCGCCGGGCAGCCGATAGTCGCTGGCTGGCAGCTCACCGCGCGCCACCTTGGCCCGATAGATCAGATGGCAGACCAGGATCATGCCCCAGACGAAGATGATGCCGATGGTGCTGACCGAAGTGATGTAGGCGAAGGCCTTGTCCGGCGAGATGATGTTGACGATCACGCCGATGACCATCGCCGCGGCCGAGGCACAAATACCCGCGAATGGGACCGAGCGCGAGTTGAGCTTGCCGAGCGCGGCGGGTGCTTCCCGGTGCAGCGACAGGGTACGCAGCATGCGGCCGGTCGAGTAGATACCCGAGTTACACGAGGACAACGCCGCGGTCAGCAGCACGAAGTTGATGATGCCCGCCGCGCCGGGGATACCGATCTGCTCGAACACCTCCACGAACGGGCTGCGCCCGGCATGGAAGGTGCGCCAGCTCGACACCGACATGATCACCAGCAGCGCGCCGACATAGAACAGCCCGATTCGGAAAGGCAGCGTGTTGATCGCCTTGCGCAGCGTTTTGCGCGGCTCGCGCGCCTCGCCCGCGGTGATGCCGACCAATTCCACACCCACATAGGCGAACAGCACGATCTGCAATACCAGCAGCGACTGCCCCATACCGTTCGGGAACACCCCGCCATCGGCCCACAGGTTGGTCACCGTCGGGTTGGCAGCATGTCCGAATCCGAACATCAGCACCCCGATACCGATGAGGATCATGCCGATGATCGCGGTGACCTTGATGGTGGAGAACCAGAATTCGCCCTCGCCGAACAGCCGCACCGAGATCAGATTCGCCGCGAACATCACCCCGAGCACCACCAGCGCGGTGATCCAGGGTTCGATATCGAACCAGTACTGGACGTATTTGCCCGCGACGGTGATCTCGGCCATGCAGGTGGCGACCCACACCGCCCAGTAGGTCCAGCCGGTGACGAACCCGGCGAAGCGTCCGACGAATTCGTTCGCGTACTCGGCGAAACTGCCGGAGACCGGTCGATAGGTGAGCAACTCCCCCAGCGCCCGCATGATCACGAAGATCGCGACGCCCGCGGCGAGGTAGGCCAGGATCAAGGCGGGGCCAGCTTGCTCGATCGCGCCGCCCGCACCGTAGAACAGGCCGGTGCCGATCGCACCGCCGATTGCGATCATCTGAATCGTGCGTGGATTGAGTCCTCGCGAGTAACCTTCCTCGCTCGATCCTGTCGATCCGTCCGGACCGATGGGCGCCATGTCCGCTTGAAGCTGACGGTCAGAGGCTGTCATGAGGGGTCACGCTACCGGCCGTATGGCGGCTTGCCCGCCACCGCGGGGAACAGCCCGCGCATCATCGCTGTTGAGCCAGCGAATATGTCGGGCCGCCGCGAGGTTCGCATGAACGTGGGCGTTACAACGCCCACGCGCCGCGTAATACACACAAACGACGGTTCGACGATCAACCGGGTACCGTGTAAGGCAACCCTAATATTCAATAATCGGAGGTTACCTTGGCCCGCCCCCGCACCACACTGACCGTGCAACGCACCGAACAGCTGACACCCCACCTCATCAGGGTCCATCTCGGCGGACCCGGCTTCGCCGCGTTCCAGCCGAGCGAGTTCAGTGACTCCTACGTGAAGTTCATTTTTCCGCGCGACGGCATCGACGTTTTGCGCACCTACACCGTTCGCTCCATCGACGCCGAGGCAGGCGCGCTCGCCGTCGACTTCGTCTACCACGGCGACGAGGGCATCGCGGGTCCGTGGGCGGCAGCTGTCCAGCCCGGCGACACCATCGACGCCTTCGGTCCCAGCGGAGCGTACTCACCACGCACGGACGCCGACTGGCATCTGCTGGCCGGTGACGAGGCGGCGCTGCCCGCCATCGCCGCCGCGCTCGAAGCCATGGACTCGACCGCGCGCGGACGCGCGTTCATCGAGGTATCCGGCCCTGAGGACGAGCTGCCGCTGAGCGCGCCCGACGGCATCGAGATCACCTGGCTGCATCGCGGCGCGCGCCCCACCGGCGAACTACTCGCCGAGTCGGTCCGCAATGCGCCATGGGACGACGGCCAGGTCCAGGTCTTCATCCACGGCGAGGCCCAGTCCGTCATGCACGATCTGCGCCGCTATATCCGTCGCGAACGCAATGTGCCCGTCGAGTGGGCGGGATCGATCTCCGGTTACTGGCGGCGCGGCCGCACCGAGGAAGGCTTCCGCACGTGGAAGGCCGACCTCGCCGCCCAGGAAAAGGGTGAACCGGCGCGCGCCGGCAGCTGATCCGCACTCCGCCATGTCGCGCGGGCAGTGCGACGCCGCTGCTGAGCAGCTACGGAGGAGGACGTGCGTCCTCCTCCGTAGCTACGTGGATGGCAGGGTCAACCGGATTGCGGCGGACCCGCCCACCGGTTTCCCGTCATTGCTGCGACGACCGCAGCGCCTGCTCAACGAATCGCGTTGTGTAGGTATCGGACAATTTGATGCGGTCACGCACCGGTTTCACGTTCTTCGAGTACTTGCCGAGAATGTTCAGGACATTCTCGGCACCTTCGGGTTTCATCAGCCCGTCGCCGTTGAACATGCCGATCGAGTCGCGGATGGACTGGACGTAGAGATCCTTGCCCGCCGACGCGTACTGCGGCGGCATCTTTTCGGCGATCTCCAGCGGCGTGTGCGTCTTGATCCATTGCAGGGTCTGCACGAACGCCGCCGCGAGCTTTCTCACGATGTCCGGGTGCGCGTCGACGGTGTCGCACCGCATGTACAGCGACGACGCCGGGTACAGCCCGCCGAGCGCGGCGCGCGTGCCTTCCTCGGTACGCATGTCCACCAGAATCTTCGCGTCACCGGAGTTCACCATCTGCGCGACGGTGGGATCGGTGGTCATGCCCGCGTCGATCCCGTTGTGGTTCATGCCCGCGATGAACGTCTGGCCCGCACCGACTTTCACACGGGTGTAGTCGGCGGTGCTCATGCCTTCCTGCCCGGTCAGCGCCTGGGTCAGGAAGTCGGTCGACGAGCCGAGCGAGGTCACACCCAGATTCTTGCCGCGCAGACCGGCCGCGGAGGTGATGGTTTCGGCGTCCTGCTTCGATACCAGTTCCACTTCCCCCGGCACATCGGCAAATTGCACCACCGACGTCAGACACTGCTCCTTGGCCTGTAGGTCGATGGTGTGGTCGTAGAATCCGACGACGGCCTGCACATCGCCGGTGAGCAGCGCGGTTTCCGCGGACGCGCCGGACTGTTCGCCGAGCAGCTTCACGTCGATGTCGTTCTTCTCGAACAGGCCGAGACGCTGGGCGAGCATGGCGGGCAGGTAGATCACCTTCTCCAGGCCGCCGACCATGATGGTGACCTGCGGGCGACCGTCGACCATCGGAATGGTGCGGGAATCCCGGCAACCGGTGGCGAGCAGTAGCGCCGCGATCACCCCGACAATCACCGTCAGGTGCTTGTAGTACCTCATCGTCAGATCCCGTGGTTCGAAGTCGACTGCGAGGGACGCCATTTCAGCAATCGGTTCTCCGCGAGACCGATCGCCCATTCGGCGATGAGCGCGATGACCGTAATGATGATCATGCCCGCATAGATACCCGCGGAGTCGAAGGTGCCCTGCGCATTACTGATCAGCAGGCCCAAACCCTTACTGGCACCGGCATATTCACCTACCACCGCACCGATCAGCGCAAAACCGAAGGCGGTGTGCAGGCTCGACAGGATCCAGGTTGTCGCGCTCGGCAGCACGATCGAGCCGAGCACCTGACGGCGACTCGCGCCGAGGATGCGAGCGTTGTTGATGACATTGCCATCGACTTCCCTGGCACCGGTGAAGGCATTGAAGAACACCGCGAAGAACACCAGTACCACCACGGTCGCGACCTTCGAGCTGAGTCCCAGACCGAACCAGATGATGAACAGCGACGCGAGCACGATACGCGGAACTGCGTTGAGCGCCTTGATGAACGGGGCGAGCACCTCCGCCCAGTACCTGCTGCGGCCGAGCAGCACGCCGAGCACGACGCCCGCGACGGTGCCGATCACGAAGCCGAGCACCGCCTCCTGCACGGTGGTGTAGATCTGCAGCCAGATCGACCCGAATTGCGTTCCCTCGGAGAACCATTCGACCAGGCGACCCCAGATCGCCGAGGGCTTCGAATAGAAGAACGGGTCGATCCACAGCGTAGCGGTCAACTCCCACGCGCCGAGCCAGATCGCGACGAGCGCGGCGCGCAACCCCCAGGTCCGCAGCCGCTCCCTGCGGGCATTGCCACGCACCCGGTCCAGAATCTGCTGCTCGGTTTCGATTTCGACCTCGGGCGAGGAGGCGGCCGCCTCGATGAGCACGTTATGCGACACGAGAGGCTCCCTTGCCTCGAGCTGCCTCGACCTCGTCGCGCAGCGTTTCCCAGATTTCCTTGTAGATGTCGCGGAACTCGGTGGTGAGCCGAACCTCCTCGACGCTGCGCGGGCGTTCCAGCCCCACGGTGAAGTCGCCGCAGACCGTCGCCGGGCTCGCGGTCATCACGATCACCCGGTCGGCGAGCACGATCGCCTCTTCCAGATCGTGGGTGACGAAGATGACCGCCGCACCGGTGCCCGCCCACACCCGCAGCAGCTCGTCCTGCATCAGCTGCCGGGTCTGCACATCCAACGCGCTGAACGGCTCGTCCATCAGCAGGATCTCGGGCTCGGTGACCAGCGTCTGCGCCAGTGCGACCCGCTTGCGCATGCCGCCGGAGAGCTGGTGCGGGTAATAGCCCTCGAATCCGGCGAGGCCGACGATGCGCACCCAGTTCGCGGCCTTCTCGCGGGCCTCGGACTTCGAGGCGCCGCGCAGCCGAGGGCCGAAGGCGACGTTGTCGAGGACACTCTTCCACGGCAGCACCGCGTCTTGCTGGAACATGTAGCCCACGCCGCTGGGGATGCCCTCGACATCCTTGCCACGCACCAAGGTCCGCCCGGCCGAGGCCGGTTGCAACCCGGACACCAGCGACAGGGTGGTCGATTTTCCGCATCCCGTCGGCCCGACGACGGCAACGAATTCGCCGGGTCGCACCGTGAGATTTAGATTCCGGACGGCGGTGTGGATGCCGCCGCCGGTGCCGGGGAAGCGCTTCGTCGCGCTCCGCAGCTCGATCAGTGGTTCGGTCATTCTCTTTGCTCCTACTGGATCAGGTAGAGCGAAAGTTACGTGGTCCGCGTCACACATCGAGACTTGTGCGCACAACCCGTGCAAACTCCCCGATTCGAAGGTTGTGCGCATTCTGCTCACGCGCAGCGAGGTGCATTATGCTGCGGAAATGGCCAAAGAAGGCACACCGGCCGTCCGGTTACGCACCCAGGTTCTGCTGCTGCAGATCGTGGTCGTCACGCTGACCCTCGGTGTCGCCTTCGCGGTGTTCGGCTATGTGAGCGAACAACGGCTGCGCGACGCGTACGGGCAGCGCGCACTCGCCATCGCGCGCACAGTGGCCGCCGACCCAACGGTGCGCGGCGAGGTCGCGAGGTACGCGCCGGGGATCGTCGGCACCGATCCGGAGTCGCGCGAACAGTTGGCCGCGGGCCCGTTGGAACGGATCGCGGTCGACACCACCGAACACACCGGTGCGCTGTTCGTCGTGATCACCGATGACGCGGGCATCCGGCTGGCACATCCGGACCAGGCGCGGCTGGCCGAACATGTCAGCACCGACCCTTCGGAAGCCTTGGCGGGTCGCGAAATCATCGTCGAGGAGCGTGGGACGCTCGGCGACTCGGTGCGCGCGAAAGTGCCTGTGGTCGCCGCGGATTCCGATGCGGTCGTCGGCCAGGTCAGTGTCGGCATCTCGACCGGAGCGGTCCGCGGGCAGCTACTCGACGATCTGCGCACCGCCGCCCTGCTCATCGGGGCCGCGCTGCTGGTCGGCATCCTCGGCTCGGCCATGCTGGCCCGCCGATGGCGCGGGCTCACCCTCGGACTCGAACCTGCCGAGCTCGCCGAACTGGTGCGCGGCCAGGCCGCGGTGCTGCACGGCATCGGCGCGGGCGTATTGGCCGTCGACTCGTCGTGGCGCACCACCTTCGTCAACGACGAAGCGCGCAGACTGCTCGACATCGATGCCGGAACCGGTCGTCCGGTGGACGAGATCGGTTTGACACCACGGGTTCTCGAAGTCTTTCGGGCGCTCGATGAGCAGCCGGCTCCGGCCACGATCGGCTCGCACATCGTGGTCGTCTCCGCGAGGCCGGTCAGCCGCGACGGCCACGATCTCGGCGCGGTGCTCACAGTGCGCGACCGCACCGATGTGGAATCGCTGACCCGCCAACTCGATGCCGTGCAATCGATGAGCACCGTGCTGCGCGCACAACGTCACGAGTTCTCCAACAAGATGCACCTGCTCAGCGGCCTGCTGCACGGTGGACGCACCGAGGAGGCCTCGCACGTCATCGACGAGCTGATCGGCGCGGGTCCCTTGGGCGCGGCCACACCGGGTATCGATGCAATCCACGATGCGTATCTGCAAGCTTTTCTCGCGGCCAAGGCGGCGCACTCACGCGAAAGCGGCGTCGAACTCGTCCTCGGCCCGAACACCTGGGTAGCAGGCAGCCTCGCCGATCCCGTGGACGTCACCACCGTGCTCGGCAACCTGCTCGACAACGCGATCGATGCGGCCCGTATCTCGGACAACCCGATAAAGCAGGTGGAAGTCGAACTCGTGCAGGAGGATTCGACGCTGCATATTGTCGTCGCCGACAGTGGTGACGGCATCGCCACCGGCATGCTCGACACCTTGTTCACCGAGGGCACCTCCACCCGCGAGGACCGCGGCGTACCCGGCGGCCGTGGCGTCGGCCTCGCATTGATCCGCCAGATCGCCCGCGCCCATGGTGGCGAGGTCCGTCTCGCCAGCCCGCGCGGTGACAGTCCGCCCCTTGTCGGCGCCGAGTTCATTGCCCGAATCCCCGGAGTGCTCGTAGACAGCGAGATGCCATGGCCACAACAGCTCTGACCGTCCTGGTGGTCGACGACGATTTCCGAGTCGCGAACCTGCACGCCGGAATCGCGCAATCCATCGCGGGCTTCACCGTCGCGGGCACCGCCAACACCCTGGCGTCCGCGCGGGAACTGCTCGCCGCCCACACCATCGACCTCGCCTTGGTCGATGTCTACCTGCCCGATGGTTCCGGTATCGACCTGGTCCGCGAACTGCACTGCGACAGTATGGTTCTGACGGCGGCCACCGACAGTGCCAGCGTCCGGGCCGCATTATCCGCGGGCGCACTCGCCTATCTCGTCAAACCGTTCCCGCACACTGTGCTCGCGGCCCGGCTGGCCGGATACGCCCGCTATCGCCGAACACTGGCCACCCCGCAGGTCGACAGTGCGAGCATCGAAGAGGCGCTCCAGGCTCTGCGCCCCGCCGCCACGCCCACCATCCCCGCGACCGTCGCCTCCCCCACCAAAGACCTTGTCCTGCACACGATCCTCGAAGCCACCGCACCCTTGTCCGCAGGCGAAGTCGCCACCGCGATCGGCATCTCCCGAGCCACCGCCCAGCGCTATCTCGCCAATCTGGTCGGCTCCGGCACGGTGCGGATGCAGCTGCGCTACGGCACCACCGGACGTCCCGAGCAGGAGTATTCGGCCACCCGTCGCGGGTGACGGATGACTACGACCCCAGCAAACCCTTCGAAAAAGCGGGCGCCGGATGCACTCGAGCGCGAGCATCGGAACGGGGTCGACGCCGTTGTTATAGTCGCCGGAACGAATCAGGCGAACAGTGGGAAGCGGGGTGAGCATGCGAGCGATCGTGGGAGTCTCCCTCATGGCAGGAGTGCTGGCCGCCGGGCCGGTGCTCGCGGGATGTGAACCGTCGGGCAACGGTGGCACTGAACCCTCCGCGGGCGCGACCACGATGTCGGGGCCTTCGGTCGCGGCCGACGTGCCGCGCGGATACGACCCATGCAAGAACATTCCGGACAGTGTGTTGGCATCAGAACAGTTGCGGGCGGCCGGGCCCGCCGGTCTCGATGCCGACGGCGGAATCAAGTGGCGCGGTTGTCGATGGATACGCACCGATGGATATGTGGCGGTCATCTGGACAACGAACCTCACTGTCGACATGACGCGGGACCGCCACTTCAGCGATCCCCAAGAGTTCACCATCGGCGGGCGACGAGCAATCGCGACACGACAGGTCCAGGAGCATCCGGGCGCGGTGTGCACAGTCACCGTCGAGATGCAGGGTGGCAGCCTCGAGTTCGACCTGACCAACCCGCCATCGAACCGGGACACCGGCAGCACCGATACTTGCCGGCTCGCTCGAACCTTGGCGGAGAAGGTTGCGCCAACAGTGCCCGCCACGGCCTGATCGCGGCAAGGCTGATCAGGTTTCACCGGAGGGAAGCAATCATGAGTGACGACAAAGCCCCGGCCAGCCCGTTGACCAACTTCATCGGTGCGGCGCGAGAGGGTCGCCTGCTGGTGCGGATGGATCCGGAGCAGTTCGTATACCTCGACCGAGACTGTCAGTTCTTCAAGGACCAGATCCGACTGATCCAGACAGATATGGACGCGATCTCCAAGCAGGAGTCGTGGGGGCTCGGTGAGCATTACGTCGGCAAAAACGGCAAAGATCTCATCTCGGGGAAGACGATGGTGAAACGCTACCGGGAAAAGGCCAAGGGCTCGAACAACGGCGTATACGAGGTAATGGAGTCCCACTACAAGATCGTGGAAGACTTTCAGTCCCTGTTCCGAACGATCCGTGAACGCCTGTGCGCGCAGGACGCCACGTGGGCCGCGACCTACCGCGACAAAGAAGCAAACCTGCCACAGCGGCCGCCCACACCGGCGCGGATCTTCTCGTGGCCGATGCCGGTCGAGTAAGGCAGGACTCAAATGAGCGAAAACGAACGCAAGCAGATCCCCGGCGATGGGGAGGATGTTCTCAGTTGGACGCACGGCGAGATCAACGACGCTTTCGAAGGCGTGAATGTAGACCCGACATTCAAGGCGGCCCTGGACTTTTCCAACGCCGCGACCAACTGGGATCAGGGTTTGGAGACCTTTGCCCGCTCCATCACCAACTCCATCTCGCAAGCCTGGGAAGGCGCGGCCGCGGAGAAGGCCAAGGATGCGATCGAGCGGTATACCGATGATGCTCGCAAACTCGAACCGCTGCTGACGCGGCTATCGAACCAGATCGCCGAATCAGCGAGCGCGATCGTCGATACGAAGAAGGCCATCCCTGGCTACCGACGTCATTCGTGGACCGCGAACGTTTGGCCGCCGAGGGCCGCCGAGGAAGAGCGTGCTCGCAATGACGCCGAGGCCGAGGCCCAGAACGCGATGGACACCAACTATCGGGCTCGCCTCGGCGAGCACGATGCGCAGATCCCCGTGCTGCCCGTTGGACAGGATCCCACTCGGCCACTGGATATCCCCGCTTCGAAACCCGGCGACAACCCGAACTGAGCGACCGACCCCCAGCTTTACCCGATAGGACCTGTTGATGGCTGAATGGACTTGGGACCCCGACGATTTCGCTGCACTATGGTACAGCGCCGCGAATGACCGGTTTCCTAATCCACTGCACTACCGCAGCCGATTCGAGCTGCGTGACGAATTCGCCGCCCACCGGCACGCAGTGCGCGAACGCTATACCACCGACGAACTCCAGCGCATTCAGCTCGCCCTGCATACCTTGTCGACCTCGGACGTTCGGATCGAAATTCTCGGCGGCACAACCAAACACAAAGCGCGCGACGGCTCCGTGACGATGTATCGCATCGTCGGCGCCCGCAACACTCATCACGCGGTCACCTTGTTCCAGTCCGCCTCCACTGAACGGGACGGACCGATCCGGCTGCGCACCTTCCGCCCCGAGAACCTGCCCGCCGGCCTCGCCGCCGCGATCCCCACTGTGCGGCCCGGCAAACAGCAGTCGGCCACTTTCCACCCCGACGACCTGCGCCCTCGCAAGGGCTTCTTCGAAGACGTCGCCCGCAATACCCCGCGCGAGCGGTACCGACGCCTACTGCGCCGCCCGTCGGACGGCGGCGGCAGCGCCGGTCTACTCACCGGCGCTGTCAACAAACTCTCCACTCCCTGGCACGTCCTGCAATGGCACGACATCACCGGCGACGGCCGCTACACCGAAGTCCGCGCCGGACACATCACCGTCCAGCCCACCACCCCCACCGACCTCGCCGCCCGCTTCACCTCCTGGATAGACAACGCCCTCCAACGTCTGAACGACGAAGCAAACGCCAACTGGTGAAGGCAGTCCGGCCGTGACCATGTCGCGGTGATCGGCCCGCTCGACAAACCGCTAGCCAGATCCATGGACCCGCATCAGCATCGCGCGACGACGAAAGAACACCGCCGCCGAATGCTCACGGTTGGTGCGCAGCAGTACCTCTGGAAGAACTACCACCAGCATGTAGACGGCTGCGAGGAGTCCTGCGGCTGCGACCACTCGGGTCAGTGGCAGACCTGACACTGGTCGTCCGCGCCGACGGTGAGCGCCAGGTCCCCGACGGCGGGCCGTCCGTGTCCGGTTTCATCTGGATCGGTGACCGTGTGCCGAACCTGAACAAGCCCGGCGCGGTCCGCGCGTCCATCGACGCGGGCTGGATGACAAAGGCGCGCACAGTCGGCCGCCGCAACGGCTGGGACCTATTCGATGCTGTGTACGCCAGCAGTGCCACCAGCTCGTCGACGCTATAAGCACGGAGTCCGGACCTGCGCGAGTTCCCGGTCGCTCACTCAGGAAGCGCCAGATGCCGGGGCCGCCTACGCGCTCCGATTACGAAACACGTAGGCGGGCAGCAGTTACGAGCGGCCGAATTCTCCGGCTGCTACGCCTGCGGTGAACGCATCCCACTCGGCAGGTGTGAAGACTAGCGCCGGGCCGGTCGGGTTCTTGGAGTCACGCACGCCGACCACGCCTCCGTCGAGGTGCGCGATCTCCACGCAGTCCTTGCCCCCTGCGCTGCGGCTGGATTTGAACCACTTCGCCCCCGACAGATCGACGTTCACCCTTGATACTCCCTTACTATTTGCCGTAGAAGGCGCTTGCTCGATGCAACGTCAAGCGACGATTGTTGAATGACGCTGTACGCCTGACGATACCTCGCGACGTCTTTCGCTCGCTCCAAGTACATGTCACCCGCGTACGACTCGATGTAAACCACGGTGGGAGCCACGTCGCGCCCCTTGGTATCCTGCCCAAAGTCCAGCAATGTGAACGGGCCGGTCGAGATGCCAACCGGGAATCCTGCTGAGAACGGCAACACTCGCACGGTCACGTTCGCGGGCATGTTCGCGAGGTAGTTCAGTTGTTCTGCCATCACGCGCGGCCCGCCGGCCATCGAGCGCAGTACTGATTCGTGGACGATCAGATCGACGTTGACCGGGTTGGTTTTTCGCGTAATCACCGCTTGTCGCTTCGCTTTGAGTTGGGCGCGCCTGCTCAACTCCTCGTCGGCGATGTCCGGGAAGTAGATGCGGTCGAACGAGTTGGCGTAGTCCGGTGTCTGAAAAAGTCCAGACAGCATGTCGGGTCGGAAGATCGTCAGGGTTCGCGCGCTCGATTCGAGACCAACGTACAGGTCGAAATTTCCGGGAATGACGTCGTCGAATGCGTGCCACCAACTCTTGCCCGCAGACTGCTTGGCGAGACCAACCAAGCCCGCGACGACTGCGGGGTCGTCTGTCCCGTAGATACGGCAGAGCGCTTCAACGTCCACCACGCGCACGCCGGGGCTCTTGCCCTGCTCGACGCGTGAGAGTTTGCTAGCCGACCACTGCATCAGTGGCGCGACCTCTTCGAGGGTCAAGTTGACTGCCAGGCGTCCATCGCGAAGGTACTGGCCGAGCTGTCGGCGCGGCAGCGTTGTCGCGTTGTCTTCGTCCGTCACGGTTCCTCGCTTCTCATGATGGGCGGTGTTTGCTTGCGCCGTGCAAAAGGATGGCCGCAATCGTGATAACCGCTCAGGGGATTCAGACAAGGTGCGATGCAATTGCATGATGCGCTTGCGTCACGGGTTTGTCCAGTGCTGTTCTGGAGTCCCGACGACCGGGGAACATCTTGGATCAGGAAGCCACTCAACCGATTCCAGCCGGGCGCGACTTGAACCGAGACACTACCGGGACGCACTGACTGCAACCCACCCGGTCGTCGGGTCACCCATAGATCGAGTCGATGTCCGGAGGTCGGCAGATGCCGAACAACGAGCTTCCACAACGAGACCCCTTCACCGGGCCGCCCAACGCCTACGTGGGCGAAACGAACACCGAGCTACTCGGAGCCGTCGCGTATGCCCTTCGGGCAGGGACCGCACCGTTGAAACGTCCCGGTGCCGGGTGTCGAGCCCTCCGGCATCGGGCGCACCAACCTCACTGCCAACACAAGCAGAGGTCTTGTGATGAAACACATTCCGTTCGGGGACACCCCGATGTCCCGATGCTTGTTCTACCGCAGGGTGTGCGATCTGCCCGCCAACCTCGACCCGCCGAGTCTCGGTCGCATCATCATGCAAGCAACACACGTTGGAGCACTGACGATGCCCGCACCGCTGGGGCAATCGGTCAAACATGACATGGGTCGACGTGGAACGGCTATCGGCCCGATTCTGTCGCATCCACGGTCGAACAGATGGTCATTTTTGATCAGACCCGACGTACCCGACGATATGCCGTTGTTCGCTGATCTGTTCCGGCACAACGTGTCTGTGATCCGCGAAGGGGGCACGGTGGCGTTACCGTCCCCGACCGCGCAATCCGGTGCGATCAGACGATGGATCGAACCCCCGCGTGACACCTTCCGGCCTTCTGGTCTGCTCGTCATCGAGTCGGTTCGCGCGTGTTTGGGACCGGGCAAGGTACAGGCGGTGGCTCATGTCCGATGACGTCGTGGTCTATATGCCCGAAGGCGAAATCGCCCCGTCAGTGCGGGAACTGCTCACGGTGTTCCATGAGGACACCCGCGCGAAGCTCGAGCTGGCTCCGGTGGATAGTCGGCCGACCGTGCACATGACGGATGGAACGCTCTGTGTGGTTGACGCGAACGGTTGGCCCGAGTTGTACGACAACCCCGACAAGCTGGAAGCCGTCCCTGTACGCCTGATCAGCGTCCGAGACACGGAAACACCATGAGCGCCAACGCTTCTCCGATGCCGGGCGAGAAGGATGTTCACCTGAGCGTGTTCCTGCATGGCGTGCGAATGGACTTCTCCGCGTGCCTGACTGCGGCACTGTGTTTTGTTGAAGACCACCGATCACACCATTACATCGATGCAGTGAACGTGATCCCCGGCGACACGAGCGGGATTCCCCGACTTCCCAACGAGCGCCTCTACCTTGACCCATGAGGTGGGACCGGGGTTTTCGGGTTCCAGCGGGTGCGTCGTGGTCGCGTAGGGCCAGGGTCTGCATCCACGCGATCAAATCCACGCGAGAGCGATCCAGATGCGGTTGGCATCGAAGCTGCGGACGGCATGCTGGTCAGTCCGGTGTCCTTGGCGGCACGGATGCGGTGTTGGACGGGTTTGGCTGCGCCGCGTTCTGCAACGATGCGCACTCGCGCGGATCCTGGACCTATTGCCCCCGTGTCGGTGTCGTTCGGGAGTGATTGCGCGAGGCACACCAACCCCGTATCGTCGGTGGAATGCAAACTGAGGGGGTTCATACTGCGCGCGGCAAGATTTGGCGTTGGAATAGGAAGCGCGCGACTGGGATCATCGAGTCCGTGGCTGGTGATCAAATCTGGTTCGGCTTGGATTCTCTTCGGGGAAGAAATTTCGACGCAATCAATATTGGAGATATCGTCGACGTAGATTATGAGTTCGCCCAGCAAGACTCGCACGATCGGCGTGCTGTACTTATAACCTGGGTCGAAGCTTAAACAGAAATACAATGCGGGGGGCAAGAAGTGAACAAGCTTATTTTGGCGTTGATCTCAGCCGCAACTTTCCTGTCGATTTTTTCCGTGTCGGCAGCTGCGGAACCCAATCCCGCGAACCTCGAATTTACACTGAGCAAGCCGTACAAAGAATATCAGAACAACGTCGCTCGATTCACCGGACAGATGGACTATGGCACGGGCACGCTCGCCTGGTCTCTGAAGCTCACATCAGCGACCCAGAATTTTGTTTACGGTTCGATGAGCTGTCGCACGACAATAGACGGCATCTTGGGATACTCGGATAATCATTCCGACATCCCGCGTGACTATCTGCTTCACTCGAGTGTTCGGATTGACAAAGGACGCTGGTACGGCCTGCGGAGCAGGTGTGATTTCAGGGTCTTGACCGATACCGGAATGCAGCCGGGGAATGTCGAGACTTTCGTGGACTTTATAGCGAGATAGGGCATTCAGCACAAATCGCGCTGGCTGCCCGCCCACGGAATGGGAACCCTGACCAGCAACCGAACGCCGGTCAGCTCGCCGTGCCGATAGCTCTCCACTTTGGTGACGTAGCCGCCGATGGCATCGCGGATAACGACAGTGCGGTCGGCGCGCGAGATCTTCCACGGATTCGGGATCTGCTGTTCAGTCGATCTGCCCGAGGATTCATACGTCAGGCTTTATCCCGGTTGGGGTTGCCACGGCAACTGCTCGTGCGCGCGGGCCAGGACCTGTTGTCGGCGGCGATATTGGCGCCAGCATCGCCGACGACGCTCGATCCAACCCAGCCGCGGCCGCAGCACACCAGGGTGATGCGTTCGGCGTGGACTCAGCATGGGGCGGTGCGGCAGTCGGAGAACACTGGGCGGATACAGGGGCTGACGAGCACCGCGAGCGTGAGGCCGCCAAGGATGGTGCGCGTGTCGCAGAGCGTGATCTTCAACGCGGACCTGGGGAACCGGACTGACACCTTGCACTGAAGCACCGCTGCCGGATAAGCGAGGTAGCGTCTGCGGGGTGAGCAGTCTCGAGGTCGCGATTGTCGGGTATGGACTGGCCGGATCGGTGTTCCATGCGCCGCTCATCGCCGCAGAGCCGCGCATGCGGGTCGCGGCGGTGGTCACCGGGTCGGAGGAGCGGGCGGCGCAGGCGCGGCGAGAGCATCCTGGCGTGCGGGTGGTCGCGAGCGCCGACGAACTGTTCGGCGACACGAGCGGGCTCGATCTCGTCGTGATCGCCACGCCCAATCGGACCCATGCGCCGCTGGCACGGCGGGCATTGGACGCGGGTCTGCCGGTGGTCGTCGACAAACCGTTCGCCGTGACCGTCGGCGAGGCCGAGGATCTGGTCGAACGTGCCGAACAGACCGGGTTGAACTTGTCGGTCTTCCAGAACCGCCGCTGGGACGGTGACTTCCTGACCGTTCGCGAACTCGTCACCGCCGGTCGGCTCGGCGATGTGCGGCGTTTCGAGTCGAGGTTCGAGCGGTGGCGGCCGGTGCCGAAGG
Source organism: Nocardia arseniciresistens (assembly GCF_046764875.1). NCBI lineage: Bacteria > Bacillati > Actinomycetota > Actinomycetes > Mycobacteriales > Nocardiaceae > Nocardia > Nocardia arseniciresistens. The sequence goes on from NZ_JBKORD010000006.1 coordinate 213,160, forward strand.
GCGGATGGCGCGAGGTCGGCAGTGCCGAGGACGGCGCCGGTCTGCTCTTCGATCTCGGCAGCCACCTCGTCGACCAAGCGCTGACACTGTTGGGGCCGGTGCGCGCGGTGTACTGCGAATTGGACAGGCGGCGGCCGGGTATCCAGACCGACGACGATGCGTTCCTCGCGCTCACCCATGAGTCGGGCGTTCGAACCCAGTTGTGGATGAGTGCGGTGGCTCCGCAGCTCGGTCCGAGGTTTCGGGTCCTCGGTTCCGAAGCGGGTTACCTCAGCTACGGTTTGGATCCGCAGGAGGATGCGCTGCGCGCGGGCCGACGGCCCGATGACGGCGAGCGAAATTGGGGCACAGTCGATCCCGAGCGATACGGGCTGCTCGGGGCGGACCCCGATGCGGTGCCGTACCCCACCGTCGCAGGCAATTACCCCGCGTTCTATTCGGCGATGGCCGCCGCCCTGCTCGACGGGGCCGCCGTCCCCGTCGATCCACGGGACGCGATCACCACGTTGCGGATCCTGGAGGCCGCGCGCCGGTCGGCCGAGCACGCCGAGGTCGTCACCCTCGTCTGAACCGAGACGGGCGCGACCAGGTTTCGACGGATAAGGTGCGTCGGTGAGCAGAGCGGAATTCGTCGAACGTGGCACGTCGATCGTGGATCGGCTGACAACGACACAGGCGGCGCCGCCGTGGTGGTTGGTCGTAGGTGCCGGAGTAGCGGCGCTGCTGCTGGTGGCCTACGGCCCGGTCTGGCGGCTGACACGCAACGTGGTCACCATCGCGCACGAGGGTGGTCACGCATTGTTCGCGCTATTGACCGGCCGCAGGCTCAACAGCATCACACTGCATTCGGACACTTCGGGTTTGACCGTCTCGAGCGGAAAACCCTACGGCCTCGGGATGATTCTCACCGCGATGGCGGGCTATCCCGCGCCACCGCTACTCGGCCTCGGTTTCGCGGCACTGCTCGGCTCCGAGCGGATCACGCTGATGTTGTGGACCACCATCGTCCTGCTCGCCGCGGTGCTGATCAAGGTCCGCAATATCTACGGCCTGCTGACCGTATTCGGACTGGGCGCCATCGTCTTTGCCGTGTCGTGGTTCGGAACTGACACGCTCCAAGCGGGTTTCGCGTACCTCGGAGCCTGGTTCCTGCTGCTCGCGGGAGCACGACCCGTCATCGAACTACAGCGTGGTCGAAGGCGGCGCTGGAACAACCCCGGTGGCGCCGACTCCGACGCCGACCAGCTCGCCAGGCTCACCCACCTGCCCGGCCTGCTGTGGGTGCTGATATTCGGCGCGATCGCGGTGGCGGCGCTGGTCGTCGGCGGCGGTTTCCTGCTCGCCGACGCGACGGGGATCTGCATTCCTGTGCTGTCGGACGGCACCTGCCCCGCGCCCACCGTCCCGGCCAACTAGTCGCTGGGCCGAATCCCCAACGCTGCCATGACATCCTGAACCAGCTCCGCCGGCGGGCGGGTGGCGTCAACTGTGATGCCGTGCTCGTCGGCGGACAGCGGTTCCAGCGCGGCCAGCTGCGAGTCGAGCAGGCTCGATGGCATGAAATGACCACGCCGCGCAGCCATTCGTTGCGCGAGCTCGTCGCGCGATGCGGCGAGATGCACGAAGAACGCCTCCGGAGCGGCGGCACGCAACCGATCTCGATAACTGTGCTTGAGCGCCGAACAGCTGACCACCCCGCCGTGACTCCCCCGTCCCGCCAACCACCCCGCGATGATGTCGAGCCATGGTGCCCGATCCTCGTCCGTCAGCGGCACCCCCGCCGCCATCTTCGCGATGTTCTGTTCCGGATGGAAGTCATCCCCCTCGGAGTATTCGACCCGCAGCGCCTCGGCAATCGACCGACCCACCGTCGACTTACCGCACCCGGAAACACCCATCACCACAACGACCGGCACAGCCGTTTCTTCAGTCATCCTGCCTCCTCGGCTGCATCGGCCCGCCCAGTCGGTCCGTCACGACTGTCGAGGCCACACAGTAACCGGGGGTAACTCCCCTTCGACCCGCGGCATATCTGCTTGCCACACCTTCTTCGGCGCACAACGGGGATTACGCCGGCTGGACTCCCCTCCACATGGCCCAGCCGACGAAATACCCGCTCCGCTCGTGGTCTCGGATCCCCGTGGCCGAGTGGATTCGGCGAATCGAATCCATGTCCCAACAGTAGGAAATCCGCGACGGCCGCCGCCAACGTGATGCCGCACTATCAAGCCCATATCGGCAGGTGGGGGGCCGCGAACGGATATTCCGGACCGGAACGGGCGGTTCATCGCTCGCAGTGTGACCAGGCGATTGTGACTCACCGCGATGACGACGATCCGGCGGGAACGAGATGCGCGGCGGCCTCCGGTCAGTAGTCGAGGGCGTGTTCCGGTTGACCGACATCCAAGGGAGACGGCAGATATCGGATGATGGCGTCCAGGAGTGGGGCGATGTCGTTACTTCTGGGTGCCGCACCGCATAGGACGGGAACAACGTCACCGATGCGGGTGAGGTGACGGATGCGGTGATGCAACTGCTCCAGGGGGATCGCTCGTGAACCGGGAAAAGCGTCCGGGCGATACCGCTGCTCGGCAACTTTCCCGTGGCTCCCGTAGATCTCGACGGCCATCGGTTCGAGCGCCCACAGCGGGACCAGGTCGAGGACACCTTCGAAATCGGCGCCGACGCCGATGGGAATCTGCAGCGTCAACGGCACCGCGCCACGAATGTCGGCGATCGTGCGGACGCAGCGGTCGAAGTCGGCGCCGGGCCGACCGAGCCCGTTGACCAGGCACAGCCGTGCGACCTGATGGTCGTCGGCGACCCGCAACATCGTCTCGAGTCGCGGCGCGCTGCGCACAGCAGCGTTCACGACCGCAATCACCCCGTCGGCTACCCGGATGGACCGCTCCAGGTCCGCGATGGGCGCGTGGCTCGATAGCTCGTCGACGCGGATCGTGTGCTCGACACGGCCCGTCGCCCAATGGACCGTGCCGGAGTTGGTATCGCCGAAACAGCGCAGCAGTCGGTGGACCACCTGTGTCGTCTCGCCGGGATCCCCGATGATCGTGACATTGCGGATCGTCCGCGGTTCGATAGCTTTGGAACCCATTGCGTTGTGGCACTCCAGATCGACTCGAGGACGTAGTCACGTCCTCAATCCGCGCTCACCGTACCTCCGCTCACGCACCGCTGTGACGGATTTCCGCCCCAAAGTAGAACGTGTTCCTATACCGTCGGCCTGTGCAGAAAGAACAACGCCCCGCCGTGGCAGACTGGTTCACCGCGAACGACGGCGTGGTACGTCTCCAGGGAACTCGCTGCAATGATTGCGGCACACCATATTTCCCGCGGAATGCGCTGGCCTGTCGCAACCCACACTGTGCGGGCCCGAAGGACGGCTCCGAGCTCGCCGAATACCTGTTCTCCACGCGTGGCCGGATCTGGTCGTACGCGGACGCCCGCTACAAACCGCCACCGCCCTATGTCTCGCCCGACCCGTTCGAGCCGTATGTCGTAGCGGCAGTGGAGCTCGAAGTCGAGCAGATGGTGATTCTCGGGCAGGTCGTGCGCGGCCTCACGGTGGACGACCTGGCCGTTGGCATGCCGGTCGAATTGACCCTCGGCACGCTGTACGAGGACGACGAAGCGGAGCACACGGTGTGGATGTGGAGGCCGATCGATGACTGACACGAATGATCGCGACATCGCCGTCCTCGGTGCCGGCATGCACCAGTGGGGCAAGTGGGGGCGCAATTTCGTCGAGTACGGCCTGGTAGCCGCACGCGCGGCGCTGGCAGATGCCGGGGTGAAGCAACTCGACGTCGGCTATATCGCCGGCGCGGACACGATCCGCAATGGATACCCCGGTTTCGTCTCGGGCGCGACGTTCGCCCAGGCGCTGGGTTGGTCGGGTGCGCGGATCTCGAGTAGCTACGCCGCCTGCGCCTCCGGTGCGCAGGCCATCGCCAACGCACGCGCCCAGATCCTGGCAGGGTTGTGCGAGGTGGCCCTGGTGGTCGGCGCGGACGCCGCCCCGAAGGGCTTCTTCCAGCCGGTCGGCGGTGACCGCCGCGACGATCCGGACTGGTTGCGCTTCCACTTGCTCGGCGCTACCAACCCCATCTATTTCGCGCTCTATGCCCGCCGCCGGATGGCGATACACGGCGCAACGCTCGACGATTTCGCCGCGGTCAAGGTGAAGAACGCCAGACACGGCCTGAACAACCCCTACGCCCGCTATCGCAAAGAGGTTTCGGTCGAGGAGATCGCCGCCTCGGCGATCGTCTCGGACCCGTTGCGGCTGCTCGACATCTGCGCGACCAGCGATGGCGGGGCCGCGCTGGTGCTGACGTCGATGGAGTACGCACGTCGCCACGGCGTCGCCGACCCTGTCCGTATCCGGGCACTGTCGACGGTCACGCCGACGTTCCCGAAAACCGTTCTCGACCTGCCGGACTTCGCAACCGACTCCGCCGTGGCCGTTGCGCCCCAACCACGCACATTTCGTTCCGCCATCGCGCACGCCGCGTACGAAGAGGCCGGGCTCGGGCCCGCCGACCTGTCCTTCGCGGAAGTCTATGACCTCTCCACCGCTCTGGAATTGGACTGGTACGAGGACATCGGGCTCTGCGAAACAGGCGAAGCGGAGGCCCTGTTACGCAGCGGCGCAACGACATTGGGTGGAAGGGTGCCGGTGAATCCGAGTGGCGGGCTTGCCTGTTTCGGGGAGGCGATACCCGCGCAGGCGATCGCGCAGATCTGCGAGCTCACGTGGCAATTACGCGGCCAGGCCCACGGCCGCCAAGTGGAGAACGCGCGCGCGGGTATAGCGGTGAATCAGGGCCTTTTCGGTCATGGCTCGGCAATCATCGCCAGCACATAGGTCTTGCTCGCCCGGTCGTGCCATCCCTGCCTGGCGGCGCCGTCGCGCAGTGGTGACGCCGAGCAGAGCAGTCCCCACAGGCCGCACAGTGCGCTGGGGAGCATGAGGGTCGCCCATCGGGCGCAGGCCGGGCCGATACCGATGCCTTCGCCGGGCGCACCGGCGGTATCGGCGCTCGCCACCCGGATACCCAGGGCCTTCTTGCCGAATGTCGCGCCCTGCGTCGCGGTCAGGCCCACTTCATAGGCGAAGCTGAAAGCGAGACCGAGCACGATGGCGAGCAGCAATTCGTCGATGCCGAAGCCCGAGCCGACTTCGGCCGAATCGTCGTAAGGCACCGAGGCCCTGTAGATGACGGCGTCGACGATGCCGATCGGGATGCCGATAATCACCGTGTCGATGATGCGCGCGCCTAGACGAGACCGCATATCCGCGAGTGCAAACCGGCCCGCCGGTATGTCGAGATACTCGAAATTGGGCGTGCTCATTCATTCTCCCCCGTCAGTTGCCGGCGCCGACCGCTAGGGCGGGAACGCTAGCGAGACAATTGCGGTCGGTGCGGCGCGAAGCATCATCGAACATCGAGAAAGTAGTGGTCACAGCACTTGAATCGGATTCCGGACCGGAATCCGATCGCGAAGCAAGCACCGCGCCCAGCTACTTCCGTGCTTGATTGAGGTAGGTTCCGCACCGAATACTTCCTGGAGGGAGACTCGTGATCAGGTCCGTGCGAGCAGCGCTCGCCGCCGCGCTCATCCCGATGACGATGACCGGTAGAGCCGGGGCCGACGAGCTGGTACGGCCCGCCGAGATTCTGCGAACGGGCGCGGAAGCCGCGGTCGCGCACGGCTTTCCCGGTGTCATCGGCCTGATCCGTCGAGGCGAGGAAACACAGTACGTGCACACGGGCTCCGGCGACCTGACCACGGGGGCCGCCGCGGATCCGAGCGCGCAGTTTCGGATCGGCAGCTTCACCAAGGCATTCGTGGCAGTGGTGCTGCTGCAATTGGCAGCCGAGCAGCGACTCACTCTCGACGATCCCTTGGAGCGCTGGATCCCGGACGCGCCCCCCGGCGGCACCGCGATCACCGTGCGCCAGTTGCTGAATCACACCTCGGGCCTCGCGGATTACGCGGGCGACCCACGAGTTTCGCTGCCCTACCTGGCCAACATCGACCCCCGACAACCGTGGACACCACAGGCATTGGTGGACATCGCGACGGCACTGCCTCGAGTCAGCGGGCCCGGCGAGCGATTCTCCTACGCCAACACCAACTATCTGCTCGCCGGGATGGTCATCACCGCCGTCACCGGCCACCACCCCGCCGTCGAAGTCGGCACCCGCATCATCGAGCCACTGCGTCTGCGCGACACCACTTTCCCCACCACCGACCGCACGCTGCGGGGCAACTGGCTGCACGGCTACACCTGGCAGCGTGACGTCTCGTTCTCCGATCCCCAGGTGTACGGGGCGGCGGGCGCGATGGTGTCGACGTTGGACGATTTCGCCGCGTTTGCCAGGGCCCTGTATTCCGGGCAGCTCCTCGCACCCGCACAGCAGCGGGAGTTGACCACGACCGTGCCCATCGACAACACCGGCGCAGGCTACGGACTCGGTGTCTTCCACACACTGACACCTTGCGGCAGCGCGTGGAGCTACGTCGGTCTCGTCCTCGGCTACGAGGCCCAGATGATGATGAGCGACGACGGCGGCCGACAGGTGGTCGCGGCAGCGAACGAATATCACCTGCTCGCGGATACACCCGGCACGTACGCTCTCAGCGACGCCGTCACCGAGGCCTACTGCGCGCTCTGATCCGTTGCCGCACAATCACTCCCCGCACGGCGGACGATAGGCCATCTGAGGTAGTCGCGCTTGCCAGACCTCGCGGGTCAGCACGGCGCGGGTGACATCGCAGATGCGTGTAATCGCGTTTTCGACATCGAGATCCCACATTCGCATGACACCGTTCCCGGTGCCGATCAAATAGCGGCCCGCGGGGTCGTAGGTCAGTTGCCAACTAGTCGTGCTCGGCACGGTGATGGACTGCCCGATCGGTTTCGTGTGCGCGCGGTCGGTGATGTCCCACAGGCGCACCGTGGAATCCGCGCTGCCGGTGGCCATCGACCGGCCGTCGGGACTGATGTCGATCGATTGAATATTCAAGCCATGGGTTGTGATGGGCACGCCGAGCGGGTGAACGTTCGAGGGAACGCCGATATCCCAGGCCTGCAAAGTATTCCCGGCCAGAGTCACCAGGGTTTTGCCGTCGGGAGTCACGTCGAACCAGCCGAACGGTTTCGACTGTGTACCCGGAATACTGCCGACCTGGCGCGGCTCGGCGGGATTCGACAAGTCCCACAGCTTGATCGGATACACCTCCGCGCCGGAATCGGCCCGATCGGGCCCCATCGTGGCCACCAGGTCGTCGTGCGCGGCGTTGACGGCCATCGAGGACGTCGGCTTCGAGGCAACCGGCACTTTCGCGCTCACCGGTATCGGATGCGCCGGATCTGCCAGATCCCAGATCTGTATGTTCCACGCGGTGCCCACGCTCACCGTCCACAGGTATCGAGACCCCGGGCTGAACATTCCGGCCAACACGTCGGGTATTTCGCTCAATGTCCGAACGCGTGCGGGATCCGACACATCGAGCAGCCGCAACCGCGGTGGAAACCCCGTGACCGTGGCGACCAGACGCCCGTCACGACTGATGGTCGACCCGGACGCGGCATTGTGATCGGGGCCGGGCCCCAGACCGGCGAGCCGTCGCACCCGCGCGCGATCACGCAGATCCCAGAGTGTGACGTCGGCATCGAGTGCGCCGGTGACCATGGTGCCGCCCGCGCTGAACTCCGGTGCGAGCACCGACCAGCCGAGGCGTCCGCCGATGACGGCGGGCGGCAACGACCACAGCCGAACCACCCCTTGGGCGCTGCCCGCCGCGAGCGTGTTGCCGTCGGGACCGAACACCAGCGCATTCTGGTCTTCCTGGCACACCGGCAACGGGTAGATGTCCGGGCACGGCAGCGCCGCCGCCGACAACGTTTCACCGAGCTGCATCGGACGCGCCCGATCGGCGATATTCCAAATCTTGACGCTGCTGCGGTCACCGACGGCCAGCGTGTCGCCATCCGGACTGAACGCGACCGACCGCAGCGTCGATTTCGCCGTGGAGAGCACGGTGCCGACCTGGTTCGGGTGTAGCGGATCGGCGATATTCCACAGCGCTACCGTGGCGTCCCCGATTCCCGCCGATCCGAACGAGTTCTCGCCACCGCCGACCGCGAGCGTCGCGCCGTCCGCGCTGACGGCGATCGCGCGAATCGGGCGCACCGCCACCGTAATCGGCGGACCGAGCGGTGCGGGGGCCGCCGGGGCGAGCACCGACCACAGTCGGACCGAGTCGGCATCGGCCAGCGCGACCCAGGTTCCACTCGGGTCGAAGACCATCGACTGGATCGGCCCCGCCATCGGCCCGACGACACCTGCCCGCGACGGTGCCGCCGAATTCTCGACGTTCCACAGGGTGACGACGCGGTTGTCGTCGGCGGCGGCCAGTATTCGGCCGCTGGGACCGAACGCCACCTCGGTCACCGCGGTATCGCTGTCGGGCATGGGTTGCGCCGCGGCGCGCGGGTGCTCGGGATCCTCGACGTTCCACCGCAGGATAGAGCGCCCGCAGGACGCGGCCATCGTCGCACCGTCCGGGCTGAACGCGACCGAACTCACCGCGACCGGGCAAGACAGCGGTTCGCCGAGTTGGTGCGGATCGGCGGAATCGGTGACATCCCAGAGTCGAACGGTCTGATCGGCCCCCGCGGAGGCCAGCAACCGGCCGCCTGGCTGGTAGGCCAGGTCGGTGACCGCACCCGTATGCCCGACCAGCGGCGTCGCCAAGGGCAAGTTCTGGGTGCTCAGCAGTCGTGAATCGACTTCCTGGTCACCGGGCCGGATCCGGTGCGCGACCAGATCGAGTTGGGCCGACAGCGAGGGATCGGTGCTGCGCAGGCTTTCGGAGGCGGCCAGGATCGTGGACAGCATCGCATTGTCGCGCTGCTCGGAGGTCAACCTGCCCTGTGCGTACGCCGCGACGGCGAGCACGAGCACACCGACGCCGAGCAGGGCCAAGCCTGTTCTGGTCGCGGCCGCCCAGCGTCGGGATCTGCGCCTGGAAAACTTTGCCGCCGTGAGGAATTCGGTCACTACCTCACTGCTGTCGAGTCGGCCCGCCGCCTCCTGCGCCGTTGTCAGCCGGGTGCCGCGGTACAGCAGGGCGGGATCGCACCCGGACGTGGACCAGTCCGCGGCGTCGGATTCCAGCCGCTGCCGGATCAGGTAGCCGACGCGATCCTCATCGATCCAGGCACGCAATCGTGGCCACGCCCCCAGCACGATTTCGTGGGTGAAGTAGGCATTGTCGGAATCGGAGGTGACCAGTCTGGCGCGGACCAACGTCTCCAGCACGGCCGCGGCGGCCTCGGAATCCACCGCGCGCGCGATCAATTCGGCTCGGTCCACGCGACGCCGGGTGTCGTGGCCGTCGGCTCCCACGCTGACCAGGCTCAACAACAACGGTTTCGCCTCGATCCGCTGCGACACCGTCAACTCGTCCCATGCCCGCTCGGCGGTCGCCGCCACCGAGCCGGTCACACCGCCCGCTTTCCGGTATCCGGCAACGGTCAGCCGCAGGCGTTCTCGATGCTGCCAGGTCGCGGCCATGACGTGCGAGAGCAGTGGCAGCGCGCCGGGATCGTAGCCGCGCCGATCTGGATGATCGCCGAGGCCGCACAGTTCGGTGACGACCAATTCCACCAACCCGGACTCGAGTTCGAGTCCGGCCGCCCCTGCCGGTCCAGTGATGGCCTCCGACAACTCACCCAGCCGCATCGGACCGAGCACGTAATCGCGATTCTTGAGCGCTTCCTCGAGGATCGGATAGTCGAGACACGGCGCGTAGAAGTCGGCGCGGATTGCCAGAACGACTGTGCTCCAGCGATTCTCGTGCGGTCCAGCGATGTCGGCAAGCATCGCGAGGAAAGCCTCACGCTCGCCATCGTCATGGCATGCGGTGAACAGTTCCTCGAATTGATCGACGATCACCAACCCACGCCGACCCGTTGCCCAGGCGTCCACCGGATCGCCCAACGCCTCGGTCAATGCCGCCACCGGCCGCGAACCCGGTGTCAAGGTCGCCACCTCCCAGTCGCCGCCACGTGCGAGGACGGCGGGAATCAGGCCCGCGTGCAGCAGCGACGACTTCCCGGCTCCCGAAGCACCCACCAGGGCGACCATGCCGCCACAGTGCTTCACGCCGCCCTTGGTTCCGATCGAGCCCTGCACGCCGGTCGAGCCGAGTACCAGTTCGGCCAACTCGGCGGTCGCGCCAGCACGGCCGAAGAACTGGTCGACGTCGGCGCGGCTGTAGGAGGCCAGCCCGCGGTAGGGGCAGACGGCATTCGCGTCGTTGGACTCGAGTCGCCAGGAGTCCGCTGCCGTCCACAGTCGCTGCCACTCTTTCAGATCCACCAGTGCGCCGGACACCGGATCGGCCGACTTCTTGGCCAGTTCGATGAGCGTCAGCAAGACCGGTACCAGCGGCTCGAACTGTGCGGGCACGTTCTTGCCCGAACGCCAGTCGCTGATGCGCTGCAATGAGACCGAGCTACCACGGGCCTTACCGCGGGTGGCCTTCATGCGCGCCTCGGCAGCGGCCGCCACCTGGCGCAAGGTCGGATTGCCCGCCGCGTCGAACAGCTCGACGAGCCGTCGCGCGAAGATCGTCCTGGGCGATCCGCCGGTACGGGATTGCTCTGCCGACTCGCCCGCACTCGCCACCCGCCAATCATGCCGGGCGTGTTGTATTCGATCAAACGATCAATGCTCACACACTGACGACCGCAGGACGCTCGGGCACCACGATCGAGATGGAACTACGCATCTGCACCGAGCGGCAGCAGGGTGCCAGCCGCCGCTATCTCCAGATCCTCGCCCCCGAGGACCTCGCGCACCTGGAACTGATTGCCGCGCAGGTGATGTCGCAGCTGTAGCAGATCAACCCACCGCCCGGTTGGTCGGCAGGTTCACGAAACTCGGCGCGTCCGGGTCCAGGCTCAGGTGCTGTGGCTTCATCTTCGTGTTGTTGAGCATAGGCCGGAAAGCCAGTGCCTTCGGCGAATTTCCGGCAAAGACATCGACCCGCAGGCGGTGACCCGGCTCCAGCACGGCCTGGGTGGGAATGACGGCGATATCCAGTGTGGTCGGCTTGCCCGGCACCACCGGCCGCATGCTGTCGAGGGTGATCGGATTGAAGGGGGCGGTGTAGTCGCCGTTGGCAGAACGGACGCTCTTCGAGTCGTCGACCGCGCGCATCGAGCTGGTGAGCTGCCCGGTACTCAGGACGATCGAGGCGCCGTCGGGCGTGACGTCGTTGACAGTGACGTTCCAATAGCCGTCGGTTGCGTCGTGAATCGTGTTGAGGTGCACGTTGATCGGGCCGGAGATCACCGTCCGCTCGGTGGTCTCGGCACTGGTGAAGGTGAGCCCGTTGCGCTCGGCGATGCGGGAGTCCTTGGCACAGATATCGAATACCGCGGTCATTCCGGCCGAGCCCTGTGCGGTGTCGCGCGAACAGACCGTGGTCAACCCGGGCGCCACCGTCAGCGACGCCTTTCCGGTCGGCTTCACATTCTTCAGCGATCCGTCGTACAGGCTGTCGTCGGTGCTGCCGCTGGGTGCGGCGTCGAGGTAGACGCGGCGGTAGTTGACATCGTGCTGCGGGAACTGTGCCATCGTGACCCACCCGCCGCCCTGCTCCCACAGGTTTATCGGGCCGAAATCGTTGACTCCATGGTCGATGCCCTTGAGCCACTTGTCGAACCACACCCGCTGCATCACATCCAGTCGCGGCGGGGCCACACCATAGCCGGTGCCCGCCCCCGGGTTCGCGTGATAGGTGTCGCCGACGACGAGTTGCTTCTTCCCCGGGGGCAACGGGATGGCGTTGTAGAGCTTGGTCGCACTGTTGGCGAAGATGTCGTGCCAGCCGCCATACACGAAGGTGGGCACCGTGATTCGCTCCGGATGTCCCCGAATGCCCTGACGGAAAGGGCTATCGTCGTCCAGCGCGGATTCCAGCGCGGGAGGAATGTCGTCGAGCGAGGGCGTGAGCAGTGCCTGGGTCAGCAGATCGACGTTGGTGCTCGGGTCGGACAAGCGTTCGTGGAACCACTTCCAGTCGAAAGTACCGTTGAGCATCGACTGCACATCCGGCAGCAGCTTGAGCTGGTTCACGTTGCTGAGCCACAGCGGCAGGAAGGTGGTGCCGACGCCGCCGCCCGGCGCGACGACATCGCGCATCAGGTCACTGCCCGGCTCGACCGGGAAGATGGCTTTCAGTGCGGCAGGGGCGTTTTCGGCCGCCCGCAACTGGTTGATGCCTGCGTAGGAACCGCCGCTCATCGCGACATCGCCGTTCGACCACGGCTGGGCCGCCGCCCAGTTGATCACCTCGCGGGTGTCCAACTGCTCACGCTCGCCGAGCGTCTCCCAGCTGCCTTGAGAGAAGCCGGTGCCACGCACATCCGCGACCACGAGGGTGTACCCGCTGCGGATCAGGTTGTCGTCGATGCCGAGGACGGTCCTGACCGTGCCGCCGTCGAGTGCGTGCAGCAGGTCGCCGAATCCGCTGACCGGCGTGCCGGACAGATTGATGCGCCGGACGAGGTCCATGGTCAGTGACTGCAGGCCGGGGACCGCGAGCGCGGAATCGACCAGGTTGGTCAGGAGTTTGGTGTACGGGGTGAGGTTCACGATCGTCGGCAACGGCTGCTCGACGACCGACCTGGACGAGTCCACCGGCCGATACACATTGGCCTTCAGCAGAACTCCGTCACTCATCTGGATCGGGACGTCCCAGTCGATGTGGATCTCCGGGTACTCCTGCGGGCCGTCGTGCAGCGCGGTCCACTCCTCGGTGTGCGTGTTGCCGGTAGATTCCTGCGACGCCGCGGTCCCGGTGGCACCGACGATCATCGCCGCCGCCGCGGCGACCACGACCGCGCGTCGAAACGTGCGGATGAACAGCCGTGCCACTTCACGCCCCGACAACATGACCCTCCTTGACCGATTCGCGGCACGCCGACTAGATCAACCTCTGAGTGCAGCCCGACCCTAGCAACCGATTGGCGAATAGCCCGTTAGGTGCGGCCGTCGGTTCGTCGCATTTCGCACGACGTGCGTCGCCACAAAAGGCGACCGGCCAGCCTGTTTCAACTGACCCGGGACCGTTTGATCGAACTGTGACAAGTCCCGACCCCCGTCCGCTCCGATGCAGCGCCTCGAACCGACTCGCTTCCTTCTGTCGGAGTCGATAACGTCGACATCCGACCTACTCCGGCGACGAGGAGATCCGAATGGGTTCAACGTTTTTCGCGGTGTTCTTGCCGCTTGCCCTGGCATTGGTGATGTTCGGTCTCGGGTTGACCCTGACCGTCGACGACTTCGCCCGCGTCCTGCGATACCCCAAGGCGGCCGTCGTCGCGCTGGTGTGTCAGATGGTGCTGCTGCCCGCGATCTGCCTGGGCTTGATCTATCTTTTCCGGCTCGAGGGCGCATTGGCTGTCGGAATGATGCTGCTCGTCGCCGCGCCGGGCGGCCCATCGGCCAATCTGTTCAGTCATATCGCGGGCGGCAATGTCGCGTTGAACATCACCCTCACCGCGATCAACTCGGTTCTCGCGGTTTTCACACTTCCGTTGGTCGTCACCCTCGCTTACACACTGTTCATGGCGGAGGACGCGTCCATCGGGCTGCGGCCGGACAAGTTCATTCAAGTGTTCGCGATCGTGCTGGTGCCCGCCGCGATCGGCATGTGGGTGCATCGCCGCTTCACCGGCTGGGCCGACCGGATGCGCAAGAACGTCAAGATCGTGTCGGCCGTGGTGCTGTTGCTGGTAGTGGTCGCGGCGGTGGGCCGCGAGTTCGACACCCTGACCGAGAACATCGGCAAGCTCGCCACGATCAGCCTGGTGCTTTCGACGCTGAGCTTCGTAATCGGCTACACGGTGCCGCGACTGTTCCAGGTCGAGGCCGATCAGGCGATCGCCTCGGCCATGGAAATCGGCATCCACAACGGTGCGCTGGCCATCGCCGTCGCATCGACGGTCCTGCACAACGACGCGATGGCGGTGCCGCCCGCCGTGTACGGGGTGCTGATGAACATCCCCGCCGTGATCGTCGCATATCTGCTGGCCCGACATGTTCGCGGCAGTCGTCCCGCAGAGCTCGCGTCGACGTGAGCGGACACCCCGCTCGGCAGGTGGGTAGCCTTTCGGGAGTTCGAACTCGATCCGAAGGGAACCATCGTCGCGATGCGACCGCTTGACATGGACGATCCGCCGCGTATCGGGGACTATCGGCTACTCGGCCTGCTCGGCTCGGGCGGCATGGGCCGGGTGTACCTCGGACGTAGCTCCGGCGGCCGCACGGTCGCGGTGAAGGTCATCCGGCCCGATCTCATCGGCGATACGCAGTTCCGCGAGCGGTTCCGGCGCGAGGTCACCGCGGCGCGCCGGGTCGGCGGGCAGTTCACCGCGGCGGTGCTCGACGCGGATGTCGACGCCGATCCGCCGTGGCTGGCGACCGGGTACGTGGCGGGGTTCTCGCTGACCGAGGCGGTCGAGCAGTTCGGCACGTTCACCGAAAACCCGCTGCTCGTGCTCGCACACGGACTGACCGAGGCATTGATCGCGGTGCATGAGGCCGGGGTGGTGCACCGCGACCTCAAGCCGTCGAATGTGCTGCTTGCCATCGATGGCCCCAAGGTCATCGACTTCGGCATCGCCCGTGCCGTCGAGGACAGCGCGCTCACCACGACCGGCAGTGTGATCGGTTCGCCGAGTTTCATGTGCCCGGAGCAGGTGCTCGGCAAGCCGGTCGGTCCGGCAGGCGATGTCTTCGCGCTCGGCGGTGTGCTGGTGTTCGCGGCGACCGGGCACGGACCGTTCGGCGTCGGCGAGACCGTGCAGATGCTGTTCCGCGTGGTGTATGAGGAGCCGCAGCTCGATGACGTGCCACTGCGGCTGCGGCCTTTGATCGCGGCCTGCCTGGCCAAGGACGACACCGCACGCCCGACGCCACAGCAGCTGCACGCCGCGCTGCTCGATCTCGGCGTGCCCGAGCGCGCGGGCTGGCTGCCCGCGCCGGTGCTCGAAGAAGTGAGCAGGCGCGCGGTGCAACTGCTCGATCTGGACTCCGGTCCGGTTCGAGTGCCCGATGCGCTGCGCGGACCGGTCCCGGATCCGTCGCGGTCCGCTCCGACGGTCTCCCGGCCCGCGCTGAATTACCCGCTCCAGTCCGGGCCGCCGGGCGCGCCGCCCTACGGAGCCACGCAGCAGGGCAGTACCCCGTACCGGAACCAGCCGCCGACGGAACGGACTCAGCAGAGTACGCCGCCCTACGGGACGCGACCGCCGGATCAGACTTGGCAGTCCTACGCGCATGGCTCGGATCGGCCCACGTCCCGGCAGTGGAACGAGCCACCCGCGGACCGATCGGGACCGCAGCGGGCACCGTCCTATGGTGCACAGCCTCCGAACCGTTCCGACCCCGCACAGCCGACCCGCAAATCCGGTGGCAGTCGCGCCGGTCTGATCGTCGTCGCGCTGGTGGCTGTCGTGGCCGTCGCGGTCGGCGCGTTCGTCATCGGCGGGCTGCTGAAAGACGACTCGACGGGAACCTCCGCCACATCCGCTACTTCGGTCGAGGTCACCACACCCGAGCCCACCTCCTCCGCGCCGGAAACCTCTACCTCCGCGCCTTCCAGCACCACCACCTCCGCCAACGGCCCGGGCAGCGTGCCCGCAGCCTTTGTCGGTCATTGGACCGGAAACGCACGGGACCTCCTCGTTTCGTTCGATGTCGACCTGACCATCCAGGAAGGAAAGATCGGCGAGGAGATCGCCAGCTCGTCGAATACCGGCTCGGTGTCGCGCCAAAAGTGCTCCCGGGTCGAAAAATTGAAGACCGTGACCGGCACCGAAATCACTTTGGTGGCACGACTTGTCGATAGTCCGACCGACTGTATGGACAACGGGTCGGTCTCGACGGTCACACTGCAACCGGACGGGTCGCTCACCTACAGCATGCCCGGAATACTCGGCCCGATTACCGGCGTCCTGCGCAAGAGCAGCTGACGGTACGACCGAGGCGTGCGACCCTGGTTCATGGTGATCAGACGAGCGCATACCCCGGGACCGCGGCGGTTACCGGGTGCCGCAGCAGTCGCGGTTCTGCTCACGTGCGCGCTATCGGCCTGCGACAACGGTTCCGAGCCGGAGCGGCCCACCGCCACCGCGGCCACCACCATTGCCCCCAGCTCAGCAGCCGGTGTACCCGACCTTGCGGCGGGTGCAGAGATCGCTCGCGGCATCGAAGTGCCGTGGGGGCTGGCCTTTCTTCCCGATGGTGATGCGCTGGTGGCGGAACGGAACAGTGGTCGGGTGCTACGCGTGTCGCCAGGTCGCGCGCCCGAGCAGGTGTACGAGGTTCCCGGTGTCACCGCGCGGGGCGAAGGCGGGTTGCTCGGCCTGACCGTGTCGCCGAGCTTCGCCGAAAACGGTTACGTGTATGCGTATTTCACCGCTGCCGAGGACAACCGGGTCGTGCGATTCCGGCTGGACGGCAAGCCCGAGGTGATTTTCGACGGGATAGCGAAGGCCGCCAACCACAATGGTGGGCGGATCGCGTTCGGTCCGGACGGCATGTTGTACGTCGGCACCGGCGACGCGGGGCAGGGCGCGCGAGCGCAAGATCCCGCGAGCCCCAATGGCAAGATTCTGCGGTTGACGCCCGATGGCGCTGCGGCCCAGGGGAATCCGACAGCTGGTTCGCCGATGTACAGCCTCGGGCATCGCAATGTGCAGGGGCTGGCTTGGGATCACGCGGGCAGGCTCTTCGCCGCCGAATTCGGGCAGAACGACTTCGACGAGATCAATCTGATCGAGCCGGGGCGCAATTACGGCTGGCCGCAGGTCGAGGGGATGGGCGGCGCAGACAGCGGATACACCGAGCCGCAGCTCGTCTGGGCACCATCGGCAGCGTCACCGTCGGGGATCGCTATCGCCGGCGATACCCTCTACGTCGCGGCGCTGCGTGGCGAAAGGCTATGGACTGCTGCGCTTCACGATGGGGTAGCGACCGATCCCGTATCGCGGATCGATGACCGTGGGCGATTGCGTACGGTCGCGATCGCACCGGACGGCGCATTGTGGCTGACCACGTCCAATACCGACGGGCGCGGTGAAACCCGCCCGGGCGACGATCGGATAATCCGCTTCCCCGCACGCTGAACTGCCCCGAGGGTACGTATTGACCCCATCGAAAGAGTGAGTGTACAGTCACTCACATGACCAAACGAGGCGCCACCCTCTCCACATCGCAGGTTCGGCGCGACGCCGTTGTGGACGCGGCCATCGCCGAATTCGCCAGGACCGGCTATCACGGCACGCCGATCAACAATGTGGCGACTCGGGCGGAGATCTCACCGGCCTACGTCTTCAAACTCTTCCCCGGCAAGACCGCCCTGTTCGTGGCGGCCATCGACCGTTGCTTCGAATTGGTCGAGCAAGCGTTGTCGGCGGGCGCCGCTCGCGTCGACGGTTCGACCCCGGAGGAGATTCTGCACGAAATGGGCGGGGCATACGCCGAACTCATTTCCGACAAGAGCCTGCTGATGCTCCAGGTGCATGCCCAGTCGGCCGCCGATATCCCGGAGATCGCCGACGCGGTCCGCCGCGGACTCGCGCGGGTGACCACCTTCGCCAAGACCCGTTCACGCGCCGAGGACAGCGCCGTGCAGCGATTCATCGCCTACGGCCAGCTCTGCCACATCATCACCACGCTCGAGCTCGACGGCCGCAGTAGCGATTGGGCACGGATTCTCACCGAGGGCATCCGCCACCCACACGCGGAGTAGATCCGCCCGAGGCAGTGGCGTCGCCGACACACCGCCAACCGCGCTCGTAATTTCCAGCCCGCACGTGACCCGATCGCACCTGCTACAAGCACATCCAACCATGGCCCTCAGGCACTTCGACCATCGAGTGAGTGACCAGTCACCCACCTAGAGAACCGACAGCACATCAGATCGCGAAAGGCCGAAACGATGACGACACAAGCACATCCGACCACTGCCGTAGAGATCGTTCTCCCCGGACCCGTCAGCCCGCAGGGGCTGTTGGTTACCCACCGCCAACTGCCCGCCCCCGAGCCACATCAGGCCCTCATCCGGGTCGAGGCCACCGGTGTCTCGTTCGCCGAGCAGCAGATGCGGCGCGCGAAGTACTACGACCAGCCACCCTTTCCGTTCGTACCCGGATACGACCTGGTCGGCACCGTCATCGAGGTCGGCGGGGAAACCGATCGAACACTGGTCGGCACCCGCGTCGCGGCGCTGACCAAGACCGGCGGCTGGAGCAGCCATATCATCCTCGACGCCGCGGACCTGGTCGCGGTGCCCGCCGCGCTCGACCCCGCAGAAGCAGAGACGTTCGTCGTCAACGGCATCACCGCCTGGCAGATGCTGCACCGGATCGCCCGGGTCCAACCGGGGCAGACGATCCTCGTGCACGGCGCGAACGGCGGGGTCGGATCCACGCTGGTACAGCTCGCCGTCGCCGCTGACATCCGCGTCATCGGTACCGCATCGGCGCGGCATGCCGCGGCCGTCGAAGCACTCGGCGCCGACCCGGTCGACTATCGCGGCGATGTGGCGCGACAGGTTCGGGCCCTCGCACCCCACGGGGTGGACGCCGTCTTCGACCACGTCGGCGGTCCCGGAATCATCGACTCGTTCCGATTGCTCGCACCGAACGGCACCCTCGTCTCCTACGGCACAGCCTCGACGAAGAACGAGCAGGGCAACTCCCGGCTGCCCGTTCTCGCACTCTTCGCCCGCCTCGCATGGTGGAACATGTTGCCCAACAAGCGAAATGCCCACTTCTACAATCTCTGGGCAGGCAAGCGCCGCCTTGCCGGCTTCCGGAACAAGCTCGCCGAGGACCTCGGATCGGTCTTCGCCCTGGCCGCCGGAGGCGTATTACGCGCACAGATTGCCGCGCGGATCCCGCTCAGCGAGGCGGCCGACGCCTTGGAACTCGCCGAGTCCGGGACCGTCACCGGAAAGGTCGTGATCGTCCCCGACCCGAAATCGTGAGCTCGACTCGAGGCATACCGCAGACCTCGTTCCCTATGCCTTGTCGAAAACTACCGGTGTACCCAGCAATTCGAGTTCGACCTCCGCCAGTTCCTGTTCGGTGTCGAATGTGGTGTCGCGAGCAAGGAGATCGCCGTAGCGGCCGTTGGATTCGATCAGCTGCCGGTGGGTTCCGGATTCGACGATGCGGCCCCGGTCCAAGACCACGATCTGGTCCGCGTCTCGAATAGTGGAAAGGCGATGGGCGATGGTGATGGTCGTGCGGCCCTGCGACAGTGCGTCGATCGCGGCCTGGACTTCGCGCTCGGTCCGAGTGTCCAGGGCGCTGGTAGCCTCGTCCAGCACCAGGATCGGCGGGTTGCGCAGGATGACCCTCGCGACAGCGAGGCGCTGTTTCTCGCCGCCGGAGAACCGGTAACCGCGCTCGCCGACCATCGTGTCGTATCCGTCGGGCAGACTCGAGATATGGTCGTGGATCTGCGCGGCGCGCGCGGCCGCCCGCAATTGCTCGTCCGTGGCATCGGGTTTGGCGAAACGCAGGTTGTCGGCGACCGACGCGTGGAATAGGTAGTTCTCCTGGGATACCACGCCAACGGCACCGGCGAGATCGGCGAAAGACAGGTCCCGTACATCTGTTCCGTCGATCGTGACCCGACCCGAGGTCGCGTCGTACAACCGTGCGACGAGATATCCGAGAGTGGTCTTGCCGGAACCCGTTTCGCCGACCACCGCCATGCTGGTCCCCGCGGGTACCGTGATGTCGATGTCGCTCAACACATTCCGGGCGCCGGGGCCGTAGGAGAAGCCGACCTGTTCGAATCGGACCTCGCCCATGGCTTTCGGCAGCGACAGTGGGTTTCGTGGCTCCTCGATGTCGGGCTTCAGGTCCAGGTACTCGAAGATGCGGCCGAACAAGGCCATCGAGCTCTGCACCTCGACACCGGTGTACAGCAGCTGCACCATCGGCCGCAGCAGGCTGCTCTGCAAGGTGGTGAAGGCGACCAGCGTGCCGATCGATACCAGTGGGTTCCCGGCGGCGACGGTCAGTCCCGCGACCCAGTAGATAACCGCGGGCATCGCCGACATGACGATCTGGATCGTCGACTGACGCCAGCGACCGGCCATACCGGAGCGGATCTCCAGGTCGACAAGTCCGCGCGACTCCTCGGCGAAGGTGTCGATCAGCGCGGGTGAGCGGCCCATCGTGCGTCCGAGCAGAATGCCGCTGACCGAGAGCGATTCCTCGACGATCGCCGACATGCCCGCGAGCTTCTCCTGCCGATGCGCGGTGATCTTCCTGCGCTCGTTGCCTACACGGCGACTGATCCAGACGAAGAACGGCAGCATGATCAGCGACACCACGGTCAGGCGCCAGTCGAGGGCGAGCATGGCGATGATCGAGGCGACAACGGTGGTGAAGTTGGAGACAAGGGAGGTTGCGGTCGAGGTGACAGTCGATTGCATGCCGCCGATATCATTGGCGATCCTGGACTGCACCTCGCCGGTGCGGGTCGCGGTGAAGAACGACAGCGGCATGCGCTGCAACCTGGCGTATACCTCCGAGCGCAGGTCGTGCATGACATTCTGGCCGACCGCGGTGGAAATGTAGGTCTGGAGCACACCGAAGACGCTGGTCGACGCCGCGACCGCAACCATGCCGACGGCGAGCAGGGTCAGCAGGCCGGTGCGGCCGTTCGGCAGCGCCTCATCGAGCACGCCGCGCAACATGAACGGCGAGGCGAGCGAGACGAGCGAAGACAGGCCGACCAGCGCGGCGACCAGAGCAAGGCGGGCCCGATAGGGCCGGAAGAGCCGGACGATCCGACCGAGTTCAGAGGGTGGGGGCTGCATAGGCGCCTCCTTTCACGAAAACTACCCATAGAACTGAGTATGGCTCACAATTATTCCATTGAACAATGAGTTATGCTCATCTTTGTGGATACCGCTCCCGAAAGTGATCTGCCCGAGCTGTTCGTGCGCGCCGCGAAACGGATCCGACGCAACCAGTCGGCCCGCCTCGCACCACTGGGCCTGACCCCCGCCCAGGCTCGCGCGCTGCGCATCATCGCCCGCCACAGCGAACCACTGCGCATGGCCGCGCTCGCCGAACGGCTCGACATCGTCCCCCGCTCGGCCACCACCGTCGTCGACGCGCTCGAGTCCTCGGGCCTGGTCGGCCGCGCCGTCGACCCGTCCAACCGGCGCTCCACCCTGGTCACCCTCACCGACGCGGGCCGCGTCGCCCTTTCCCGGATGTCGGCCGCCCGCCGCGAGGCCGCCGAGGAACTCTTCTCCGCGCTCTCCCCCGACGAGCGCGAAACCCTCCGCCACCTGCTGGCCACTCTCGACGCAGGCGACCGCTGCTGAACGAACGTCAACCACGGGGCATTCCGGCCGAACGACCGGATCGCGGATCGGCTGCAATCATGTAGGCGTCAACGAATCATCCACGCGCAGAGGGACCCCCACTATGCCGCGCACGATCCAACAGCTGCTCGACACCGCCGAGATCATCGATACCACCACCGCCTACGCCACCGCCGTCGACACCCGAGACTGGGATCTACTCGGCACGCTGTTCGCTGACGATGCCGTCTGGGAATACCTGGCAGGCGGCGAGCGACACACGGGGCGAACCGCCATCCTGGCCAGGATCAGGCCGAGCATCGAACGGCTCGATGCCACCCAGCACATCAACACCAACCACCAAGTCACCTTCGACGGCGACGCGGCCTTCCACAGCTGCTACTACCTGGCCCAGCACATCCGACGTGGCGCGCCCGGTGGCGACACCTTTCTTGCCGCAGGCAGTTACGAGGATCGACTGAGCAGGACCGATACCGGGTGGCAGCTCACATCCCGGGTACTGCGGTCCACATGGAGCGACGGCAACATCGCTGTCTTCCAGCCGTGACCCGCGGGACCGGCTCTGGGTGGAGGCGTCCGAGAAAGACGGTGTCTGCCGACCTCGCCGGATGCCAGACGCGTTATAGGCTGGCTTCATGACGCCGTTGCAGCGCTACATCGTCGAAGAAATCGCTGCCGACCATGCCGACGGGTTGTTGCCCCGCCGAGAGGCGCTGCGCCGTCTCGGGCTGCTCGGCGTCGGGGCGACCGCGGCTGCCGCGCTGTTGGCGGCCTGTTCCAGCGATGAGCAGACTACGAATCCGGTGACATCGACGACGGATTCCCCGGCACCGACGCCGCCGGGGATGAGTACCGCGGTGCTCACGACGCCGGTGACATTCCCCGGGCCCGACGGTCGCGAGTTACAGGGTGCGTGGGCACCGGCAGCGCAGCCGCGTGGCGCGGTACTCGTCATCCATGAGAACAAGGGCCTCACCGACCACATTCGTTCGGTGACAGGGCGATTCGCGGGCGTGGGCTATTCCGCACTCGCCGTGGACCTGCTCTCCGAGGCGGGCGGCACCGCCGTTTTCACCGACCCCGCCGCGGCCACCGCCGCACTCGGCAAGATCCCGCAGGAGCAGCTCGTCGCCGACCTGCGAGCCGGGATCGACGAACTCGAACGGCGCGCGCCGGGCAAGAAGATCGGCGCCACCGGGTTCTGCTTCGGCGGCGGCCTGGTGTGGTTGCTGCTGACCTCCGGCACCCCGAAGCTGGCCGCGGCCACACCGTTCTACGGCCCCTTCCCCGACAACGGTGACGTCTCCGGTTCGACGGCCGCGGTGCTGGCCGTCTACGCGGCACTGGACGCCCGAGTCGACGCCTCACGGCCCGGAGCCGAAGCGGCGCTGCAACGCGCGGGCCTACCGCACGAGGTGTTCGTGGCTCCGGACGCCGACCACGCGTTCTTCAACGACACCGGACCGAGGTACAACCAAACCGCGGCGAACGAGGCCTGGCGGCGGGTGCTGGACTGGTACGGGACCCGGCTCAGCTGAGCACTTGCGTGGGGCACTCCCCCGGCCCGGCAGTCCTCACGCTTTCAGCAAAGCCTCGATCTCCGATCGCAGCACGGCTTCCGGAGCCTCCAACCGTAGATGTCGATGCTCGGAGACGACGGCCTTGCCTGCTATCAGAACCGCGCGGACATCGCTGGCGGTGGCGGCGTAGAGCGCGGCGGCCGGGTCGGTGCCCGCGGTGCGGACCGAGTCGAGGTCGATGGTCACCAGATCCGCTGCCGCGCCCGCCTCGATGCGGCCGACCTCGGGCCAGCCGATCGAGGCGTGATCTGTTGCCGCGCTGTACAACTGCGCGAGTTCGAAACGTCCGCGCGAACCGCTGGCGAGCCGCTCGTTCAGCTCGAGTGCTCGCCATTCCTCGAAGGCGTCGACCACCGCGTGACTATCACTGCCCAGACACAGCCGCACCCCCGCATCGGCAAGCGCGCGGGCGGGGCCGATTCCGTCACCGAGATCACGTTCGGTAGTCGGGCAGAAGCACACCCTTGCCCGCATTCCGGCGATCAGTCGAATATCGGCCTCCGTCACATGTGTCGCGTGCACGGCGGTCGTGCTCGGCCCGAGCATCCCTGTCTCCGCGAGCAGCGCCGTCGGGGTACGGCCGTGTGCGGCCATGCAATCGCGATTCTCCGCCGGCTGTTCGGAGACATGGACGTGCACCGGCCTGCCCGCGGCCTGTTGCGCGACCACCCGCAGCGCCCCCGGCGGCACCGCGCGCACCGAGTGCGCCGCCACCCCGGTTCGCACGAGGTCCGACTTCGGCGTGAAGGTGGCGGCCCGTTCGGCCCACGCGCCCACATCGCCGTCACTGAACCGGCGCTGATGCTCGTCGAGCTTCCAGCCGAATCCGCCTGACAGATAGCAGGTGTCGAGCAGGGTGAGCCGAATCCCGGCGTCCTGCGCGGCCGCGGACAATGCCGCGCTCATCGCGTTCGGATCGTCGTAGGGCACGCCGCCGGGCCCGTGGTGCAGGTAGTGGAACTCGCCGACACTGGTGTACCCCGCGAGCATCATCTCGGCGTACACGCCGCGGGCGAGCCGGTAATACGAATCGGGATCCAGCCGCGCGGCAACGGCGTACATCCGTTCCCGCCACGTCCAGAACGTGCCGCGATCATGGTGGGTGCGCCCACGCAGCGCGCGATGAAAGGCGTGCGAGTGCGCGTTCGCGAACCCGGGAACGGTCAGACCCGGCAACACATTCCCCGACCGTTCGGCGCTGACCGCAACCGAGCGGATCACGCCCCCGTCGACATCGATGGACACCGACTCTGCGAGCCCCTCGGGCAACCAGGCATACTCGGCCCAATACACGCTCATCCGGCCGCCCCCTCCCGCGCCGAGCGCAAGGACGGTTCGCCTGCTGCGCCGGTTCCGTCAATGTTCATCCAGCCAGTTCCTCCAGCACGTGAGCAAGGCTCACCGCACCGAAATCCACGTCGATCGGCTCCGCGTATTCTGCTGGGGCATGGCTGATTCCGGTCGGGTTGCGCACGTAGAGCATGCCGGTGGGGACGTGCGCCGCGAGGATCCCGGCGTCGTGACCCGCTCCGGTCGGCAATGCGGGGACGCCGCCGAGTACCTGATCCATCCGGTTCCGCAGCACTTCGTCGAAAACCACGTCGTCCGAATAGGACTCCTGGGTAACGGTGACCTCGCACCCTTCCTCGGCCGCGGCGGTACGGGCGACTTCGGCGATGTCTTCGACAAGCGTGGCGGTGCGGCCGTTTCCCGGCACTCGGGCGTCGAGCCAGAGTTCGACGGTGGAGGCGATCACGTTGGTACCGCCGGGAACTGGCACCAGGCGGCCTACGGTCGCTCTGGCGTCGCTGGTCGCGGCGGCAGCGTGGCGAGCGGCAGCAATCACCGCGGCTGCGGGAAGCATGGGGTCGTTGCGATCGGCGATCAGGGTGGTGCCCGCGTGATTTCCCTGCCCGGAGAAGGAGAATCGGTAGCGGCCGTGCGCGATGATGGAGCTGCCGGTAGCGACCGGGCTGTCCATGTCGATGAGGCCACGACCCTGCTCCACGTGCAACTCGATGAAACACCCGATCAGGGCGAGTGATTCGGGATCCGCGCCGAAATTCGCCGGGTCGCGCCCGGCCTTGGCGGCGGCCTCGGCGAGGGTGATTCCGGCGGTGTCGTGCAGCCCGCGAGCACGGTCGGGGTCGAGCGCTCCGGTGAGCAGCCGGGAGCCGAGGCACGGCACGCCGAACCGCCCGCCCTCTTCCTCCGCGAATACCACCAGCGCGAAGGGCTTTGTGGGAGAAAAACCTCTGGCGTGCAGGATATCCACCGCAGCGAGTGCGCTCGCGACGCCGAGCGGACCGTCGAACGCGCCGCCTCCCGGCACCGAATCCAGGTGGCTGCCGGTGACGACCGCTCCCCGCGCTGGTCGACCCCACCATGCCCAGATGTTGCCGTTGCGGTCGGTGCGCACCGCGAGCCCGCGCAGGCCGGCCTGCTCGATGAACCACTGGCGCAACTCCAACTCGGCCGCATCGAAAACATGCCGTGAATATCCGCCGCGTCCGGAATCTTTTCCGACATCGGCGATCTCGGCCAATAGCTTGACGGCGCTCATTTGCCCTCCTGCATCGGAATTCGCACACCGCGTCGCACGGCAATCTCACCGGCACGCTCGTACCCGGCATCGACGTGCCGGATGACGCCCATCCCGGGATCGTTGGTCAACACACGCTCGATCTTCTGCGCGGCCAGCGCGCTACCGTCGGCCACACAGACCTGCCCGGCATGAATCGACCGGCCCATCCCGACACCGCCGCCCTGGTGGATCGACACCCAGCTCGCACCGGAAGCGGTATTGACCAAGGCGTTCAGCAGCGGCCAGTCGGCGATGGCGTCGGAGCCGTCGGCCATCGACTCGGTTTCGCGGTAGGGCGATGCGACACTGCCGGAATCCAGGTGATCACGCCCGATCACCACCGGGGCGTGCAGTTCACCGCTGGCGACCATCTCGTTGAACCGCAATCCGGCCAGGTGGCGCTCGCCGTAGCCCAGCCAGCAGATCCGGGCCGGAAGCCCTTGGAAGGCAACATGTTCCCCGGCCAGCCTGATCCAGCGGCGCAAAGATTCGTTGTCGGGGAACAGTTCCAGAATCGCGCGGTCGGTCGCGGCGATATCTTGCGGGTCACCTGAGAGCGCCGCCCAGCGGAACGGACCTTTGCCCTCGCAGAACAGCGGACGAATGTAGGCGGGCACGAACCCCGGGAAATCGAACGCCCGATCGCAGCCACCGAGCTTCGCCTCACCACGCAGCGAGTTACCGTAGTCGAATACCTCCGCGCCGCGATCGAGGAATCCGAGCATCGCATCGACATGCTCGGCCATGGATTCGCGGGCCCTGTCGGTGAATTCGTCCGGCTTCTTCGCCGCGTAGTCCGGCCAGTCATCGAGGTCTACGCCACGCGGGAGGTAGGCGAGTGGGTCGTGGGCGGAGGTCTGGTCGGTGACGATATCGACCTCGACACCGGCCGCCAGCAGCTCGGGCATGACCTCGGCCGCATTGCCGATCAGTCCGACCGACAACGGCTTTCGTTGCTTGCGAGCCGTCGAGACCCGGGCAACGGCATCGTCGAGGTCATCGGCGACCTCGTCGAGGTAGCCGTCGTGCGCCCTTCGCCGAGCCCTCGCCGGATCACACTCGACCACCAGCGCCACACCACCGTTCATGGTGATCGCAAGCGGCTGCGCGCCGCCCATCCCGCCGAGCCCCGCGGTCAGGGTGAGTGTCCCCGCCAGAGTGCCCCCGAATCGCTTGTCCGCCACCGCGGCGAAGGTCTCGTAGGTGCCTTGCAATATCCCTTGCGTACCGATGTAGATCCACGAGCCCGCCGTCATCTGTCCATACATGGTCAGACCGAGCGCCTCCAGCCTGCGAAATTCCGGCCAATTCGCCCAATCCCCCACCAGATTCGAATTCGCGATCAGTACCCGAGGCGCCCACTCGTGCGTACGGAACACCCCCACCGGCCGCCCCGACTGCACCAGCAACGTCTCATCGACATCCAGCATCGTCAGGCACCGACTGATCGCGTCGAAACTGGCCCAATCCCGAGCCGCCTTCCCGGTGCCGCCGTACACCACCAAATCCTCGGGCCGCTCCGCCACCTCCGGATCCAAATTGTTGTGCAGCATCCGCAACGCCGCCTCGGCCTGCCAATTCCGCGCCGTCAACCGCGTCCCTCGAGCCGCCCGCACACTCCGCCCCATCACGACACCGCCATCCCGTGGCCGACGCCCGCGACTGGCGCGTGCCTGCGACAAACACCGAGAAACCCACTCGATCGTGCGCCACTCGACAATTCGACCCGCTCGAGCACCGACCGGGATGGGTGTTTAGCGAGTCGGCGGGCCGGGTTGGTGAGGAGCTCTGCCATGAGATGTCTCCCTCGGATGGAATCGGTTATGGGGTGAGGTAGGGGGCTATCACGCGCAGGAGTTCGCCGGAGTTGACAAGTTCTGTGGCTGCGGCGATTTCGGGGGCCAGGTGGCGGTCCGGGCCGGGGCCGTCCACCTTGGTGCGGAGCAATGCGAGTGCGGCGGCGGTGGCCGGGGCGGGGCGTAGTGGGGCGCGGAAGTCGAGTGCACGTGCGGCGGTGAGGTATTCGACCGCCAGCACCGAGGCCAGACCTTCCACTGCCTTGCGCAGTTTGCGTGCCGCCGACCAGCCCATCGATACGTGGTCCTCCTGCATTGCGCTGCTGGGGATGGAGTCGACCGATGCGGGGGCGGCCAGGCGCTTGAGTTCGCTGACGATGCCTGCCTGGGTGTACTGGGCGATCATGTGACCGGAGTCGACGCCGGGGTCCGCGGCAAGGAAGGCCGGAAGGCCGTGGGAGCGGGCGACATCCAGCATCCGGTCGGTGCGACGCTCCGACATGCTCGCCACGTCGGCGACCGGGATGGCAAGGAAGTCCAGGACGTAGCCGATCGGGGCGCCGTGGAAATTGCCGTTCGATTCCAGGCGGCCATCGGCGAGCACTACCGGATTGTCGATGGCGGAGGCCAACTCTCGCTCGGCGACCGTCGCGGCGTGGCTGACGGTATCGCGTGCTGCGCCGTGTACCTGCGGGGCGCAGCGCAGTGAGTAGGCGTCTTGCACGCGGTTGCAGTCCGGGCCGCGGTGGCTCGCGACGATTTCCGAGCCCGCGAGGGCGGCCAGGATTCGCCGCGCCGAATGTGCTTGGCCGGGGTGTGGGCGCAGCGCCTGAAGGTCCTCGGCGAACACTCGGTCGGTGCCGAGCAATGCCTCCACACTCATCGCGGCCGTCAGGTCGGCGATATCGAGCAGTCGGTGCAGGTCGGCGAGCGCGAGGACCAGCATGCCGAGCATGCCGTCGGTGCCGTTGGTGAGCGCGAGCCCCTCCTTCTCAGCGAGGGTTACAGGCTCGATTCCATTGGCGCGCAAGGCTATTGCCGCCGGTACAACAGCGCCGGAGGAATCGGTGACCTCACCTTCCCCCATCAATGCCAAGGCCACGGCGGCCAGCGGCGCGAGGTCACCGGAGCAGCCCAGCGAGCCGTATTCGTGCACGATCGGGGTAATGCCCGCATTGATCAACGCGGCCAGGGTTACCGCGGTCTCCGGCCGCACACCGGTGTGACCGGTGGCCAGTGTGCGCAGCCGCAGCAGCATCATCGCGCGCACCACTTCCGGCTCGACCGCGGGACCGGTGCCCGCGGCGTGCGAACGGATCAACGACCGTTGCAGCGCCGCGCGGCTCTCGGGCGGAATGTGGCGGGTCGCTAGTGCGCCGAAGCCGGTGGATACGCCGTAGGTCGGGACGGTCCCCGCGGCGAGCACATCGACATATTGCCGCGCCGAGGTCAAGCGCTTCTCGGCAGCCTCGCTGAATCGGACCTTCGCCCCGAGGCGCGCGACGGCGGCGACCCGCTCCATGGTCAATGGCCCGTCCAGCTCGACCGTCGGCAACTGCGTGATATCCGGCATATGCCCATTCCACAGTGTGCGGGGCCGGTGGAGAATGAGGCGCGGCCAGGTTTTGTCTGGAATCCGAGACAATCCGAGGAAGTGGCATGGGTCCGAGCAGCGATATCCCCGCATTACGGCGCGGACTGGCGATCCTGCAACTGATGGCCGGGCACGCGGGCCCGGTTTCCGCCTCAACCATCGCCCGCGAGCTCGGCCTGCCCCGCTCCACCACCTACCACCTACTCGCGGAGCTGGAACAGACCCGATTCGTCACCAGGCTGCCCGCCGAACGACGCTACGGACTCGGCATCGCGGCATTCGAGCTCGGTTCGGCCTACCTGCGCCACGACCCACTCGAACGGCTGGCCAGGCCGCTGCTGCGCGAGCTGGTCGAACGGGTCGGGCACAACGCGCACCTCGGGGTGCTGCACGGCAACGAGCTGCTGTATCTGATCAAGGAGCGCCCCACCCGCCCTGAGACCTTGGTGACCGACGTCGGCGTCCGGTTGCCCGCTCACCTGACCGCGTCCGGGCGCGCGATCCTCGCGCACCTGACCGAATCGCATGTGCGTGCCCTGTTCCCCTCCGCCGCCGCATTCGTGCGCCGTACCGACAGGGGGCCCGCCACCCTCGCGCAGCTGCGCACCACCCTCGCCGCGGAACGACGCCGCGGCTGGGCAAGCGAGGACGGACACGTGACCGCTGGTTTCGCATCCGTTGCGTATGCCGTGTTCGACCACGACCACCATCCGATCGCCGCGATCAGCGTGACCCTGCGCCACCACTGCACGCAGCACCCCTGCGACGCCGACTGGTCCGATCTGGCTGCTCGAGTCCGCGACACTGCGGATGATCTCACCCACCGCATCGGCGGGCGGGCCGAATGAGCTGTGCCGCGCTGCGCTCGGACCGCGTGCGCGACCACCTCCCGCGGTCTGCGAAGTTATCTCGCACGTGACCGAAGGGCTTGCACTGTAAGGGTTCTCACCGTGCGTCTATGGACGCACGGTTCTGACACTGTGGGTCGCCCACTGCCGGTGCTGAAACGAGGTGATCGGTGTCGCGATCTACGCGCTCCGAGTTCGATATTCCTCCGCCGATGTTTTCGGCGATACGCTGGGCATTGTGAGTGCATGTTGCCCGGTGTCCGGAGAGATGCTGGTCGGATCACACCCGTCCGATGACCGATGATGATCCGTTACGGACACGCCGTGAGGCAGTAACACCTGTCACGGCGGAGTTGGCTGCGGCCGGTTTCGAGGACGCCGTGGAGATCGGGCGCGGTGGTTTCGGTGTGGTGTACCGCTGCACGCAGGCGGCGTTGGACCGGACGGTCGCGGTAAAGGTGTTGACCGCGCAATGGAACGAAGACAATCAGGCGCGGTTTGTGCGGGAGCAGCACGCGATGGGCCGCTTGACCGGGCACCCGAACATCGTCACCGTGCTGGAGAGCGGTACCACCGAGCGCGGGCGGCCCTATCTGGTGATGCCGTATCACCCGCTGGGTTCCCTGGATTCGTGGATCCGCACCAATGGTCCGCTTCTGTTGGAAAGGGTGCTACAGATCGGGGTGAAGATCTCTGGTGCGTTGGAGAGCGCGCATCGGCTCGGTATCGTGCATCGGGATGTGAAGCCGGGGAATATTCTGCTCACCGAGTACGGGGAGCCAGCGTTGACCGATTTCGGTATCGCGCACATCGCCGGCGGGTTCCGCACAACCGAGGGCGTTGTGACCGGGTCGCCGGCATTCACCGCACCAGAGGTGCTCGACGGGGAGGGTCCGACCGCGGCCGCGGATGTGTATGGACTCGGTGCCACCCTGTTTTGCGCATTGACCGGGCATGCCGCGTTCGAGCGACGTGGCGGTGAGAACGTGGTGGCACAGTTTGTCCGGATCACTACCCAGCCGGTGCCCGACCTGCGGGAGACGGGTATCTCTGAGGATGTGTCGGCGGTGGTGGAAACGGCGATGAGCCGTGACCGCCGCGAGCGGCCGTCGGCGGTGGCGCTGGGGCAGACACTTCGGCAGCTGCAGCTGGGCCACGGGTTCTCGGTGGATGAGATGGCGTTGCAGGGCGAACCGGATCTCGAGGATCCCGGTGAGAAGCCGCTCGAGGATCCCGGTGAGAAGCCATCGCTGCGGGGATGGCGTAGGCCGACCGCGCCTGCTCAGGACCACAGTGGCAATCTGCCGCTCGAGTTGACCAGTTTCATCAACCGGCGCACCGAGGTGTCGGAGGTGAAGAATCTGCTGCCGGTCTCACGGCTGGTGACGTTGACCGGGACTGGGGGTGTGGGTAAGACGCGACTGGCGTTGCGAGCGGCATCGGGTGCCCGACGTGATTTCGCCGACGGGGTGTGGTTCATCGAACTGGCCGAGGTGTCCGACCCGTCGCTGCTGGTCGATGTGGTGGCGGCCCCCCTCGGTGTGCGCAACGAGTCGGCCGGTCGGTTGCTCGAGGTTCTGATCGACTTCCTGAGCCCGCGAGAAACTCTGCTCATTCTGGACAACTGCGAGCAGGTTGTGGGGGCGGTGGCGACGTTGGCCGAGACGTTGCTGCAGACCTGCCCGGAACTGCGGATCCTCGCCACTAGCCGGGAACGGTTGAATATCGCAGGGGAAGCGGTGCTGCGGGTGCCACCACTGAGGGTCCCGGATCCGGACCGGGAGCCGACGCTGGCGGAGTTGCCTCGTTTCGATGCGGTGACGTTGTTCGCCGACCGCGCCGCGGCAGCGGTGCCGGGCTTCGAGCTCGATGCGGACAACAAGGCCGCCGTCACCGGGATCTGCGCCAAGTTGGATGGGTTGCCGTTGGCGATCGAGTTGGCCGCGGCCCGAATGCGTTCGATGTCGCCGCAGCAGATCCTGGCTCGGCTGACCGACCGCTACGCCCTGCTGACTCGAGGTAGGCGCACCGCACCGTCGCGGCAGCAGACGCTGCGGTGGTGCATCGACTGGAGCTACGGATTGTGCACCCCGGTCGAGCAGCGACTGTGGGCGCGGTTGTCGGTATTCGCCGGCAGCTGCGAACTCGACGCGATCGAGCGGGTGTGTGGTGCCGATCTGGCACCGGACATACCGCTGGATGTGCTTTCCTCCCTGGTGGACAAGTCGATCCTGGTACGGGAGGAATCGGACACTGTTGTGCGTTTCCGGATGCTCGAAACCATCCGCGACTACGGCCGGGAAAGGTTGAGGGAGTCCGGCGAATACCAGCAACTGCGCCGACGCCACAGCACCTGGTATCACCAACTTGCGCTGGATGCAGAAGCCGGGTGGATCAGCGACCGGCAGCTCGACTGGATCGCCAGGCTCGAACGCGAACTGCCCAACCTGCGCGAAGCGCTCGAATCCTATCTGGGCGAGGACACCAAGGAAGCAGCCCGAGCAGCGCTGAGCACGACTGCCGCACTCTACGATTTCTGGAGCTTGTGCGGTCTATACAGCGAAGGTCGGTCCTGGATCGACCGCGTCCTCACCCACTCCAAGGCTGAACCGACCCCCGACCGCATCAAGGCACTCTGCGTCGGCTGCCAACTGGCTGCGGCACAGGGGGATTTCCAGTCCGCGTCCGCCCTCCTTGCGGAGGGACGAGCGCTCGCCGAACAGGCCCCCCACCCCGCGATCCAAGCGCAGATCGCTTACGCGGCAGCCGTTCTCGCACTAGCTAGCGGCAATGCGGCCAACGTATCGTCCTGCCTCGAACATGACGTCGAGACATTCACCTCGGACAGGTCGGGAGGCCTCTATGTCGGTACTCTGACCCTCCTCGGCAAGGCATACGAGGTGCGCGGCGACTTGACTCGAGCATCCGAGCGATACCGCCGAGTAGTTTCCATCACCGAAGCACGCGGCGAACTGCTCTACCGTTCGGCTGCGCTACACGGCTTGGGCGTGGTCGCATGGCAGCAAGGCGAGCGGGACAATGCCCGACAAATGCTCGAGGAAGCGCTGCGAGTCAACCGACGGCCGAATAGCCCGGTGCTCAACGCGTTCGGTCTCGAGGCACTGGCCTGGATTGTTGCCGACCAGGGTGACGCCGAGCGCGCGGCTGTGCTGCTGGGAGCCGCGCAGGGAATGTGGCTGGTCGGAAGCACCGTCGGAGTTGTTTTCCCGGACATGTCGCGCTTTCACGAGGACTGTGAGCGGATAGCGCGCAGCACCCTCGGCACCCGCGGATTCGACGCGGCCTTCCGGCAAGGCCGGGCGATGGGTATGGGCACTGCCGTCGCGTACGCGCTCGGGGAACAGCCCGCCGATGCGGCGCGCACATCGGCGAAATTGACCAAGCGTGAGCGGCAGGTCGCCGACCTCGTCGCCCAGGGACTCAGCAACAAGCAGATCGCCGCCAAACTGGTGGTCTCACAACGCACCGCCCAAGGCCACGTCGAACACATCCTGACCAAACTCGCCTTCACCTCACGCGCTCAGATCGCGGCCTGGACCGTGGGGGAAATCGAACAAGAGGGTTCGTAACCTCGGTCCGACATGCGAATCTGCACCCGAAACCCGCGACCGAGCCCACATTTGCCCTGATGAAGGCGGGTAGCCTGCTCCTATGGACGCATACTCGGCAACCTTCGGTGTCGAGGAGGAGTTTCTCCTTGCGGATCCGCGGACAGGTGCGCCCGTCGCGAAGAATGTGGCGGTGGCGCAGACGGCGGCGGAGCTCGGTATCGGGCTCCAACTGGAACTCACCAGCTGTCAAGTGGAGACGAACACCGCCGTGCACATCAACGCGACCGAGTTGCGCGATGAGCTGCGCGACCTACGCAGGAGTATCGCGTCGTGCGCTGAGAAGAACGACGCCCGACTGCTCGCGGTGGCGATTCCGCCGACCGTGCCGCACACCTTCCCGATCACCGACACCCCACGCTATCGGCGCATGTCCGCGGACTTCGGCTTGCTCGCCCATGAGCAGGGGCTGTGCGGGTGCCATGTGCACGTCGGCGTTCCGGACCGCGAGGTCGCGCTACAGGTCGGCAATTTCTTGCGGCCATGGCTGCCGCTGTTCCTCGCTCTCACCGCGAACTCCGCGATCTACCGCGGGGCCGAGACCGGTTTCGCCAGCTGGCGCAGCATCCTGTGGCGACGCTGGCCGAGCGCGGGGCCGCCGCCATATTTCCGATCGGTGGGCGACTACGACGCGATGGTCGCCATGATGCTGTCCAGCGGCAGCATCTTCGACGAGAAGATGGTCTATTGGGACGTCCGACCGTCGACATCGTTTCCCACCGTCGAGGTCCGCGTCAGCGATATACCCGCCACCGTCGAGGAAACCGCCTTGCTCGCGACCCTGATCCGGGCCACCGTCCAGATGGCGCGAAAGTCGCTGGCACAAGGGCAGACCGCTCCCCCGGTGACGGCCGAGATCTTGCGCGCCGCGTACTGGAAGGCCGCGCGCAGCGGCCTCGACGGCGACAGCCTCGATCCGGCGGATGGGCACGTCCGACCGGCCGTCGCGCAGCTCGCCAAGCTCGTCGAGCACATCGAACCCGCGCTGGAGGAACTCGGCGAACGCGCCTTCGTCGCCGACTCGATGGCCGCTGTGCTTGCCCGAGGTAACGGTGCGACACGCCAGCTCAACGCTTTTCGCGGGCGGCACGATGTCGATGACGTGGTCGCCGAGTTGGCCGCCGCGACCCTACAGGGCTGCTAGCCGGTTCAGACGGGCAGAAAACCCGCGCCGACATCGCCGCGCGCATTGATGTCGTTCATGATAGCGCTCATGGTGGTGCCGACCTCCGGGCCGAAGCAGCCGACAGCCAGGTAGGCGTTGACCATCCCGACCAGCGTCGTGCCGACCACGACCGGCGCACCGGAATCACCCTCGAGCACGCACATCTGCGTCCAGGTCTCGTTGTTGGTCCGGAAGATGTCACCCCAGGCGACACCGCAGGTATTGCCGGTGGTGCGCCCCTTCTTGCACACGACCGTGGGGAACTGGGCCGGTGCACCGATCTCGGTGATGGTGAAGGTCCCGACCCGATTGACGGGCGCGATCCGGCCCTGATCGAACTGGATGATGCCGTAGTCGAGTTCATGATCGGAATAGACGAACCGGCCGACCACGCCGTAGTTGGGGTTGGCTTCGGCGATCACCTGAGAGCCGAGCTCCCCGCAGTGCCCGGCCGTGAGCCCGACCAGCCTGCCCGCCACATCGTGACCGACGGTGGTCACAGTGCATTGGGCCCGGTTGTCGACGATGATGCCGGAACCACCGCCGACAGCGGGCGCGGCGGGGGCAGCCGTTGCAGCCCCGCTACCTGTCCCGACCAGGGCCGCGACCGAGACGACGGCGAAGCCCGCATTGGTCGCCTTGATCAATTTGAACATGTCCCTCCAGGTGGAAAGTTCGTTCACATCACGCGGCACGTGAAAAGTGTTCATCATACGAGGCTTGCTCACGAAGCTTTTTCAATGTTCTGGCCAGAATTCGCGAGACCTGCATCTGCGAAACGCCGAGCCAGTCGGCGATCTGTTGCTGCGTCTTCGACTCGAAGTACCTCATGATCAGCATCCGCCGTTCGCGCTCAGGAAGCGCGGCGATAAGCGGACGCACCGCCATGGCGTCCTCCATCAGGCCGTAACAGGGCTCTTCGGCACCGAGCGTGTCGGTCAGTGGTATCGCGGCATGCTCACCGTCGTCGGTGGTCGCCGCGTCGAGCGAGTTCGCACGGTAGGCGTTGCGCGCGACCAGCGCCTGGGTGACCTCCACGAGCTCCAGGTCGAGTTCCTCGGCGATCTCGCGGGCACTCGGCGTACGCCCGAGGCGCTGTGACAGCGTCTCGGTCGCCGGACCGATTTTCAGCTGGATCTCCTTGAGCCTGCGTGGAACCCGCACCGACCAGGTGCGGTCACGAAAGTGCCTGCGCACCTCACCCATGATGGTCGGCACCGCGAATCCGAGGAACGAGGTACCGCGGGAGACATCGAAGCGGTCCACCGACTGCACCAACCCGAGTCTGGCTATCTGTAGGAGGTCGTCGAAGGATTCGCCGCGGCCTGAGAATTTGCGGGCGATGTGCTCGGCGAGCGGTAGTGCGAGGTCGATGATGTGATTGCGCAACGCGGCGCGGTGTGGGTCGCTCGCGTCTAGCGCCGTCAACTTTTCGAACCAGGGCTCGATGTTGTCGTAGCTGTCGCCGCGTCGCGTGCGTCGCGGCGATTCGGTCCGGTCGGTAATCGACTCGTCCTTCATCCGATAAACCTCGTTCCCAACAGATTTCGATTCTTGGCGATTACCCGCGAACCCACGAATCAAAAGAGACGAGCGCAACGACGGCGGCGTTCTGGCCGCCGATCAGTAGCCGGACCTGCACCGATGCCGGCCATAATTCGATAGGGAAAAGCCGTAGATCCGCAGCGGATCACCTGGAAGTAGCGGATTGCTATAAGAGCGCGGCGCGGCGCGGGAGAGCGAGTTGCACTTCGAGCAGGAGGCGGTCGGCGGGGTCGGCGAGGTCGACGCCGACGATGTCCTCGACCCTGCGGATGCGATAGCGCAGCGTATTCGGATGCACCTGGAGTGCGGCAGCGGCATTGCGAACGTCGCCGTGTTCGCGCAGATAGGTTTCGACGCTTTCCTGCAAGCTGGCGGCGTGTTTTCGGTCGTAGTCGAAGAGGGCTTGCAGCCGGGGGTCGTGCAGGTCCGGCCGCGCCCCGACGAGGTCGAGGATCTCGGCGAGCAGTACCGCGGTGCGGGACTCCGCCAGCGTCGTCACCCTACCCTTGGGGGAGGTGGTCGCGGTGCTGTCGAGGACCCGGTCGACCTCGGTCCGCGCGCTGGCGACGTGGGTGAGGTCGGCGACGGGAATGGCGATGGCCGCGTGCAGCACGAGAGACCGCTTCGTTTCGAACTGTGCGACCAGTTGGCGTGTCCATGCGTTCACCGCACGGACCGACTGATAGTGCGGTAGTAGGACATAGACTCGGTCGCCGAGCACCGCGGTGAGCGAGTCACGGCGAAATGAGCTGGCGTGCAAGCGCAGTGCATTCGCAAGCGTCGCGGTCTCGGTCGAGGACTCCACGGTGCCGGTGCGCGCGAAACCAACCACCGCGGCGGGGCCGGTCACCTGGATATTCAGCGCGCTCGCCACCGAAGGGACATCGACGCCGCTACCGCGCGCGCCGAATAGTCTTTGTATCAGCAGTGTTTCGGTGGATGGGGCATCGAGACTGCGGGAGATGATGCGCGCGGCGATCGCCGACGCGCCGCGCAGGACCTCGGCGGCGTCCGGCTTGAACGGCTTTTCGCCCTGCTGGAGCCAGATCGTACCGAGAACCCTTGGGGTAGTGGCTGTTCCGTCCGATGGACGTCGGATGCTAACTACGAGACGGTGTTTGATGTCGAGCTCGTCGTGGGCGGGCAGATCGATGACCTCGTCGGTCTGCCGCAGCTGATCGAACACTCCCCACTTCCGCAGGATTCGCAGGTAGTCGCGCGGTCCCTCGCGGCCGAGGATCGACAGAATCCGCAGCTGGTCAGCGGCCTCGTTGGACGCAGAGTAGGCAAGGACGTGTGATTGCGGATCCTCGATGGACACCATGCCGCCCGCGTTCTGCGCCACGATCTGGGCAAGGCCGAACAGATCGGTGTCGGTGGCCAGCAGATCCTGCGCCTCGGCGGGCGAGCGCTGCCCGCGCGCGCGTTCGAGTATCCGGCGAACCAGTGTGAAGACCTGATCCCACCGTGCCTGCCGGTGCACACCTACCAGCGCGACACCGGCGCGATGCGCGGCCGCGCGGACCGCGTCGGACTCGTGCGCGATCTTCGAGAGCACCGCGCGCGGCCGGTGCGCGGTGGGGCGCTTGCCCACGGCGAGCAGCCACCGCACGGCCTCGGCTTCGGCGATGCCGACGTGCAGGTACATGTCCTGCATGGGTGAGCGGGACGCGGTCTCCACCGACAGGTCGGAGCTGTCGACAAGCGCCACCGACCTGATCGCGACCTGATCTCCTCCCGGCGCGTCGAGCAGCTCGACCACCGTGGAATCCAGGGCATCGAGCAGCTCACGCAGTGTGCTGCCCTCGGTCTGCACATTCATGGCCACCGCAACCACCTCACTTCCCGCACCCAGTAGATCACTTTAGCCAGCTGGCCAAGGGCTTACTTTCATCTTTGTCCGACTGGCTCATTCGTCGGGCCGTTTTCCGGTGTTGACTTCCGGTCAATCGTCGTCGTCCACGACTTTTCGAAACTCCATACACCCCAGGAGGATTCATGGACTCCATTGCGACCACCCCGCAGCCGGTCAACGAACCGGTGGGGACCTTCGCCCCTGGCAGCGCGGAACGTGCCCGGCTGCGGGCGAAGCTGGCCGAACTGCAAGCAACGCCGACCGAGATCCACCACGTCATCGGTGGCGTGCACCGCCGGACCGCCGGTCCGACCATCGAGGTGGTGCAGCCGCATCGGCACGCCGCGGCGCTCGGCACGCTCACCACGGCCGGACCCGCCGACGCCACGGACGCGGTCGAGGCGGCCACTGCCGCCGCGCCAGGCTGGCGTGCCATGTCGTTCGAGGATCGCGCCTCGGTGTTCCTGCGCGCCGCGGATCTGCTGGCCGGACCGTGGCGCGAAACCATCGCCGCCGCAACGATGCTGGGTCAGTCGAAGACCGCATATCAGGCCGAGATCGACGCCCCCTGCGAGCTGGTCGACTTCTGGCGCTTCAATGTGCACTTCGCCCGCCAGATTCTGGCGGAGCAGCCGATCTCGTCCTGCGGTGTGTGGAATCGGCTCGAGTACCGTTCGCTCGAGGGTTTCGTCTACGCGATCACCCCGTTCAACTTCACCGCGATCGCCGGAAATCTGCCCACCGCCCCCGCGTTGATGGGCAACACCGTGGTGTGGAAGCCCGCACCGACACAGGCGCTCGCCGCCTATTGGACGATGAAGCTGCTCGAGGCCGCCGGCCTGCCGCCGGGAGTGATCAACCTGGTGCACGGCGCCGGACCCGAGGTGTCGGATGTGGTGCTGACCGACCGCAGGCTCGCAGGCATCCATTTCACCGGCTCCACCAAGGTCTTCCAGCACCTGTGGAGAGCGGTCGCGACCAACATCGGCGACTACCGCACCTACCCGCGACTCGTCGGCGAGACCGGTGGCAAGGATTTCGTGCTCGCACACAGCTCGGCCGATCCGGAGGTGCTGACCACCGCACTTATCCGCGGCGCCTTCGACTACCAGGGCCAGAAGTGCTCGGCGGCCTCGCGCGCGTTCGTCCCGAAATCGGTGTGGACGAAGATGGCGGGCGATCTCATCGATAAGGTCTCCGCACTGAACTACGGTGACGTCACCGACTTCACCAATTTCGGCGGCGCGGTCATCGACAAGCGCGCCTTCGACCGCAACGCCGACGCGATCACCCGCGCGAAAGCCACGCCGAGCCTCACCATCGCCGCAGGCGGCCACACCGACGACAGCATCGGCTACTTCGTCGACCCCACCGTCTTGCTCGGCGACGACCCCAGCGACGAGGCGTTCAGCACCGAATACTTCGGCCCGATCCTCGCGGTCCATGTCTACGACGACTCCATCGCCGGGTCGTTCGACGCCGTCCTCGACCTTGTCGATCAGGGCTCCGCCTACGGCCTGACGGGTTCGATCATCGCGCAGGACCGCAACGCCGTCGCCAAGGCGACCGACAGCTTGCGTTTCGCAGCGGGAAATTTCTACATCAACGACAAACCGACGGGTGCGGTCGTCGGTCAGCAGCCCTTCGGTGGCGGTCGCGCCTCCGGGACCAACGACAAGGCGGGCTCGCCCCAGAATCTGCTGCGCTGGACCTCCCCACGAACCCTCAAGGAGACCTTCGTCCCGCCGGCCGAGCACCGTTACCCGCACCAGGCAACCGAATCGGGGGCCCAGTGATGGCAAAGTCCGGACTGTTGCGCCCCGCCATGCTGGCCGCCGCCCGTTCACCCCGCATCGAACGCACGATCTCGCGGATGCCCGCGACCAGGAAACTCGTCGACCGGTTCGTCGCGGGCCGATCCGAGGACGAAGCGATCACCAACGCCACCGCACTGCTCGGCTCCGGCCGGTACATCAGCATCGACTATCTCGGCGAGGACACCACCGAGATCGACCAGGCGCACGACACGGTGTCGCATTACCTGCGACTGCTCGCGCAGCTGGCTCGGTTGCGCGACCTGGTCGACAGCACCGGAGCCATTGTCGGACCGCTGGAGGTGTCGCTCAAGCTCTCGGCGCTCGGTCAATCCCTGCCCGGTGACGGGCACGCGATCGCACGCGATCACGCGCACCAGATCTGTACTGCCGCAACCGAATCCGGGGTGTGGGTCACCATCGACGCCGAGGATCACAGCACCACCGATTCCACGTTGTCCATCGTGCGGGAACTACGCGCGGACTTCCCCACGCTCGGCACGGTGTTGCAGGCCTACCTCCGGCGCACCGAATCCGACTGCCAGGACATGTCGGGCCATGGTTCGCGAATTCGACTGTGCAAGGGCGCCTATCGAGAACCCGCGTCCGTGGCGTATCAGGGCAAGGGCGAGGTCGACGAGTCATATCTGCGCTGCCTGCGGGTGCTGATGAACGGCGAAGGCTACCCGATGGTCGCCACGCATGACCCGGCGATCATCGACGCCGCGCAGCGCTTCGCGACAGAGGTCGATCGCAAGTCCGACGAGTTCGAGTTCCAAATGCTCTACGGCATCCGTGATGTCGAGCAGCGGCGGCTGGTGGAGCAGCGGCATCATCTGCGGGTCTACCTGCCCTATGGCGATCAGTGGTACGGCTATTTCATGCGCCGACTGGCCGAACGCCCCGCCAATCTCGCATTTTTCGTGCGCTCGCTGGTGCCGGGAAGCCAGCACTGAGGCGCACCGAGACACGGGCTGTAGTCCGATCGGACAAAGGCACCGGAACGTTATTTATCCAACTCGCCGATCACACCGCAACTGTGGTCGTATTAGCTGGCTCCAGCTGAAAGTGTGATCTGGGTTACTGCATTGCGATGGTGACGCAGAGGACGAAAGGATTTCTATGTCGATCGCGGAGTTGCGCAGCCAAATGCTGCGCCGCAAACCCCTTGGGCAAGTCGACGACGATACGCCCGCCGACGAGCAACTCTCGCGATCGCTCGGACTGTGGCAGCTCACGGCGATCGGCGTCGGCGGCATCATCGGCGCGGGCATTTTCACCCTCGCCGGTTCGGTCGCGCACTCCGTCACCGGTCCCTCGGTGCTCATCTCGTTCCTGATCGCCGGTGTCGCCAGCGCCGCCGCCGCGCTCTGCTACGCCGAGTTCGCGGGCATGGTGCCCAAAGCCGGGTCCGCGTACACCTACGGTTATGTCTCACTCGGTGAGATCGCGGGCTGGTTCATCGGCTGGGATCTGCTGCTCGAATACATCGCGGTGGCGGCGGTCGTCGCCATCGGCGTATCGGGGTACTTCCGATTCCTGCTCGAACAGATCGACATCAGCCTGCCGGACTGGATGATGGGTGCGCACGGCACCGGCAACGGCCATGTGGTCGATGTGTTCGCCATGCTGTTCTGTCTGGGCACCGCGTGGCTGCTTTCGCGTGGCATCAGGAGCGTCGGCCGGTTCGAGACCGTCGCGGTCGGCATCAAGGTCGCCCTTGTCGTGCTCATCGTCGTGCTCGGGGTCTTCCACATCGACAGCGCCAACTACACCCCGTACTTCCCCTTCGGCGCCGGCGCGGTCTGGACCGGTGCGGCGACCGTGTTCTTCGCCGTGTTCGGCTACGACGCGATGAGCACCGCCGCGGAGGAATCCGTCGACGGCAAGAAGCACCTTCCCAAGGCCATCATCTACTCCCTCGCCATCGCGATGGTGCTGTACGTCCTTGCCACGCTGGTGTTGACCGGCATGCAGAAGTACAGCGAGATCAGTCCGACGAGCGGCTTCTCCACCGCGTTCGAATCGGTCGGCATGCCGGGCATCGCGAACATCATCGCGATCGGCGCCATCGTCGGCATCGTGACCGTGGTGCTGACCTTCATGCTCGGTGTGACCCGCGTGTGGTTCGCCATGAGCCGCGACGGGCTGCTGCCCGAATGGTTCGCCAAGACGCACCCCGTTCGCAAGGTGCCGACCAGGGTCACCTGGATCGTCGGTTTCGGCGCAGCGGCGATGGCGGGTCTGCTCGACATCACCGTGGTCGCCGAACTGACCAATATCGGCATTCTGATGGCCTTCATCGTGGTATCGGTGGCGGTGATCGTGCTGCGGCGCACCAGGCCCGAGGTGCCGAGGGAGTTCAAGTTGCCGTTCATGCCGGTGATTCCGGTCATCGGCATCGGCTTCTCGATCTACCTGATCTGGTCGCTGCCGTGGCAGACCTGGGTGCGCTTTCTGGTCTGGCTGGTTGTCGGACTTGTCGTCTACTTCGCCTACTCCCGCAACCACTCCAAGCTCAACGCGGGCGCTGACAAGACAGCGACCGCAGGCTGATGAGGGGCGACGGGGCCGGCGCGTATTCGCGCCGGCCCCGTCGTTTTATCGCTTGCCCGCTACCTGCCTCCGCCCCGATCGCGCCGGGCCCGCGCGGGCGCGGCGAGTGCCACCAGGGCGAGTGCGACCAGCACCAGACCACACCAGGCCACGATCGGCAGGCGCTCACCGAGCACGACGACACCGAGGATCGCCGCAACCGCAGGCTCAGCGAAGGTCATGGTGATGACCACCTGCGCCGTGGTGTGGCGCAAGGCGTAGCCGAACAGCCGATAGGCGACGAACGTCGGAAACACCGCCAGATGCACCGCCACCGCCGCCCCGCGCAGCGTGCCGAGCCACGACATATCGGTGCACAGCACGACCGGCAGCACCAACAGGCCACCGATGCCGAACATCCTGCCGAGCACGGAGTTCGACGCATGGCCTCGCGCAATGAGTTTCGCGCTGATCAGCGAGTAGACGGCATAGGAAAGCCCGGCCACGGCGGCGAGCGCGATGCCGACGACATTCATCGGGGCGGTGCCACCGGTCAGCTCGGGTCCGAGCACCAGGACTCCGCAGCCGAGCACCGCCGCCGCGGTCGCGCACAACCAGCGCCTGCTCGGCCGGGCTCGCCCGATCATCCAGGCCAGCAGTCCGGCGAACACCGGCGCGCTGCCCAGGGTGACCACGGTGGCGACGGCCACGCCCGTTCGCGCCACGGCGGGATAGAAGGTGAGCGGATATCCCGCTATCGCAAGCGCCCCGAACAGCAGCAACCGATGCTCGGCGCGAGTGCACCGCAGGCGGGCACCGCCGTTGGAAACAAGGAGCAGGAGACCGCCGAGGACCAGGCCCGCCGACCCGATGGCAGCGGCGGGAGCACCGGCCGGAGCCAAGGAGCTCGCGGTGCCCGTCGTACCCCAGAACACCGAGGCGGCGAGGATGGGCAGCGGCCCGCTGAAGAAGCTGGACCTCGGTCGTCGGGTGGAACTGGAAACAGGCAGAGTGGTAATGCGATTCGGCACAGTCGTGAACTTCCGTCGTCGAATTCCGGTGGGAGATGGATTCGAAACGGGCGCACGACACAGCCCTGACCGCCCTGATGGGTCAGCCGGGAGTGCTTGTCAAGAATTCAGCAGGTGCGCCCGGTCAGGCGCACGGCGGCGGAGTGACAACATGCCAGTACGTGTTCACCGGTCGATGGTATACCGAGGCGGACAGAAAGAGCTGTCGAATATTGTTTGTCGAGAGCGCGATCCGGCGAACGATGTTCTGTACCGTCGAGGTTGTGCGGAAGAACGAGACGCCTGTGGTGCCGGTCGTCGCCAGCAAGCCGAGTCAGGTCGTTCCGATCGACGACATCGACCGGGTCCTGCTCGACGAACTCGCGCGCGACGGGCGGATCACGAACAACGCGCTGGCGGCCATCGCCGGGATCGCGCCGTCGACCTGCCTCGGACGGGTGCGTTCACTGGTCGAGCGCGGTGTGATCAGGGGATTCCACGCCGACATCGATCCGGCCGCGCTCGGCCGTAACCTCCAGGCCATGATCGCGGTGCGCGTGCACGGCAACGCGCGCCAGCACCTCGCCGAGTTCGGGGAGCAATTATCCGAACTCGACGAGGTGCTGAATGTGTATTTCATCGCGGGCGCCGACGACTATCTGATCCATGTCGCCACGGCGAATACCGATGGGCTGCGGGTCTTCGTGCTCAACCATCTGAGCGCGCATCCCGCGGTCGCCTCGACCGAGACGAT
Source organism: Nocardia arseniciresistens (assembly GCF_046764875.1). NCBI lineage: Bacteria > Bacillati > Actinomycetota > Actinomycetes > Mycobacteriales > Nocardiaceae > Nocardia > Nocardia arseniciresistens. The sequence goes on from NZ_JBKORD010000006.1 coordinate 257,337, forward strand.
CCTCATCTTCGAGCACATTCGACCGCGAAACCGGATATTCCCCTAGGCGGCCAGGTGTTGTGCCACGTAATGGTGTGCGGCCGCGACGGATTCGGACAGCAGCACACCCTTGTGGGTGCTCAGGCCGTTCGAGAGGCCGGGATCCGCCGACGTCGCCTCGCGCCAGCCACGCTCGGCGAGTGAAATCACATACGGCAGTGTGGCATTGGTAAGCGCGACGGTCGAGGTGTACGGCACCGCGCCGGGCATGTTGGCAACGCAGTAGAAGACCGACTCGTGCACCCGGTAGGTCGGGTCCGCGTGGGTCGTCGGCCGAGAATCCTCGAAGCAACCGCCCTGGTCGATCGCGATGTCGACCAGCACGGAACCCGGCTTCATCTGCGCGACAAGGTCATTGGACACCAGCGTGGGCGCTTTCGCGCCAGGGACCAGCACTGCGCCGATCACCAGATCGGCTTCACCGACCAGATTCTCCACCTCGAAGCTGTTGGAGATGATGGTCCGAACCTGCCCCCGGTATCGGGCGTCGACTTCGCGCAGCCGGGCGATATTCAGGTCGAGGACGGTCACATCCGCGTGCATGCCCACGGCGACGGCGATCGCATTGCTACCGGAGACACCCGCGCCGAGCACGACCACCTTCGCGGGCCGCGCACCGGGCACACCACCCATCAGCACGCCGCGTCCGCCGCCACTGCGCATCAGGTGGTAGGCGCCCGCTTGCGGAGCCAACCGGCCCGCGACTTCGCTCATCGGAGCCAGCAGTGGCAGCGAACCGTCTCGACCGGTCACCGTTTCGTAGGCAATCGAGGTGATGCCGGACTTCAGCAGCGCGTCGGTGCAGTCCTTCGACGCCGCGAGATGCAGGTAGGTGAACAGCACCTGGTCTGGCCGCATTCGCGAATACTCTTCTGCCACCGGCTCTTTCACCTTGAGCACGAGGTCGGCGGTGTCCCAGACCTCGTCGGCCGATGCCAGCACGCGCGCGCCGAGGACCCCATACGCCTCGTCCTCGAATGCCGATCCGCGCCCGGCGTCCGCCTCGATGTACACCTCGTGCCCGCGGGAAACCAGCTCGTGCACCCCGGCGGGCGTGCACGCGACCCGGTATTCGTGATTTTTGACCTCGCGAGGAATTCCGATCTTCACCAAGACTCCTGAACATCGATTCGGTGGACTACGAACAGCGACCCCGGGTGAGGTGGGAATCACTACAGGAGAAAGTATGAAGATTATGCAAGATCAGGTCTAGATGGATGAATATAGTTCTCAGATTGACCAGTGTTTACGCCGCAAATTCACATCCGGGCGATCCATGGACATGCTGCTCGAAACATCTTCGGGCGCGTGGCGGTGCGCTACCGCTCGACCGGCGGCAGCTGTTCGCGTGCCCACCGCGCCCACTGCTGATTCATGACATAGAAGCGCTCGCCCCACCCAAGTGCCATTCGGCCATAGGTGGACAGGTCGTCGTCCCCCCAATCGGTAGCTGCCTTCACCTCGGCGAGGGCCGCAAGCCCCTCGGCGGATCCCGCCTCGATGTCGGAGAGGTATTCGCGGGCCTGCGCGGGCGGAATGACGCCGAGGAAGAAGACGCGCAGCAGTACCTCGTTGCGCACCACACGTTTCGGCTTGGTGTCGGTCAACCAGTGCCGCAGATCGGCTCGGCCCGTATCGGTGAGCGTGTATTCCTTGCGACCGCGTGGCCCTTCGTCGGAAACGGCGATCAGCTCGGCGTCGGCCAGCTTACTGAGCTCGGTATAGATCTGACTCTGTGTGGCCGGCCAGACATTGGCCAGCGAACCCTTGAAGCGCTGTAGCAGGTCATAACCACTGGCCGGGCGATCGGCGAGCAGTCCGAGCAGGGCGTATCGAAGGCTCATGCCCCTACCTTACATTCCACTATTGACATGTTGCCACAGCACTCTCTACTTTGGACATGTCAGAACTGGAATGTCACGGCACGAGGAGCATCACGAACATGTCGTACCTGCGCACCTTCGCACCCTGGATCGTCTACGCCGTGGTCCCGTCCGCGCACTGGCAGTGGGCGGCACTGATCGCATTCGGCATCTCCGCCGTCACCATCACGCAGCAGACCAGAGCGGGCCTTCGCGTCGAAGCTCAGATCATCGACATCGGATCGGCCATCTTCTTCGCCGCACTGACGGTGCTGGCCTTCGCCGACCCGAACACCGCTCTGCACCCGTACTCCCCCGCCATATCCTCGGGCGTGCTCGCGCTGATCGCGGGCATTTCACTGGCCGCGCGGGTGCCGTTCACACTGGGCATCGCCAAGCAGACCACGCCGCCCGAGCTCTGGGAGCACCCGGTCTTCGTCCGCACCGCCTACATCATCACCGCCATGTGGACCGCGAGCTTCGTCATCGGCTGCCTCGCCCTCGTCGTCCTCGCCCACGCGTCTTCGACCGTGCGGACCTGCACCCAGGTGGCCGCGTTCGTGATCCCCGTCGTTTTCACCATCCGCTACGTCGCCTATATCCAGGGCAAGGCGAAAGCCCTCGGCGAGCCCGCTTCCTGATCTCCCGCAACCAGATCGGTACCGACCATGACCACACCGCTGCCCCATCTGATCGGCAATTACGCGCCTGTCACCGAGGAGCTCACCGCCTACGACCTGCCGGTGACCGGCCGGATTCCGGCCGAGTTGAGCGGCTGGTACCTGCGCAACGGCCCCAACCCGCACGCCGCGGCCTCGCCACACTGGTTCCTCGGCGACGGAATGGTGCACGGTGTCCGGCTCGAGAACGGGCGCGCCGTGTCCTACCGCAACCGCTGGGTCCACACCACAACCTTCACCGACAATGCCCAAGGCTACGACAGCCGAGGCAACAGGGATCTGACGGCCGGCGTCGCCAACACCCACATCGTCCGGCACGCCGGACGCACGCTCGCGCTCGTCGAATCGTCGTACCCCTACGAGCTGACCTGCGAGCTGGACACCGTGGGCCCCTATGACTTTCACGGCGAGCTGCGCACCGCGATGACCGCGCACCCGAAGACCTGCCCGACCACCGGCGAGCTGCATTTCTTCGGCTACGAAGTACTCGGCCCGACCTACCTGACCTACCATCGCGCCGACGCCGCGGGCAATCTGGTGCTCAGCCGTCCCGTCGATGTGCCCGCCGCCACCATGCACCACGACTTCATCCTGACCACCGAGCATGTCGTATTCATGGATCTGCCGGTGGTTTTCGATCAAGAGACCGCGAAAACCGGTGTGGGAATGGCATTCCGGTGGCGCGATGACTACCAGGCCCGCCTCGGGGTGCTGCGCCGCGACGATCCACTCGGCGCGATCCAATGGTTCCCGATAGATCCCTGCTACGTCTTCCACTCGCTCAACGCCCACGACGAGCCGGGACGCATCGTGGCGCACGTGATGCGCTACCCACAGTTGTGGCGCACCGAATCGCACACCTTCGACCAGGCCAACCTCTGGCGCTGGACCATCGACCTGACCACCGGCACGGTCACCGAGGAGCAACTCGACGATCGCGCCGCGGAATTCCCTCGGATAGACGATCGGCTCGCCGGACTGAACACACGCTTCGGACACGTCACGGTCTCCGGCGAATCCGGCGCAGGCGCGCTGATCCGCTATGACCTGCACACCGGAAGCCATACCGCACACGAGTTCGGCGCGGGTCACCTACCAGGCGAAGCCGCCTTCGCACCCGCCGATGGGCAACCCGGCGGCAACGGCTACCTGATGACCTACGTCTACAACCCCGACACCGGTCGCAGCGACCTGACCATTCTCGATACGACAGACCTGGCCGCACCCCCGGTCGCCACCGTCCACCTACCCGCCCGCATCCCGCACGGCTTTCACGGCAACTGGCTGCCCGACCGGTGACCGTGCCGAAAGGGCAACCGCGAGGTCAGCGGCCCTAGTCGTAGGGACGGAACAGGGTAAGCGCGGCCGGTTGGCTGGTGAAGGTGAAATCTTTACCGCGGTGGTCGACTTCGCCGTCGGTGGCCAACGAGACGGGAAAGTCGGCTACGCCGACATCGAGACGGTCGGCCCGGCGGTGGACATAGGTCGCCGAACGTTCCAGTGTTCCGGTGAGGGTGGCCCAGATCAGGCGGGTGCGCGAGAAGGCGACATCGGCGCGCAGGTAGCGGATGTCGAGAGTGCCGCGATGAATCTCGGGGCGTGACATCGGGATCTGGTGCGACGGATGGTAGCCGCCGTTGCCGACGAACAGCATCCAGATGGCGGTGCTCGCGCCGTCGATGGTGGCATGCAAGGGCTGCGCACCGAACAGCAGTCTTACCATGGCGATTCCCGCGGCAGGCCATTTACCCAGGCGCGCCTCCCACCGCTCACGCATCCGGACGAAGTCCGGGTAGCCGCCGAGACTGGCTGTGTTGATGAAGGTTCGAGGCTCGGAACGGTCGAATTGCACGTGGGCGGTGTCGATCAGGACCGTCTCCCCCGCGTCGAGTGCGTCGAGCGTCCGTGTCATGTCCTCCACGCCCGCGTCACGGGCGAAGTGGTTGAGTGTGCCGCCCGCGAATACCGCCAGCGGCAGCCGATGCTCAACGGCGGCGGCGGCCACGCTCGACACGGTCCCGTCACCGCCGAGTACACCGAGGGCGACGATGCGCTCTCGGCTCAGCAGGTCGTCGATGCGCGCGGCGAGATCGATATCGGGTTCGAGTTCGAGGACCTGTGCCGCGGGCAGGCGCTTACGCAGTATTTGCAGCACCTCGTCGCCCGCGCCACTGCCGGACTGTGGATTGCCGACCAGCAGCAGCCCGTTCCCGTCCAGCACCGGCTCGATACGCGTGACCGGTCCGAGTGTGGCGGGATCGTCGGGGCGCGCCGCCCACCAGCGACGCGTCGTCAGTGCGATGGCACCGCCGAGCAGTGCACCCGCCACCACATCCGACGGCCAGTGCACCCCGATGTGCACACGTGAGTAGCCGACCGCGAGCGCTATCGGCGCCACCACCGCGCCCGCGGCCGGTGATTCGAGAGCGACCCCTGTCACGAAGGCCGCCGCGGACGCGGCATGTCCCGAAGGAAACGACGAGGACACCGGCGGAGAAACCAGCCTGCGCACGAACGGAACCGACTCGTCCGGCGGACGGCGTCGCGGAAACAATGGTTTGGCAATGCCATTGGCCACCGCGCTTGCCACACCCACCGCGAGCAGCCCGCGCACCGCGCCACGCCGCGGCGCACGACCGCCGACCACGACGAGGCCCGCGGCCACACCCACCCACAATCGACTGTGATTGGCGCTCATGCTCAGTGCGCGCAGGAACCGATCGGCAGAGGTCGGGCGTACCCGCGCACTGCGATCCACGAGCAACCGATCCAGCCCGTTCGTGAGCCCTTTCGGCTGCGTACTCGAGGTCCCGGTCTTTCGGCGTCGCATCGTCGAAGCCTATCGAGGCGCGCAATCGCGCGCCGCCGCACCCGCCGCCGACTACTTCGGCGGCACGCAGATGTGTGCCGTCACGGGTCAGCCGCCGAACACAACGCAGGACCAGCCGACATGGGCGCCGGTGCCGACCCGGATATCCACTGTCGCGACGATCGTATTGTTCGGCAGTTGGAGGGCGGCGAGGGTGTGCCTGCCCACCGTGGTCGGAGTCCAGGTGAAGTGGGCGACGCCGCCCGAGGGCGCGATGCCGCCGAGCGCGACACCGTTGTCATAGAAGAACACCGGGTCGACGGCCTGAGTGAGGATGGCCTCCAACGTGTAGGCGCACCCGGTCCCGTAGTTCGTCGCCATTCCGTAGGCGTTGTCGGGGAAAACTCCTAGCTGGCGCACCGCAGCGCCCGCGGTCGGTGTGGCGAACGATATAGCGGCTGTCGCCGCCGCGAGTGTCGCGGCACCGGTCAAAGCGCGCAGCCGCCAACGCCCGGCGGTACGGGTCCTGGTTCCGAATGTCCGGTAGGTCATGCCTCGAGTCCTCATCGTTCGACGCCGGAGCCCGAGCATCGGCGCGATATCTCGAATCGTCGATCTACCAGGGCATATATTGCACAAATCACCACATAGCAGCTGCCTGCGGCAGTTGTCCCGCGCGAACGATGATATCGGCTGGACCCGGTCCGGCAGCGTGTTTACCGACCCGATTCGGGAAATCTCCGCAGGTCAGCCGCACGGGCCCGCACCTGGAGGGTAGGTGCGGAGATGTCATTCCGGCGCGGATGCGCACCTTTTCGCGGTGTCCATGATCGCCTTCTCGGCATCGTGGGCGATGCGACCGACGAGGTCTGCCGCGGATTCGAGGCCGGTGATGAGATCCACGGCCTCTCCTGCCCACACCGGGGCATAGTTCAGGTCTTCGCGCTCGGCCGCATCTCGATATTCCTGTAGCGCAACGGAATCACCGGCCAGTTCGTCCTCGCGGCCGTGCCAGCGATCGAGGAACGGGTTGCGCAGGGTGCGAGCGGGATACTCGGCGGGCCATGCGGACCCGCGCGCGATGTCGAGGGCCCGATTGCGTTCGGTATCGCTCGCGTGCGCCTCGACAATGGCTTTGGCTTCCGACACGGAGATCAGTGCCTCATGGGTCGCCTCGAAGCGAGTTCCGATGAGTGCACCGGCGGCACCGAGGGTGAGCGCGGCGGCGAGACCCCGCCCGTCAGCGATGCCACCGGCGGCGAGCACCGGTGTCGCCCCCGCCAGATCGACAACGGTCGGCACGAACGGCAGCGTCGCTCGATGACCGCAGTGCCCGCCTGCCTCACTGCCCTGCGCGATGAGCACGTCCGCGCCGGCGTCGAGCGCGCGAGTGGCCTCGTCGGTGTTGGTGACCTGCACAAGCAGCCGGATTCCGGCGTCGCGGATGGCGGCTGCGTACGGGGCCGGGTCGCCGAAAGACAACATGATCGCCCGAGGGCCACGCTCGATCACCGACCGCACAGTGTCGATATCGACCGCCCAGATCAGCAGGCCGATGCCCCACGGCCGCTCGGTACCGGCGGCCGCGAGCCCACATTCGCGATCGAGCCACGCACGCTCGCCCGCGCCGGAGCCGATCAACCCGAGCCCACCTGCCTCGGACACCGCCGAGGCCAACACGCCTCCTGCGACACCGCCCATCGGCGCGAGCACGATGGGATGCTCGATGCCGAACATCTCGGTCAGATCCGTCCGCAGCGCCATCGCCGCCCCTTCGCCCGTCGTCGATACCTATCGGCCAAACGATATCCCCGACGGACGGACGTGGGTGTGGCGGTCGACCAAGGAGTCGTTCACGTGACACGCGGTGACTCGAGCACGGCCATGGCCGCGTTGTGGCCGGGGATCCCGCTGACACCGCCACCGCGCACCGCGCCTGCGCCGCACAGGAATACGGTGCGGTGGCCGGTCGCCACACCCCACCGGGTCGCGGGATCGTTGTCCGCGTTGTCAGCTCGGTAGGGGAAGGCCAGATCTCGGTGGAAGATGTGGCCACCGGGCAGACCTACCTCGCGTTCCAGGTCCGATGGGGATTTCGCCTCGACACACGGGGCACCGCTCTCGTCGAGAGCGAGGCAATCGGCGATCGGCTCGGCGAGCACCGCATCGAACTGCGCGAGTGTGGCTTTCACCGCCGCAGCCTTGGCGGCGTCCGGGTCGGCCTCGAAAAGCCGTGCAGGCGTGTGCAATCCGAACAAGGTCAGGGTGTGCAGTCCGGCCGCGTTCGGAGCGAGTATCGAGGAATCGGTCAGGGTGTGGCAATAGATCTCCGACGGTGGCACGGTAGGGATCTGTCCGCTCGCCGCCTCACGATAGGCCCGGTCCAGTTGCGCATACGATTCGGCGATATGGAAGGTGCCTGCGAATGCCTCGCGCGGGTCGACGGCCGTGTTACGTAATCGCGGCAGCCGCCGCAGGACCATATTCACTTTGAGCTGGGAGCCTTCGGGTTTCGGCTGCTCCGGCTCTTCGCCGATCAGCCGTCGCAACTCGTATGGTGCGGCGTTGACCAGCACATGCCCCGCCGCCACCGCACCACCCCGATAGCGCACTTCGGTAGCGACGCCATCGGTTTCGACAGCGGTCACCTCGCAATCGGTGACCAGTTCCGCACCCGAGGACCGCGCGGCGGTGGCAAGTGCGTCGGTGAGCGCACCCATGCCGCCGATCGGCACATCCCAGTCACCGGTGCCGCCGCCGATCACGTGATAGAGGAAGCACCGGTTCTGGCGCAGCTCCGGATCGTGTGCGTGGGTGAAGGTTCCGATGAGGGCGTCGGTGAGTACCACGCCGCGCACCGTGTCATCGGCGAACTCCGCCTCGATCGTCTCGCCAAGGGGCCGCTCGAACAGTGCCGCCCAGGTAGCTGAGTCGCCAACGATGTCTTGCAGTTGCGCCCGCGAGGGAAGCGGCTCGGTCAATGTCGGGAACACCCGCTGAGCGAGCACGCCGGTCATCCCGTAGAACCGCTGCCACGCCTCGAAGTCACGATCGTCCCCTGTCAGCCGGGCGAAGCCGGCCCGCGTCCTGGTCGCCGACCCGGTATCGATCAACAGACCACCGTCACCCACCGGCGTGAACGAAGAGATTCGCCGACGCCGCGTGGCGAACCGCAACCCGAGCTCCCGCACGATCTGCTGCGGCAACAAACTGACCAGATACGAATACCGCGACACCCGCACGTCGACACCCGCGAACACCCGCGCCGACACCGCCGCGCCGCCGGTCAGCCGCTGCCGCTCGAGCACCAGCACCGACCGCCCCGCCCGCGCCAGATAGGCGGCAGCCACCAGCCCGTTGTGGCCGCCGCCGACAACAACCACGTCATACGACGAACGCGTCGGCTTCATCCGTCCTCAATACCACGAACCGACACGACAAGCGCTGTATCGGCATCGCTGCGGCAACAATGACCCGCCCTGGCCGATGTACGCACCGGTCGACGCCGGGGAGGCCGGCGCGCTCGCCTGGGGTAGGCAGAGCGGCGGGTAACGGGCGTGGGTCGGTGGTGAATCCGGCGGGTTTCGATATTTTCCTGCGATTGACCAGCGTTCACTTCAGACTTATCTTCTGCAAACGCCGTATGAGGGCAGCGTTTTCACCCGGGAGCAAATATGAACCGAGCCCAGTCACCGCAATCGCAATCTCCGTCGGACGACGAACGCAGGCTCGCCGAACTCGGCTACAAACAAGAACTATCCAGATCCTGGTCGGGATTCTCGAACTTCGCCATCAGCTTCACCATCGTCTCGATCCTGACGGGCGGACTGGCAAGTTACGGAATCGGGCTCGCCAACGGTGGCCCCATCACGATGGCCTGGGGTTGGCCGCTGGTCTCGGTGATGGTGTTGTTCATCGGCCTGGCGATGGCCGAATTGGCGTCGGCCTACCCGACTTCCGGCGGCCTGTACTGGTGGGCTTCGCAGCTCGGCGGGCCGGCGTGGGGGTGGTTCACCGGATGGTTCAACCTGATCGGCCAGATCGCGGTGACCGCGGCCATCGATTACGGCGCGGCCATCTTCGCCACCGCGGTACTGAACGTAATCGGTATCGACATCGGAACGGACCGCACCGCAATATTCTTTGTCTACATCGTCATACTGGTGCTGCACGCGGTGCTGAACGCGATCGGGCCGCACTTGTCCGCGGTGATCAACAACATCTCGGCCTGGTGGCACGTCGGCGGGGTGGCGATCTTCGTCATCGTGCTCGGATTCGGCGCGAGCCACCATCAGAGCGCCGGCTTCGTATTCACCGAAACCGTCGACAACAGCGCGGTCGGCTTCGGCGGGGTGGCGTTCAGCTTCCTGCTCGGATTGCTGCACGCGCAATACACCTTCACCGGCTACGACGCCTCGGCACATATGTCGGAGGAAACCCACGACGCGGCGCGCACGGCGGCCAAGGGCATCATCAACACGATCATCGTGTCGGCGGTCGCGGGCTATCTGCTCATTCTGGCAGTGACCTTCGCGATCCCGAATCTCGACGATGCGCTCGATCCGGAGAAGAACAGCGGCTACCCGGTGATCTACATCCTGGAGAATTCGCTGAATTCGTTCTGGTCGGGCCTGCTGCTGATCATCGCGGCGATCGCCCAGTTGTTCTGCGGATACGCCTCGGTCACTTCCGCCTCCCGCATGCTGTTCGCGTTCTCCCGCGACGGCGCGGTGCCGGGATCGGCACTCTGGAGCAAACTTTCCGCACGAAAGGTCCCGGTGAACGCGGTGCTGTTCATCTCGTTCTTCGCTTTCGTGCTGCTGATTCCATCCATGCTGGTACCCGCGGCGAACGCGCCGACCGCATACGCCGCAGCCACCTCGGTCGCGACCATCGGCCTGTACATCGCCTATGGCATCCCGATCCTGTTGCGGCAGCTGCACGGCAGCAGATTCCACACCGGCCCTTGGCAACTCGGCACCTGGTATCGGCCTATCGGCATCGTCGCACTGATCTGGATCGTGTTCATCAGCCTGCTGTTCATCCTGCCGACCGATGATCGCGGCTATCCGTGGAACAGCGATTTCACCTGGAACACAGTGAATTACGCGCCGATCACGTTGGTCGTGGTGGTCGGCGCGATCGGGATCTGGTGGCTGCTGTCGGCAAGGCACTGGTTCACCGGACCGAAGCGAACAGTTACCGAAACGCCGCCCGCCGGAATATCGGAGGACGAGGCACCCGTCAGTTGACGATCGGGAAGTTCACAGGATTTCCGCTTTCCGGTCGAAGGGTTCCGAGCTCTAGCACTCAGTACTATATTGCATTCTTAGTGCAATAGTGGATACTATGGGCTACCAGACAGCAACATCGCGCGATGTTGCCGTGAGCAGCCAATCGGATCGAGACGGGAATCGAGAATGGTCGACGGTGATCGCGGGAACGAGGGCGGCAAACAAGGGGCTCGTGTCTCACGCCGAGGGGTCTTCGGCGTCGGCGCCGCCGCACTCGCGGTGGCGGGCGTCGGCGTCGGGCTGACTGGATGCGGCGACTCGGACGAGGTCGATCCGTCCTCATCACCGACCGAGCCTTCCGGTCACATCGCCGACGCGAACAAGCAGGTCTCGGCCACCATGCCCTTCTCCGACACAGCCGACTTCGCCGACGCCGACCGCGGATTCGTCGCCGCGCTCGAGCCGGGCGTCGTCAAGGACGGCGCGGGAAAGGTCATGTGGGACAACGATTCCTACGGCTTCCTACACGCCCCGTGTCCGCTGTCGGTGAATCCGAGCCTGTGGCGGCAGTCCCAGCTGACCGTCAAACAGGGCCTATATGAGATCGCGCCCGGTTTCTATCAGGTCCGCGGCCTCGATCTGTCCAATATGACGCTCATCGAGGGCGATACCGGTGTGGTCGTCATCGACCCGCTGATCTCCACCGAAACCGCGGCGGCCGGTCTCGCCCTCTATCGCGCGCAGCGCGGGAATCGCCCGGTCACGGGCCTGATCTATTCGCACGCGCACGTCGACCACTTCGGCGGCGCCATGGGCGTCACCACCAGAGAGGCCGTCGCCGCGGGTCGCTGCCCAGTGCTGGCGCCGTCCGGATTCCTCGAGCACGCGGTGGCGGAGAACATCTACGCGGGCACCGCGATGGCGCGACGCGCCGCGTACATGTACGGCGCTGCCCTGCCGCGCGGCCCCAAGGGCCAGGTCGGCGCGGGCCTCGGTCAGACAACCTCGATCGGCACCACCACCCTGATCGACCCGACCCTCGACATCACCCACACCGGCCAGGAAGAGACCATCGACGGTGTGCGCATGGTGTTCCAGATGACACCGGGCACCGAAGCGCCCTCGGAGATGAACTTCTACTTCCCCGACCGCCGAATCCTCTGTATGGCCGAAAACGCCACGCACACACTGCACAACATCGTGACGCTGCGCGGCGCACTGGTTCGCGACCCGCACGTGTGGTCCAGGTACCTGACCGAGTCGATCAATCTCTACGCGCGCAACTCGGATGTCGTGTTCTCCTCACATCATTGGCCGATGTGGGGCACCGACAGGATCGTGGGATTCCTGTCACTGCAACGGGATCTCTACGGCTACCTCAACGATCAGACGCTGCGACTGCTCAACCAAGGCTATGTCGGTAGTGAGATCGCGGAAATGATCCAACTGCCGCCCGCGATCACCGAGAACTGGTCCACTCACGGCTATTACGGCTCGGTGAGCCACAACGTCAAGGCGATCTATCAGCGGTACATGGGCTGGTTCGACGGCAACCCCGCCCACCTGTGGGAGCATCCGCCCGTCGAGTCCGCGAAACGACACGTCGAGGCCATGGGCGGCGCGAACGAGGTACTGAAGAAGGCGCAAAAGGCCTACGCCGCAGGCGATTACCGCTGGGTCACCCAAATGGTGAACTACGTGATCTTCGCCGATCCCGACAACGCCAAGGCAAAGAACATGCAGGCCAGCGCCTTCGAACAACTCGCATACGGTGCCGAGAACGGCACCTGGCGCAACTTCTATCTCAGCGGCGCTCATGAACTGCGCAACGGCTCGTTCGGCACCCCGACCAAGGCCGATGCGCAAGGCATGCTTTCCGCACTCACCGTGGACCAGGCCTTCGACGCGATCTCCCTGTTCATCGACGGGCCGAAGGCATGGGACATCGACGTCGTCACCGATTGGCGATTCCGCGATGCCGACAACCGTACGCAACGCACCGAAATACGCAACGGCGTACTCATCCACTACGCCCGCACCGCCGAGGACAACCTGCCCGCCCCCGACGCGACCGTCACCCTGACCCGGGCCGCGTTCGCGAAAACCATGCTCACGGGCGGGAACATGCAGGAGGCGGTCCTGAAGGGCGACATCACCATCGACGGCGACCTCGCCGCTCTGAAGCAGCTCTCGGGACTATTCGACAAGCCCGACCCGAACTTCGCGATCGTCACCCCATAGGACAGGCGAGCTGCCACGCCCCGCACCTGCCGACAACCTCAACGGCGGGTCGGACAACCCGGTAGCAGGCGGCGCGCCGTAGCCTGGCGGCGACGGATCCCGACGAAAGATCAGCCCATGCCCGAACAACCACCTGCGACCGCGCCGCAGGATGCGGTCGCGATCCTGCGCCGCTGGCAGGACTCCGGGACCATGTGGCGAGTAGTCGGCCGACGCGCGGGGCAGCTGACTATCGGGCTGTTCCAGTGCACCGGCGGTGAAGAGGTGGATCGGATTGTCTCCAGCGATCCGGCGCTGCTGCGGTTCGTCGGAGATCGGGGCAGCAGCGAGGATTGAGGCGGGTGCTACGGCCGGTCGCGGTTGACACGCCGAGTGAGTCGGCGTGTACTCGGCAGCTGAACATTCGTCCGGCGAGTCGCTGATGCGATTGTTGCGACGCTCCGTCTCCAGCACCGAAAGGAACCCCGATGACCGAGGATACGAGCGCGCACAGTGGGGAGCGGGCTTTCATCGGGGTTGCGGAGCAGACCGCGGCCGTCCGGACGGGTCGGACGTCGGCGGTCGAGCTGACCGAGCAGACACTCACTCGGATCGAGCGGTGGCAGCCTCGGTTGAACGCGTTCACCCAGGTGCTCACCGATCGGGCGCTGGCTCAGGCTCGGGCGCTCGATGATCGGCAAGCGCGCGGGGAGGAACTCGGGCCGTTGCACGGGGTGCCGATCGCGGTCAAGGACGAGGTCGATGTCGAGGGCGTGCCAACGACTTTCGGCGGCGCGGGCAATACCGTGCCCGCCACGGCGGACGGTGAGATGGTGCGCAGGCTCAGGGCGGCCGGTGCGATCATCGTCGGTAAGACCACCTTGCCGGAGTTCGGAACCTGGCCCTTCACCGAATCCGCCGCACACGGCTACACCCGCAATCCGTGGGACACCACACGCACGACCGGCGGCTCGAGCGGTGGCTCCGCGGCAGCTGTGGCAACCGGTATCGTCGCGGCCGCGACCGGCGGCGACGGCGGCGGGTCGATCCGGATACCGGCGGCGTACTGCGGTCTGTTCGGCCTGAAGCCGCAGCGGGGGCGGGTCAGTACCGCGCCGCACCGCGACCTGTGGCGAGCACTGGGCACACTCGGTGTGCTCACCAGAACGGTCGCAGACAGCGCGCTGCTCTACGAGGTGATCAGCGGCAGTACCGCGACCGATCGCTGGCAGGCGCTCGAAACCGGTTTCGCCGTTACCGAACCCACCGGTCCGCTGCGGATCGCGGTGTCGCTGCGCTGCGCCGTTCCAGGCGTCCGCCCCGATCCGGAATGTGTTGCGGCCGTTCGCGCTATGGCAGAGGCACTAGCCGAGCTCGGCCATCACGTCGAGGACTTCGAGCCGAGCTACCCGGATGTCACCTCCGCCTTCCTCCCGCAATTCCTCGGCGGCATCAGGGAAGAGACCGACCAGGTCGATCGCCCGGACCTGCTCGAGCGGCGCACCCGCACGATCGCGGCCATCGCCCGTGTCGTCGCACCAGAACCGGTACTGCGATGGGCCGAACGGCGGGGCGAGCAGGTCGCGGCAACGATCAACACCGTGTTCGACCGCTACGACTTCGTGCTCACCCCGACGCTGCCCCACCTCCCAGGACCGGTAGGTCGACTGGACAACCTGGGAGTAGTGCGCGCCATGCGGCGCAGCATCCCCATGACCAGCTACACGGCGCTCTGGAATGTGACGGGCAACCCGGCCGCCGCAATTCCGGCAGGCTGGTCCCCCACCGGCCTGCCCCTCAGCGTCCAGCTGATCGGCCGACCCAACGACGAACTCGGAATCCTGCGCGTCGCCACACAACTCGAACAAGCGCGGCCGTGGGCCGACCGCTGGCCCGACTTTTCCTGACGCCGACCACCGATTCACCGTCGACACGCCCGACGGTCATGCCTACGACGAGGAGCACCGCCCCGTCGCGGGGACAACGCTGGAGCAGGCCATGCGACTGTTGCACACGCGCCACCGGGGAACCGCAGATGAGCTCACCGCCATCGACACTCCCCCGGCAACCCGAACGCGAACTACAGCAGGCGCTGACGCACCTGCTCGCCCTCGCCTCTGTCTCATGACCTGTTCCAGCGGCGCGTCCCTTGTGGTTACCTCCGTGACTCCTGACGCTGGAACAGGAATTCGACGAGGGTGATCATCGACCGCAGGCACGTACTCCTATCGCGGGCGTCGAGAGTCGTCAGCGGAGTGCCCGGCGTGAGGTCGAGCGCGTCCCTGATCTCTTCGAGCGGAAAACGTTGGGAGCCCTCGAACTGATTGACCGCCACCGAGTACGCCACGCCGCGTTCCTCGAGCACCGACAGCACCTCATCGGCCTTCTCGATACGCCGGGTATCGACGAGCACCAGAGCGCCGAGGGCTCCGCGGGCCAGCTCTTCCCACAGCGGTACAAAGCGCTTCTGGCCCGGTGTCCCGAAAAGGTATAGCGCGAGTTCCGGATTGAGCGTGATGCGGCCGAAGTCCATCGCGACGGTCGTCTGCGACTTACCCGGCAACCCCGCCATATCGTCGACACCGACACTTGCCTCGGTGATCGTCTCCTCGGTGCGCAACGGCTTGATCTCCGAGAGGCTGTTCACGAAGGTCGTCTTGCCGACACCGAAATTGCCTGCGACCAATAGCTTTACCGACCTGACAACGGTGTCGGGAACATAGTCGACGTCGCGCTCAGGCCGGGAGAGCACGGAGTCCATTGAGTACCTCCTCCAGCAAAGAAATTCCCGGCTTGACAGCGGCCGGGCGGGGCATGACGAGGTGCTCGCTGTCGAGCAAATCAGAGACGACGATCTTCACCACCGAAGGCGGTAGATCGAGATACGCTGCGATCTCCGCGATCGACAGCGCGCTGCGGCGACTGCACAGGTTCAGCACCTGGCGTGCGTCGGGAGTAACACCGGGCGTCGGATCCTTGTTGACCAATACCAAAGTCACCAAGTCCAATTCGCGCGTGGGCCGCGTCCGGCCTCCGGTCCGCACATACGCACGGACCAGATCCGGATCCCGCCGCGACCCACTCACGACTGCGCCTTACCAGCGCTCGATTGCGCCGCGCTCACGGCAAGCCGCCGCTATCAGCCCTTCCACGTGGCTGGCTGCCGAGCTCGTGCCCGACCCGCCCGGCAAGCTCGTTCATGCGGTGCGCAACGAGGCCGACATCGGCGTCGGTGTTGGTGGCAACGCCGAGCAGCGCGCCCTCACCCGCCGCGGTGATGAGGATCATCCCCTGGTCGTACTCGGTCATGTTCTGGCGCACCCCATTACCGACGCCGCCGCAGAACTCGCCGAGCGCCTTGCCGAGTGACCGCAGACCCGAGGCGGCGGCCGCGAATCGTTCCGCGTCGTCCTTCGACACACCGCCGGAGTGCGCGATCCGCAGGCCGTCTTCGGAGAGCAGCACGGCGAATCGGACACCCGGGGCATTCAGATCCTCGAGTAGCCACCCCAGCTTGTTGGTGCTGTCGGCCCCCGCCGTAATCGGTGTGCCCATCAGGATGTCAGCCCTTCGGTGTGGTCGGATGGGGTGTTCTCAGCGATCGGCAAACTGTCGGTCGCGGCAGCGCGACCGGTCTTGGAGCCGCTTTGCCAGGCTGCCGCGATATCAGGTCGCGCTGTTCCGGGTTCGGTCTCGGCGCGCTCCACGCCGACCTCGACCGGTGCCGTCGTCCTGCGCCGACGCTTGGGCAGGCCGCCGCTGGTGATCTCGTGCACCGAGAACGGCTGGTCTTCGACCTGCTGCTCGTGTGCGCCGACCGCAACCGGTACCGGCGCAGGCTCGACGGGAGCAGGCGCGGGAGCGGGAGCGGGAGCGGCCGCAGCCGCGCCGCCGCCATTGTTTGACTGTTGTGCCACGAGCAGAGCTTCAGGGATGTACACCATCGCGCGCATACCGCCATAGACGTTGGGGCCATCGATGTAGACGGTGAACCCGTAGCGCCGCGCTAGCGCCGCGATACCAGGGAAACCGACTCTTGGCGACGGGCCGAGCTGGTGGATGTCGACCGGGCGTTCGTGCGCGAGCACCTGTCGCGCTTCCTCCATCTGCTCGGGGTTCATTCGTACGCCCGCGTCGTCGACGATGACGGTGACGCCGTGATGACCCTCCTGGAAGGTGACGTCGACGTACGACGTCGGTGGCGAATAACGCAGCGCGTTGTCGAGCAACGTTGCGAGGGTGTGCACGAGCGGTTCCACCGCTCGGCTGATGACAATGCGATCGAGCTGGTTGGGTCGCACGCGCAGGTAGTCACGCACACGGCCGGTCGCGCCGCCGACGACATCGGTGAGCGACTGCGCGGGCCAGCGACGGCCGGGCAGGCCACCACACACGATGACGTAGGACTGCGCCTGGCGCAGCATCTGCTGAACGGTGTGGTCGATGCGAGTGAGAGTCGCATAGATGTCGTCGTCTCGGTGTTCACGCAGCGCGGCGCTGACCACCTGGCTGACGTCCGCACCGAGGCTGACCACCGAGGTGCCGAAGGATCGCACCGCCGCACTTGTCGCGGCGCGCGACGAGGATTCGACCTCGGCACGCGCGGATTCCTGCGCGGTCTTGACCGTCGTGACCGCCTGCTCCTCGGCCTCGCGGCTACTCGATTCTCGTGTTTCGATCTGTAGGAGTCTCAGCTCGTCGGCGTAGCGCTCGGCGGTCCATCGCAGGAGCTGCGCGAACCGCGAATTCTCCATGCCTGCCGGCGCCTCGACCGTCGGCGCGGCAAGCTCACCGCGCCGGACCGCCTCGGACACCGAGGGCAGCGTGGTGACCGCTAAGTGTTCGACGGATTCTTCGAGTACTCGGTTTTGTTGTGTCAGTGCGTCATGTTGCTGTGCCAGCGCATCCGCACGCGTCCGCTGTTGCCTGGCGGATTGCGCCAAGTACAACGCGGCCGCCACGGCAAGTACCAGCGCGGGAGCGAGGATCCATGAAAGCACCACGGCGATATCTTGATTCATCAGTTCTCTCGTCGTTTTCGGGCTCTAGGCTCACCGGACAAGCCGGGCCACGTCACGGTCTGTGTCGAGACTTCTGTGCGGTTCCTCTGGGTGCCACAGGCTTCTGCCACAGCGCTCGTCTCGCCTTCCTCGCGACGCCGACCATGAGCAACCCTGGTCGGATCAGGTCCGCGTCGGAGGCCAGTGCCTCCCGACGACTCGGCCACATTAGCAGCAATGCCAAGAGTTCTCTCCCGATACGCGGACATGCTCGCGCACGAGCTTCGCTGCAGCGGAGTACATCTCGCGCGATGCAGTACTGGATCAGGCTGCCGCCAGGCGCTTTCCGGAATCACACGGTGGGTTCGGCACCGATCAGGGCACCTCGAGTTACCAGTGGTGGAGAGGCGAGCGACGGAACTCGGGGTACCGGATACCATGCGCGGATGGCAAAGCTGAAGGTCTCCGTCGACGTTCCGATCTCCCCGGAGAAGGCGTGGTCGCACACCTCCGATCTCAATGAGCTGGACAAGTGGCTCACCATGCACGAGGCCTGGCGCAGCGAGGTTCCCAGCGAGCTCACCGTCGGCACAAAACTCGTCGGCGTGGCCTCGGCGAAGGGGTTGCGCAACCGGGTGACCTGGACGGTGCAGGCGGCCGAGCCGCCCCGCAGGCTGGCGCTGACCGGAGCGGGGAAGGGCGGCACCAAGTTCGGTCTCGAATTGGTCGTCGCACCCAAGGGAGCGGGTTCCGCGGTGACCGTCTCCATCGATCTCGGTGGCCCGCCCCTGTTCGGCCCCATCGGCTCCGGCGTCGCTCGCGCGCTCAAGGGCGATATCGAACGTTCTCTCGATCGCTTCGTCGCGCTGTACGCCTGAGACCGAGCAGCGAAACGGCCAGGGGCCGGTGTGTGAAACACCGACCCCTGGCCGTTTCGCATCGAAGGTGTGCGGTCAGTGCACCATGGCCGCCGGCGCGTCGGCGACCTCCGGGCTCTTCGGCTTGGTGCGCGGCAAGAAGAAGGCCGGGACCAAGGTCAGCACGATGAGAACCACCGCAACGATGTAGGTGTTGCTGAAGGCCTCTGCGGCTTGCTTCAGTCCCGCCTCGATCGCACCCGGCGGAAGCTGAGCCGCGATAGCGGGATTGGAGTTGGACGCGATCGCGGGTCCGGCGAAGGGCTGATCCTTCAACAGATTCGTCAGCACCACCGACATGGTCGCGGTGCCGATCGAGCCCGCGGTCTGGTTGATGATGTTCATCAAGGTCGAGCCGCGGGCAACCTGCTGGTGGGTCAGCGTCTGAATCGCGGCGGTCATGATCGGCATCATCGTGCAGCCCATACCGAGGCCCATCACGAACAGCGCGCCACACATGGCCACATACGAGGTATCCGCCTCGAGTTGCGTGAAGAAGACGGTGCCGACCGAGATCAGCGCGATACCGACCATCACGATCTTGCCGGGCCCGATCTTGTCGACGAAGCGGCCCGCGATCGGCATCGTGAGCATCGCGCCGAGACCCTGTGGCGCGATCAGCAATCCGGCGGCCAGCGCGGATTCACCGCGCACCTGTTGGAGGTAGCTGGGCAGCAGCAGGCCGGCACCGAAGAAGGCGATCGCGAACAACACCATCGTGAGGACCGCGAAGGTCAGCGACCGGTTGCGGAACAGATGCAGATCGATCAACGGGTGTTCGGTGCGCAGCGCGTGGAAGACGAACGCGACCATGAGGACGAGGCCGATGGCCGCGGGCGCGAGCACCTTCGCCGAGGCGATCGTGCCCTCTCCCGGAATGGACGACACACCGAACAGGAACAGCGCGAGACCGGGCGAAGCGAGCAGCATTCCCAGGAAGTCGAACGACTCCGACGGTTCCGGATTGTCCGAGGGGAAGACCAGGTAGGCCAGGGCGAGCGCGACGATACCGATCGGCAAGTTGATCAGGAAGATCCAGTGCCAGCTGAACGCGTCGATCAGCCAGCCGCCGAGAATCGGGCCGCCGATCGGACCGAGCAGCATCGGCACGCCGAGCACTGCCATCACGCGGCCGATACGTTGCGGGCCTGCGGCGTGGGTCATGATCGTCATGCCGAGCGGCATCAACATGCCGCCGCCGATGCCCTGGATCACGCGAAAGGCGATGAGCGACTCGATGTTCCAGGCGAAGCTGCACAGCACCGATCCGAGCACGAAGAACGTCAGCGCCATCATGTACAAACGTTTGGTGCCGAACCGGTCGGCGGCCCACCCGGTGAGCGGAATGACGGTAGCGAGCGCGAGGGTGTAGCCCGTCATCGTCCACGCCGCGATCGCGTAGCTCGTATCGAACTCGATCTGGAAGGTTGGGATCGCGACGGTCACGACGGTGATATCGAGGATCGACATGATCGCGCCGAGCACGACCACGCCTGCCACCTTGAAGACGGCCGCGTCCAGCTTGTCGGTTGACGGGTCCGACCCCGCCTGCTTATCCGGAGGATGGTTCACCGCTTAAGCCTGTCATCTCTCAGCCCGAAGGACCAGAACATTCTGGGCACTTATTCGATCGTGTCAGAATAGTTGTTTCAGGGAATCAAATACTCTACTCTTGTTTCATGCAAGCAAATAACGACCAGATCGCGGAGCTGGCCAGAACGACCGCGCGCTTCTCCGAGGCGATGCGTACCGGCATGGCGAAGGCGTTCGATCCGGTCCGAGTCGGGGTGCTACAGCAGGCCGTCGAGCACGGCCCACTGCGGGCGGGCGAGGTGGCCGAACGGTTGGACGCACTGCCCTCCTCGATCACCAGGCACGTCAAAGCGCTGACCGACGCCGGCCTGGTCGGCACCCGCGCCGACCCTGCGGATCGGCGCGCGGTCCTGCTGGAGGCGACCGGCGCGGGACGCGCGGAGCTTCAGCGGTTCCTCGATGTCGGCACGCAGGTCTTCGGGGCGGTAATCGCCGATTGGTCGGCGACCGACGTGATCGCACTGACCGGGTTGCTCGACCGGCTGATCGAGTCGTGGGCGGCGCACGACGCAGACCAGCAACAACGTGCGGGACGGCGCAGCAGGCCCTTCGGCTGGAGCCAGGAATAGCTGGTTCTCTCGAGCGATCTGCCAGCAATCGCTACGGCAGTGAATAGCACAGATTTGGAAGTAAATATCATGTCCGACAACAAGTTCCCGCATGTGCTCGTCGCCGGTGGTGGCATCGGCGGCCTCGCGTTGGCCAACGGCCTGCGCAAGGCAGGCGTCAGCGTCGCAGTGTACGAACGCGACCGCCACCGCACCGACCGCGTGCAGGGTTTCCGCGTTCACATCAATCCCACCGGCAGCCGGGCACTGCACGAGCTGCTTCCCGAACCGGCCTACCGGGCATTCATTGCCAGCTCCGGCAAGGGTGCCACCCGATTCGGCTTCGTCACCGAGCAGATGAAGGATCTGCTGAATCTCGATACCGAGGTGATCGAGGGCGAGCACAACGAGATCGACAGCCACTACGGCATCAGCCGGATCACCCTGCGCCAGATCCTGCTTGCCGATCTCGACACCGTCGTGCACTACGACAAGGCGATCACCGGCTACGCCGAACTGCCCGACGGCCGGGTCGAGGTAAACTTCGCCGACGGCGGCTCGGCGGTCGGTGATGTCCTGGTCGGCGCGGACGGCGGGACATCGCGGGTTCGCGCGCAACGGCTTCCGCAGGCGCGGCGGGTGGCAACCAGTATCGTCACCGTCGCGGGCAAGTTCGTCCTCACCGACGAAAGCAGGCGACGACTTACACCGAAGTTCCTCGCGTCAGCCCTTGCCATCATGCCACCCAAGGGCTGCGGAATGTTCATCGCTCCACACGAATTCGATCAACCGGATCCGCATTTCTCCGGTATCGGTGGCAACGACGGGGCGGCCGCGCTGGCCCCCGGCGCGCTTTTCGACAACACTCGGTCCTACGTCTTCTGGGCCTACGCCGCCAAGCGCGGCGACTACCCCGGTGGCGTCGAACTGGAGTCGCTGGACACCGCGCAGTTGCACGACATGGTCAACCGCCTCATCGCAGGGTGGGCGCCCGAATTGCGCGAGTTGGTCGGCGGATCCGATACCGACACAGTCACCCTCATCCCGATCCGCACCTCGGTTCCGTTGCCGCCGTGGGAGACAACGAATGTCACCCTGCTCGGCGACGCGATCCACAGCATGACCCCCTTCCGCGGCATCGGCGCCAATATCGCGCTGCGCGACGCCCAACTGCTGTGCGACAAGCTGGTCGCCGCCGCCAACGGCGAGCAGCCGCTGCTCGCCGCCATCCACGACTACGAGGCACAGATGATCGAGTACGGATTCGCGGCCGTGCGTGACTCACTGACCGCCGCGGAGCAGACGGTGTCCGACAATTCCGTCGGGCGGGCCATCGGCAGGACGGTCTTCCGCGTCGCGGAGGCGGTTCCCCCGCTCAAGCGAAAGATGTTCGCGGGCTTCGGCTCCGAGTGAGGCGGTTCAGCTGACCAGACCACCCGAGGACACGACGACCCAGGCGAGCTCGGGGTGGACGATGTCGGAGTGGGCTCCCGATGGGGGCGAGCCGTTCTTCACGACGGCGGCCGCATCGATATTGACGAGCCGGTGCCCGGCGAAGTCGTATCGGCTTCCCACCTCGAGCAGCGGCATGGCCGCCACGTCCGGCTGATGGCCGTCGTGGCCGATACCGCCCCAGCGGTAGGTCGCGTCGTCCAGGCCCGCGGCATCCTCGCGGCCGAGTAGCGGCGCCAGCGGATATAGGGTGCCGACCGCGGAGTCGTGCACGGAGTAGCAGACGATGATCGGGCCGTCGACACGCGCGTCCTTCCCGTTCAACGCCCCGCTTCTACGCGCGTCGAACGGAAGCGACGCGGCAAAGGCAAAGTGGGAGAAGGCACCCTGTAGCAGGGTGACCGAACGGACCGCAGGTGCGCCTGCGGGGCCATACCGGAAACCACGCCGGGATCGACCTCTCGGACACCGCGCAGCGGCTGTGGGTCGTCGGGCTCGGTGTATTGCTCGGTGACCACCTGAAGGTTCTCGCCGGGGAAGGAACTCGGGAGATGGCCCGCGATGATTCCGGCGACGTGGGTACCGTGGCCGAGGCCGTCCTGTAGCGCCGAGTCGACGGTCTCCGGGCCCGGATTCACCGACTTGGTGAAATCGCGGTGCAACGGGAACACGTCATCGGCGAGTAGGGTTTTCGCGGCATCGAAATGCGGGTGCGTTCGATCGATCCCGGAATCTACCACCGCCCAGCGAATTCCGCGCCCGCATGCGTCGAACGTGCGCCGCGCCGCGTCGGCCTTGACGGTGCGTGCTGACACATCGATCAGCGGTTTGACAGGGAAGTTCGACTCGATGACCACCGAGAGCGTTTGACTGTCGTCGCTGGGTTGGTCGAGTACCCGCGCCCGCACATCAGGATCGAGCAGTGGCCTGGTGATCACACTGTGCTGGATGAGGTTTCGTTGATCCGGACTCTGCGTGACGGAAGGCAGATCCGGATCTGTCAGCCGCCGCCGCGCCTCTTCTGCGGCATCTCTACCGGATTCGGTGATGCGCCACTGACGGCGGCTGGACAGGACCAGACCCTCGTCGCCGAGGTACCGCCGCGCGGAATAGAGGCGTGACTGCCAACGCACGAGGTTCTCGCGCGCCGGGTCCGGTTGACGATCATCCTCGGTGGGATGGAACTCGGGCATCGCCTCGATCAGGTTGATCACCTGTTCGGGGGTTGCTTGCCGCACATCGTGCAGCGCAACGAGAATCAGGTCTCCGAGGTCGGGGATCGGAGTGAGTGCCATGCGCGTCTCCTTATCAGCGCGCCGGCGAAAGCGTTTCTTGCGGACACGACTTCATTGGACGCGCCGGTGCGGGTGATCGAGTACTCCGAGTACCAATGCTCGTTCTGAGGTCTGTTCGCCGAGAACACCGAACCCGCGCTGAGGCCGTCCGAACCGCCCCACCCCTGCCCCCTCCCGTGTTTGAATTGACGTCTAGAACGTGTTCCAGTCTGGGAGGTGGCCATGGCCACACCGTCGATACCCGCGGGCTTCGATTTCACCGACCCCGATCTGTGGGCGACGCGCCGACCGGTCGAGGAGTTCGCCGAGCTGCGCCGGACCGCGCCGGTCTGGTGGAACGCCCAGCCGGACGGTGTGAGCGGGTTCGACGACGGCGGCTACTGGGTGGTCTCCACGCTCGAGGACATCAAGGAGATCTCGCGGCACCCCGAGACTTTCTCCTCGACCGAGAACACCGCGATCATCCGCTATCAGCCGCAGATCACCCGCGAGCAGATCGAGGTGCAACGGGTGATCCTGCTCAATATGGACCCGCCCACACACACCAAGAGCCGCCGCATCGTGTCGAAGGGCTTCACGCCACGCGCGGTGGAGGGACTGCGGCGCGCGCTCACCGAACGGGCGGCAGCCATCGTCGCCGACGCGAAGCGCGGCGGTAGCGGAGATTTCGTCGAACTGGTCGCCTCAGAGCTGCCGCTGCAAGCCATCGCCGAACTACTCGGAGTCCCGCAGCAGGACCGCAAGAAGCTCTTCCACTGGTCGAATCAGATGGTCGGCGCCGATGATCCGGAATTCGCGGGCGATTCGGCCACCGCACAGCTCGAATTGACCGGCTATGCCTGGCATCTGGCCGAGGAGCGGCGCGAGTGCCCCGCCGAAGACATCGTCACCGCGCTGGTCAATGCCGATATCGACGGCGAGCACCTCAGCTCGGAGGAATTCGCCTTCTTCGTCATCCTGCTCTCGGTGGCGGGCAACGAAACCACCCGCAATTCCATTACCCACGGCATGAAGGCGTTCGTCGACCATCCCGATCAGTGGCAGCTCTACCGCGAGCAACGCCCACGCACCGCGCCCGACGAGATCGTGCGCTGGGCAACGCCGGTCGCCGCCTTCCAGCGCACCGCGACACGGGATGTCGAGCTCGGCGGCCAATTGATCAAGAAGGGCCAACGCGTCGGAATGTTCTACAGCTCGGCCAATTTCGACGAAACAGCCTTCGATGACCCATTCACCTTCGATGTGCTACGAGATCCCAACCCGCACGTCGGATTCGGTGGTGCGGGAACCCACTACTGCCTCGGCGCGAACCTGGCCCGGCTGGAGATCGACCTGATGTTCAACGCCATCGCCGACGCCATGCCCGACATCAGCCAGGTCGCCGAACCCGAACTGCTGCGCTCGGGCTGGCTCAACGGAATCAAACGCTGGGAAGTCCGGTTCGAGTAGCCGAGATCCGCGACTCTGCCGCATCCGGCGCTAGCTGACCGGCAATGCGCTGAGGATCGGGCCGTAACCCCAATTCAGCATGCGCTCGGCGTCGCCCTTCGCGGCGATTTCGCTGTCGGGTGAGCTGTGCAGGACCACACCGATCAGCGGTATTCCTGCCCTCACTGTCTCGAACAGCAGGCAGGTTCCCGCGGCGTCGGTGTATCCGGTTTTGATGCCGACGGCGCCGGGATAGTCGTTCAGCAGCAGGTTCGTGGTCTGCCAGAGGTGCTCGCGGTTGCCCGGGCCCGCGGGCAGGTGGTAGCTCGGCGACCCGACGATGTCGCGGAATACCGGCAGGCTCATCGCGCGCAGGCCGAGGGTCACCAGGTCTGCCGGTGTGGAGAAGGTGGAGTGGTCGGTGGGGGCCGGCAGTCCACTGGGGTCGGTGAAATGCGTTCCCGCCATGCCCATTCGACGCGCGGTGTCGTTCATTTTGGCAATGAAGCCGTCTTGGCCGGGTCCGTAGGCCTGGGCAAGGGTATGAGCGGCGTCGCAGCCGGACGGCAGCATCATCGCGTATAGGAGCTGTCGCGTGGTGAGCACCTCGCCGGGTACCAAGCCTGCGGTGCTTCCGTTGTGCTCGGCGCTGTAGGCGATGGATTCTTGCGGTACGGCAATAGTCCGGTCGAGGTCCCCGACGTTGATCACGACCAGCGCCGTCATCACCTTCGTGATGCTGGCTATCGGGACGGGGTCATTCGCCCCGCGCGACCACAGCACCGTGCCGGTGATCCCGTCGGCCAGCTCCGCCCCCGGCGCCCGCACTCCGTCCGGCTCAGGAGTCGACCAGGGCCAGGGCAACTGACTGTGGGCGACGCTCGCGGCGGGAGCAGCCGCGGCGCCATGCCCAGCCGCCACGACCAGCACCCCGGCCACAGCAACCTGCAACAATCGGGCAAATATCCGCATGGCCACATTCTGCCGTTCGACTCTGTCGATCAGCGGGATTTCAGCGAGCGGATTACCGCGCGATTCCACTGACAGCGTGCAGCAACCGATTGGCAAGGCCGAGCTGCCGGGTTAATAGCATCGGCGCGCCGCCGGTCCATCCGCGATGAGCCCGGCGATGACAGTGCACTGGAAGGCGATATCCGCGCCGTGCTCGGACACGGCAACCAGGAGCAGCCCGAACAGCACGCTTGCCATCGCGACGCCGAAGCAGAGAGCGAGCTGGTGGCCTGATGTCCACTGAAATCAGTCGGCGGGCTTGCCGAACCAGCGAGCGAGGTGGTCGTTCAGGTCCCGCTGGTTCTCGCCGATCCAGGCGACGTAGCCGTCGGGGCGCAGCAGGACGGCCGAGACATCCAGTGCCGCAGCGGGATCCGCGATGAGGTCGACTCGGTCCGACCAGCCCTCGACGGACAGCCGTTCGGTGCGGTCGAGTACCAGGCCACGGCCCCCTTGTAGACGATCGTAAAGGCGGCCCTGTTTCAGGTCGATATCGCGCAGCCGTCGACCGAGCAGGTCGGGGCCCCCGCCGAAGTCGTAGCGGATGCCGATCGCGGTGATCTTCTCGATCAGGTATCGGTTCACCTCGTCGAAGTCCATCAGTTCGGTGAAAAGCCTGCGCACGGCCTGCGCGCCCGGTTCGATGGCATGCAGTTGCATCTGGGCACGGGTGTTGTCCAGTACGTCTTCGGCGACCGGATGACGTTCGATCTGGTAGGTGTCGAGCAATGCTTCCGGTGCCCAGCCGCGGATCTGTGCGGCCAGTTTCCAGCCGAGGTTGAACGCGTCCTGAACACCCAGATTGAGGCCCTGACCGCCGGCGGGCGGGTGGATGTGCGCCGCATCGACGGCCAACAGCACCCGCCCGACCCGATAACGCTCGGCCAGCCGCGTGGCATCGCCGAAGCGCGACAACCAGCGCGGGGAGTGCACACCGAAATCGGTTCCGGCGATGGCACGCAACTGCTGTTTGAAATCCTCGAGGGTGGGCGGTTGCGCGCGATCCTCGCTGACTCCCGCGGCGGGGACTACGACGCGGTAGACCCCTTCGCCGAAGGGCCCGAGACTGAATACCTTATTGGTCTTGTGGATTTCGGTCACCTTGGCGGGGATCTCCTCCTGCGGCACGCCCACTTCCATCTCGCCTATCAGCGTCTCCGTCCGCGCGGGCTCGCCGGGGAAGCCGACGCCGAGCAGTTCGCGGACCGTACTGCGCCCGCCGTCACAGCCGACGAGGTAACGCGAACGCAGCCGCTCCCCGTCGGCCAGCTCGACGGTCACCCCCTCGTCATCCTGCTCGAAACCGGCCACCGCACAACCGCGCCGGACCTGCGCACCCAGTTCGATCGCATGTTCTCCGAGCAGATGATCGATGACCGGCTGCGGGATGCCCAGCAGATAGGCGTGCGCGGAATCCAGGCCCTGGGGCGCAGGTTTGGTGATGGCGGCGAAGATACCGCCGACCGGACGCTGTCTCCCGCGTTCGAGAACGCGATCCAGCAGTCCGCGCATCGCCATCAGCTCGATACTGCGCATGTGCAGACTGACTATGCGCACGAACGACGACACGGGCTCGGTCTCCTTCTCCAGAACGAGTACCCGCACATCGTGCAGCCGCAGTTCGGCGGCCAGCATCGCACCGGTCGGCCCGCACCCGGCAATGATCACATCGAACATGAACCACCAATTCGCCAAATTCTGTCCCACCCATTCGCCGTGCGTCCACGTCGTCAGCTGCGGCCGCGTGTGCACACGTCTCGCTGATTCCGGGCTTCCGCAGGTCCTGGCATCGGCCGCCTATTGTGCGGCACCGCCGGGTCTCGCGGCAAGCGATATATGTTGAAAGGGACGGGAGTTCGCCCGATTTGATTTCGGACAATCAGCGAACCATTGTTCGAAACGTCGTTGGGATCCTGTCGTCATTTATGACGGTGGCCGGATGATGATCGCCGCGCGCCTGTACCAGAAATTGGCGGTGTTTCCTTCATTGCCCATGTAACCCTCGATCTCCGACGCGAACGGCTCCAGCGTCGACTTCGATTCGCCCGTACACAACTCCTCATCCCAAACCTCCCGCACAGTGGGCTCACCAGCCGCCCCTGATCGGTCGATCAGCCACGTCAATGTGATGGTCGACCAGCGCAGCTCGCCGAGATCCTCCGATCCCGGGACCAAAGGAAGGCTCGAGCGCACCGGAAGGCTCGCGGGGTCATCGGGCACAGGCTCCACCATGTCCCCGTCTTCATCGAACTCCACGTCAGCGCTTTCGACGCATTTCCACCCGCCCTCGACGCGCTCCCAACGCTGACGATAAATCATCATCCACGAGGTGTAATCCTCCTCGTAGGAGTCCTCGACCTCCGCGAGCGCCAGCGACGTGTCGTATCCCCCGATGTCCGCCGCCGCGAG
Source organism: Nocardia arseniciresistens (assembly GCF_046764875.1). NCBI lineage: Bacteria > Bacillati > Actinomycetota > Actinomycetes > Mycobacteriales > Nocardiaceae > Nocardia > Nocardia arseniciresistens. The sequence goes on from NZ_JBKORD010000006.1 coordinate 285,834, forward strand.
CATGATCCCGGCACGGGCAGCATCGCCGCCCTTGAGCTGACCCCACCCGAATCCCTGCTGGGAATACTGATGATCCAGCAGATAGACGAGTTGATGAGGTGGGCGTTTCGGCTCGCGGTGCAAACGCCACGTCGGCAATTCCACCGGTGTGGTGAAATGCGCGCGTAACTGCTCGGCCAGTAACGCGACCGACGGATGCATGGCGAAAGCGGCGGCGTCCGGGCCGGTGCGCCCCTTCGCCACCAGGTTGTAGGTCAGCGTGATCCGGAAACCGTCGGTGACCGGCAGCACCTCATGCTCGCAGTCGCCATAGAACGCGATGAAGGACAGCTCCTCCGGCGAACCCTGGTCGGTGACCTTCATCCCCTGCTGCTCGATCACCAGCTCCCCGCCGGTGAACGCCGAAGGCAGAGTCACCACCAACGTGCCGATCATGCCGTCGGCCTTCTCCGAATCCTGATGGCGTTGAAAGAATTGTCCCGCCTCATACACCAGCATCGAATGCAGCTCCGCCGACAACTCGCAGTCCGGCGCCAGACCCAGCTCGGCCCGCAGTATGTCCAGCATGGGCAGCAACGTCTCGCGCCACCGCCGCTCGTCGACCGCTACCCGGCCCCGCGGAACCTCCCATGTGTCACGCACATTCGCGTCCAATAGGGTCTGCTCGCGCAGCCCATACCGCGCCGGCAGCGCGAGCTCGCACAGTCGCCGCGCCTGAGCCGGCGTCACCGGCAACCGGATCGGCCCCACCCCATCTACCTCGATCACCAGGTTCTCCGCCGAGCCCGTCCGACGCGCAGCAAATGAACCCGCCGACGGCACCGAACCCATGAGCTCGCCGATCACCCGTAAAGTCTTGTCCGTCATGCACTTCTCCCATATTCGACAACGTTCGCGGGCATCCTCTCAGGACCCACCGACGATCCAGCCCCGATGCCGCACCTCCGGAACATCGGGGACTGAGAGTCGGCCGGGCGCCGGGCATCTGAGGGCCGAGGGCACTGCCGCCCGCGTTGATCGGTCACCCCATATCCGGGTAGTGGAGCCGCTCGACTATCTCGACGTCTCCGCCACAGACGCGCCGCCCCGACCGGCCGGTACCGTCGCGATCGGGGCGGTTGTGCATCCGCCTACCGCGGTCGAGGAGGGCCGGGACCTTTCCTCGATGAGCGGCATCCTGACCGACAGCTCCTATCGTCTGCTGCCGACCTGACGGGCCGCTCTCACTTCAGGTGCCGGGCGAAGAACCGGTTCCCGGCGTCCTCCTCGAACTGCGGGACGCCGGTGTGCCCACCCATATTGGCGTGCAGCGTCTTCTGCTTGGAACTGAAGGCGTCGAACAGGTCCAGGGCCAGTTGCCGGTCGTTTCCTTCGTCGTCCCACTGCAACAGAACCTGCAGCGGAATGGTGACCTGCCGGGCCTGCTCGAACATGGTGCGCGGCACGAAACTCCCGGCGAACAGAAGGGCGGCCGAAATGCGCGGCTCGACCACCGCCAGCCGGAGGCCGATCGCGATCACCCCTCCCGAGTACCCGACCGGGCCGCCGATCTCGGGCAGCGAAAGAAGGGCGTCCAGAGTGGCCCGCCATTCCGGGACCGCCTTTTCGACCAGTGGGAGGACGAGCCGGTCGACGATATCGTCGTTGACCTGCTCACCGGCCGCCAACGCCCGGCGCAGGTCGGCGCGGGCCTGCTCGGCGACGGCCGAACGGGGTCGGTCACCGGCCCCAGGGAGCTCGATGGTCGCCGCGGCGTATCCCGCCGCCGCGGCGTGCCTGGCCCGGGCCACCAGTCGGGGGTACATCATGTGCAGTCCGCCGGGGTGGCCGACCAGGATGAGCGGTGCCGGTGCGGATGCGGATGTGGGCGTCCAGAGGATGCCGGGGACCTCGCCGAGGGTGAATTCGCGCTCGAGGATGTCGTCGTCGAGGCGCTGTTCAGAAGTGAATTGCATGGTCGTGCCTTTCGGGAGTGCTCTTGAACGGCGCTCCCGGACGACCTATCGCCCGACCGTGTCCCGAGAAGGGAGCACCCATGTCGATACTGTGTTCACGGGTACCACCTCCTCGTTCTCTTGCACGGTCTCCGGAAAAGTAGCAGTGGTCGCCGCGGTTCGGCAACGGGTTTTGCGGAGGCGCCGCGACCGGGTCACCGAAAGGTAGTCACTCCTGAACTGCAGCGCTGACAGCGCGGTGTAGTCCGTCACGCCAGTGCGGTAGCAGCGTAAGGCCGCAGTCGATCCACGATGAATTCGACAGAACGGCATTGCGGGGCCGGGTTGCGGCATCTCGGAAATCCGATGTCCGGCAGGGCCGTAACAGGTCCGCATCGAGTCCCGCCGCTTCGATAATCCCACGAGCGAATCGGTATTTGGATGCCTCGCCGCCTCCGGTCGCGTGCAGCAGGCGCGGTGGATTCGGGTGCGCGACGAGGTCGAACAGACCGGATACGAGATCGTCGACAAAGGTTGGGGACGCGATCTGGTCGGTGACGACCGCGACGTGCTCGCCCCGCGAGCATCTCCGCACGAGTGCGGCCGGGAAATCCCGGTCGGTCCCCGAGTACAGCCACATGGTGCGGACGATCCGCACATCGGGCAACGCTGCTCGGGCGGCCTCCTCACCTGCCAACTTGGATCTTCCGTACACGCTCAACGGAGCGGTCGGTGACCAGGTCTCCCATGGACTCGACCCCGACCCGTCGAAGACGTACGCGGTCGAGATGTGCAGCATTCGCGCTCCCCTGTTCGCGCAGGCTCGGGCCAGCAGTCCCGGGCCTACCCCGTTGACCGCGAACGCCTTATCGGCTTCGGTCTCGGCGGCGTCTACGCCGGTGTACGCCGCGCAGTTGATGACCACATCGCCGGGGCCGACGGTGTCGTTCAGCGCCGTCGCATCGGTGATGTCGAGTTCTTTGGATCCGAACCCGAGCACCTGTCGATCGGCACGACGAAACGGGCTCGTCGCCCTCGTTATCCCGCTGCCGAGTAGCCCGTCCGCACCGGTGACCAGCAGCCTGTTCACCGCCTGTCCTCGGGGGCGGGCGCCACGAACCGGACCTGTGAGCGTCGGTAGCCGGAAACATACTCCCGGACCGAGGCGACCATGTAGTCGGTCATCTCGTCGGTTATGCCCGGGTACACGCCGACCCAGAAGGTGTTGTCGGCAACATAGTCGCTGACAGCCAAGCTTCCGGAGATACGGCACTCGATATTCGTGTACGCCGGATGGCGGAGGAGATTTCCGGCGAATAGGCCACGGGTCGCTATTTTGCGGCCTTCGAGAAAGTTGACGATGTCGATACGGCCGAAAGGCGCGTCCGGCAGCACCGTCAGGGCAAATCCGAACCAGCTCGGATCGCTTTCGGGGGTTGGTTCCGGCAGGCGGAGATGGTCGATCCCGTCCAGGCCTTCGCGAAGCCGACGCCAGTTATGACGCCGACGGGCGCAGAAATCGTCCAGCCTGGCCAGCTGGGAGAGCCCGAGCGCAGCCTGGATATCTGTTGCCTTCAGGTTGTAGCCGATATGCGAATAGATGTACTTGTGGTCGTATCCGTAAGGAAGACCGCCTAGCTGTTGATTGAATCTCTTTCCGCATCTGTTGCTTTCGCCCGGCTCGCACCAGCAGTCGCGTCCCCAATCGCGCAGAGACTTCACGACGCGAGCTGTTGTCAGGTCGTTGGTCAGGACGCATCCGCCCTCACCCGTGGTCAAATGGTGTGCCGGGTAGAAGCTGACGGTGGCCAGATCGCCGAAGGTGCCGGTAACGCGTGATCGGTATGTCGATCCGACTGCATCGCAATTGTCTTCGATCAGGAACATGCCATGCTCCGCACACAACGCGGAGATCTCTGCCACCGGAAACGGGTTACCGAGCGTATGCGCCAGTACGACGGCGCGGGTTCTCGGACCGATTGCCGCCTCCACGGCTTCCGGTGTCGTGTTGTATGTGGAGGAATCGATATCTACGAACACCGGTTTCAATCCGTTTTGCAGTATCGGGTTCACTGTCGTCGGGAATCCGGCTGCAGCCGTAATCACCTCATCCCCGGGGCACAGGCGGGCATCATCCAGCTCCGGGGCGGTTAAGGCGGTTACCGCGAGCAGATTCGCCGATGATCCGGAGTTGGTGAGCCGCGCCTTGCGAAGTCCGATTTTTCTGGCGAATTCGTTCTCGAATCGATGTGCCAGGATTCCCGCCGCGATACGCATATCCAGCGCTGCCTCGACGACGGCGGCCCTGTCCTCGTCATCGAGGCAGGCGCCGGATGATTGGATCTCGGTGACGCCAGGGACGAAGTGATGCTCGGTTTGCGAATTCTGGAACCGTCGGATTATCGCAAGCAGATCGTCTCTATCGTTCATTCTATTTTCTCCCGGTGCGAGCCTGGACGAGATCTCCGAGGACTTCGGCGAATGCCGATTGCGGCGGCAGTGCCCACATATGTCGTTTCAGCGCTCGCGCGGCCTGCCGGAAGGCGGGATCGTCGAGGGTCCGTCGGCAGGCGGTGAAAACGTCCGACGCGGTGACGGTCATGGGATCGATGTGGATGCCGGTGCCGAGGGTCTCGCAGCGTCGTGCATTTCCGGGATGATCGGCGAAGAAAGGAAGTACCACGTGCGGGACTCCGTAGGTTATCGTGTCGCGCATCGAATTCAATCCACCGTGCGTGATGAACAGGTCTACATTCGCCAATACGAGGGACTGGGGGACGTACGGCAGGACATGGATGTGTGGCGGCAGCGACCCGAACATCTCCTGGTACATCGATGGCAGCGAGACGACCGCGGTGCACCGGAGTTCGGCCAAGGCCGCGAAGACCTCCCCGTAGATTTCGGCCATTCGATCCCTGAACCGCGGTGAAAAGGGGCCGATCGAGCCAAGTGAGAGGTAAACGATCGGCCTGTCGCCAGGCATCGATGTGAACACCTCCGGGAGGAGTTGGTCATTGTGACGTACCGGTGGTTCGTGCCGGTAACGGACCAGTGGGGTGTCGAGATCGGCGTTATTGAATTCTTTCGGCGTCAGGGAGACCGTGAGATGGCGCAGGATTCCCGGTGTCGACGGTTCTGCCGGAAGCCCGAGTTTGGCCCGCTGAGCGGTCAGAGCGGGCCGGATCAGGTCGTCGTGGAGGTTTCGCACAAGCTGCAGCGGCCCGATATCCACCGTGACGTGTGGTATTCCGAGCGCCTCCGCCGCCAGATAACCGCCGAATTCCGAGCACTCGTGCACGACAACATCGGGTCGCCATCGTTGCGAGAGGTTCAGTACGTCTTCCGCGACACGCAGGGCGATCCGGTCGCTGAGGAAATCCGTCATGTACATCCGGTCGAACGCTTCTATGTCCCGGTCGAGCAGAAGTCCGAATATGGCTGCGTCGAACACGCGGTCGGCCCGCCGTATTTTCACGTCCACGGTCTCGACGCCGTAGTTGCTGTGCAGCCAGGCGCCCCACTTCTCGGGTGCCGCGACGCGGACATCGTGGCCGTGCCTGCTTATCGCGTCGGCCAATGTGACCAGTCCACGAAAGTGGGATTCGAACTGGTTGAGGGTCACCAGCACGCGCATGCGATCGGCCCGCAAGAATGCCATGCCAGCAGCGTGACACATTGGGGCACAAGGCCGTACGCGTTCCGCGGAACTTGCCGGCGGTGCCCGGCGCGGCGCACCGTCGACCAGTCTCACGACCAGCACACGACCGCTGTCGATCCGTAAGGGCGAAGCCTCGATCGGCGCTTGCGCGCCGGTCAGGTCGGCGATCCCGGACTGGTCACAGTGTCGAGACCTGCTGGCGCACTCCAGTTTCGGAGGCGCGGACAATGGCGTCGAGCAGTCGGCGCTGGCGCAGGCCGGTGATGAAATCGGGGCGCGCGGGGCGACCCTCGGCGATTGCAGCGGCGGTTTCGCGATAGTTGCCCGCCACGTGGGCAATCGGACCGGCGGGCAAGGTCAGCGGCGGTCGGTACTCATCAGGCACTTGGAGTTCGCTGACGACTCCTCGATTATCGTGCAGTCGAACGTGCCAGTCGGCCCAGTGCAGGAACATGGCCGGCTGAACGGGGGTAATCGTCAAAGTTCCCTCGGTGCCGCGAATGTGGATGTGGAAGCCATCGGGGGCGTCGGCATGGCCGCCGTGCACCGTTACCGCGGCCACCGCTCCACCGGTCAGGCGCCCTGCGACCGCGAGCTGCCCCGGCTGTTGATTGGTGATGACCTGACCGGTTTCCAGCACGGTCACCTTGTCGTGCAGTGTGGCCAGCACGGCCGACACCTCGGCGAATGTACCGACCAGGTGCTCGAGTGTCCCGAACACATGTCCCGCCATAATGGTCAAAAGGTTGGTGCCCTTGGTCGAGTCCAGGGTCCAGGCGAGGTTGTCGTGAATGACATTGCCGCCGAAAGGATCCCCGGCGGCCACCAGGGTGACCGCGGCGACGGCGCCGATCCGTCCCGCCGCGAGCAGATCCCTGACGAAGTTCACCGACGGCGAGTGATGGCCCTGTAGCACCACGCTGTGCACCACTCCGGCCGACACCGCCGCCGCGGCCAGCTCGGCGGCTTCGGCCGTGTCGGCGCCCATCGGCCACTCGCACATGATGTGCTTCCCGGCGGCCAGGGCCGCGCGAACTACCGCCGCGTGCCCCGGTGACTTCACCGTCGCCACCACCAGGTCGACCTGGGGGTGCGCCGCCAGTTCGGCGGCGTCGGTGAACGCGTGCCGCGCACCCGTGTGCGCCGCTGCGGCCGCGGCCGATGCGGCATTCGTTGTCGCCACCGCGGTGATGCGGAACTCTGGCAACTGGGCGAGTGCGGGCAAATGTGTTGCAGCGGCCCAACTTCCATTAGGGCTTGCGCCGACGATACCGACGCGGATCGGTGCGGTGCTGCGATCCGACATGCTAGGCCTCCTAGTTGTATACCATTCGGTAGCAAACTACTGGCGGTAGCCCCGATGCGTCAACAAGTAAAGTACTGATAGGTAAGAAACTGGGAGGTGATCATGCCGGGAGGCAGGCCGCGTGGCTTCGATATCGACAGCGCGCTGGATAGCGCGTTGCAGGTGTTCTGGCAGCACGGGTACGAGGGTGCCGGGCTGTCGGATCTCAGCGCGGCGATGGGCATCAACCGGCCGAGCATCTATGCCACCTTCGGCAACAAAGCCGAACTGTTCGACAAGGTGCTGGCCCGCTACCTCGAAGGCCCCGGCCGCTACACCGCCGCCGCCCTCGAATTGCCCACCGCCCGAGCGGTTGCCACCGCGTATCTCCAGGGTGCGATCACCCTGACCACCCGGCAAGACACCCCCGGCTGCCTGTGCGTGCGCAGCGTGCAGGCGTGCGGATCAGAGGCCGACCACAGCCGCACGCAGGCCATAGCGGTCCGACTGGCCGGTGAAACCGCGCTGCGGCACCGCCTGCAAAAGGCACGCGCCGAGGGCGACCTGCCGCCCGACAGCAAACCGGCCGATCTCGCGCGGTACCTCATGACGGTCTCCGACGGGATCGCGGTCCAAGCGTCCGCGGGTGCCGCACCGGCACAGCTGCGCCGCACAGTGAACATGGCCCTGCGCTCATGGCCGTAAGCCTGTACCGGTGGATTCCGCTCTGCTGCTTGGCGATTCGCCGCATCCAGGGCGTCGAAATCGGCAGCTCGGGCCGGACACGAAGCCCCATGGCAGGATCGGACGAGGTGGAGGTACCAATTCGAAGGACCACGCTCGGCCCGACCAACCAGCGTGATACGCGAATACGAAAGGGGCGTCGTTGACGACCGTCCATACCGTGAATACGGAGGCAGGGCGACTCTGCGGTGACCGCACCGACGGGGTCGCCCGCTTCCTGGGAATCCCCTACGCGGCGGCTCCAGCGGGCGAACGCCGATTCGCACCCCCGGGCCCTATCGAACGATGGGCAGGGACCAGGAACGCCGGCGGCTACGGCGCTACCGCACCCCAGCCGGCATTGCATCCCGCTCACGCATATCTGGCGCCGCTGATCGGGCCCGGATGGGTCATCGGCGACGGCGACTACCTCAACCTCAACGTCTGGACACCCGACCCCGGCACGAGTGGGCTTCCGGTGCTGGTCTACATCCACGGCGGCGGGTTCATGATCGGCTCTGGCGCCGCCCCCGCCTTCGACGGCACCTCGTTCGCGCGCGACGGCGTTGTCCTGGTCACCATCAACTACCGACTCGGGGCGGAGGGCTTCCTCGCACTGTCCGATGGGATCACGAACATCGGGTTGCGCGATCAGATCGCGGCACTGCGTTGGGTCCGCGACAACATCGCCGGCTTCGGCGGGAACCCGGACAACGTCACCGTCTTCGGCGAATCGGCCGGCGGCACCTCGGTCGCGTTCCTGCTGCACTCCCCGCTGGCCGGCGGACTGTTCCAGCGAGCGATCGTCGCGAGCGGACACGATGAGATGGCCCGCCCGCTCGAGCTCTCCGAAGAACTCACGAAGGCACTCGCCGCCCGGCTCGGCACCTCCCCGACAACAGACGCATTCCGCGCATTCTCTGCCCCCGACCTACTGCGCGCGCAAGCAGCCCTGCTCAGAAACGAACCCCGCCCAGACCTGCGTGACGACAACGGTGTCGACCCGGGCCACCGTCGTGCACTGTTCCTCCCCACCACGGGTGACGACGTCCTCCCCGACCCGGTCGGAGTCCCGAGCACACACTCGCGCGGCGTCGACCTGTTGATCGGTACAACACTCGAGGAGGCCAACCTCGGTTTCGGTGCCGAACAGTTCGCCGCCTTCGACGCGCACGACGCCGTAGCCGAGCTGGCCGCCACCTACCCCACCGCCGAAGCGCTCCTGGAACGACACGGTCTCCACGACCCGGCCGTCACCCCCGCACACGCACTCACATCCGCCTACACGGACCTGATGTTCCGGTCGCCGAGCCGCCGCACCGCGCGCCGCCACCCGGGCCCCACCTACGTCTACGAATTCGCATGGCCTGCGCCATTGCACGGCGCCGCGCACGGCCTCGACGTCCCCTTCGTCTTCGACACCACCCAGGCATGCCGCGACCTCATCGGCGACGCCGCACCCGACACCCTCATCCGCGCGATGCACCAAACCTGGCTGGACTTCGCAGCGCACGGAGATCCCGGCTGGCCCACCTACGGCGACGCCAGAAAAGCGATGAGGTTCGATGCCAGCCCACACCTCTGCGAGGACACCGCTCCCGACGGCAGCGGCGACCGATACCTGCCGGACACCTCCACAGCCCAAGGCTCTGCGCACGCCGAGCGTGAGAGACCCGCTCCCGATTTCGGCGCTTTCGGCTGAGCGCCGCGTTTTTCGCCTTTGCGAACTCTCAACTACCGGCCTGGTGACCTCTTGACGGTTTCGACACGCTCACCCTTCCGGGTGGGTCTCGAGCGAACGTTTTCGAATTGGTTCCGCAGCGAGGGCATGCTCAGCAGGCAATCGCCCCGAGCACACGAGATAGCGATGAGCGAGAGTGGCATGGCGACTACCGAACGGATTCTGATCACCGGCGCCGCGGGCGGTATCGGTATGAAGATGCGGTCGAGGCTGCGACGCCCCGATCGTGTTCTGCGTCTACTCGACCTGGATGCCGTGGCACCGCCGACGACGGGTGAGCTGGTGGAGATCATGACCGGCTCTCTCACCGATGCCGCGACGATGGCGGCCGCGTGCCAGGACGTGGACGCGATCATCCACCTCGGCGGGATCAGCAGGGAAGCCGGTTGGGATCAAATTCTCGCTGTCAATGTCGATGGCACGCACACGGTTCTGGAGGCCGCGCAGCAGGCGGGTATATCCAGGATCGTGCTCGCCTCCAGTAACCACGCGGTGGGTTTCCGTGTCTTCGGCGAGGCCGGTGCGAGCGGCGTTCCCGGTACCGCCGCGCCGCTGCCGGACACCTACTACGGCTTCAGCAAGGTAGCGGTGGAGGCGCTCGGCAGTCTCTATCACTCCCGATTCGGGATGAATGTCATCTGCGTTCGAATCGGCTCCTGCTTCGACCGACCCCATGACGTTCGAGGACTGTCGATGTGGCTGTCTCCCAACGATTGCGCTCGACTGTTCGAAGCATGCCTCTCCGTCGAGCAGCCGGGCTACCGAGTGATCTGGGGCGTGTCCGCCAACACCCGCGTTGCCGTATCTCTGCGCGAGGCGACGGAACTCGGCTACCACAGCGAAGACGACTCCGAACAGTTCGCCGCGGAAATCCTCGCAGGCCGCGAGACCGCCCAGGCACCGATGTACATCGGCGGCCCCTTCACCGAAACTCCCCTCGGCAAACCGAATCCGTTGTGACACTGCGGCTCTGCGTCCCAAAACGCACCTTCGTCACGCCGCACATCTCATCGTGGACAGCCGCGTCTGCATCCGCCAGCAGGTCACCTCGCCAAATGTGTGTACTCGACCAGCGATGGCCCGGTTCGCGTCGCGCAAACGAGTTCGTCCGTCACCGCCGCTCGGATAGCCATAGTTACCTCCCCTGTGACCTATTGTCGCTCACTCGATCGTGAACTTCCCGAGTCGGCGTCGGCGGCACCAGCGATGGTGGGTCCACTCGATCCTCAGCAGGAGCGCAGCTATCGTCGGATGATGCGATACGCGATCTCGCTTCCACAGCTTGTCCCTGATCAGGCGTTCGAGCCCGGCGACATGCGTGCCTTCCTCGACCGGGCCGAGGAACTCGGCTTCGACAGCGTGTGGACTACCGAACAGATCCTCGGGGAAGTGTCGCACCTCGGGCCGATCGAACTGCTGACCTTTGCCGCTGCCTGTAATGAGCGGCTTCGGCTCGGGTGCGCGGTGTTCGTCACGCCACTGCACAATCCCGTCCATCTGGCCAAACACCTCAGTAGTTTGGATCAGCTGAGCCGAGGGCGGCTCGAGATCGGTGTCGGGATCGGGGGGCGCAATCGGATGTTCTCCGCCTTCGATGTCGATCCCGCCGACAACCTGGTGACGCGCTTCAATGAGGGGCTGCGGGTGATGAAGGCGCTCTGGACGGAGCCGACGGTCGATATCGACGGGCAGTTCTGGCAACTGAACGGTGCAACCATGGAACCGAAACCATTCCAAAAGCCTTATCCTCCAATATGGTTCGGCGGCAGTACACCTGCGGCACTGCGGCGTGCGGTCCGGAACGGCAGTGGATTCTTCGGCGCTGGATCGACGACGACCGAAAACTTCGCCGAGCAAGTACGGACCGTACGAGCCGCCCTCGCCGAAACAGGCGACGCCGCAACGGACTTCCGCATCGCGAAACGCGTCTACATCGCTGTGGACGATGACGTCGACCGCGCACGGCACCGCATGGCCGATACCCTGACCTCGTTCTACGGCGAATTCGGCAAGACCCTGCTTCCTGTCGCCGTCTTCGGCACGCCCGAGGACTGCATCGAGGGACTGCGCGACGTGGCGGCCGCCGGAGCCGAGATGATCCTGGTCAACCCGCTTTTCGACGAGGCGGCCCAGATGGAGCGACTCGTGGCCGAGGTGTTGCCGCACATCGACTGACCGGCACGACGACCGGCGACGTGTCCGTAATACACGCGCTTTCGGTGGCCGAGTACAGTGCTTACGCGCCACGCCGCCGTAGGCGCCGGCATAATATCCCAGCCATACACAACCTGCTGTAGTTCACGCGGACCCTTCCGCGGGACTAAGATCAGCTTTCATGGGTTGGGATGCCGGGCCTTGGCCGGTTTCCGACGGCCTGCACGCCGTGGCCGGCCGCTGGACGGCCGCGCTCACGGCTGGAACCCGTGACCATGCCGTGCCGATGAGCGCCGACCAAACACGCCTGTTGCTGACCGAGCTGGCAGGCGCGTTCGAGGCCGCCGCCCACACACCGGAACCTACCGATCGGGTCGCCGAACTCGGGGCCGAGCTCGCCAGGTCGCATTTCGTCGGAAGCGAGGTGCTCGGCCGCAGTATCGCGGTACTCGGTGCCCATTTCGGCGCGACGGGCGCGATCCCCTCCGATCGCCTCACCGAGATGCTCGGAGCCTTCGCAAATGGCTACGTCCAGACTTTCCGTGGCTGGCTGCTCGCCGAGCAAGCACGCCTGCGAGCCGCCGAGATCGCCGTGCGTCGCGGTGTCGAACAACAGCTGAATTATCGGGCGCATCACGATCAACTGACCGGCCTGCCCAACCGGTCACGTTTCATCGACGCGCTCAGCGCCGCGTTCGCCGACGCCACCGCCGACTTCGGGCTCTGCTACGTCGACCTCGACCATTTCAAAATCGTCAACGACACCTACGGGCACGCGACCGGCGACGCGCTGCTCGTACAGGCCGCCGCCCGCCTCAGCGCCTGCGCCACCCGGCCCGGTCAGCTCGTTGCCCGCATGGGCGGCGACGAATTCGTCATCCTCGTCCCGCAGCACTCCGGCGGCTTCGCGGCGGCAGAGCTCGCCCAGACCGTGCTCGACGCCTTCGCGCGTCCCTTCGACATTCATGGCCAGCAACCGTCGGTCACGGCAAGCATCGGCGTGATGGCCGGGCGCACCGACCACTCCAGCGCCGAGGAACTCCTCCAGGCGACCGACACCACGATGCACTGGGCCAAGGCCGCGGGCCGCGGACGCTACGCGGTGTTCGACGCCGAGCGGGGCAGGCGCGAGCTCACCCGCACCGAACTCTCGGCGGCCATGCCCGCCGCATTGGCTCGCGGCGAACTCTTCCTCGACTATCAGCCGATCGTCACCCTCGCCGACCAGCGGATGGTTGCGGTGGAAGCCCTTGTGCGCTGGCGACATCCGGATCTCGGGGTCCTGACCCCTGCGCATTTCGTCGACCTGGCCGAGGACAACGGTCACATCGGCGCGCTCGGCGCGCTCGTCCTCGAACGCGCCTGCCACACCAGCCGCGAATGGCACGACCGCTACCCGGACGACGCACCGACGGTGAGCGTCAATGTCTCCGCCGCCGAAGTCGCCGACCCGACCTGGCTCGACCGGGTGCGCCACGTCATCGCCGACACCGGTATCCCACCGGACAGCCTGCAACTCGAGCTGACCGAACGGGCATTCATGCAGACCAGCGGGCGGCCACTGGAAGCACTACACACCCTCGCCGCGCTCGGTGTCCGCATCGCGATCGACGATTTCGGTACCGGCTACTCCAATTTGGCCTACCTCAGCCAACTTCCGCTCGACGTGATCAAACTCGCCGGCCCCTTTATCCACCGCCTCCGAAACCCCGACGACAACAGCCCCGCCGACGTGCTGGTTCTGGAATCCATCATCGAACTCAGTCACGCGCTGGATTTCACCGTCACCGCCGAATGCGTCGAAACCCGCTACCAGGCCGACCGCCTCCACGACCTCGGCTGCGACACCGCCCAGGGCTGGCTGTTCCACCGACCCATGCCCGCCGACCGGGTGACCGACCTGCTGGCAAGCCGGTCACCCACACCACCACAGCACACGGTCCGCTCTGGGGCCACGCCACCGAGTCGGTAGTTCAGGACGATGTCCCCGGCAGTCGAAGGGGTGGTGACCACTGGATTGCCGCCGAGCACGCCTGCTCCGAAATCACATTCTGCCCTGGTGTGAGAACTGTTCTGGACATTTCCGGACTTCGAGAATCACATCGAGAAATAGGGATAGATCACCAAACCCATTGGGGTGGAGATGATTTCGCTGTCGATCGTTGACGGCAACCTTATTGCGGACACCAATATTGCGCCGAATGACATTCGGCCACACCTACTTTCAGCGCCGCAATAGGCCATAGCGGTCGGTCGGTTCGCTATCCTGACGCATGGGCAAACACCGAGAACTCATCTCGTGAGCCACGATCGGAGACCATCGATTTGAAACCCCCGCGGCGAGCCACACGACCGCGCCTATGATTCAACGACGGTCTCCGCGGGTAATCCGGGCTGCCGGAGCCATGAGCACAACGAGGAGCAGCATGAACGCCAGAACCGACCTCGAAGACGAACTACACGGCCCGTTGGCAACGCTCGATCTACTCTCCGATCAGGAGGCCGCGGACCTGCTGACGTTGTTCCGCGCGGCCAGAAAACAGGAGACCGACGCGCTATCGGAGTCCATCGACATGGTGGTCGGGTCGCTACCCCGGCCGCTACGCGGACCAGCGAGGCGGATCATGTTCGGGGACCGCCGCCACTGATGAGCGACCTGGTAATCCGCGCCCAGATCATGCTGCTGGCGCGCACCCTGCACGTACCCGCGGAACGGCTCGCGCACCTGGAACGGCTCGGCGCCGAGCACCTGCACGAATTGCAGCAGCGCATGGCAGGCATCATCTTCGAACAGCACGCCGAGACGTTCCATCGAATCAGCAAGCTGGTGCCGATCATCCCGCTCGGGATCTCGATGCCGTTGGTCCAGAAGATCGTGCCGCCGATGATGACCGGCCGGGCCGCGGGCGCCATCGGCGTCTTGTATCCGAAGAAGGCCGCCGAGACAGTCTCCCTGCTCGGCTTCTCTTACGCGGCGGACTGCGCGCCGTATATGGACCCGCGCACCTTCGGCCAGATCGCCGATATAGCACCACCCGAACCGATCGTGAACGTACTCAACGAGGTACTTCGGCGCCGGGATTACATTACGGCCGGACCTTTTCTGGCCTATGCCACAACAGCATTCATCGATGCCATCGAACAGGGAGCGCACGACGACGAGGGCCTGATCTTCTCGATCGCCTACGCGTTCTCGACGGAGAGTGTCAGCGCCATCCTGCGCAGGCTGCTCATCGGCCAATGGCAACGGATTCCGCGGATCGTGCACACCGTGCTCGGCGGGTCATCGAGTCTGCAACTCGCGGCACTCTCGGCATTCGCCCGCTGCGACGAGGACGTTGTCACCGCGATCGGCGACATCATGTTCACCATCGGAACCACCGAATCCATCAGCAATCTCATCGTCACCGCTATCCACGTCGGAGCGATACCGGAACTGCTGACCTACGCCGGAAAGTTGAGCCCGACCTCGCTCGAGCGGATGGCCGCCAGCCCGGTCGTGCGCAACGAGGCTGCGCTGACCGGGATGATCAGCGCACTCGACGGCCGCGCCGAACCCGGCATCTGGTGTGGACTGTTCCGGGTGCTCGAGCGCGTCGACGCCGACACCCAACGGCGGGCCGCGCGGATGCTCTCGGAGATGTCCGACTCGGTAGTGGCAGCGTTGCCCTCCATCGCAACCGAAGCCCACCTGTGGCCGATGCTGCTTGCGGTACTCGCGGCCGCCGACGTCGACGTGCACACCCGCATCGGCGCGGTCTGGGCAACGCTGCCGCCGGAACGCCGCGCAGGCATGGAATTGCGTATCCACGAACTCCAACTCGACTCCCGCCTGTCAGCGCTGACGCACGAAATTCCCACGATATCGATGGAAGAGGTGTTCTTCAGGCGGCGCCAGATGGGCCGTCGGCGCCGACCTGTCGACACCTGGGATCAGCGCTGATCCGCCGCACGACTGGCCGCAACAGCTACCGACCAGGCCGAGTCACATAGTTTGTGCCGCATCGGCGTTGACCGATGCGAGCAGGAAGTCCGCTGGAATGTCCGGCCAGCCGGGGCGCCAATGCCCTGCGATCTGGTCCTCGCGCAGCGCGGCCAGTATCGCGAGCACATACGGTCCGCCGTCGAGCAGGTAGCGGACCGAACCGAGTTCGGCGCATTGCGCGGTAACCGTCGCCAGTAGCTGCTTCGCCGCGGCGGTCCGGTCCGCGGCGGCCAGGCAGGCGACAAGCAAACGGCGGGCCTCGAGCAGTTCTCTGGGGCGATCGACCGCTTCGAGTCGGTCCACCCATTGCTGCGCCCACGCGCAGGCGAGTTCGGTCCGCTTCGGCGACGCCTCTGTCAGTAGCAGCCGGATCGCGGTGAATTCCTCGTACAGGACGGTGAATTCGTCGATCGCATCGATGGGCGCGCGGCGATCGCCGTACTCGATCACCGGCAGCGGCCCGGTCTCGGGGTTCGGTGGCAGACCCAACCGCAACCGCTCGTTCTCGACCTCGGCCCGCAACCGCGGCAACGACATCGACCGTGCGACACGGGCGCCCTCGTTCAGCCTGCGGATCGCGGCTGCCCGGTCCCCCAGTAGTGCCTTGATGCGAGCTCCCACCACATAGCGGGCCAGCTTGAAATCGACAACGCCCGCCTCGGGTCCGAGCTTGTAGCCCTCGTCGAGCAGCCGTTCGGCGTCCACGATCTCACCGCGCTCATAGAGCAGCTCCCCCAGCAGCGATCCGGCAAGTCGCGCGCCGTAGGAGTGGCTGCCACCGGACTGTTTGGCCACCTTCATCGCCCGCCGGAAATACTGTTCCGCACGGGTGATGTCGAGTTGCCGGCTGGCGGCGAGGCCCAGGAAACACAGCCCGATCACCTTGTTGTAGTAGCCCTTGTTCTGTCGCATGTACGGCGCCGACCACTCCTGGATCCGCAGCGCTGCGTCGAAGCCGTAGCGATACCCCGCGGCGAAGGCCGCGACGTTCGCTCCGATGGCCACCACGTACGGCGGCAGCTCGTTCGGATGGGTGAGACAAGGCGCAAGCATGTCCTCGACACCGGCGAGTACATCTGCGCGCACTGTCACCACCGCATGCACCACCCCCGCTTCGGCACGCAGTTTCGCGGTCACGGCCTCGTCGAAGTCGCCGCGATCCAGGGTCGACTCCGCAAGCCGCAGTGCGCGTTCCGCGGGCGCGGCGCGGTGCAGCAGGATATTGGCCCACGCCAGATCCAGCTGTAGGCGAGGATGCGTCTCGATGATCGTCGCGGGCAGTTTGCCGACCAGGCCGATGAGGCTGGCGAACTGACCGTATTCGAGCAGCGACATCCCGTCCCTTTCGACGATCTCGACGGCGCGCCGCTCGTCACCGGCCAGCAGCGCGTGATCGACGGCTTCGCTCACGTGCCGGTGCTCGGCCAGCCATTGCGACGCGGTGCGGTGCAGCTCGGTGATCTGTTCCGGCCGATCGCGTTCGAGCCGCTGGCGCAGGAACTCCTGGAACAGGTGGTGGTACCGGAACCACGGCCCACCGTCGAGTCTGCGTAGGAACAGGTCCTGCTGTTCGATTTGCTCGAGCAATGCCTGACCGTCCGCGACGCCGGTGAGCGCCGCGGCCAGCTCACCGCAGGTGCGCTCGGTGATCGAGGTCGCCACCATGAAATCCAGCGTTCCCGGCTCGAGGGTGTCGAGGACGTTTTCGGCGAGGAACTCGCCGATAGCGTGGTGCCGGCCGGTCAGGTGGCCGATGAGTGCGCCGGGATCGTCGCTGCCACGCAACGACAGCGCCGCGAGTTGCAGTGCCGCGACCCAGCCTTCGGTCGATTCGGTGAGGTCCTCGACATCGCCGCGGTCCAGCTCGAACCCGCCGAGCTCGACCAGGAACTTATACGCCTCGTCCACATCGAAACGCAGGGCTGCCGGGCCGATTTCGACCAATTCGTCCCGCGCGCGCATCGAACTCATCGGAAGACCGGTCTGATTACGGCTGGCCACCACGGTGCGCAGGGCAGGACTACAGCTTTCGATCAGGAAGCGCAACGCGGCTGTGGTGGCCGGGGCACTCACCCGATGCCAGTCATCGATCACGACGACCAAATGCTCACCGCGCCGGTCGATGTCGTTGATCAACGAGGTCAAGACGAACCGCTCGGCGTCATTGCCGTTTTCCTCCAGCAGCTCGCCGAGCTCCTGCGCCAGCGATGGACGCACGGCGCGAATGGATTCGACGAGATGCGAGAGGAACCAGACGACATTGTTGTCGTCGTCATCGACGGTCAGCCACGCCACCGCGAGCCCGTCGGCGATCACGTCCTCACACCATTGCGCGGCGAGTGTGGTCTTGCCGAAACCGGTGGGGCCGTGGATAACCGCCAGCCTACGATCCCGTCCTTCGCGAAGCAGTTCGATCAACCGTGGCCGCTCGACGAGGGGGCGGGTCGGCACCGGCGGCCGCAACCGCGGCGCCGGCACCGGCGGGGTAATGATGCGCGCGGAGTGCAGCCCCGAAGTACGACGTCGAGCGGATCCAGTCGGTATGGTAGCCGGAGGTTGTCCGCCCGACTCCTCGACGGCCAACGGAATCGGCATCTCGTCGGGCGAAAGCCCGTACCTGGCTTGGATCTCGCGCAGCGTGTCACCGAATTCCGATGCGCTGGAGGGTCGTTCGCTGATCTCGCGGGACATGGCATGTTCGATCGCGCCCGTCACATCGGCGGGTAGTCCCGCATCACTCAGATCCGGTATCGGCTGCTTGGTGATACGCAGGAACTGGGCAACCAGCTGCTCGCCGCTGCGCCGCTCGAACACCGCATGCCCGGTACCGGCACAGAACAATGTCGAAGCGAGGCTGTACACGTCGGCCGTCACATCCGGGGTGCGGCCCTGCAGGACCTCCGGCGCGGTGAAGGCAGGCGATCCGGTGACGGCCCCCACGGTCGTCTCGAAACCACCGACCAACCGCGCGATCCCGAAATCGGCGAGCTGCGGTTCCCCGTATTCGTTGAGCAGAATGTTGCCTGGTTTCACGTCGCGATGCAGCAACCCACGCCGATGCGCGGTCTCCAGCGCGCCCGCGATCTTCACCCCGATATGCAGGACATCTTGCCAGCCGATCGGCCCATGGTCATGGATTCGCGCATCCAGCGAGCCGTGCGGGTGATACGGCATCACGATGTAGGGTCGCCCTCGCGCCGTCGCCCCCACCTCGAACACGCTGACAATGTTCGGATGACCAGACATTTTGCCCATGGCGAGCTGCTCGCGGACAAAACGTTCGAGATTCTCCGAGTCGAGATCGGCGGTGAGCAATTTGATCGCCACCGTACGATCCAGCGCTGCCTGCGAGCAGCGGTACACCACCCCGAATCCGCCCCGCCCGATCTCGACGGCATCGTTGAACCCCGCGGCATCGAGTTCCGTCGTGAACTCTGAGGTCAGGCCGCGTTGCGTGGAAAGCGGATTGTTATGCGCCACGACGACCTCGATAATAGTTTCGGTTACTACTCCGAGGATATTCCTCCGACGATATTTCCGCCGCCGCGATTGCGTTGCCCGACCGGCCATCGGATGGCCGGGAACTCGAGGTTTGCCGCCGATCACGCGACGTGGCGCGGCGAAGACAACACGGGTACATCCGAATGACTCCCGAAGGCGCAAAGGCGTTCTTCGACTATCTGTCGCCCGGTGACATTGTCGAAGTCGTTCCGTGAGCGTCGCGGTCGACAGGAAACCCTCGAAGCCGCGAGCTAACCTCGAAGCATGTGCCGAAACATCACTGGTCTTCGCGGGCTGGAGCCCGCGGCCACTCCTGAGGAAATACATGCGGCGGCCCTACAGTACGTCCGAAAGGTCGGCGGCCTGTCCAGCATCTCCGAGTCGACCCGCCCCGCGGTCGATGCCGCCGTCGCCGACATAGCCGCGGCCACCATGCGGCTGCTCGACCAGCTACCGGAGCGCAGGGTTCCCCCGAAAACCATGCCGCCATTGCGGCGTCCCGAAGTGCAGGCTCGACTGCACGCGCACGACTGATCAGGTCAGGTGTCTCACCGGCGACCGGACCGAGCCCTCCGGCCGAGGATCACCGCGACGCCGACACCGGCGAGCACCGACACCGCGGCAGCGGCAGCGGAGCGCAGCAGTCGCCGTGCGGACCAGGCGTTGAACAACTCCACTCGACGTCTCGCGAGGGCATCGGCCTGCTTCGCGACCGCGCGCACCACGCTGGCGGCGAGCTCGGGCGGTGGCGGCAATTCATCCAAAATCGTGATGGTGGCCAGTGTTTCGTGAATGTCGTACACCACGGCCGCGAACGCCGCCGCCGTCGCGGCGTCGGCATCTTCGACCCGTTCTTCGATATGGCGGCGTTCGCCTTCGTCGACCGCGTCCAATGCATAGGGATATGCGAGATCGAGCAGGTCTTCGAGAGGCCGCTCGGTTTCGGTCATCGGGGACTCACTTCCGGTCAGACAGGCCCGGAGGCGGTCCAGCCGATCGCGGATACGGCACCCGCCATGCTGCGCCTGTGCCTGCATACAAGGGCTTCGATGCATCGGCCATCCTGGATGGGTTCCCGAGACAACCGACCAGTCCGTGATCGGTCGGCCGACCGATGCGCAGATCTCGGCATCCATACGAGGCCAGCACGATCCTGCGGCGGCTCGCCCCGGCCGAGCACCCCGTGATCGATATCGGAGTCATGTCCTGACCACTCCGGACCCGACGCCACGATTCGGGATAGCCGAAAGCGCAAGCGCTGCCGGTTACTCCGTGCTCGCCCGCTGACCCGAGGTCTTGCGGTTCCCGCCCTGGCCACTCGAGGCGCCCAGGCTGGCAAGCATGCGCAGGCTGTCGTGCGCGGCAGTCCCCGGTGCGGCCGAGAGAACAACAAGTTCGGTGCCTGTTTCGTCCGGCACCGTGAAGTTTTCCTGATGCAGCTCCAGATCACCGACCAGCGGATGGATGTATGACTTGCGGCCGTGCGTACGACTGCGGACGTCCGCACGCGCCCACAGCTTCCTGAAGCGGTCGCTGTGCATGGCGAGTTCGCCGATCAGTGTGGTCAGCCGCGGATCGTCCGGATACTTCCCCGCCGCGAGCCGCAGCTGGCCGACGGTGTCGCGGGTGCAGGCGTCCCATTCGGCGTAGAGCGTAAGGCCTTCCTCCTCGATGAAGATGTGCCGAGCGATATTCAGGCCCTTCATCGGGCGGCCGTACAACAGTTCGGCCAGCGGGTTCGCCGCCACCACCTCGAGCCGGTGGTCGACGATGAACGCGGGACCGTCGGTGATCAGATCGAGCACCCGCATCAACTCGGGACGGACTCGTCCCCCCGGCGCGGACCGTTCCGCGCGCGGCGGTCTGCCCGTGAGCCGGTGCAGGTGCTCGCTCTCCACCGCGTCGAGTCCGAGCACCCGAGCGAGCGCGTCGAGGACCTGCGCGGAGGGTTGGGTAGCGCGTCCCTGTTCCAGTCGAACGTAGTAGTCGACGCTCACCCCGGACAGGTGCGCGACCTCCTCGCGGCGCAGCCCTTCGACGCGCCGACGCGAGTCGACCGGGATACCGACAGACCCCGGATCGACCCTCGCTCGCCGAGTACGCAAAAAGTCAGCAAGATCGTCCATCGCTCCAGTATCCCGACTCCTCCGGCACCGAGGGTGGTCCTGTCGTTACCAGGAATTCCCGTCCTACGGAAGAAGCGCCCCTGAACGCCGTCCTCGACACGCTCCAAGATCGAAGTCGACCGATCCGAAGGAGCAGAAGATGAAGGCACTCATTGTCCACGCTCATCCCGAGCCGCTCTCGCTGAACAGCGCGCTGAAGGACATCGCCGTGACCACCTTGCAAAAGGCCGGGCACGAGGTGCAGGTCAGCGATCTGTACGCGATGCGCTGGAAGTCCGGGATCGACGCGGAAGATTTCGGCCTCGCCACGACGGGCCGTCTCGACGTGGCCCACGATTCCGGCCGTGCGTATGAGACCGACGCGCTCAGCGCGGACATCGCGACCGAGCAAGCCAAGTTGCTCTGGGCCGACACGGTGATCTTCCAGTTCCCGCTGTGGTGGTACTCGATGCCCGCGATCCTCAAAGGCTGGGTGGATCGAGTTTTCACCTATCGCTTCGCTTACGGCGTCGGCGAGCACACCGAGACCAAATACGGTGATCGTTACGGCGATGGCACGCTCGCGGGCAAGCGGGCCATGCTGTCGGTGACGATCGGGGGCAAGGAGTCGCACTACACCGATCGCGGAATCAACGGCCCCGTCGATGACCTACTCTTCCCGATCCACCACGGGATCCTCTACTACCCCGGCATGGAAGTGTTGCCACCGTTCGTCATGTACGGCACGTCGCGTGTCTCGGACGGGGACTTCGCCGACGCGGCGAAGGCATGGGAGCAGCGGCTGCTGACGCTCGAGGCGACCGACCCGATTCCCTTCCGCAGGCAGAACGGCGGCGACTACGAAATGCCGTCGTTACGGCTGCACGAAGGACTGGAGTC
The DNA here is from genome assembly GCF_046764875.1 of Nocardia arseniciresistens. Taxonomy (NCBI): domain Bacteria; kingdom Bacillati; phylum Actinomycetota; class Actinomycetes; order Mycobacteriales; family Nocardiaceae; genus Nocardia; species Nocardia arseniciresistens. The sequence goes on from NZ_JBKORD010000006.1 coordinate 307,820, forward strand.
CCCCGGCAGCGCGGGTTTCGGTCTGCACGTCCGAGGCTGATCGAGTATTAACAAGCTCATGTCGACAGCAATCCTCAATGGAATCCGGTTGAGCTACACCGTGACCGGCGAGGGACCGCTCGTGCTGCTGATCATGGGCAGCGGCAGTCCCGGTCGAGTCTGGAAGACCTATCAGGTTCCGGCCCTTGTGCGGGCCGGATTTCGGGTGGCGACGGTCGACAATCGGGGGATCGCCCCGTCCGAGGAGGGCGCGGACGGCATCGCCATCGCCGATCTGGTGGCCGATTCGGCCGCACTGATCGAGCACCTGGGTGCGCCCGCACATGTCGTCGGCACCTCGCTCGGCGCGCTCGTGGTGCAGGAACTTGCCCTGCTGCGCCCCGAACTCCTGGACCGCGCGGTCATGATGGCGACCGCTGGCCGCCCGCACCCTTTGCTGCTCGCGCTCAATGCCGGAGAGCTGGCATTGCACGATGCGGGTGTCAGTTTGCCACCCGGGTACGCTGCGGCGGTCAAGGCCACGTTCAATTTGTCGCCCCATACGCTCGAGGATCCCGTCGCCGCCGAGCACTGGCTCGATATGTTCGAATTCTCGGCTTCGGCGACGGTGTCACCCGGCCTGCGCGCACAGCTCGGTATCGATTATTCGCGCAATAGACTCGCCGACTACACACGAATCACGGTGCCCAGCTTGATCATCGGATTCGCCGACGACCAGCTGGCGCCACCGAGCTACTGCCAGGAAGTAGCCGCCGCGATCCCCGGTGCGCGATATGCGACGCTCGACCGGTGCGGCCACCTCGGCTACCTCGAACGACCAGAGGAAGTGAATCGTCTGATGATCGACTTCCTGGCCGGGCGCGCCGATCAAGATCACTGACCGAGTTGTAACCCTAAGGCTATTCCCATTGTTGGTGGTTCCGTAACGTGTCGGACCAATCGGTCGCTTACAGTCACGACTGTGCAAACACCTGATGAGGTGCCGCTCCAACCACCTGATCGGTCTTGGTTGCAACGGTTCGACGAACGTGTGCTCGACGCTCCACAGGAGGTTGCGCTCACAGGTAGCCAGTTAACGCTGACCTACCAAGATCTGGATCACTGGGTCGGTCTGATCTGCCGGGAATTGACCGGAGCCGGTGTCGCCGGATCGGATTCGGTCGCGGTGCTGGTGCCACGGCGACGCAATCCATACACCACGGCAGCGATGTTGGCGATTTGGCGACTCGGCGCGGTGTATGTGCCACTGGCCACCGACCAGCCGCTGGAGCGAACGCGCTCGATGCTCGCGGTATGCACGGTGCGCGTTGCCCTGCTCGAGCCGGACTACGCGCCGCCGACGCTGCCCGACGAGATTGTCACGGTGCCGATCCCCGCACCGCAAGCCGCGGATCGCCATACTCGGGACCTACCGCCTTACCCGACCATCGGCCCGGATGACCTCGCATACGTCATTTTCACCTCCGGATCTTCCGGCGCGCCGAAGGGTGTCGCGGTGCCACACCGCGGCATCACCGCGATGGCCGATGCCACCGGGGAGGCTCTCGGTCTTCGGCCCGGCGCGCGCGTGCTGCAATTCGCCCCGGCTTCCTTCGATGCCTCGATCTCGGAGATCACCTCGACCCTCGGCGCGGGCGCGACCGCCGTGTTCGCCGAGCAAGATCAGCTCGCCGACGGCGAAGGAATCGCCGAAGTGATTGTGGCACAAGGTATTACCAACGCGATCATGGTGCCGTCGGTACTCGCGGCGGTACCGGAACATCGGGTGCCGCCGGGACTGCGCCTCATCATCGCGGGCGAGGCCGCGAACGCGGCGGTCGTCGAGGAATGGACCGTCCGCCACTGCCTCATCAACTCCTACGGCCCGACCGAAACCACCGTGTGCGCCACTATCAGCGATCCGCTGGTCGGCTCGGGACCACATATTCCGATCGGTCGCGCCATCGGCGGCACCACGTTGCGGGTCATCGGCGACGACGGCACCGACGTGGATCCCGGTACCGCGGGCGAGCTCTGGATCGGCGGCCTCGGCGTCGCTCGCGGATATCTGGGATTGCCGCGCGAGACCGCCGCGGCTTTCATCGAGGAGCCTGTGACCGGTCAACGGTTCTATCGTTCAGGCGATCTCGTCCGGCAGCTGCCCGATGGGCAGCTCGAATTTCTCGGACGCATGGACCGACGCATCAAGCTGCGCGGGCGGCGCATCGAACCAGGTGAGATCGAAGCCATCGTCGCGCGTTGCGCCGGTGTTCGCCAGGCGGCGGTGGTGGCGACCGAGACTCAGCTGGTCTGCTGCGTCGTCGTCGACGCGGAGATCGAGGCGAGCGCGGTCCACGGATTCCTCGCCGAACACCTGCCCGGCTACCTGCTGCCCGATCGAGTCGAGATCCTTGCCGCCATGCCACTTACGCCACACGGCAAGGCCGACTACGCCGCTTTGACGGAATCGGTGCGACAGCCCGGCACGATCCGCACGGCACCGGAGTCGATGACTCCCGCGGAGCAGACGCTGTGCGGCCTGTTCGCCGAAATCCTGAACCTGCCCGAGTTCCATCCGGCGGACAGCTTCTTCGATCTCGGCGGCGAATCCATGGAAGCCGCCAAGCTCACCCGGCGGATCAGGAACGTACTCGGTGTGCAGATGACGATGCGCATGCTGCTCGACGCACCCTCGCCCGCGAAACTGGCCACACTGCTGGCGATTTCCGAACCGGAGTTGGTGAGCGGAGGGTGACCGACGCAGTCCGGTCTACGACCCTCGAAGACACCCATGTCTGGGATCTCACCGAGCCAACAACACATTTGCGTGACGGCATAGCGGAATTCTGGCGCGACCGTCGTCTTCGGCAGCCGATTTTCTGGCACGAGAATTCATCCCAGCATCCCGGGTTCTGGGTTGTCTGCGGTTACGACCCGGCGGTCACCGTCTACCGCGACAGCAAACGATTCACCTCACAGCGTGGAAATGTGCTGCTCACATTGCTGGCAGGCCGGGACAACGCGGCGGGCAAGATGCTGGCGGTGACAGACCAGCCCCGACACACCGGAATGCGTCGCCTGATGACTTCGGCGCTCACGCGAGATGCGGTGCGCACGTTGGCACCTCGGATTCAGGAACGCAGCAAGCGATTGCTGGCCCAGTGGTCGGGCGCGGGTACTTTCGATTTCGCGGACGAGATAGCCTCCCGGATCCCGATCTGGACCATCTGCGACCTGCTCGGCATTCCGGAGCGCGATCACGATCTGCTGGTCTCGCTGACCAAGCAGGCGCTGAGCTCCGAAGACGCCGCGCAATCGGATATCTCGGCCGCGGCCGCACGGCAGGAGATACTGCTGTGCCTTCTCGACCACGTGGAATCACAGCGGCAGCATCCGGCCAACGGCCTGATCACCGCCCTGATCGCCGAGACATTCGAGGGCGCGCCGCTGTCCGATGACCAGATCGTCACCAATTGCTACAGCATCATTTTGGGCGGCGACGAGACGAGCCGCCTCACAATGATCAACGCGATCCATGCCTTCGCCGGTGATCCGCGACTGTGGGACCGATTCACCGAAGCCGAGGATCTGGGTACCGCGGTCGAAGAGATAATCCGATGCTTCGCTCCGACCATGCATTTCGGCCGTGTCGCGAATGTCGATGTGGAGATACACGGCACCCGGATTGCCGCCGGAGAAATCGTCACAATGTGGAATATTTCCGCGAATCGGGACCTGACCAGGTTCGCCGATCCCGATACAGCGCGATTCGACCGGAAGCCCAATCCCCATCTGGCGTTCGGGTACGGTCCGCACTTCTGCGTCGGCGCGCACCTGGCGCGCTTGGAGATCGCCATCGTGCTGGACGAATTGCGACGTTCGGCGCGGTCCATCATCCCCACGGGGCAACCCCGACCGCTGTATTCGAACTTCCTGCATGGGTATGCCACCATGCCGATCCAGCTCGTATAGCCCTCCCCCCACAGGCGAATTGACACCACATGAACCTCGCGAATTCCGACCGATATCAGCTCGGTCACTCCCCGAGACCGGCACAGGACTCGTTCGAGCCGGTCGATGCCTTCATCGCCGACATGCGTGCCGAAGCACCGTACATCGTGGGGTTTCCCGCCAATCTCGACTTCGGTTTCAGCCGGTTCGCCGGTCTGCTCGACATCTTCGCCACCAATGTCGGCGACCCGGACAGCGAAGACAAAGCGCGCGTGGGGGTCAAGGAGATGGAGCTCGCCGTAGTCGACTTCATTGCCCGGCTCGCGAACGCGGATCCGAGTCGAACCTACGGTTACGTGACCGGCGGCGGCACCGAGGCCAATCAGTTCGGCCTCGATCGCGGGTGCGACCTGCTACCGGAAGCCCGAATCTATTGCAGTCGAGCAACCCACTATTCGGTGCGCAAAAGCGCCAAGTTGATGCGCAAGGAACTGGTCGTGGTCGACTGTGATGCGCAGGGGCGCATCGATATCGACGCGCTGGCGCGCGAGTGCGGTGCCGACTCGGGTCGCGGCGCGGTCGTGGTCGCGAACATCGGCACCACGATGACCGGTGCGATCGACGATGTGGACGCGATCATTACGGCGGCTTCGGCGGCCGGCCGGGTCTACGTGCACCTGGACGCCGCCCTCAGCGGGCTCATCCTGCCGTTCACGTCGGCGCGGGAATCGTGGGGCTTCGTCCGGGCGGAAGTCGGCAGCGCCACCTTGTGCATGCACAAGGCCCTCGGCATGCCACTGCCGAGCGCACTGGCGCTGTGCCGATCCGAGCTGGTCACCTCCGAGGTCGCGGGCGAGTACATCGGCGCGACCGACGCCACCCTCGCCGGTTGCCGTAGTGGGCTGGCCGTCGCACTGATCTGGCAATCTTTGGCGGCGCAAGGCATGTCGGGCCTGGAGCTCATGGCGCGGAACTCTCTCGAGATGGCCGAGCGCGCCGTCGAGAAGCTCGCCGATATCGGGCTGCACCCGACGCGGAACCCGTTGTCGATCATGGTGAATTTCGACAGACCCGCCGAATGGATCTGCCGGAAATACCATCTGGCGACCGTGGGCGACCGGGCACGCGTCGTCACCGTGTCCCATGTACGCAAGCAGGTGATCGACGAAATGTGCCACGACATCGCGACCGAAGGGCATTAGCCGGGCGCGATCAGAACGCTGTCGGCGTGGTCGTGGCACGGGTCGATTTGTGGTAGTGAATCGGGAGTGGCGTGGCAGCGGGGACTTTCGCTGGTACAGCGACGAATGCCTCGGCAGGAGACCTGCGCAGCATGCGGGCGAAGGTTCGCGCCGAGGCGGGCCACGGGTTGGTGACGCGCCCGCTGTGGTGCTTGTACCAACTCGCGCCGGTGCTCGGCCACACCGTTTTCGCGATGGCCCGCTCCAACCATTGCCGGTATTGCCGCATCGCATCGCCGCTCACCTCGATCGCGGCGGCCTCGACCTCCGCCCGCCACCGCAGGCACTCCATGATGTAGGCGATCTGGCGTTCCTTCATACCGGGATTGCTGCCCGCCGGATTGAACGAGTTCGGTCCGGCGATGAGGAAGGCACTGGGGTACCCGGGTACAGCCAATCCCAGGAACGCCTCCGCCCCCGCCGACCATTCCTCGTGCAGCAGGCGACCGCCCCTGCCACGGACGGACATCGGTGCAAGGAACTCCGGTGCTCGAAAACCGGTGGCCCACACGATGACATCCGCATGTCGGTGCGTACCGTCGCCGGTTTCGATGCCGTTGTCGCTGATGCGCGCGATGGGATCGGTGACCAGCTCGACATTCTCGCGGCCGAGCGCGGCGTAATAGCGGCTGTCGAAGACGATCCGTTTGCTGCCTATCGGGTAGTCGGGAGTCAGCGCGGCGCGCAGCCGAGGGTCGCTGATACGCCGTCGTAAGTGGGTGCGCGCCATCCATTGCGCCGGTCGAGCCGACCAGCCGCGGTGCATGATCGGCGCCAGCGTGATGTCGGCGCCGTAGTACAGCGCCTGCCGGTACAGCCGGTGGGCTCCCGGAGTTCGCAATACCCATCGACTGATCCGGCCGAACTCGGCGGACGGTTTCGGCAACACCCAGTGCGGCGTGCGTTGATACACGGTTACCTTGCGAGCGACCGCGGCGATCTCCGGCAGCAGTTGCCCAGCGCTGGAACCGGTGCCGATGACCGCGACATCGCGACCGCGAAGGTCCTGCCCATGATCCCAGCTCGCGGAGTGAAAGGCCGCGCCAGCGAAGCCGTCACGGCCGGGGATATCGGGGATATGGGGGCGATGCAACTGTCCGACGGCGAAGACCAGGATGTCGGCCAGGATGCGCTGTCCCGCGTCGGTGGTCAATTCCCACCGAGCGATGTTTTCCCGATAGGTCGCCTCGGCGACGGCGGTGTGCACGCGCAGGTGCTCGCGCAGGCCGTAATCGCGGGCCACCCCGCGCAGGTAGCTCAGGATCTGTTCCTGGCCCGGGTAGCGCGTTCGCGCGCTGCGGTACGGCGCGAACGAGAACGAGTACAGGTGCGACGGGATGTCACACGAACAGCCGGGGTAGGTGTTCTCCCGCCACACCCCGCCGACATCACCACCCTGCTCGAGGATCACGAAGCTGTCGATGCCCGCTTTCTTCAGCGCGACCCCCATGCCCAGGCCACCGAACCCACCTCCGACGACCGCCACTTCCAGATCAAGACGCTCGTCCATCGTGTACTCGATTCGAGGTTGCCGTGGTAAGCATCACTCGTGCCAGCAAACTCGCCGATGTGATGTAAGTACCAGGTTACTGGTTATGAAAGCGAAAACCAGTAACAGTCGACCTTCCATCAAATCATTGAGCTGAGCAGGGAGGCCGCCGCTCCGATACGCAGAGAATTCGAAGGTACCGACAGGTAGCTGCGAGCTTCGACTATCAGTAGACGAACTCGTTCATTCGACACAGCAGACAGGCAGCAAATGTCGGTCGGCGTGATTCTGTGTCCATTCGCGATAGTCGCGGAACGTGGCGCGCAGCGGACCGCCACCGCGACCGGCAGCGCGGTCTCGGGTTCGGGCTTGCCCAGGTGGCAGCCTCATAGTCGGCTCCGGCGCCGCGCGACTACCTCGGATAGGCCTTCGGCAACGGCATACCCTTGTCCCGCAAAACTTCCCGCATCCGATCGGGGTAGTCGGTGATCACACCGTCCACTCCGGTGTCGAGCTGCGCGGCGATGGTCGCCTTGTCGTTCACCGTCCACGGCACCACCCGCAAGCCCGCCGCGTGCGCGCGCTCCACATACGCCTTGTCGGCGACGAGCGTGAACCCCGGCTGGCCCGCCTTCCGGCCGTAGGGCACGGAGTAACCGGGCGCGGCGATATCGGCGCCGAGCGCCTTGATCGCGCCGATCGGGTCGCCGGGATGATCCTCGTAACGCACCGGGCCGAGCCATCGCGAATCCGACACGAAGGTGGTGTCGTCATATAGCGCGACCAATGGGACCGACGGGTTCGCCTCGCGCACCGATCGCAGCGTGCGCCAATCGAAGCTCTGGATCTCGACGTTCGGCGTCTGCCCGGCCGCGGCGACCGCACGCAGGATTACCTCGACGAATTCCTGTGGCGACGCGGATTGCTCGGGCTTGTCCGCCTCGATCTTGGTCTCGATGTTGTACCGGAGTGCGGCCGCGCGGCTGGCCGTCAACGCGAACAGCTCGGGCAGCGTCGCGATCCGATTGCCCGAAATCGCCTGCTGGCCTGGGAAATCCGCGAGCGGTTCACCGCAGTCGAGGGTATGGACCTGAGCGGCGGTGAGATCGTGAATCACTTTGCCCACGTAGGGAAACTGTGGGTCATCGGGAAAGGTGGGGACCGTGTCGGCACATTTGGTGTCGAGCACGATCGGATCGTGCCAGATCAGCGGCACGGCGTCCTTGGTAAGCACAATATCGAGTTCGAGGGTGGACACACCGAGTTCGATCGCCTTGGTGAACCCGGCAAGCGACTCCTCGGTGGTGAGCCCGCGCCCACCACGATGGGCTTGCAGATCCACCGTTCGCGCCGCAGTGGCCGAGTCGGGTTTCGGGTCGCTGTCGCAGGCGCTCAGCAGACTGGCCGCGAGCACGGCGGTCAGGCAGGCGACCACGGCGGCGCCTCGGGCGCGGTATGAGCTGCGATCGGTCGCCATAGCGGGGAAGGTAGCAAGAATCCAGCAACCGCGCCGAGGGCGTGCCATGGCCGTCCGACGCGTCGAGTTGGCGGGTATGTTCGCCACCTCGGGGACCGACGGGGTAGAAAGGTCGAGGTCGAACCGCTTCGCGCGGTCACGCAAATGCACCTGTCGAACGAAGAGAGCGGATTCATGGCGACCTCTACAGCGCGCGCACAGATCGGGGTTACCGGCCTGGCAGTCATGGGTAGCAATATCGCCCGAAACTTCGCCAAGCACGGCTATACGGTGGCGCTGCACAACCGCAGCGTGGCAAAGACCGACGCCTTGCTCGAGGCGCACGGCACCGACGGTGACTTCGTGCGCACCGAGTCCATCGAAGAATTCGTCGCGGCGCTCGAGAAGCCGCGCCGGGTGCTGATCATGGTCAAGGCCGGCGATCCGACGGATGCCGTCATCGAGGAACTCGCCGCCGCCATGGAGCAGGGCGACATCATCATCGACGGCGGCAACGCGCTCTACACCGACACCATCCGGCGCGAAGCGGCCATGAAGGAGCGCGGACTGAACTTCGTCGGCGCAGGCATCTCCGGCGGCGAAGAGGGCGCGCTCAACGGCCCCTCGATCATGCCGGGCGGCCCGAAGGAGTCCTACGACTCACTCGGCCCGCTGCTGGAATCGATTGCGGCGCAGGTCGACGGCACGCCGTGCTGCACCCACATCGGCCCCGACGGTTCAGGGCACTTCGTCAAGATGGTCCACAACGGCATCGAGTACGCCGATATGCAGCTCATCGGCGAGGCCTACAACCTGTTCCGCGACGCCCTCGGCTTCGGCGCGAAGCAGATCGCCGATGTTTTCACGCAGTGGAACTCCGGCGACTTGGAGAGCTACCTCGTCGAAATCACCGCGGAGGTCTTGAACCAGGTCGACGCGAAGACGGGCAAGCCGCTCGTCGATGTCATCGTCGACGCGGCCGAGCAGAAGGGCACCGGGCGCTGGACCGTGAAGGCCGCGCTCGACCTCGGCATTCCGGTGACCGGTATCGCCGAAGCGGTGTTCGCGCGGGCATTGTCGGGTTCGCGCGCGCAGCGTAAAGCCGCGGTCGGCCTCGCCTCGGGCAAGCTGGCCGAAAAGCCCACCGACGTCGCGCAATTCACCGAAGACATTCGCCAAGCCCTCTACGCGTCGAAGGTGGTCGCCTACGCGCAGGGCTTCGATCAGATCGCCGCGGGCAGCGTGGAATACGACTGGGATCTGCACCCGGGCGACCTGGCCACGATCTGGCGCGGCGGCTGCATCATCCGGGCCCGATTCCTGAATCGGATCAAGGATGCCTACGACGAGAACCCCGCCCTGCCGAGCCTGATCCTCGCACCGTACTTCCGCGAGGCGATCGAAACGGCCATCGACAGCTGGCGCCGGGTCGTGTCCACCGCCACCCTGCTCGGCATCCCGGTACCCGCGTTCGCCTCGTCACTGTCGTACTACGACGCGCTGCGCGCCGAGCGCCTGCCCGCGGCGCTCACCCAGGGCCAGCGCGACTTCTTCGGCGCACACACCTACGAACGCATCGATGCCGAGGGCAAGTTCCACACCCTCTGGAGCGGTGACCGCAGCGAGATCTCGGCCGACTGACTTCAGGATCGACACCGGCCGCTGCTGCCGCGTGAAACTCGGTCGAGACCGCCGCCCGATCGAGCAACCGCGTCATCGAGCAGTCGCGGACGTCGGGCGGCTGCGACCGGTCGCCATGCGGCAACCCGCCCTTGGCAAGCTCGACAGTTGCTCACCTCGAGCCGAGGCTGTACAAAAAGCGGTGCGGCTCACGAGATCTCGTGTGGCCTTGCCTACCGGAGCGATGATGTGAACTTCTGGATCGACGATTCGACCGACACCGACACCGATGACGAGCGAGTCGGGGCATGGCAGCGGCAATTGGAGTCGTCGGTCGCGGAGGTGTTCGCCACCTATTCGGCGGGATTTCCCGGTGACTACTCACTGGAATCCTTGGCGGCATTCGAAGAGTTCGTCCTTGCGGCGCTTGCGGACCTGGCGAGTATGGAGCAGCAAGGCGCGTTGCCCGTCGTCAAGGCGGCCGTCGGGTATCTCGGCGAGACACTGTTGCGGGCGGGCGGCGGCGAGTGGGTGTGGGGGCAGGGGGAACTCGCGGGTATGCCGTGTGTCGCGCTCGACGGGGAGTCGGCGCAGCTTGCCCCACTGGAGTACGTCACCAAGGCGGTGCGCATCCGCGATGGCAGCCAGTTCACGCGGCTGTGGGCGCGCATCGAGGCCGGGCCGGTCGAACAGCCCGCCGATCTGTTGGTCACCTTGGTCGTGCCGATCGTGCAGCACCACGGGTACTCCTGCACGATCGAGGGCGACGAGGTGACGCTGTCCGGAAATGGCGTGTCCGACTGGGTGTTGTCGTTGAGCAATCTGCGCCGGAAGGTGGCCGGGGAACCGGGAGACGAGTGGCCCGCGCTGGTGGCGGATCATCTGAGCACGTTTTTCGCGGAGCTGGAACTCAGCGCGAGCGCACCGCTGGACATGGATGATTTCGAGCGGATCCGGCCGCTGCTGCGGACGCGAATGTACCCGGAGGACATGGAAGACAACGGCTTCCCGATCGTGAGCCGAACCCTTGCGCCCGGACTCGCGCAGCGGGTGGTGATCGATCAGGTCAATACGATGATCACGGTCAGCCGGGAGCGCCTGTCACATTGGGGGATTCCGGAACCGGACCTGTTCGCGCTCGCGGAGGCGAATACGCGGGGTGATGGACTGCTCACTGTCGCCGAGATCTTCGAGGAAGACGACGAAGACTTCGAGCGGATCCTCGGCCTCTACGGCTCCTCCGACTACGCCAGCGCGCATGTGCGCTGGCTGGGTGAGTATTCGGTCGGCGGACAATGGGGTTCGGCGTTCGTGGTGCCGTGCGAGGGAACGGTCTACATCCATCCGCTCGATGGCGCGGACGCATTCATCAGCGTGGGCACGCTGGCGAGGATGGCGGCGACCGTTTACGCCGACCGCCCCTCCCCCGTGAGCTCGTCGGTCTACTGGTTCTATGACGGCATCATCGAACTCACCGCCGCCGTCAACCACACCGACGACGAATTCCAGCTGTACGTATCAGCGGAATTCCAGAAGGTGATGGAGGAGATCGCCGACTATGCCGACGGCGCAAGCTGATCAGGTAGTGCGAACGACCAGGACGGCTCCGGCGACCACCACCGCGAGCACGACGGACGCTACGCCGTAACTCAGTCGATGCGTACGCAGGGCGGGGACAAACCGGTCGACGGCGAAGCGGCCGGGGCCTGTGAGAGCGAGTGAAGTCGCCGCGAGAGTGAGAATCAGCTCGTATTCGATGCCCTTGGGCGCGAAGAAGCCACCACCCCATTTCACGGCGATCGCGTTGAGCAGAGTGCCGACAAGGGCCGCCGCGGCCAACGGCGTCAGTAGGCCGACAGCAAGCCCGAGACCGCCGAGGGTTTCGCTGAGCCCTGCGACAACGGCCATGCCCTTGCCCGCGGGGTAGCCGCTCACCGTGAAGAACGCGCCGGTGCCATCGAGGCCGCCGCCGCCGAACCAGCCGAACAGCTTCTGAGCACCGTGTGCGGCCATAGTGAGACCGACGGCCAGGCGCAGGACCAATAGACCGAGGTCGTAGGTCAGCGTTGGCGTGGCGGAGTCGATGCGGGGTGCAGTGATGGTGGCGGTCATGCCTGGGGCCTTTCGGTGGTGGGTCGAGGTCGATCAGCCGAGCTGGATGGATCGTCGGGACATGCCGAGCCAGTAGCCGTCGATGACGGTGCGCTGGGATGACAGATCGGCCTCACCCGCGCCGAGAGCGAGGAAAAGGGGCGCGAAATGGTCGGTGCGCGGGTGAGCGAGATGGGCTGCGGGAGCCTTGTTTTCGAAGTCGAGCAGGGCGTCCCAATCGTGGGCGGCCAAGGTTTCACGACCCCATTCGTCGAACTCGGCGGTGAAGCCGAAGACGTGCTCGTCGTCGGCGGTCAACGCGCGCAGGTTGTGAGTGAAGAAGCCGCTGCCGATGATCAGCACGCCCTCCTCGCGCAGCGGGGCGAGTTTGCGGCCGACGTCCATCAGCTTCTTCGGTGCCAGCGTCGGCATCGATAGCTGTAGCACCGGAACATCGGCATCCGGGTACATCTCCTTCAGCGGGACGTACGCGCCGTGGTCCAATCCGCGATACGGGACATCGACCACAGTGCCGCCGAGCAGAGCACGCACCTTGGCCGCAAGCTCCGGCGCACCGGGTGCGTCGTATCGAACCCGGTAGTAGTGCTCGGGAAAACCGCCGAAGTCGTAGACCAGTGGAACGGTGGTAGTAGCGCCGAGCGCGATGGGCGCGGCCTCCCAGTGCGCGGAGATCATCAGAATCGCCGTCGGTGCGGGCAACTCGCGCGACCACGAGGCGAGCTCGCCCGGCCATCGCGGGTGATCGGCTAACGGCGGAGCGCCGTGCGATACGTAGAGCACCGGCATAGATCCGGTCATGTCGTTCTCCATCCGAGTAGTTCAAATTTGAACTCAACTCGGACTATAGCGTGTTGTTCAAATTTGAACAACACGGGTAGGCTGTAGATGTGGCTGATGCGAAATGGCTGAACGAGCGAGAGATGCGTACCTGGCAGGGATTCCTGGCCGCCGGGGCGCTCGTCGGTCGCGAAATCGAGCAACAGCTCAAACAGGAAGGGCTATCGCACACCCAATACGAGGTCCTGGTCCGCCTCGCCGCGGCACCCGAGGGACGCCTGCGGATGACCGAGCTCGCCGATGCGCTGTACACCTCCAAAAGCGGCCTGAGCTACCAGGTTACGCAACTCGAGAAGTCCGACCTCGTTCGCCGCGAGCCCTGCGAGACCGACGTCCGCGGTGTGATCGCCATCCTCACCGAGCACGGGCGGGGACGACTGGAGCAGATCGCGCCCGGCCATGTCGCGACGGTTCGGCGCGTCCTTATCGACATGCTCACATCCGAGCAACAGGATGCCATCGCGGACGGTCTCGGCACCGTCGCGCAGCGCCTGACATAGAAGTTCTACGCCCACAGCGTAATGACCGGGCGGGCCGGACGCAGGTGGCCTTACGCTCTTGATATGACCGAGCATTCGAGACTTCACTCGATCCCCGGTGGACGCGACGAGCGGAGTGCACCGCCCCGGCGGCAGCCCGAAGGCGAGCCGCTGTGGCGCGAGGTGCTCGGGCAGCGATTACGCACGCTTCGGCACGACCAGCACGAGACGCTTGCCGAAACGGCAGGTCGTGCGGGCGTCTCGCCGCAGTACCTTTCCGAGGTGGAGCGTGGCCGCAAGGAACCCTCCAGTGAGATGATCGCCGCATTGGCCGGAGCCCTCGGCACCAGCCTCGGTGGGTTGACCGAGCAGGTGGCCGACGAGCTGCGCGCGCAGCGCCACGTCGCCATCCTGCCCCGCGCGGGCACTGCCCCGACGCTGCTTGCGCTCGCGGCATAGCCCTTCCTTGGCAGATCACGCTTCGCGGCGAACACCTCGGCCGCCATCTCGCCGGGGAAGTTCGCCGCGAAGTGTCGAGCAGCACAAGGCAATTCGACGCAGTGAGTCAGGTGCGCGCTTCCAGTAGTCGGTCGACGAGACCGTAGTCGAGCGCCGCCTGCGCGGTGAAGACCCGATCTCGGTCGGTGTCGTGGCGCAGCCTCTCCACCGACTGTCCGGTGTGTTCGGAAAGGATCGATTCGATCTCCGCCCGCATCCGAACCAGTTCGTCGGCCTGCAAAATCAGGTCGGGTATCGCGCCCTGCCCGCGAGAGGCGGGCTGATGCAACACCACCCGGGCGTGGGGCAGCATGGCGCGGCGGCCGGGCGCGCCGCCGGCGAGCAGCACCGCGCCGACCGCGATGGCCTGGCCGACGCACGTGGTCCGCACCGGCGCACTGATGTGCTGCATGGTGTCGTACACGGCGAGCATCGAGGACAGATCGCCGCCCTCGCAGTTGACGTACAGGTTGATCTCCTGCTCCGGGCCCTCGGAATCCAGGTGCAGCAGCTGCGCGATCAGCGCATTCGCCACTCCCGAGTCGATCGGTGTGCCGAGGTAGACGATCCGCTCGGCGAGCAGATGTGAATAGATGTCGGTGATGCGCTCACCGCCGCGCGGATGCTGCGCGATGACATTGGGAATCGTGTAGGTCATGCTGTCTCCATTTCGGCATTCGCGGGCCGCGCGTCGCTACGCGGGCTGCCTTCGGGCCCGACGCTCACGCCGAGATTCCGATCCGCTGGCGTTGGGGAACGATCTGTCCGAACGAGTCGACGATGTGGTCGATGAAGCCGTATTCCTTGGCCTGTGTCGCGGTGAACCAGCGGTCGTGCAGCGAATCCTCGTAGATTCGGTCGAACGGCTGCTCGGTGTCCTCGGCGATCAGGGCGAGCACGGTGTCCACCGTGTACCGCAGGTCTTCGGCCTGGACCTCGACGTCGACGGCACTACCACCGATGCCTGCCGAGCCCTGATGCATGAGCACCCTGGCGCGCGGCAGCGCGAACCGCCGCCCCTTGCTGCCCGAGGACAGCAGGAATTGTCCCGCGCTACAGGCCAATCCGAGTGCCAGGGTCGACACTTCACACGGCACCAACCGCATGACGTCGCGAATGGCGAGCATCGCGGGGACCGACCCGCCGGGGGAATGGATCCAGAGGGAAATGCCTGCTTCCGGGTCCTCGGCGGCGAGAGTGAGCAGCTGCGTCATCAGCAGCGTCCCGTTGTCGTCGTCGAGCGGACCGTCGAGTACCAATATGCGGCGGCTGAGCAGTTGCTCGCGAGCACGCCAGCTGAACATCCGAGTGCTGTCATCGTGGGCCATGGGTCCACCGTGCCTCAGCGGCGGCCCGAAAATCGCGCCTCGCTGCCGTGAGCAGATCCGCTCACGGCAGCGAACGGTGGAACCGGTGGCAGAGCTCGGCGCAGTCCGACGGCAACGCCGTTTCCAGCACTTCTCGCCGCTACCGCGGCGTCCTATACTTTTAGCTACCTCCATCGATCTTGATGGAGGTGACCGCGGGTCGGGAGATCGGCGAGATTCTTATTCGACAGGCAACCAGCGGCGAATTCCGGAAAGCCGGGCAGCGCGTCTGCCTTCCACCGAATTCCGAATCGCGACAAGCGATATCGGCCGAATCGCCGGGCAGCATTCGTCCAAACTTCCGCAGGCTTCGGCCACACGGTGGCAGGAGGACCGATGAGCACGACTTTGCAAGAATTACGCGAACAGGTGCGTGCGCCTGTCATTACCTCGGACGACGCCGGATACGACGAAGCACGCACGGTCCACAATGGCATGTTCGATCGTCATCCGCTGGTCATCGTCCAGGCCGAGCAGGTCGCCGACGTCATCGCCGCGGTGAATTTCGCTCGCGACGGTGGCCACGACCTCTCGATCAAGGGTGGCGGGCACAGCGCACCAGGATTCGGCACCAACGACGGCGGAGTCGTCATCGACTTGTCGCTGATGCGCTCGGTGCACGTCGATCCGAAGTATCGCACCGCGCGGGCCGGGGCCGGGGCCACCTGGGGAGACTTCAATTACGCGACACACGCCTACGGGCTGGCGACCACCGGCGGGATCGTCTCGACCACCGGCGTCGCGGGACTCACGCTCGGCGGCGGCATCGGATATCTTTCCCGCGCATATGGATTGACGATCGACAATCTCCTGTCGGCCGACGTGGTAACCGCGGCAGGGCACGTCGAGACCGCCAGCCCGACGGAGAACGAGGATCTCTTCTGGGCGCTGCGCGGTGGCGGTGGCAACTTCGGCGCTGTCACCTCGTTCGAGTTCCGATTGCACCCCCTCGATCAGGTGTACGTCGGTCTGTTCTTCTACGAACTCGAGCACGCCGGTACGGTGCTGCGATTCTTCCGTGATTTCATCCCCGTCG
Organism: Nocardia arseniciresistens; assembly: GCF_046764875.1. Lineage (NCBI taxonomy): Bacteria > Bacillati > Actinomycetota > Actinomycetes > Mycobacteriales > Nocardiaceae > Nocardia > Nocardia arseniciresistens. Next base: position 323,885 of record NZ_JBKORD010000006.1, read on the forward strand.
CGCCCGAGGAATACGGCGCGTTCCCCACGTTCCAGATCGCTCCACCACTGGAGTTCATCCCCGCCGACCGGCACGGCGACACCTTCTGCACCGCGATCGCGCATTGGGCCGGACCGCTCGACAAGGGCGAAGAAGCGATGGCGCCATTCCGCGACCTCGCCCCCAGGGTCGCCGAAATGGTCGGGCCGATGCCCTATCCAGCACTGAACACCGCGTTCGACGCGATATTCCCCAAGGGCATCCGCAGCTATTGGAAGGGCAGCTTCGTCACCGAATTGACCGATGCCGCCATCGAACAGCACCTGATCTACGGCCCGAAAGTGCCGGAGGTCAGCGCGACAATGCACATGTATCCGATCAACGGGGCCTGCCACCGAATCGCCGCCGAGGACACCGCATTCGCCTATCGCAACGCGACGTTCGCGACGGTGATCCTGGCCGCATGGCAGGATCCGGCCGTCGACGCGGAGCGCATTCAGTGGGTACGCGACTACTACAACGCGACAGCGCCGTATTCCGAACCGGGCGGATATATCAACTTCATGGACGACGACGACCGATCCAAGGTGCACGACAACTACGGCAGGAATTTCCAACGGCTGGCCGACGTCAAACGAGCCTATGACCCGGACAATCTGTTCCACTTCAACCAGAACATCAGCCCGAGCCCATGACCGAGCTCGTACCGCACGCACAGGGCGTCCGATTCCCGGACTACCGGTTTCACGAATCAGAGTGCGCGCGTTGATGGTTCCGCCCGGCATACCCGATTTCCAGACCCGGCGGCGGACGGTCGAAGCAGGCACCGTCGCGATTCGTGGCCGCACATGGTGCGGCACCGCCCCCCGTGGCAGGAGTGGAAGTCGGCATCGATGGCGTTTGGCGGGGCGCCCGATTGGGCCAAGCGCTCTCCGAATTCGCCTGGTACAGGTGGAGTTACGCGTGGGATGCCCGCCCAGGTAACTACATGCTGAGCCGGGACGACCGCGACACCGGCCATCAGGCAACAAACCACGCCGATGACAGTCTCGATCGATGCCGTCGCGTTGATTGCGACACGTTCCGCACCGACGATACTGTCGGCGACAGCCGCTAACGAGGGAGAGCAAGCGCCATCCTCCCTCCGGAGGTCGGGTCGCAGGAAGGTGTCGGTGGTGTCGGTTAGGTTGTCGGGTATGACCGAGGTGGTGCGGCACAACTACCGCCTGCGCCCTGGTGCGCAGGCGGAGCGGGCCCTTGTCGCGGAGTGGCATCGGTGCCGGTTTCTATGGAATGAGGCTGTGCACCAACAGAAGTCGGGTGCGCGTCCAACCTTCGGCAAGCTCGGAAAGTCGCTTACCGAAGCGCGGCGCCGGACCACGTGGTTACGTGACGGGTCGCAGGTCGCCCAACAGCAGACCCTGCGCACCTATGCACAAGCGCTCGATCATTCGTTCAAGGTCAAAGGACGTGGTCGGCCGACGTTCAAAGCGCGGAAGAAGGCGTTGCCGTCACTGGAATACACCGTGCGCGGGTTCAGCATCCGCGACGGTAAGCTACTCCTCCCGAAAGGGGTGAGTATCCCAGTCGTGTGGTCGCGGGAACTGCCGTCCGAGCCGACGTCGGTCCGTATCACCCGCGACAGTTTGGGGCATTGGTATGCCTCATTCGTGGTGCGGCGTGAGGTCGGAACTGTATCGGACGCTGAGGGTGGTGTCGGTGTCGACTGGGGTGTGAGTACCACCGCCACGACCACCGACATTCGGTTCGATCTGCCGTTTCTGGGGCACCGGAAACGGTGCGCGGCGGCACTGGCCAAAGCGCAACGCCAGATGGCCCGTCGGCACAGCGGTAAGCATGGCCCGCAGTCCGGCGGTTTCCAGCGGGCCGCCCGGGAGACAGCGAAGCTCCACAAGAAGGCGGCGCGGCAAACCCGGCATGATTCGCGGGTGTGGGCGAAACGTGTTGTCGCCGCTCATGACCTGATCGCGGTGGAGGATTTCCGGCCGAAGTTCCTGGCGAAGTCCACGATGGCCCGCAAAGCGGCGGACGCGGCGATCGGTGCGGCGAAGCGGGCGTTGGTCGAGCGTGGTGTGCGGGCTGGCCGGAGGGTGGTGTTGGTTCAGCCCGCCTTTACGTCGATGACGTGCAGTGACTGTTTTGCGAGAGCCAAGCGACTGGAACTGTGCGAGAGAACTTTCCGATGCCCCGAATGTGGTTACACCGCTTGTCGGGATCGGAACGCTGCCAGGGTGGTTCTGGTTGTGGCAGAACGCGGCCACAGCAGTGTTGAGGATGTGAGACAAGCGGGTCACCTCCTTCGGGTGGGTGGTTCGGTTGCGGTCTGAGCTGTGAATCTCCTGCCTTCACGCAGGAGAAGCGTTAACGACCGAAAGTACGGCGTCGGTTCGACAGCAGTGGACCGGTATTGAGATCCAGCAAGTACCCGGCCTCATCAGAGGGCTGATGCGCAAAAGACGAGTCGTAAACCACCAGTTCGAGCCCATCGGCAGGACGAGGCAGGGCGCGGTGGGTGAGCGCTTCGGCCAGTTCGCGCACAGAATGTCCGGGTAGCGACGGCTCGACAACCACTGTCACATCGATGTCGCTGCGCCCGTGGCGGTAATCTGCTAGCGCGATCGACCCAACCGCGAAGATGCTGAGCAGATTCGGCCCGCAGATGGTGCGAGCATGTTGGACGAGGTCTTCCAGGTAGGGACGCAATTCGGCGGGCACCGCTTGCGGGGCTACGAGGGAGCGGGGCATGGGGCCAGAGAGCGATCAGGCCTGCCGCCGATTCGGCCGAGCTAGTCGGCTCAATCGTGTCCGGTCAGCGGAAGTACGCCGCCCAGATGAGGTCGGGCTGGTTTTGTGCGCGCCTCGACGAAGAACTGGGTGCTCGGTCTAGTGTGGCCGCTTTGACTTTAACACTGTGGCGGAATCTGTTGTTGCCCAATATGACTCGAACTACACGATGTACATCGTCTCCGCGACCGGCTACTCCATCCTGCTTGCCTGGCTCTACAACTCGCCCCACGACATCACCATGATCGTGATCGTGGCGCACACAGTGTCCAACGTCAGCTATGGCGTCCAGGCAGCCCCGATAGATCCGGCGTAGCAGTGGTTCGATGTCATAGTCATGGGCGGTGCCGGAATCGCATTATGGGCGATCACCCTCGGCCGGGTAGTGCTTCAGGCCCCGACCTCGGGACGACTCGCCTGGAGGCAGTTGCGCCGCTGAGTCGGATGGCCGCGTCCGGGTCGATTCGCCGCCCTCTTGCTTCAGCCGGGCTTGTGCCAGACCAGCAGGTATCGCCAGAAGAACAGACGCCGGACCTCCGCGCCAGGAAGGACCGTCGTCGCCTCGGCGCGCACTCGGCGCGTGGTGAGGGGTGGGTCCTGCACGACAGGCATCGCGTCATGCGTCGGTTCCATTGCGTACCAGTCGCGCCCACTCGTAGCCCTGGCCACGGCGAATGCTCCGGCGAGCACGCGATGCACCGCCGCTGCGGCGAGTTCGACCGGGAGTTCGCGGGGCAGGTCGGATTTGGGCAGCGCGATCGCGGCAAGCACACCGCCGGGGCGAAGCGCGGCCGCCATCCGGGGTAGCGCCTGCGCGAGCGACATGTGGTGCAGCGCGGCGATCGAGAAGACCGCGTCGTAGCGGCCTTCGGGAACGACGTCTTCGCGCAGAAAATCGGCGTGTATGCACGAAACATTCTCGGGGACAGTGCGTTCTGCCACTGCGATCATCTCCGGCGCACGGTCGATCGCATCGACATGACGCACCAGGGCGGCGAGTTCACCCGCGAAAGCACCTGCGCCACAACCAACATCCAGCACGTCCCCACACTGCGACGGAAGCTGGCGCAACAAAAGCCGGTGGTAGTACGCGTTGTGGTCCCAGGCGAATCGGCTCACCCCGGCGATCCTAGCGCCACCACACACCGTGCCCGCGATCCGCGCACTCGATCCCGCATACCAGCGGACTCCCCGAACGGCGCGCCTCGACTACTCGACGAGTGGCACATGACTTCGGCAGACATCGAGAATCGGCCATAGTCGTCTGCCGCTCACCGCTGAGTGGGTGCTTGAAATGACCCCGGTGCCACACTTATACCGCGTCGTTGTGGTTCATACGGGGTGAGACGGGCCATAGTGGTTCGCATGGGGCACAAGCCAACAGTCGCTGACACGTTTCGGCCTTTGATGCGAGCCGCTCTGGGATCGCAGCCGGCGGTGGGGTTCGAGTTTTGGGACGGAAGCACGATCCAGCCCGAGGGTGGGTCTCCTGGCACCATGCGAGTGCGGTCCAAAGACGCGCTGAGCCACCTGGTGTGGGCGCCCGGCGAGCTCGGGCTCGGGCGTGCGTTCGTCTCCGGCAACGTCGATCTCGACGGCGATATCTTCAAGATGCTTCGATCCTTGCAGTCGACGGCACCGCGCGACGCTCGGCTCGGCGTCGATGCCGCGTGGAAGGCGTTCGGGGCGGCGCGGCAGCTCGGGGCGCTCGGGCGGCCGCCGGAACCACCGCCCGAGGAGGCGCGGCCGCCGCGCGGTCGACTGCACACCAAGGGACGTGACGCGGCGGCGATCAGCCATCACTACGACGTCGGCAACGACTTCTACCGGCTGGTGCTCGGGCCGAGCATGACCTACTCGTGCGCACGGTTCGTCACCGCCGACGACGACGGTCACGGCGGCGCGAATGCCACTGTCTCCCTGGAAGATGCGCAGCGCGCCAAACACGATTTGATCTGCCGCAAGCTGGGTCTCCCCGAGCAGCGTGGGATGCGTTTGCTCGACGTCGGGTGCGGCTGGGGTTCCATGGCGATGCACGCGGCATCGACCTATGGCGCGCAGGTCGTCGGTGTCACGATCAGCAGAGCTCAGGCCGATCTCGCTCGTAAGCGCGTCGCCGACGCGGGGCTTTCGGCGAGCATCGACATCAGGCTCTCCGACTATCGCGAACTGCGCGGCGAGCAGTTCGACGCCATCTCCTCCATCGGGATGTTCGAGCACGTCGGAGCCAAGCGCGCCGCGGAGTACTTCGAAACCCTGCGCGCTCTACTTCGTCCCGAAGGGCGCCTACTCAACCACGCGATCTCCTCCGCGGGCGGGTCCACCATCAGTGGCCGCTCCTTCGTCGGCCGCTACGTCTTTCCCGACGGCGAACTTCTCGACGTCGGGGAGGTCGCGCTCGCCATGGAGCGCGCGGGATTCGAGGTACGCGATGTCGAGTCGCTGCGCGAGCACTACGCGCTGACCCTGCGCCAGTGGGTCGCCAACCTGGAAGATGCTTGGGATCAAGCGGTCTCGCTCGCCAGTGAGGGACGCGCACGCGTGTGGCGGCTCTACATGGCAGCCTCGGCATTGGGCTTCGAGGACGGCGGTCTCGGGCTCCATCAAATGCTCGGTGTTGTCCCGGACACGCACGGCAACACGGGCATGCCGGGTACCCGACGCGCCTGGGGGTAACCCACCTCACAGTCTGATCCTCCACACGGCCTCCGAGCGTTCCGTCGGAGGCCGAAACCCTCACGGCTGTCGCTGTTTTCAGCCACCGGTGGCGCGTTGTTCACTGTCCGGTCGGAGAAATTTAACGTGATCACGTTAGCGTAAGGAAGTTGTTTCCGGGGACTGTGGATCAGCCCTGGGGTAAATCCTTTCCGATGCTCATCTCGTCCATTCTTGCCTCCATGGGGGGCGGGAGAAAACGAATCAGGTCGTGGCGTGAACAACTGGAAAATGGAACGCTGGCATCCGGTCCGATGGGAGACGTACGCGGTTACGCGCAAGTGGCGCGAGTCGCGCGAGTGGATGGAAAAAACGCGACTGCGGCGCTGGTCGGCATACATTCTTCTCGGGCTTTTCGCACTGTTTATCTTCCCCGGCATGCTCGGTGGCGCGGCGACCGCCGAATCAGGCGGCAGGACTGCCGGATCGTCGTCGAGTAGCGCGCTCGCTTGGATGAATATCACGGATTCATCGGGTGTTCAACTCTCGAGCTACCTTTTCGCCACCAATCGTGGCGGTATCCTGAATCCAGGAAACACCGTGATTTCCTCCATGTTGGGCCTGGAGTTCGCGGGCTGGAAAATCATCGTGACCACCGCGATTTGGCTGATCGGGTACGCACTGAGCTTTCGCTGGCTGGATATGTTCGGGTCCGCGCTGGAGGGGGTGGCCAACAGCCTGACGGGGCAGATCGCGACGCCGATGATGTTGCTGACCGCCGCGGCGATCGGCGCCTTCTTCGTGGCATGGTTCATCACCCGCGGCTTCTACGCCAAGGCGACCACCCAGGTGGTGACGATGCTGGCCGTGGCGATCGTGGGACCGGTGTTCTTGGCCGAGCCGCTTGCGGACGTGTTGTCATCGCACGGGTTGCTGGTAGAGGGACGTGATCTCGGCATCTCGGTGGCAGCCGGGTTGAACGGAACCAACAGTCCGGATCCGTCCCGGATGGTGGCGACCATGCAGAATACGCTGACCGAGAATTTCGCTCGCCGCCCGCTGCAAGTGTGGAATTTCGGCCATGTGATCGACGATAAGCCCGCATGCCGGGCCGCCTGGTCGGCGGGCGTGAATACCAACAGTGAGGATAGCGTCAAGAGCGGGATCCATAATTGCGGGGACAGTGTCGCCAAAGATTCCATCGACAATCCGAGCTATGAGCAGTTCGGAACCGGCCTGTTGTTACTGATATCGGGAACAGTGTTACTGCTTTTCGCGGCAGTGCTGGCGATCAAGATCATCAAAGCGGCGCTGGACACGATCTACCACGGGTTGATGTCGATATTCGGATTCGCGGCGGGTGGATTCATTTACGGGCCGACGCAGACATTTTTGGTCCGCAATATGGTGGACAGCGTGATCGCGGCCGCGCGGATGACAGCATTCACCATCTTTCTCGGTATCTACGTTCTATTCCTGGGAGATCTGTTCCGGCTGGCCGGAGATCAGGTCACGGCGGTATTCATTATCGGCGGCATTGTGCAGATCGTCGCGATTCTCCAGCTCAAGCGACTGGGTCACGGTCTGGATCGAAGCAATGAATGGCTCGCGAATCGGTTCGCCCTGACCATCCAGGGCAGTGGCGGTGGCCGGGGTTCGAGCACCGGCGGTGCGACCGCGCTGGGGATGGGCACCAACGGGGCGGGACATTCGCTCTCGGGGAAGATGCTGGCCGGGCTCGCTGCGGTCAGCACCGTCAGCAATTCGCCGGGAACCGAGTGGCTGCTCGGGGGAACACGATCACCGTTGCGGCCATTCGCCAGAACCGAGCGCAGCTCCCAGTTGGCCCAATGGGGACTGTGGGGGCGACCGGGTTTCGGTGGGGAAGACGGGCATTACGCCCAGTCGTATATGCACAGGATGGTGTTCGGGAACGCCGCCCGCAAGGCCGCCGAGTCGGCCGGCGGCATCAACTCCGTGCGCGGCGCGGCCGCGGCGCTACAGGGGATCGAAGACGTCGGCGGCAAAGCGTCCGATGCGTGGGGTGCTCTCACCGCCGCCGGATTCACGAACGAGAGAGTCATGTTCAACGCAGTCCGTTCCTGGGGAATCGTCGACGCGAACACCGACGACTGGACCTTGGCCGACAAACATCTCGGCCATGTGGTCGCCGCCGTGCAACGCGCCCAGGACTCCTCACTTCGCGTCGTACGAGGAGCGGGTGACCCCGAGGAGGTCGCCGCGGATTTGGCGACCTTGCAGGCGGCGGCCTTCCGATATCGGCGCGCCAATCCCGGTGGCGTCACCCTTGACGGCGGGGCCCGCGGGGGTCCGCAACAAAGATTCGTCACCAACTACATGGACAACCCCACGCAGGCGAAGATCAGGCAGCTACAGCAACTGGCGAACGGCGATCTCACCGCGGCCAACGGCATGCTGTCGAATATCGACCAGGCCGACGCCGGGCGCATGATGCAGTGGATCGGAAACGAGCACGCGAAGCGCACCCTGTCGTCGATCGACGGCGTCTTGGCCGACCCTGCCGACGGCGAGCGACTTCGCGACGCCCGGCGGGTGATCGTGAGAGCGGCCGACACCGACCAATGGGCGGCCGGTTCCGCGAGAACACCGTGGAACTCGCTGGCACCGCCCGGAATCCACAATTCGGCGCTGAACGGCTGGGACACCTCGATGGCCGGAGTCGGCCGCCTACTCAACTAGCACAAAGATCGTATTCTGTTGTGTCACAGTCGTTGCCGACGGCACAGACTGTTCGGCCGCGCGAAGTCGGTTGCGCCCGTGGGAAGCGGTACACGAACCGAACGTAGGCGCGCTACTCGCGCCTACGTCTCGGGTAGTGGTGGCGATTTCGGGAACACGACAGGCAGGTGTGTCAGCGCGCGATGGAAGGGACCGGGCCGCCAGGTCAGCTCGGAAGGTGACACCGCCAGCGTGATCTCGGGTAGCGCGTCGAGTAGTTGGTCGATGGCATCCTGCGCGATGAGATAGGCCATCGAACTGGCAGGACAGGAGTGCGGCCCGGCACCCCAGGACAGGTGTGAGCGATTGCCGGAGTGCTGGTCGACGCTGATCTCGGGATCGGTGTTGCAGGCGGCCATGCTGATGAGGACCGGCTGATGGGCGGGTAGCCAGAGGTCGTCGATCAGGATCGGCTGCCGGGGAAAGCTGATGCAGAAGTTCGCCATCGGCGGGTTGGTGAACAACACTTCGTCGAGGGCGTCGCGGGTCGAGAGGCTACCGCCGAGCACGTCGTCGGCGAACCGCTCGTCGGTGAGGATCAGGAGCAGGGTGTTGAGGATCAGATTCTGCTGCGGTTCGATGCCCGCGCCGTACAGGGTGGCCAACTGGTGCACCATTTCGGTATCGCTGAGCCCGGCCGGGTGCTGGACCATCCGCGTGGTGATGTCGTCGCCGGGTTCGGCCCGCTTGAGCTGGGTCAGCTCCAGTAGCGCGCCGGTGAGCATCTTGTTGCCGCGATCCGCGTCGATGCCCTCGAAGATCGCAGCCATACCTGTCGCGGCCTGCTGCGCGATATCGGCCGGACAACCGAGCATGGCGTTCAGTACGGCGAAGGCGAGCGGAAACGCGTACTCGCGCACCAGATCCGCCGCCCCTGCCTCGCAGAACGCGTTGATCAACGGGGTCGCGACCTCGGCAACAGTGTCGTGCAGCCGGTACTGGTCGACCCTGTCGAGGCCCGCGGTATTGGTCTGCCGATAGCGGATGTGCTCATTGCCCGCGTTGCGCAACGCATTCGGCCGCCACTGCATCATCGGCAGCACCGGACATTCGGCGGGAATGTCCTGTTGCCAGATGCGCGGATCGGCCGGGAAGTGTTCCTGGTCGTTGAAGATCCGCACCGCGGTGTAATATCCGATCACCAAGGTGGCCGGCACGCCGGGAGCCAAATCCACCGGCACCAAAGACCCGTACCGCTTACGCATTTCACGATAGGCGCCGTGCGGGTCGGCCGCGAAATCCGGTGAATACAGCGATGCGCGTGGACCATCGGTGTCGATCGGCGAACCTTGCTGTGCTCGACCGGTTCGAGTGTGCGCTGAGGACGGGGATATCGGCATCGGTGAGACTCCAGGCGTTGAACAACAAAGCTCAGTGAGCCTATGCAGGGACCGGGCGGTGCGTACCCGTATTCATTCCCGATCAGGTAACGATGCGGAGCGGATGTTCGAGCAGTCCCCTCAGTTGCTGAAGGAATGTGGCGGCAGTGGCACCGTCGACCGCACGATGGTCGGCAGACAGGGTTACCCGCAGAATCTTGCGATTGACGACCTGACCATCGATCAGTCGCACCTCGTCGGCGGCGGCGCCGACGGCGAGGATGGCGGCCTGGGGTGGGTTGATCACGGCGGTGAACTGCTCGATGCCGAACATGCCGAGGTTGGAGATGGTGAAGGTGCCGCCGCTCATTTCGTCCGCGCGCAGTTTGCGGGCGCGGGCCCTTTCGGCCTTGTCCCTGCTCTCGACGGCGATCTCGGAGACGCTCTTACGGTCGGCGTCACGAATCACCGGCACGACCAGCCCGGCCGGGATTGCGACCGCTACTCCGAGGTGAATCCCCCGGTGCCGCAACAGTTTGTCGCCCGCATAGCAGACGTTCACCGCAAGGTCGGCACGCAGGGTGGCGGCCACCGCCTTGACGATCAGGTCGTTGACGCTGACTTTGCCTGCACCCGCGATCCGCAGTGTCTCGTTGATGTCGGCGCGGAAGGCCAGCAGCTCGGTGACGTCGATCGCGCTCGTCAAATAGATGTGCGGGGCCTGTTGTTTGCTCTCGGTGAGCCGTTTGGCCGAGACCTGCTGGACGGTGGTCAGCGGCACCTCGTCGTAATCGTCGTAACCGGTCACTGCTGGATTACGTGGTACGGCAACTGCTTCGGCCTGGACTGGGGCAACTGCCGTCTCGGCGTGTGCGGTTTCGAGTCGGCGCGAGGCGGATTCCACATCCTGCTTGGTGATCCGACCCGCGGGGCCCGTCCCGGTCACGGCGGCGAGGTCGACACCCAATTCGCGTGCCACCTTGCGGGCCAGCGGAGACGACTTCGGCCTGTCGCCCTTGGTCGCGACTGTCGGCGAAATACCATGTGTAGGCCCACCTTCGGACTCGACCACTACCGCGGCAACACCGGTCTCACGCTCCGGCGACGGCGCGGTCACCGGCGGAACGGATTTCGTGGACGACCCGCTGCCGTCACCGATCAATGCGATCGGGTTGCCGATCGATACGCGCGTCCCTGGTTCGGCCAGGATCTGTTCGAGCACGCCATCGTCGTAGGCTTCGAGCTCCATCAGGGCCTTGTCGGTCTCGATCTCGGCGAGAACGTCACCGCGAGCGACCTTGTCGCCGACCTGTTTGAGCCACGCGACGACAACACCCTCCTCCATCGTGTCGGAGAGCCGGGGCATGGTGATTTCTGGCATGGTGTGTGGTCCTCGGTTCTCAGCGGCGACGGCCGACGGCGGCGAGCGTTTCCAGCGCGGCCGTGTGCAGGGATTCGGCCGAGGGCAGCGCGGCCTGTTCGAGCGATTTGGCATACGGCAGTGGCACTTCCGCCGCCGCCACCCGGCGCACGGGCGCGTCGAGGTAGTCGAAGGCGCCGTCGGAGATGGTCGCCGCGACTTCGGCGCCGATCCCGTAGGTCAGCCAATCATCCTCTGCCACAACCGCACAGCCGGTCTTGCGCACCGAGGCCACGATGGTGTCCCTGTCCAGCGGACGCAGGCTGCGCAGGTCGACGACTTCGGCGGAGATGCCGTCTTCGGCGGCCAGCCGCTCGGCGACCTGGGTGGCGATCGTCGCCATCCGCGAGTAACCGATGAGCGTGATGTCGGCGCCTTCGCGGGTGACCGCCGCCTTGCCGATCTCGGCGGGTGGCAGGTCGTCCGGCACTTCGCCTTTGGTGTTGTAGAGGGCGAGGTTCTCCAGGAAGAGCACCGGATCGTCGTCCTCGATCGCCGCACGCAACAGAGCGCGCGCATCGGCCGGTGTACTCGGCGCGACGACTTTGAGGCCGGGTACGAACGCGTAGTACAGCTCGATGTTCTGCGAGTGTGTCGCACCGAGTTGCTGGCCGCCGCCGCCCGGGGTGCGGATGACCATCGGCACGCTGGTCTGCCCGCCGAACATGCCGTAGATCTTGGCGGCGTGATTGACGATCTGGTCCAACGCGAGCAACGAGAAGTTGATCGTCATGATCTCCACGACCGGACGCAGCCCGAGCATCGCGGCACCGACGGCGGCACCGACGAAACCCTCTTCGGCGATCGGCGTGTCGCGCACCCGCTTCTCACCGAATTCGGCGAGCAGGCCCGCGGTGATCTTGTAGGACCCCTCGAAGACGCCGATCTCCTCGCCGATCAGGAAGACGTCCTCGTCGCGGCGCATTTCCTGGCGCAGGGTTTCGCGCAGCGCTTCGCGATAGGTAATGACAGGCACGGTGGTCCTTTGCGTTCGGAGAAGAGAGCGTGCGGTCAGAAGAGCGGATCGGCGGGCAGCCTGCGCGACGCTCCCGCCACCGGAGTGGCGTAGGTGTAGTCGAACAGGGTTTCCGGGTCCGGGTGTGGACTCGCGTCGGCGAAGGCCACCGCCGCGTCCACCTCCGCTTCGATGGACCGCGCGATCGCCTCGACACCGGATTCGTCCAAGACGCCCGCGGTGATCAAGTCGCCGCGAAACCGCACGATCGGATCGGATTCGCGGGCGGCGGCGGTGTCCTCGCCGCTCCGGTACTTGGCCGGATCGACCACCGAGTGCCCCTTGAGCCGGAAGCTCACCGTCTCGAGCAGGGCCGGTTTCCCTTCGCGACGAGCCGTTTCGATCAGGTCACCGGCCATGTCGCGCACCGCGAGTACGTCGGTGCCGTCGACCTGCTCACCGCGCATCCGGTAGGAGGCCGCACGCTTGTACAGGTCGGGTTCGGCGGAGGACTTCTCGACCGTGGTACCCATGCCGAGCTGATTGTTGATGATGACGAATACAACGGGCAGATTCCACAGTGCCGCGATGTTCAGCGACTCGTGGAAAGCACCGATATTCGTGGTGCCCTCACCCATTTGGCACACCACCACGTCGTCGTCACCGCGGTAGTCGATGGCAAGGGCAGCGCCGACTGCCAGCGGAAGCTGACCGCCGACGATGCCGTAGCCGCCGAGCAGGCGGGAAGCGGTGTCGAACATGTGCATCGAACCGCCCCACCCCTTGGAGGTGCCGGTGGTGCGCCCGTACAGCTCGGCCATCACGCGGCCGGGCTCGATGCCTTTTGCGATGGCGTAGCCGTGTTCGCGATAGTTGGTGAACAGGTAATCGGTGGGCCGCATCGCGGCGCCCAGGCCGACTACGGTGGCCTCCTCACCGAGATTGAGATGGCAGTAGCCACCGACCTTGGCCTGCGAGTAGCCTTGCGCCGCACGCTCTTCGAAGCGCCGGACGAACATCATGTCGCGCAGGTAGCCGCGCAGGGTGTCGGGGTCCTCGACGGCGAATACGTCGGGGGCGCGGTCGATTGTTTCGGTCACGGTAGTCCTCCTCAGCGCTGCCGCGGCGCGATGTGCACGGGCAGGCCGAGCGCGGTCAGCGCGGCCTCCATCCCGATCTCGCCGAGGGTGGGGTGGGCGTGGATGGTGTCGGCGAGTTCGTCGAGCGTCGCTTCCATGCTGATCGCGAGAGCTCCCTCGGTGATCAGATCGCTGGCCGACGGTCCGATGATGTGCACGCCGAGAATCTCCTGATGCTGCTGCCCGGCAATGATTTTCACGAACCCCGCGGTGTCGCCGAAGGTCCTGGCGCGACCGAGCGCCGCGAACGGGAAACGGGCGGTGACGATCTCGTGCCCTGCCGCGCGGGCCGCGGCTTCGGTCAGGCCGACGCTCGCGATCTCGGGGTGGGTGAACGTCGCGGCGGGAATGGCGGTGTAGTCGATGTGACTGTCTACTCCGGCGATGACATCGGCCGCGGTGAGACCCTGATGGGAGGCGACGTGCGCGAGCAATGCGCGGCCGGTGACATCGCCGATCGCGTAGAGGTGGTCGACGCCGGTGCGCAGCCGATCATCGACCGGGATGAATCCCCGATCGTCGGTGGCGATTCCGGCACGATCGAGCCCGAGATCGGCGGTGTTGGGGCGGCGGCCGACGCCGACGAGCACAACATCGGCGTCGAGTTCACGTGCGTGCTTGCCCTCCACGGTGACCCGCAGTGCATCGCCCTGCGCGATCGAGGCGACCGTACTTTCGGTCAGCACGGTGATGCCGTGTTCGATGAAGGACCGACCGAGTGCAGCGCCGATGTCACGGTCCTCGGCGGGAACCAGGCGGTCCTGCATCTCCACGATGGTGACGTCGCTGCCGAATGTGGCGAACAGGCTTGCCCATTCGGCGCCGACGGCGCTGCCGCCGACAATGACGAGCCGGTCAGGGACCTCCGTCAGGCCGAACGCACCGTCGGAGGTGATCACCCCTGGCAGGTCGGCGCCGGGCACGGGCAGCCGCGCGGGCACCGATCCGGTCGCGACGATGATGTCGCGCGCGGTGATCTGGCGGATCGGCGCCGTTGGCGCGGCGGCATAGCGCGGGCCGTCGGGACCGACAGGTGACGGACCCACCTCGTGCACGTCGACCGTGGTCGGCCCGGTGAAGCGGGCGTGCCCCTCGATGACGGTGACACCGTTGGCCGCGAGCAGCCCGGCGACACCGTCGGTGAGCTCCTTGACTATGCCGTCCTTACGCTGGCGCACCGCGGGAAAGTCGAAACGCACGTTGTCGGCGTACACACCGTAATCCGCTGCGTCCCTGACTGTTTGGAGGACCTCGGCCGACCGCAGCATCGCCTTCGTCGGGATGCAGCCCCAGTTCAGGCACACTCCCCCTGGTCGTTCCTTCTCCACCAGCCCCACCGACAGGCCACGCTGGGCCGCACGGATGGCGGCCACGTAGCCGCCGGGACCGCCTCCGATCACCAGCAGATCGAACTCCGGCACTCGTGGTGCTCCTCAATCTCGACGAATCCGACTACACCGAGGTTGTGGCATAGGTCGTTTCGATCGAGTCTTGTCGGCCAGGAATGCACATACAATGCCCACGAAGCCCAGCAATCGGGCCCCGAAAATGGGCGCTGCGCCCAATCTGATGAACTCCACCTACGCCCCTGCGGACACGGGCCCGCAATCGCAGCGTGCATCGGCCGGTCCAGGTGAGTGCTCCCGAACTGCTCGATCAAGGCCGCGTATCGGGCGTACCTGATCTCTCCGGATGGTGCGTCAGTCCGTCCGGCCCGTGAGTTCGAGCGCCGAGAGGGCGAGGGAAAGTTCGAGGTAGGCGCGCTGCCCATCCAGTGGGCGGCCGATCAAACCGGAGATGCGCTGCAATCGGTTCAGCACCGTGTTGCGGTGGCAGTGCAGTCGGATCGACGCGTTGGCCGCCGAGCAGTTTTCAGCAAGCCAGGCCGTGAGGGTTTGCAGCAGCACCTCGCGGTCTCTGAGCGGCAGAGCCAGCACCGGGCCAAGGGTACGGGCGATCAGCAGCCCGGTGAGGTCCGGGGAATTCACCAGCAGGGCCTCGGGGTAGCGGTCCTCGAGCGATACCAGCTCGACCGCGCCCTTCGACAGTGTGTCCATGGCGATTCTGGCCAGTGCATGGCCGGTGTCCACCTGGGCGAGCCCCGGGACCGCAGGGGACGACGCGGCCCGGCCTCTGGCAAGGGGGCGCAAAGGGGCGAGGACTGTGGCGATGTCCCGGTGTTCCAGCGACACCAGCCCGATCATGCTGTCGACCCGGGTATGCCACACCGACCGGATCCCCAGCGCCGCGAGCACCGTCTCCGGCCCGACGAGCGCGGGCCGACCGTCGGCCCCGACATCCGCGGCAACCACCAGGTAGGCGCCGTGTGCGGGCAGCTCGAGCTCACGGGCTGCCCGCGCGGCGAAGGTGGCATCCTGGGCACGCCCGGCCAGCAGATCCTCGATCAGCGCATGTCGGCGTCGCTCATCCCTGCGCACCTGCTCGAGCTCCGTATTGCGATAGGACGTGGACAGCGCCGAGGACAACCCGTCGATCACCGTCCACATCGCGGTCCCCGCCTCGCGGATCTCGTGCGGCTGCGAGCCGACGCTTTCGGCGTTGTCCAGCAATGCTTCCCATACAATCCGCCCACCGAGCCGGAAGGTGCGCAGCATCGCTTCCAGCGGCACCCCCTGTTCGGCGCGATGCCTGCCGATCGACGCCGCGACGTCGTCACGCTCGGGATCGGTCGCCACACCGCTCAGCAGTTCCAGAATTCGCGTCAGATAGCGGCGGCAGCCATCACGCAGATCCGCACGCGGCACCGACGTGTAGTCGGTCCACTCCGGGTTGTCGGTGAAAATCGCGGCAAGCAGGCGTCGGGTCAGCACCGGAATATCGGTGATGCATTCCGCGGCGAGCTTCCGCGTGCCCACCGTGGATAAGGCGGATCGAGGCGCTCCCATATCGACCGACGCTACTCACCGAGGATCGATTCCTCGTGATCCGGTCATGGCAGCGCGGCGAGCATGGCCGCTACCGGCCGGTAACCCTGCTCATGGGGCGAAGTCCGTGCTGACACTTCCGAACTTCGCCCCGGCCCCTACATGCCTATGCGCAAGGCTTCCCAACCCGTCGTATGACGTGCCATTGACTGATGGCAGGCCGGGAAGCAATCATGAATCATGGGAAACGACGAGGTGTACGACACGAAAACGACCGAACACCTTCCGACACAGGCGGACTGATCCGAGCAGCAAGTGCTCGACGAATCCGATGTAGCGCAGGCCCAGGTGTTCTACGACCTGCTCAGCCATGAGGCCGCGACCCTCACCACCACGATCCGAGCCTTGACGACTCGGCGCGGAGTGCTCCGATCGACCGCCGAGGCACAGCTGTTCCGTCGAGAGCTCGAAGAGGTTCACCGTTGCTTGGACCAGCTCCGGAACAGATTTCCGGAGCTCGATCGTCACCTGAGATAGCCGCTCAGTACAGGTCTTCGGTCTGCGGCCACTGGCCACCCTGACGCTGCGCGACTCGTCCGCGCGAACGGCCGCGCTCGTCCGGGTCTAGATCTAGATAATCTTCTTCGTCCTGGCGACCCTCCGGGTCCCAGTTCATGGCAGCGGCTACCGCGAACAGTAGCCCCGCAACCAACAATACAACGAGAACGACTACGACGAGTCCCTCGTTCAGCACACGTTCCTGCTTCCCTCGATCCGACAATGACGGGCTCTGCGCCGAGGCCCGGATAATCCACTCGCGCAGATCATTTCACGTCCGGCCGAGCGGGCCTCATCCTCGTGGAGAAGTACGCCGGTACGCGCGTATCCGCTGCACCAGAACAGACAGATCGGACACAGATACCCGGAATCGAGGGGTGCGAAACAAGTTGGTGAGTCGGCACCGCGCGAGCGGTGCGAGCTCCTCGGCCGGGGTTCGACGGTGTCGCGAATCCGGCCCTCGGTGTGGCAGAGGTGGCGAAGACCCGCAGGCGCGCAACGCCTTCCGGAACGAGGCGGCGGATTGCCGTCGCTGTCCTTACTTGTGAAGATGCTGCGTGAGGTCAATGGCCCACAAGCAACATGGCGGCTCGATCGCCACCGGATTCGAATGATGCTGGTACGCAACCTATCCGAATCGCAGCCTCAGATGTCGGTCACTTTCCCCGGCTCACCCTCGCCGTGGCCGGGGCGGGCGTGCACCGCTGCGGTGTAGCCGACGCGCCGACTGTTTCCGAACCTGGTCGATCAAATCGCCGGGAACAAACCGGATTATGTCGTCCCGGGAGGAGATCATCAGTTTTTGGAAGATCGCGGTCATCTGCGCGTCGACAGTCCTGAACGACGTTCCCCGATGTGTCGCGATAGCGGTATTCGTCCAGCCTGCCGCGGCGAACGTGGCAACCTCCTGTTCCGACCGCGTCAGTTCGTCCCATTCCGACAAGGTGTCGGTCGCGTCGGCATCTTCTGTCGAAACATCGTTCATGGGTAGCGTTCCCAACGCCAACCGCTCGACCTCGTTCAGTTCGGAACGCAGGCGCGAGCCCTCCTCCTCGGCGGCGGCGAACGCCTCGGGTCCGAGCAGGCTCCTGGCCACGTCGATGGCTATGTCGGTTTCGTCGGCGAAGGGCTTCAGCGCTCCGATGTCGGTTCCCAGGTCCGCCCGCAGCGTCCTGGCGCCTCCCAGGAGCCGAGCGGTTTCGGTCGCCAACGCGGCGAGCTCATCTCCATCGGCGCTGCCCGCGGCGATCGACTCGGTGATGATCCTGGCCAATGCCCAGCACCGAACATGCACCGCCGAGGCCGCGCCCCACGGGTCGCGAATGGATAGCAGGTTTGCCAGCGCTTGACGCCCAGCTGTCAACGCCGCGTTGGAATCACCGTGTTTGGTCAGTGCGAGCGCCCACATCAGCTCCGCCCAGGATTTCAGCCACTGCGCCCCGGACGCGGTGAAATTCTCGACATTGTGTTGTGCGATCTCCAATGCCTGTTCCGGGGTTCCCAAGAAGCTGGCAGCCATGGACTCGATGATCCCGCAATTTGCCTCGCCGCCGCGATCACCGACGGTGCGGGACTTCTCGCGTGCGCGCGCCAGCACCGAAATAGCTGCCGGGTCGCGATGCACCAGCATCAGCTCCTGGCCCCACAGGAAGTCGACCGCAGCGGAAAGGCCGAGGTCGATCTCGGGGGTCTGTCGCCAGTTCTGCCGGATTGCCGAATCGGCGGCATAGGTGGCCACGCACTCGTCGAGCATCCGTTCGGCGTTCGCATTATGCCCCTGCCACAGGGACACCCCGCCGATCAAAGACCTTGCTACTACTTGCAGATCGGTGGGTTGCGGTGTGAGTGTGTGGCTCGCCTCTAGCGTGCGTTCCGCCCACTGCCGGGTTTCCCGCAACGAGCCGTTGAAGAACGGCACTCGCAGCGCGATGAGCCCGACCGAGATCTCCAAACCCGTTGCCGACTCGTCGGGCGCGGTGAGACTGCCCTCGATGGCCACCAGTATGTTGTCCCACGACGCGCGCACCCACTTCAGCAGGTCCAGCTCCGCCGGGCCGAACCACTCGACATAGGCCTGTAGGACTTTGTTGCGGTAGTACTGACGATGCCGCGTCGCGACCCGCTCCGGTTCGCCCGTCCCGCCGGTCGAATATTCTTGCAGCCGTTGATGAGCGAACACCCGAATCGTCTCCAGCAGGGAGTATCGGACGCTGGTCCCGCTGCGGTGTAGCGACGCGAGCGACTGGTCGACAAGGCGCTCGAGCAGTCCCTCGATCTCCTCCTTCACCACACTCACGGTGCCGTCTCGGGTGCCCTCTCCGTCGTCCTCGTCCGCGCAGACCGCCTCGATGGCTTCGAGGTCGGCCCCCACATCGAGCTCGAGATTGTCGCCCTGCTCGTGGTCGGTGTCGTGCCCTGCCGCGAACACCGACATTCGTGCCAGGAGCAAGCGTTCCATGTCCGTGCACAAATCATATGACCAGGCGATAACGTCGGGTACCCGCTGATGCCGAGCATCCGTCCCGACCTGCCAAGCAGGCGACCACCGCATCCGTTTGTCGTTCGCGCCACCGCTCAACTCCTCGAGGATTGTCGCCAGTGGCTGACGGCGCAGCCGCGCGGCGGCAAGCCGGATGTAGAGCGGGTGGTTGTCCATGTGCTGGCAGATCAGCTCGGCTGTCGCGACCGCATCTGCGTCGGTGACAGCGTGACCGGTGAGTTCCGCGCGCTGTCGGAACAATGCCAGGGCCTGCGGTCGTGACAATGGCGGAACCACAACCAGGTGCTCGTCGACCCACCCCACCGGCTCGCGGCTGGTTGCCACGATGACAAGGCCCGGCGCCGCCTCCAGCAGCGCCGCGATGATCGAACCCGCTTCAGCGAGCACATGCTCACAGTTGTCCAACACCACGAGGGTCTGCGGGATCCGCCCCATCGAGGTCGTGTTGGTGAGCTTGTCGACAAGCGCGCTCCACGCCGACCGTCCCGAGAAGTCGGCATCGAGCACCGCGTGCGCGACCTCTTCTTCCACCGCGGTGAAGTCGGATCCCTTGGCCAGTCTTGCCAGTCGAACCCAGTGCACCGGTATCCGCGTCGACTTGCGGAACCGGCCGATCGCTTCCGCCGCCAGCCGAGTCTTCCCGATACCGCCCATACCGGTCAGGGTGATCAACCGGGCCGAACTCAACAGCAGCGTCCTGATCCGATCCAGCTCCGGACCCCGGCCGACAAAATCACTCGCGGTTGCTGGAAAATCACCGGGATCTTGTCGGTGCTCACGCGACATATGAGGTCAAGCTCCTTACTTACCACACGATTTCGCCGTCGACAACCATCGCGTTGAGCAGGCGTCCCGTCCTGAAGGCGCACTCGCCGAACAGCGCTCTTGCTGTCGAGTAGTCAGACCCTACCCGAGTTGCCGGTCCAAATCGTCGATGCTGTCGGATCTCTACGTAGGTAGTTCGGAACACTTGAACCGGTCGCCTACCTATGCGTGCCCCAGCTACGTAGTCGACCGGACTTCATCGCGACCCCGGCGACGGCCGACAATGGTGTCGACCTGGGCGAATCGCTCGGACATCGCCGAACAGGAATCAAATGGTCGCCCGACAAACCAATGCCCTCGAAGCACTTCGACTACTCGGCCTGCATCCACATCGAAGAGAGCGCAGTTCGAACGTAGGTGTTGGTGGGGTTCACGGTGATCACGTCGCACGCCCGCAGCACCTCATCGGGTCGTTGGTGGTCCATATGTGCGAGATTCGGTGTAATCACCGCTTCCGCGTCCACCTCCCGGATAATGTCGCACAATGTCTCGGCAAGATTAGGAGTAGCGCAGTCCACCAAAACGATGTCGGCGAGTACATACCCGAAACGCTTTGCCAGTTTGCGAATCTGGGCGGTATCCCAAGCCTGCGAGATGCCCGACACATCCTGTCGGATGTATCCGATCGCGGTTGGTGTCGGTCTCATCGACATGTCCCGTTCTGTCGCGTACCCGTGGAAGTGTTCGGTGCCATGCAAGCCCGTGGCAGCAAATACAACGCAACCGTAGCAATTCTGTCCGGCGAATACAACACTTCCGTTTCATCTTGCGGTCGAATCTTCTTGCGGTCGAACAAATTCCACATCAGAATCGGATCTGTCACTATGAACCGGTGGAGGTGAAGCGGTAGTGGGGACATCGCACACACCGCCGAACCAGCCGAAACGGCGCTACGCCCCCCGCCTGCCACCTGAACAGCGACGAGCGCAGGTGCTCGATGCCGCCTTCGCGGTGCTACATCGCCTGGAGTTGCCGGAGCTGAGCATGGAAGCGGTAGCTCAGGAAGCCGGCGTCGGGAAGCCAGTTCTCTATACCGTCTTCAAGACGCGTGCCGAGTTGGTGGCCGCACTCTTGGAACGGGAACGCGAACGCGGACTGGACCAGGTTGTCGCGGCATTTCCGACCGATTTGATCGGATCCGATCCCGTTGTCGCGGCGTCGGCGACGGTGGAAGCATTCGTTGGCATGGCCCTGGAGAACCCGACCAGATGGCGGCTGATTCTCGCCACCCCAGGAGGAGCTCCCAGTGAATACCGCGAGGCGCTGCGGAATTCGCGTTCCATCATCCTCGATCACGCCGAGATGCTGGTGCGCATGGGCTTGGCGCTGGAACCCCGCTGGGCCGATGTGGATTCCTCGCTGCTCGCCAATTCGCTGCTGACCGTCGCCGAAATGCTCGGCAGGCTGGCGGTCAGCGACCCGGGTCACTATCCCCGGGAACGACTGCAGGGATTCCCACGAACCCTCGTTCGGTTGGTGATGGGTGTGCCTCCCGGCGAATAATTAACGAGAGACGAAGTCGCGTCGTCAGTGCTCGGCGAGCAGCCCGAATTCGCGGGTCAGGACCTTGACCGCGTCGCGAATCTGGTCCTCGGTGTGGCAGGCGGTGACGAAGAAGCGAAGGCGGGCGAGGTCTTCCGGGACCGCGGGGTAAATGATCGGATTGACGTTGATGCCGCACGTCAGCAGGGCGTTGGACAGTTTCAGTGTCTTCAGCGAGTCGCCGACGATGCACGGGATGACCGGGGTGTCGTGGCTGTCGCCGGTGTTGATTCCGGCGTCGCGGGCGAGCCGCAGCAACAGCCGCGAGTTACGCCGCAGGCGGTCGAGCGGCTCTGGGTCGGTACGCAATTGGCGCATCGCGGCCAATGAGGCGGCCGCGTTCATCGGTGTCATGCCGACGCTATAGACGAAGCCGGGGGTCGTGTACTTCAGGAAGCGGATCAGCTCCGCGCTGCCCGCGACATAGCCACCGCATCCGGCCAGCGCCTTCGACATTGTGCCGGACCACAATTCGACATCGCGACGATCGACGCCGAAGTATTCGCCGATGCCGCCACCGGTCGCACCGAGCACCCCGACGCTGTGCGCCTCATCGATCATCAAGATTGCCTTGTGCTTCTTCTTGACCTCGATAATCGCGGGCAGGTCCGGGATATCGCCGTCCTGGCTGTAAACACCCTCGATCAGAATGAGGACGCGGCGGAATTGGTGCCGAATGTCGGTCAGCAGCCGGTCCAGTGCGGCATGGTCGTTGTGCGGGAACGGCCTACGGGTGGCGCCCGACAGCGTGCAACCCTGCAAAATGCTGTCGTGTGCCAGGCTGTCGTGGATCACGAGATCCTCCGGTCCGACGATATGGCCGATGATCGTGACGTTCGTGGAGTGGCCGCCGACGAGCGCGATCGCGTCCTCGGTGCCGAGCAGGGCAGCGAGTTCGGCCTCCAGCTCACGGTGCACCGGCTTCTCGCCCGATAGCACACGACTGGCCGAGACCGAACTGCCGTAACGGGCGACAGCGTCCTGAACGGCCGCGACGACCGCCGGGTGGCCGGACATGCCCAGGTAGTTGTAGCTGGAGAAGTTGACCACCTGCGCACCGCCGATGATCGAGGTGTCCCTGGTGACTCCGTCGTTGATCAGGAAGTACGGGTTGGACAGGCCGAGCGCTTCGGCCCCGGCGAGCCGATCGGCGATCGCTCGTACCTCGGCGAAATCGGAGATTCGGTATTCCGGTGCGACGGTGGGTGATTGGGTCTCGGGTGCCACGACGGGGGTGTGACCGGCACCATCGACAGCGCGCGCGGCGGCAGCGCGAGCAGCTACGCCGTGACCGAAAGTGGTTGTGCCGGAATCGGAGCCGGGAGCACGAGATCCGACGCCGGTCGCGTCGGTGGTCGTGGCGGCGGCGTCGAACTGACCCGTGACGTAGGCGATGACGTCACCCAGCGTCGTTGCCGCTGTGAACCAGGTCGGGTCGATGGCCAGTCCGGGAAGCTTGCGGACGAGTCCGGCGAACAGGTCGGTCAGCATGAGCGAATCGAATCCGAGACCATCGCTGAGGGTTTGGGAATCACGGAGCCGATCGGCGGGAAATCCGCTCACCCTGGCCAGTTCGGCGCGCACGATCCCGGCGACCGCTTCGGGAGCCGAGGTAGTCCGCGCGACGTCGGGTTGTACGGCAACGGCCTGTGGCGCGCGAACCTCGGCGGGTGCCGTGGCCAGGCTCGCCAGTACGGCATTCTGCTCACGGAAAAGTGCGATCAGTTGGTCCATCATGGTTCCCTCGGTGTGTGCGGAAGCCGTTGCGGAAGCGGGTATTTCAGTGCGAAGCTCGGAAGTCGGCATGGGATTCGCCGGTTCGACACGGTGTGCGGAGCTGAGAGCGGGCGGTTCGACCCAGAACCGATGCTCGGTCGAAAACTCGTACATCGGAAGGCGATGGCGGATGCGCTGTGCCGGTTCGTAGAGTTCGTCCCAGACCGGGTCGACGCCGTCGCGATACAGCGTGGCGAGGACCTCGGCGAGTTCGTTGCCGGTCGCGCCGGGACCCGGACTCGGAGCCAGACAGCGCGCGGCCAGGTCGGGCCGGATCCGACCGACAAGTGCGAGCAGGACACGGCGCGGACCGATCTCGACGACGTGCGTGGGGTCGGTGCCGAGTGCGGCCTCGAGCGCAGCGCCGAAAAGGACGGTGGCACGGACGTGTTCGGTCCAGTAGGCGGCATCCATCGCCTCCCCTGTCTCGAGGAGGCGACCGCGCACGGTCGAGTAGATCGGAAGGGCGGGCGCACGGTAGGTGCACGCGCGGGCGAGGGACTCGAACTCCGCCAGCATCGGCTCCATCAGCGGGCTGTGGAACGCATGGGACACGGTGAGCGCCTTGGCGATCACCGAACGCCTGCGCAGCTCTGCCCGGATTCGCGTGATCGCCTCGGCGTCGCCGGAGAGCACAAGATCCTTCGGGCCGTTGACCGCTGCGATCGTGACCAGTGGCTCGTCGGCGAGCAGGTCGACTACCTGCGCCGTCGCGGCTCGCACGGCGAGCATCGCGCCACCCTCGGGCAAACGCTGCATCAGTCGGCCTCGTGCGACAACCAGCTTGCACGCGTCGCCGAGGTCGAACACTCCCGCCACCGCGGCGGCCGCGAACTCGCCGATGCTGTGCCCGATCAGCCAGACGGGCCGGATGCCCGCGTCGGCAAGAGACTTGGCCAGTGCGTATTCCATCGCGAAGATCGCCGGTTGTGCGAGTTCGGTGCGATCGACCTCGGCGTGCTCGTCGAGCAGCAACTCCCGCACCGAACGGCCGAGGTGGGCCGTCATGGTGTCATCGACCATCGCGAGAGCACGCCGGAACAGCGGACTCGCCGCATCCAATACCCTTGCCATACCGGCGAATTGTGATCCCTGTCCGGTGAATATCCATCCGGCGTCGATCGGTTGCACGACACCGGATTCCGCACCGTCGCGCAGGCGTGCGATCGCATCGTCGCGATGGTTCGTAGCGATCGCGAGCCTGCTGCGGCCGGACGATTTGACCTGGTTACTCATCCAGCAGAGCTGCGCGAACCGATCCGCCGGCACCGACTCCAACAACTCCGCCAGCCGAAGCGCGTTGCGCCGCAGCCCTTCTTCATTGTTGGCCGACAGCGTGAGCACGCCCACACAGGCAGCGGAGTGCTCGGCGGCGTGCACGCCGCTTGCTGACGCCGAGTCCGTGGGGGCACTCGCCAGCACCATGTGTACGTTCGTGCCGCCGATGCCGAAGCTGCTGACACCGCCGTGTGCGGGCGCGTCGAGCTGCATCGGTTCGGCGAGCAGACGCAGGCCGTGCACATCCATCCGCAGGCGGGGGTTCTCCTGGTCGGCGAACCTCGACAACGGCACAACGCCGTGGTGCAGGCTCAGGGCAGCCTTGATGAGGCCCGCGACCCCCGCGGCGCCCTCGGTGTGGCCGAGATTGCCTTTGATGGAACCGATCCCGCAGGGCCGGACACGGTGTTTCGCATGCAGCTTGCCGAGCGCCTTGACCTCGATCATGTCGCCGAGCACCGTTCCGGTGCCGTGCGCCTCGATGAAGTCCACCTCGTCGGGTCCGACTCCGGCCCGCTGATATGCCTCGCCGATCACTTCCTGCTGCGCCCACCGATTCGGTGCCGTGATGCCATTGCTGCGCCCATCGGAGTTGACCGCGCTGCCTTTGATCACCGCATAGATCGGCAGACCTGCCGCTTGCGCATCGGCAAGGCGGCGCAACACGAGCACCGCGATACCCTCACCGCGGACGATCCCGTCGGCGTTGCCGCTGAACGGTTTACACCGGGCATCCGGTGCGGACAGTCCCGCTTGGGTATAGAACACACCGACGGCCGGTGTCAGCACGAGGTTCACACCACCGGCGACGGCCTGGTCGCAATCCCCGGAAGCCAGGGCGGCGCAGGCGAGATGGACCGCTACCAGCGAGGATGAGCAGGCCGTGTCGACCGCCATGCTCGGGCCCCTCAGATCGAACTGATAGGACAGCCGGTTTGCGGTCATGAAGTATCCGTTGCCCGATCCGTGCTGCGGCGTGATCGCGGCGTAGTCGCTCATTTGCAGGTTGGCCCATTCATTGGCCATCACGCCCACGTAAACCCCGGTCCGCGACCCGGATTGGGCGCGCGGGTCGAGCGTGGCATCCTCGAAGGCCCGCCAGGTGGCTTGCAGCAGCAGTCGCTGTTGTGGATCCATCGCCTCGGCCTCGCGCGGGGTGATGCCGAAGAATTCGTGATCGAAGGCGTCCGCGTCGTCGATGAATCCGCCGCTGCGGGTGTTGATCGTGCCGGGTGCGCCGGCCGGGTCGTGGAAGTCGTCGACGTTCCAGCGACTTGCCGGCACCTCCGAGATCACATCACGTCCATCGATCAGCAACTGCCACAACGCGGCCGGATCGGGGGCCTGCGGGAATCGGCAGTCCATACCGACGATGGCGATATCGGTCATGCCGCGAGGGCCGACTCGGCGGCGAGATACGCGGCGATATCGACGATGGTGGGGTAATCGAAGACCAGGGTCGGCTCCAGATCCAGCGACCACCGGTCCTCGATTTCGCCGCACAGGGTCACCGCCGATACGGAGTCGAGGCCGAGCTCAGCGAGTGGGATTGTCGGATCCACCTGATGCGACGCGCGCTCGGTGTAGTCGGCGATGCGCCCGATGAGCCAATCGCGGATTGTCGTCTGCGGGGTGGCGATGGTGCTGAACATATTCGTCTCCTCGGCTGATATCGGACGGTCAGACAGTCAGTGACCGGCTCAGTGCCGGTTCGAGATCTTCGTGCAGGACACTGCCGATGCGGTGCTCGAGAAACGCCGTGCGCATCGAGCTGCGCTGGACCTTGCCGCTGGTGGTGCGGTGCACCGATCGGCTTTCTACGAGAACGACATTCGGCGCGGGCACATCGAATCCGCGGGCAACCGCGATCTTGATGATCGAGGTGAGTTCGGCGAACGTGGTACCGCGCAGCAGTGCCGTCTTGACACCTTGCACCAAGACCAGTCGTTCCCGTCCGCCCGCGTCGACGGATACCGCGACCCCTGCGGTGAGCGCCGGGTGCAGCTCGCCGACCAGTTCCTCGATGTCCTGGGGATAGAGGTTGCGGGCGTTGATGATCAGCAGATCCTTGAGACGTCCGGTGACGAACAGCTCGCCGTCGCGCAGCAGACCGAGGTCACCGGTGCGCAGGAACGGCCCCTCGGTACCGATATGGGCGTCGAATGTCTCGCGGGTCTCCTCAGGACGGTTCCAGTACCCGGCGGCGACGCTCTCGCCGCGAATCCAGATCTCGCCGACGGCGCCTTCCGGTGTCTCTCGCCGGGTGTGCGGGTCGACGATGCGGATATCGAGACCGCGAGCTGCCTGCCCACAGCCGACGAGTCGGACATCGTGTTCGCGGTCGATGAGGACGGGTGCCGCGTCGATCGGGCCCGCGGTGGCGAGCAGCGTCACCTCGGCAAGGCCATAGGCAGGCAAAAACGCCCTCGGCCGCCACCCCGCTTGCGCGAACCGCTCGGCCACGGCCGCGATGGTTCGTTCGCGGACCGGCTCCGCACCACACAGCGCGACCTCGAGGGTGGACAGATCGAGGCCGGCCAGCTGCTCGTCGGTGATTCGTCGCGCGATGAGCTCGTAGGCGAAATTCGGTGCGGCGGTGAAGGTCGCACGGTACTTGTCGATGGTCTGCAACCAGCGGACCGGGCGCTTGAGGAAGGTCGTCGGCGACATGAACACCAAATTCCCTCCGCCGTAAATAGAGCCGAGCAGCGAGCCGATCAGGCCCATGTCATGGAATTGCGGGATCCAGCTGACGCCGGTCGCGCCGTCCTCGAAGCCGATCGCGGTGATCGCGGCCTCGTTGTGCATGAGATTGCCGTGCGTCACGACGACACCCTTCGGTGTGCCGGTCGAACCGGACGTGTACTGCAAGAATGCGATGGTCCCCGAGTCGATATCCGGCATCCGCCACGCGCCGGGGTCGCCGAGCACGCTGTCGGTCGACACCACGAGCGCGGTCGTGGCATCCGCGACAAGTGGCTGGACGTTGCTGGTCGTGAGCACCAACCGGGCACCGGAATCGGCGATCACGGCCGCTACCCGCTGCGTGCTGCGCTCATCGTGCGGCACCGGCGCGGGAACGGCAATGACGCCCGCGTACAGGCAGCCGAGGAAGGCTCGCAGAAACGCCATTCCATCGAGATAGAGCAGCACTACAGGCTCTGCCGATTCCGGACGGGCGGCCAGCCACGCGGCGACAGACCTGGCGTCGCGATCGAGTTCGCGGTAGGTGACGGTCTCCTCGGTGAGCTCGCGTCCGGCCTCGCGAAGATAGGTGTACGACCGGGTATCCCCGTATGCGGAAACTTGCTGCCTGACGTGATGAACGTAACTCGGCTGCATTTCGTATGTCCTTTGCGATGGAGATCGTTATAGGTGATGTCTATGACTCTGCGCTCTTCGCGCCCGCGAGGAAAGAGCCCTCAGGTATCACCCAGCTACCCCAGGGGTGGGCACAGTCCCACCCTGGGTGCGCTCGAGCCTGTGGATCGCACACGCGGCATGGCCGAATTGTTACCGGGACGGCCGTTCGCCGACCCTGTTCGCGGCGTCTATTCCCTGACCAGCTGTTCGCCCGTTCCAGACGCTGGATCTGCGGCATGCCGGATGACAAGAGTCAGGATGACGGCGACGGTGCCGACCGGGTTGCGGTCGCACATGTGGGCCGCCTCGTGTCCACAAAGAAATGGCCGCAAGCGGGGCATGGCTCGACCGAGGCCGAGCCCCCTTGTCTCACCAGACGCCCCGCAACCAGGCGTGGGGTCAGGGCACCAGCAGATACCACTCCGCGAACGGCCCCTGGATCGGCCAGGTGTCGGCCATGATCTTGGCCGGACCCATACCCACCCATAGGTCCATGGTGACAGTCCGGCCGGGCGTTGCACCGGTGTGTACATACACATCCTGGGCCCGCGCGCCCGCTGAGCCCACCCACCCCAGCATCACGTGATTGCCACACGGCCCGCGCTGATAACCCAGTGGTGTCACGTGCGCCAGCACGTGGCCTGGCATATGTGGCGCGGCCTCGACCACCACACCGATCGCCCCGGTACAGAAATTCGCGTCGCCGAAGGTGTAGAGCGTGGTGCCGAACGGCGCCCATTGCGGTAACGGATCCGCCTGCGCAGGCGTCGCCACCGTGCCGCACATCAACGCACCGATACCTACCGACGCTATGACCCCCGTTGCTGTTCGCCACATCGTCATCCGTCGATATCCTTCCCGCATAACGACACTCGCGGACGCATCACCGCTCGAGCCGTAGGACCCCCGATAACATCACAGCGGGAGCTGTTCCAGCAGTTAGCGTATCGAACAAGCGCTGACGCCGGGGATGTTCAGGCGTTATCGCACCGGTCGGAGTGTAGAGATCAACACGTCGAGATCTCTTGGCCGGTAACACTTCTGCTCCGACGACTCGGCCCCGGAATTTCCGGTGCCGAGCACCGATACCTCGAGCCTGCCGGATCAGATCAGGCGGCGATTCCGGCAGTGAGGATGGCGGCTAGTTCCCGGTACGCGTCGGTATCGGCGAGGCCGGTGCTGTCACGGACGCCGCGCTGCTGGATACGAACCATCATCGTGGCAGCGAGGTCTGCCGCGAAGGCCGCGTGCACATCGCGGAAATCGCCGTCGGCGACGCCCTGGGTGATCAACTCGTGGACTCGACGTGCCGCGATGCCGGTGTTCTGCTCGTACACCTCGCGGGCCGGGGAGAAAGCATCCAGGTCCGCCATGAACTGGTCGGATGCGGCGGCAAGCGCTACGCCGACGGCCGAAAGGTAGGCGGTGATGCGCGCACGGGAGCCCGAGACCGACTCTATGCGGGTCTCGACATCGTTGGTCGCCCTGCGAAAAAAGTGCACGGTCGCCGCGCGGACGAGCTGCTCCTTGCTGCCCGCCAAGGTGTAGAGGGTCGACTTCGAGCAACGCAGCCGAGACGCGATGTCGTCGAGGGTCAGCTGCGCGAAGCCCTCGGTCAGGAACAGATCGACCAGTGCGTCGAACAGTTCCGTGCGCCGCTGGGTCGCGAAACCTTGGCGGGTGAGCTGGTCCATTCCTGAATAGTACTGACGGGCGCCTTGCAGTACTGCCCACTCGACAGTACTGTGACAAGTAATTCAGTACTACCTTCCGGAGCTACCTCGAAGGAGAACCCGTGGCCGTCGATCGCCTGCTGCCCACCGAGGAAGCCCGCGACCTGATCCAGCTCACGCGCGAAGTCGCCGACAAGGCTCTCGGGCCGATCGTCGACAAGCACGAGAAGGCCGAGACCTATCCGGAGGGCGTCTTCGGCACATTGGGCGAGGCGGGACTGCTGAGCCTGCCGTACCCGGAGGAATGGGGTGGCGGCGGGCAGCCCTATGAGGTGTATCTACAGGTTCTGGAGGAAATCGCGGCACGCTGGGCGGCGGTGGCCGTGGCGGTCAGCGTCCATAGCCTCGCCTGTTATCCACTGTTCGCCTTCGGTACCGACGAGCAGAAACAGAACTGGCTTCCGGAGATGTTGGGCGGCAACACCATTGGTGCTTACAGCTTGTCCGAGGCGCAGGCGGGTTCCGATGCGGCGGCGCTCACCTGCAAGGCCACCCGCACCGACGGCGGTTACGTCATCAACGGCGCCAAGGCCTGGATCACGCACGGCGGCATCGCCGATTTCTACAACCTCTTCGCGCGAACGGGCGAGGGATCGCGCGGCATCTCCTGCTTCCTCGTACCCAAGGACACCACCGGGCTGAGCTTCGGCAAGCCCGAGGAAAAGATGGGCCTGACCGCGGTTCCCACCACCTCGGCGCACTACGACGACGCGTTCGTCGCTGCGGAGCGGTGCATCGGCGCCGAGGGCCAGGGTTTGCAAATCGCTTTCAGCGCACTCGATTCCGGCCGTCTCGGCATCGCTGCGGTCGCGGTGGGGCTGGCGCAGGCCGCGCTCGACGAAGCGGTCGCGTACGCACAGGAACGGTCCGCGTTCGGAAAGAAGATCATCGATCACCAAGGACTGGGATTCCTGCTCGCCGACATGGCGGCCGCGGTTGATTCGGCGCGCGCGACCTATCTCGACGCGGCCCGCCGCCGCGACGCCGGACTCCCCTACTCCCGCAACGCGGCTGTCGCCAAGCTGATCGCCACCGATGCGGCCATGAAGGTCACCACCGATGCCGTGCAGGTCTTCGGCGGGTACGGATATACCCGCGATTTCCGTGTCGAGCGGTACATGCGGGAAGCCAAGATCACGCAGATCTTCGAGGGCACCAACCAGATTCAGCGTTTGGTCATCAGCCGCTCGCTCGCCGCACGCTGATCGCCCGACAGCCGGATCGAGGACCTCGGCACCACACAGCCGCCGAGGCGTTCGGCACTCAGAGAATGCGGTAGCGGCTGGTCGGCACCACGTCGATGTTCTTGTTCGCACCGAACTCGGCGACACTGTCCATCAATCGACGGAACCTGCGGGTCAGCTCGGCGCTGTCGCCGCCGCTGCCGTAGAACGCGTGCGGATCGGTGAGCGCCTCGATCGGGAACAACTCCTCGATCACGGCGGCGACCTCGGGCGCACCGTCGGTCGCCGCGCCCAGCACCCGGTTCTGGACGTATCCGAACGTCGCCTGGGTGGCGATGGCGATCTCGGTGTGCTGGTTGCGCCAGTAATCCAGCCACTCGTCGTAGGGCTGCTCCTCGGGCCGCCGCAGGAAGGCGATGTTCGACAGACCCGGCGCACGCTCCCCGATCGGAACGACGGGTAGCTCGATCGGCGACACGGCCTCGACCCGCCACCCGACAACCCGATCCGCGACCGATCCGAGCGCTCCGATCACGCCGTCAACGCTCTGATCCGCACGCGTCCAGACGCTGACCACCGCCGCGACGGGCGAGTCGAACGCGGTGAGCCGCACCATGGCCTTCGCGACGACGGCATCGGAAATATTGACCTGGACCGCCTCGGCCCCCGCCGCACTCAGCCGCGCCGCCAGTTCGTCGGCCAGCAGATCACCGACACCCCACAGCGCGAAAACCAACTTCACCTGCGTCACGGCATCACCACTTTCTGGAACACGTTCTACCTACTTAGCGCAGCGTAACAGGCTGGGCCCGTCAAAAACCCGCAGTTGGACGAGCGCGGCCGAGGGCGCCCTAAACCGCGGTCACCACATCCTGCGCCGCGGCATCTTTCGGCCGTCGAGGTCGCGACCGGGTGATCGCCACACCGGACAGACACAGCAATCCGCCGATGATGGCAAGCAGTGCGGGGACCTCGTCGAGCGCGATCCACGCCATCAGCACGACCAGCGCCGGGACCGCGTAGGTTGTCACGCCCATCTTTCCCGCGGTCGTGCGGGCGAGGGCGTAGGCCCATGCGGTGAACGCCAAAGCCGTTGGAAACACACCCAGATACACCAGGCTCAACGTCGAGGAGACCGGCGCGTGCGCGGCCTCGCGGACCAGTTGGCTCGTGAACGGCAAACAGGCGATCGTTCCGATGACGCAGCCGCCGGTCGTCACCTGCAGTGCCGAGGCATGGGCGAGTGCGGGTTTCTGCGCAACCACCGATATCGCCCACGTGGCCGCAGCAACCAAACAGAGGACGACACCCAGAATTGCACTGCGGCCACCACCGGAGTTCGACAACCCGACCACGACCGCACCGATGAACGACACCGCGATCCCTACCATCAGCCGCGCGGGAAAACCCTCACCGAGCACCAACCCGCTCAACACCGCGATCAGCACAGGCCCGATAGAGATCACCATCGCCGCGGTGCCCGCATCGACGTACTGCTCACCCCAGTTCAGCGCGACCATATAGACCCCGAACCAGAGCACACCGGAAATCAGGATGCCGCGCCACGCCGCCCGAGCGGGCAAACCCTCCCCCGTGACAATCAGGATCGCCACCAGCGCGATAGCCCCTGTCGACAGTCGACCGAGCGCCAACGCACCCGGCGAGAAGTCCTCTCCCGCAGCACGAATGAACACGAAGGCCGAAGCCCACAGCACCACCGTGACGGCGGCCGCTGCGACCGCCTTCCGATCGCCGGACCCAACAGCTCGCACCATCACCCGAACGTAGATCACCGCCGTCGCGAAATCACGCGGTTTTCGGACACCGGCTGCATGTAGTGTTGAGGGACTCGGAGGCACTTCGTTCGCGGATAGCCGAAACCACGACGTCTCCGAGGAATATTCGGCCCGCCTCGCGGCCGAGGGTAGGACCGTCGACTATGACGCCGCACCGCTTTCGGTTGGTCTGCGCGACCCACCTCGTCCGGGTGTGTGATGCGCCGAACAGATGAAAAAGACTATCTAGAGTTGATGCGAGATCTGGCGGCCCTGCGCAGATCACGCAGCACCGGCGTTGTTCAGCACGGGCTGGAGCGCGACATCGCCGAACACGAAGAGGAAGTCCGCAGGCGCGACCACCACAACAGGTGATCGCCCGGCGAAGTTGGTGTAAGTCCGCTCGCCACACAGCAGGTCAGGTTTCGCCGAAGCGCGCGGGTCGGCCCTGACGCCTTCGAGCCCTGTCATAGATGCTGCCCCTGTGCGGATTTCTGGTCCGCGTGGAGGGCGCTTGAAGTCTGCGGCCCACTTCTCCGAGGACAATCACCAGCGTCACGAGGACGACCACGAACGCGAGACTCGCGAGCGGGGAGTCCTGGAAGGTGTTGCCGCCGAAATAGCCGAGCAGCGCGCCCGATACGCCCCAGAGCAACGCGCCGAGGGTGTCGAATGCGAGGAAGATTCGCGGTGGGACGGCGACCGCGCCTGCCGCCAGCGTCATGATCGACCGCAGGCCGGGCAGGAAGCGGCCGATCACGATGAAGACCGGTCCACGGCGTTCCAGCACACCGGTGACCCAGCCGAATGCCCTGTGCCGCTTCGTTCCTGCGGGGAATCTACGCAGCATCGGTCGGCCCGCGTGCCTGCCGATTCGATAGCTTGCCTGGTCACCGGCGGCACCATCCGTTCGAGGGTCGCGCGGGCCCGCGAAAGCCTGATCACCCTGTTGCGAGCCGCGGACACACTCGCACCCCGCGCTGCCGGATAACGGGCAAGCGAGCCGCGGCTCGCTAGCTACCGGGAAGCGCGGGACTGCCCGGGATCTGGAAATCGGCCTTGAATCGCGGGCCCGGCGGCAGGCCACGCAGAATCGCGCTGGTCCATGCCACCGCGGGCGGCCACCCTACGACCGCGTTGGTGATGTGCTCGGGCAGCGGCATCGTGTAGAACCGCAGATCAGCACCGCGATTCCAGTATTCGTCGACCACGGGCAGCACCACCGACGGCGGAATCAGCTCGTCCCACATCCCGTGCCACCAGAAGATCGGACTGTCCGGAATATGCTGGCCGAGGCTCTGCTCCCGCAGCACCTGCATGACCTCGGGAATGGCTTCCAGGGTTTTGCCCTGCTGGTAGTAGTCGCTGATCGGCCGGTACATTCCGGTCAGAGCGATGGTGTAGACACAGCGGCTCTGCACGTCTCGCAGAATGCTTTGCCCCTCCTCGGTCAGCAGCTTCGTCGCATCGAACGCTTCGGGAAACTCGCGGGAAAGACCAGCGAAGCCGAGCCACATGGTGAAGTTGCTGATCCCGGTGAGCCCTGGTTGCTGCATGGTCGCGTAGCGCGCCTGCAACTGAAGGTCACCCGGCGTGCCGCCGACAG
Organism: Nocardia arseniciresistens; assembly: GCF_046764875.1. NCBI lineage: Bacteria > Bacillati > Actinomycetota > Actinomycetes > Mycobacteriales > Nocardiaceae > Nocardia > Nocardia arseniciresistens. The sequence continues at coordinate 357,942 of NZ_JBKORD010000006.1, forward strand.
CGGTGCCCAGCAGTCGCACATCCGGCGCGTAGGTTTCGCGCAGCTCGGCCGCACGCATCGAACCGGAGCCACCGCCGGAGTAGCCGTACAGCGCGATTCCGGAATTCGTAAGCCCCAGTGCCGCATCGCTTTTTATGGCCCGAAGACTGTCGAGCACCATCTTGCCCTCGTCGAAGGTATTGAAGGTGTTGAATTTGCCGTCGAAATCCGGCACGTTGATCGCGAAGCCCTGCAACAACCAGTACTGCACAAGCAGGCTTTCTTTCATGATGCCCGTTTGCAGCGTGTACGACGGATTACACGCCGAGTCGGTCGAGTCGATCGCCTCTTGAAACGAAACAACGGGGCGGGGGCTGCCGGTCCACGGAATACCCGGCGTGATCACCAAGGTGGCGGTCACGATGGGGTTGTCGTGCACGTCGTTGCTGCGAAAGAGCAGCTGCTCGGTGTCGACGGGAAAGGGGATACCGAGTACCCGCGTCTGCACGGTGCGGGTACGAATGACTTGCCCCGGCTCGAAGGACGTCAAATCCGTCGGATCGTTGTACCAGGGATCCTCGTCGGGTACCGGAATCGGCAGCATGTCGTAGAGCGGCGGTTCGGCAGGCAACTGCGGCAACTGATTTTGATCCGGCGGAAAGGTGGGAAACGGATCGCCCGCGGCGACGCCCGCGGATACCGAAAGACCGCTGACCGAAAGGCACAGCGCCGTCAACGGCACCGCGACCCACTTGAACCTACGGGAAATCCCGAACATACAGCCCTCACCTCGATGTGCGTGATCCAGCGATCACCAGACTGTTGACAAGTAGACAGCTCGAGCGGGCTACGACGCTATCCACATTCCAACAGACTTCCGCTCCGACCTGTTGTGCACGTCGCCAACGGCATGAGAGCCGCACATCATGTGCCGCCGTGGCACTCTTTCCCCGGCCCTGCGGATCGAGGCCCTCGGGTTGCTCGACTGGGAGGGCCGGGCTCGGACCAGCCGGCGGCCACCGCGATCGGCGGCGAACGGCCCGACGTCGCCATACTCGATCTCGGCGGCTTCTCGACGCCCCGAACAGCATCTCGTCGTCGCTTTCGCTGCTCGACAACGGACAATACTCACGAATAATGAACGACCGTGGCGGCGCATCGAATTACAAGTCTGTATGTTCACACCTTTCGTACTTTCAGTTCGCAATGCCCGCAGATAGCCCCCAATCGTGATCGAATACGCCATACTGAGCTACATCAGCTGAGTAATGTGCTAATCCTCGGTTACTGAGACCCATTCGAGCGATGACCCGCTGATGTGTGATCGCTCGTGCGATCCGCTGGATTCGGGCGCGCGCTTTCCGTTCGCGTCATGTCGGGCTGAATTGCGGACGGCCCTCGAGCGCTTTGCGTCGGCGCGTAGTAGCAGGCTGCGCAACTGCCGCCGCACGCACCAGCTGAATCCGCACCGTCCGGAGTGAGGAGACAGCGATGGTCATCACGACACCGCCGTACAATGGCTCCCAGAATTATTCTCGACACTACCTAGGTGAGTTACTCGACGCGATCGCCGCGGGAGATCGGGCGGCTTTCACGGAGTTCTATCACGCGACCAGCCAACGGGTATTCGGGCTCGCGGTCCACATCGTGCACAGTCGGACCTTTGCCGAGGAGATCACCCAGGAGGTCTATCTACAGGCATGGGTCACCGCCGATCGCTACGACGGCACCCGGTCCGCCCCGCTGACCTGGCTGATGATGATCACCCATCGACGCGCGGTAGACGTGGTGCGGGCCGAACAAGCCATCACAGAGCGGGAGATCATCTATGGCAGCACCCAGCTCAGACCAGGACACGACGACGTCGCCGAACAGGTCGGCCAGCACTTCGATGCCGAATCCCTTCGAACCCACCTGGCGAGATTGAACGCGCGCGAACGCGAGTCGATCACCATGGCGTACTACGGTGATCGCACCTATCGCGAGGTCGCCGAGCTCCTCGGCATCCCGTTGCCGACGGTGAAGAGCCGCATCCGCTGCGGACTCAAACAACTGGAGGTCTCGCTGAGCAGCATTTGAGTCTCCCCCGAGAACTCGCACAGTTCGAGACCTTCCCGACCGACGTGCGGGCCGCGACGAACGCGCAGCTCACGGCACCGCAGGCCCTGCGATCGAGCGATGACCGCACAGCATCGCGCACGGTCGCGGCGATCAGTCCGGGTGCCCTGCGAGCCGATCGGCAGACCGGCCGCGCGCACGATAACGGCGGCGGCGCGGCTACGCAGCCCCGACAGGGTCGCTCACGTCAGTGCCCGGCGACGCCGCTGAGTTCGTTCGGGGCCGCGGCCAATGTGGTGGTTGCCGCGACCGCGCCTGTGGCGAGGTCGATTCGGTGCACCTGATTGGTGGCCGGATCGGAGACATAGGCCATGGCGCCACGGGTGAACAGCGCGGGGCGCGGCTGCTGCCATTTCAGGGGTTCCTGCCACGGGTCGATGACCGGGATGGTGCGGATGAAGGTGCCCGTTACCGCGTCGATTACGTGGATGTGGCCGTCGGTGCCGAGGACCAGCGCCTCCCCCTGCGGACCACGGGCCAGCGATCGAAAGGTGTAGCTGGTACCGAGATCTACGAGGCGGAGGGTGCCGTTGGAGGTGTCGATCAGCGAGATCTGTTGCGGGCGTTCGAGTTCTGCGTCTTTGTCTTGCTTGTAGTCGCCGAGCACGATCGATGAGGTCGGGCTGCCTGCCGTATTGCCGATACGGCCATAGGAGGTCGGGCTGGTGACCTTGGTGATGACACCGTTGCGGTAGACGAGAACTCCGGTCTGGCAGCCGATCACGATGGCTTCGTCCTTGACGGCGGCTTCTCCGTGCGCGCCGGGGCAATCCTCGTTGCGGGTGATCTCCACACGGTTCTTGTCCAGCACTGCGATGCCGACGCGCTTGTCCTCGGTGCCGAGAGTGACGACGAGTTCGCCGTTCGCCAGTTCGACAGCAACACCGTGATGCGGTGCGGCAGCGCGGTAGACCTCGGTCTCCGGTTTGCCGTCGCCGAGCTTGTCGGGGTCGAAGGAGGTGACTTCGCCGGTACCGTCATCGAACAGCACCGTGCGGCCCGCGTGCCGCACGACGTGACCTGGTTCGACAGCAGGGAATTCGGCGCCGGTGAACTCCGCGTCCGCCGCGTCGAAAACCCGAAAGCCGTTCTCGGTCGACACCATGAGGTGACGATCGTCCCCTGCCGGGTTCAATCGATTGAAGCCGTCGAGTTCAACCTCGCCGGTCTGTATGAGCGTCGTCGGATCCAAGACATAGATGCCGCCGTCATAGGTGACCGCGATCGGGCTACCGCCCGGTGCCTGTGCGGACTCGGAATCGTCTGTGCCGCAACCACTCAGGGCCACGGCCGATGCGATGAGTCCGGGCACCAACAGCGCCCGCTGTACAGAAGCCACCGCGAACGGGGCGAGCCGCCAATCCATGGCGGTCACTCTATAATGAAAATGATTATCATTACAATCCAGGTGACCGAGCCCACAGTGCCGCACCGCGCGCGAGGTCCCGTCGAGTCGCGTCGACGACCAGACGGCGCGGGCGAATCCCGCTGGCGCACATGGACGTCAGGCGAACAACTAGCTGGTGAATTTAAAGCTCCGATAGCCCCGGCTGAGATATCTACTGCTATTCGGGTACAGATAGTCGGAGTCCCCTCGGCCATCGAGGTCGGAGTAGAGCGTGACGGTGGCACTCGTCTGGTTGTCCACTAATCCATTACCGACGATCAGGTTGTAGTTCTGATACTCAGCCGGGTTTTCGATCCGTTCAGAGTATCCGGAAGCGTTTTGATAATTGAAGGTCCCTACAGCCATGACCTTCCTCCATTCTTGCCGAGACTGAAAGCCAGCCCTATTGCTTGCAACGTGGGCGGAGCCTACGCCCGATATACGCGCATTGCGCGTATCCGCAACCTTCGCATCAGGCGGAGTGACCCAGTAATCAAGATCATTTATCGACGCCCTCCCCTTTTGCGCAGCACAGTGAAAGCAATGGGACCCAACCAATTTCGCAGCGCCGAATTACGAGGCACGAACTCACGCAAGCGTTCGACTACCGAGCCGGTCCCTGCCCGATGCCGTAAAACTGACTATTCCCAACCTCGAGAAGCGTTCGACCAGGCATTTCAGCTGCTTCGGGCTCAGCGGTAGTCAGGGTTCTCGAAGTCGAACCGACACCCGGCGTCCCACTCGGAGCGCTGATTGCCGTGCGCGGGAATACCGTTGTTGTCCTTGAGCATCCGGGCAAGGTGCATCAGATTCCAGGTCATGAAGGTGGTATTGCGATTGGTAAAGTCGTTGTCGGGTCCGCCGGAGCCGGGGTCCAGATAGGACGGGCCCGGTCCGGCCTCGCCGATCCAGCCCGCGTCGGCTTGCGGCGGAATGGTGTAGCCCAAATGTTGGAGGCTGTAGAGGATATTCATGGCGCAGTGTTTGACACCGTCCTCGTTACCGGTGATCAAACACCCGCCGACCCTGCCGTAGTAGGCGTACTGGCCGCGCTCGTTGAGGACCGAGGAGTTGCCGTAAAGCCGTTCGATGACCTGTTTGGTGACGGAACTATTGTCCCCCAACCAGATCGGCCCGGCCAAAACCAGGATGTCGGCGTCCATGACCTGCCGCTGCAACGCGGGCCACGCGTCGGCGGCCCAGCCGTGTTCGGTCATATCCGGCCACACCCCGGTCGCGATGTCGTGGTCGATGGCGCGGATGTGGGAGACCGAGACATTGTTCTTCTCCATGATTCGGGCGCTCACATCGATGAGGCCCGCGGTGTTACTCGGCTCGGGGGAGCGCTTCAGTGTGCAGTTGATGAACAGCGCCCGAAGGTCGTCGAATTGTGTCATGAGAGTGAACTCCTCACAGATCTAGTAGGTCATCGCGAAAACCCTCGTTCCATACGGCGGCGGGTAACGATGGCGAGGACAACGAGTGCCCACACCACGACCAGGGCGAGCGCGAGCCCGGTCACATAGTCGCGATCGAGAACTGAGGGGTTGTCCGGCATCGCCCCACCGCGATCGAGGACCGGCGCGGCGATCAACGCCAGCGCTACAGTGCCGGCCGCCCCGCAGGCGGCAGGCGCCCACCAGGTGGGCGGCAGCAGGTGGCGTGCGCCGATACCGACGGCGGCGCACAATGGTGCGAATACCGCGTCGTGCAACAGGATTCCACCGCCGAACCACAGCGCGATCGACATGAGGTCGGAGGTGTCGAAGTCGAGCATCAGTGTGATCCCGTACCACCCCGACGTCAGGCCGATCAGCAGCAATAGGACACGTACCGCGGTCATGTCACTACCTCGATCGTCGAGAGCCATTTCGTCTGGAGCACGCCGGGACGGTTCGGTGCGATCAGACGACACGGATAGCCGTGATCGAGGTCGAGTGTTTCACCGTTCACCGACAGCGCGATGAGGGTTCTGTCGTCCACCACATGTCGTTGCGGGAGAACAGAATTGCGGTAGATGCCGCCGCCCTCGAGCGACTCGAACCGGACATCTCCGCCCGAATAGGATTCGACGACCGCGAGCAGATCACGAAGACGCACGCCGGACCAGTCCGCCGAAGCGCTCCACCCTTCGACACAGGCGATCGGAAGCCGAGCACGGGCCTGCGGCAAGGCAAGCAGCTCGTCCCTGCTGAATTGTCGCCGCCGCTCCCCCACCGCCACAGTCAGTAGGTAGCCGGGATCGCGTGCGCGGTCACCGACCCCCGCCGCCGCAGCCGATCGGTTGACCGGAACCCCTTGTGGCCCATGCCCACTGCGCGGAGCGAGCACAGCCGCCCACCGCAGGAACGGCACGGTTTGCCCGGCAACAGCGAGAGCGGCCGCGGCTGCCGAGACGCCTGCCGCGGTAAGTATTGCGCGGCGTGAAACATGCCGGGTTGCCATGATATCCGCGTCGGCCAACCCTGCGTTGGAATTCACGGGGCGGCCGAGCGCCTCGCGTATCACCGGTAGCTTGACGGCCAGGTGCACCGCGAGTGCCCCGAGTGCGGCGTAGGCCATCGCGTAATGGGCGGTGGGAAAGAAGAACTTCCACGGGTAGTACTGCGCGATGTTCAGCAGCCCGGTCGACAACTCGAAGATTGTCGACCCGACCAGGACCGCGATCGACCCGCGTTCCAGCGCGCGCATCGGCGACCCTAGCAACGGCCGCTCGAACAGCCTCGGATACACCGCCCACAGCTTCACCAGCAGCAGCGGGATCGCGGTCACGCCGGAGATGACATGCGTGCCCTGGGTGACCCGATACAACCAGACCGGGTTGGCGGGCCACCAGAACCAGCTCGGTGGATGTTGAATCCCATGGCTGATCAGCCCGGTCACGAAGCAGATGAGCAACGCGGTACCGAGCGCGATACCGACGCGGCTCGCCACCTCGGGACCGCGCGCGGTGTGCACCGAGTCCGTTTCGGCATTGGCCTGTTCGCTCATTGCGGCCGATCCCCATAGTCACCGCGATGCAGCCAGGCAATATGTCGCCCCGAAACGTCGGCCGTTGTGAGCACCCGCAGCCCCGCGGCCGCCGCCACCTGGCCCGCATGGTCGATACCGACGCGCGTCCATGGGAACCACTCCCCGACCTTTGTAGCGGTTTCCAGCCGGATCGTCCGGTTCACCACACCCGTTCCCGGCCTTGCGAACTCGACGACGGCAACGCCGTCGCGGGCGAGGAGTTCCGCTGCGCGGGACAAAATCCGCACCGGGTCGCCGCCGATGCCGATATTGCCGTCGGCCAGGATCGCATACGACCACCGACCTGCGCCTGGCAGTGGCCCGAACAGGTCACGCCGCAGCGCGGGAGCGCCGCGAAATCGGGTGACGGAGACCGCCATCGGCGAAATATCGACGCCGAGCGCGGCGATGCCGCGCTGCAAGAGAGCGGCGACCAGTCTGCCGGGTCCGCAACCGAGGTCCACGGTCGGTCCGTCACAACAGCAGGTCAACGCGATATCGGCGCGACGGTCTCCGGCATCCGCGGTGGAAAGCCCCAGCCACTGTCGGGCATGCAGCCGATGCCTTCCGCCATCGGTGGCGCGCACCCAGCATTCTTCACCCGCCAATGCCCGATCGAAAACCTCGGACTCCATCGTGCTCATTGCCGCACCAGCCGTCGATCACGCAGCTCGGCCATGACTTCCGCGAAGCGGCCGCGGCAATGGGCCGCCACCCGCAGCGCGTCTTCGATGGTGTCGACGTCGCCGAATACCGGTAGCAATCGGACCCGATTACCACACTGTCGCAATGCTTCCCGTGTCAGCAGACCGGTTCGGTCGGTCGACATCGGCACCTCGGCCAGCACCCGTGCCGCCTGCGGCTCCGGCAGCCCGAGCGCCCACCAGCCGCCGTCCTCGGCGGGGCCGAGCAGCGCTTCCGCACCCGCCGCCAGCCGCCGGGCCGCCGTGGTCAGCACCGCCGGTCCGATCTGCGGGGTATCCATCCCGATCTGCAACACCGGCAACCCGAGGCGCGCGGCGTCGGCGTGCGCGTTGGCCAACCGTGCACCGAACCCGGTCCCCCGCTGCGGCATGACATCGAATTCGCCTAGCGCCCTGGCCAATTCGTGCCGAGACTCCGCATCGGCAAGTTCTCCGGTGAGCGCGACGACCCGATGGATCACATTGCAACGCAGCACCGATTCGAGCGTGTCGAGCAGCGCGGCCGCCGCGACTCGGGCCGCCTCCCTCGGCGTCAGCGGCGGTGTCAACCGAGTCTTCACAAAACCCGCGACCGGGGCCTTCGCCATCACGAGCAGGGTCACGGCCTGGGTCGTCATGCCGCATTGTGTTATCTCTGCACCGTCGGTCATCGCAGCACCGTCAAGAAGTCGCGCGTGGCGATCAACGATCCGCGCCACGAACCGGACACCTTGGAGACCCCGCCGGTGCGCGGCCCGTAGGTGATGTCGCGTTCGACGACCCGCCAGCCCGCACCGGCCGCACCCACGAGCAACTCCAACGGGTACCCGAAGCGGTTGTGCAGCGGCCCGAGCGACAGCATCGCGGCGCGACGGGAAACCCGCATCGCCGCGATATCGTGCACAGGCAGACCATATTTGCGGCGCAGTCGACGGGCGATCAGCCGGTTGCCGAGGCGGGCGTGCCACGGCCAGATACCGGATTGCGACGGAACGCGGCGGCCGACCGCAAGATCAGCACCGGCCCGCACCAGTTCGACAAGGCCCGGCAATTCGGCGGGGTCCATCGAGCCGTCACCATCGAGCACAGCGACCAGCTCGGTGCTCGCGGCGGCGATCCCCGCTTGGACCGCGGCGCCATAGCCTGGTCTTTTCTCCGACACCACGCGCGCACCGCGAGCCAGCGCGACCGCTGCGGTCGCATCCGTCGAGCCGTTGTCGACTACCAGCGCGTGGTAGCCGGGCGGGATAGCGGCCAGCACTCCAGGCAACGCATCAGCTTCGTCCCGGCACGGGATCACCACAGTCACGCTACCTGGATCAGCCAGAGCTTCTGTCATGCTTTCGACGCTAAACCGCGGCGACCTTCCGGCGACCGAAAAACCTGTGACAAAACAGTGACGGTCCCCGAGATAGTGGCTTGATCTGCGATTACCGGCGGATCGCCTGCCTATTGTTGGAGGCGTGCATGACGTCACCGAGGTCGCGAACCCGCCGCGCGCCGGAATCCGAGGCGACATTATCGGCGCCGTCGCGGGCGCGGCGTTGGTCACCGCGGCATTCGTTGTTCCGCGAATTGCCAGCAAACAATGGCGTGACTCCCTCTACGCTGGGGCGGCGCCCCTTTTCGGTGACTGGTTGCCGCACATCGGCTGGGGCACGGTGCCCGCACTGCTTATCGCGGCCATAGTGGTGATGTACGGCGCGGAGCTGGCCGCGCGTCTCCCCTTTCGACGCCTGCTCGTACTCGCCTGGGTGACAACGATCGGGTGGGCGTTCTGCCTCGCGATGGTCGACGGTTGGCAGCGTGGATTCGCCGGGCGGCTCACCGACCCCAACGAATACCTGCACGAGGTCGGCGGTGTCACCGATATTCCGGCCATGCTGCGCGGATTCTCCGACCGAATCCTCGACTTCCAGCCGGATTCCTGGACCACACATGTGTCCGGACATCCACCGGGGGCGCTGTTGTTCTTCGTGCTGCTGGATCGTGCCGGCCTCGGCGGTGGCGCTTGGGCGGGACTGGCCTGCATGCTGATCGGATGCAGTGCGGTAGTCGCCGTTGCCGTCGCGCTGTCGGCGCTCGGCGCCGAGGACCGGGCCCGCGCGGCGCTGCCGTTCCTGACGCTGGCACCGGCCGCGCTCTGGCTCGCCGTGTCCGCGGATGCGATCTTCGCGGGCGTCACCGCCTGGGCGGTCGCGTTGCTCGCCATTGCCGCCCGGCCATCGGGTCGGCCGATCGTCGCGGCGGCGGCCGGGATGCTGTTCGGCTTCGGCATCTATCTCAGCTACGGGCTGGTGCTGATGGCGATCCCCGCGGTGGCCGTTCTCATCGCAGGACGAACCATGCGGCCACTACTACCGGCACTCACCGGTGCGCTCGCGGTCTGCGTTGCGTTCACGATGTCCGGGTTCTGGTGGGTCGACGGCTATCACCTTGTGGTGCAACGCTATTACCAAGGCATCGCCTCCGAGCGGCCGTTGGTGTACTGGTCGTGGGGCAATCTCGCCGCGACCGTGTGCTCGGTCGGCGCGGCAACCGTGGGTGCACTGCATCGCGCACTGTCCCGGAATGCGCTGCGCGCGCTCGACCCGACAGCATTGTTGGTGGTCGCGAGCTTGTGCGCGATCCTGATCGCCGATGTGAGCGGCTTGAGCAAGGCGGAGACCGAACGCATCTGGCTGCCGTTCGCCATCTGGCTGGTTGCCGCGACCGCGTTCTTGCCGAAATCCGGCGCCAGAGCTTGGCTGGCCGTGCAAGCGCTTGGAACACTGCTCATAGCCCATACGATCCTGACGAATTGGTGACTTCGATGTGCATCCTGATCGCCGACGACGATCCCGTGGTCCGGGAAGTGGTGCGGCGCTATCTCGAACGCGACGGGCTGACCGTTGTGGAGACCGGCGACGGCCCCGCCACCATGGCCGCGCTGGCCGGTGCCGATCTGCCGGACGGGGCGGTCGAGCTTGCCGTGCTCGATGTCATGATGCCCGCCCCCGACGGTATCGATATCTGCCGTGCGGTCCGATCAGGACCACGCCCGCAGATGCCCATCATCCTGCTCACCGCGCTCGGCGACGAAGACGACCGGGTACTCGGCCTCGAGGCGGGCGCCGACGACTATGTGACCAAGCCGTTCAGCCCACGCGAACTCGCGCTGCGGGTCGCCTCTGTGTTGCGCCGAGCGACGCAGACGCACGACACAACGCGAATCACGTTGCGCGATGGCAGTATCGAGGTGCGACCGGCGTTTCAGCTGGTGCTGGTGGACGACCTGCCGGTGGAGCTGACCCCACGCGAGTTCGACCTACTCGTGTTCCTACTGCGCCATCCACAACAGGTATTCAGCCGCGAGGAACTGCTGTCGCAGGTGTGGGGCTGGGACTTCGGCGACCTGTCCACGGTCACCGTGCACATCAAACGACTCCGGGCCAAGCTCGGCGACCGGCACCGGATCGAGACGGTGTGGGGACGCGGATACGCCTGGGGCCGTGACGGAAACGGAGCCTGCCATGCCTGAGGACACTATGCAGCTCATCTTCTTCGCGCTGGCTTGTTCGGTACCGGTGGTGCTGATCGGCGCGGTCATCCTGCGCGCCACCAGTAATCGCTCACTGACTACCAGCATGGCGGTGCTGGTACTGATTCCCACGCTGTCGACCCTCGCGGGGATCATCGGGGTCAGCGGACTGATGTTCACTCACGAACTACAGCGCACCGCCGTCGTGCTGGCTGTCGTCGCCGCTGTCACGGTACCCGCTGCCATCGTGCTCGGGCGGGAGCAGGCGCGAAAGACTGTCTGGGAAAAGCAGATTCGCGAGCAGGAACGGGCTGCCGAACGCTCCCGCCGCGAGCTCGTCGCCTGGGTCAGCCACGATCTGCGCACCCCGCTCGCCGGGATTCGCGCGATGTCGGAGGCGCTGTTGGACGGCGTCGTCACCGACAGCGCCGACCTCGCGCGGTACGCCGAGCAGATCGGCTGTGAGACGGATCGGCTGTCGCGGATGGTCGACGACCTGTTCGAAATGTCGAAGATCAACTCCGGTGCTCTTCGCCTCGAGCTGGAGCCGGTGGACTTGCGCGAGCTGATCGACGAGGTATTGGCCGCCAACCGTACGACCGCGGAAAGAGCTCGAGTCGCCCTGCACGCGGAGCAACCCGACACTCGAATCGTGGTGGCGGCGAACGATCACGCGCTCGGACGAGTGCTGACCAACCTGGTCTCGAATGCCATCGCGCACACCCCACCCGGCGGCCGGGTCGCGATCTCCGCAGGCTGCTCCAACGGCGAGGCATGGGCCCGAGTCGAAGACACCGGGCCGGGGATCGCCGAACAGGATTTGCCACGGATTTTCGAGGTCGCCTACCGAGGCACCACCGCGCGTTCCCCGGTCGCCGCCGACGGTGTGCCGACCGGCAGCGGCCTCGGCCTGGCCATCGCCGCGGGTTTGGTCGAAGCCCACCACGGCGACATCACCGCCGAAAACCGTGACACGGGTTGCCGTTTCGAAGTCCGCCTACCACTGACCGAGAATTGACAGCGCCACTAGATCGTCGGCGCTCCCACTCCGGCGGTAGGCCGAAGCGGCGCGAACGCGAACCGGGTGAGCCCGTCGATCGGATCGACCCGCGCGGTAAATCCCAAGGCACGCCGTGCCCGATCCGGATCGGCAACGATATGGCGCACGTCGCCTGCTCGGTAGTGGCCCGTTACCACGGGTGCGGGACCGCCGCGCGCGGCGGCGAGGGCCGAGGCGACCTCGCCGATGGTGATCGGACGTCCCGAGGCGATATTGAGGGGGACAAACCCTGACAGCGGCTGCTCCACCGCGGCGACATTCGCGGCGGCAATATCGGCGACGTGCACGAAATCCCTTGTCTGCCTGCCATCCTCGTACACCTGCGGTGGTCGTCCCACCTCCAGCTCCGACCGGAAAATCGCAGCTACGCCGGAATACGGTGTGTCCCTTGGCATGCCGTCGCCATACACGTTGTGATAACGCAGTGCGGTGACGGTCGATCCCGTCGATGCCGCCCACGCGAGCGCGTAGTGCTCCTGCGAAACCTTGCTCGCCGCATACAGACTCCGTGGTCGCAGCGCAGCGTCTTCGGAGACCGGGGCCCAGCTGAGCACCTCGCCGGTCTCCTGGCAGCGGTGCTCGAACATGCCGTTGTCGAGATCCTCGCGATGGCGGATCCCGACTTCGACCGGACCGCACCCCGCCCCCTGGTAGCCGCCCTCGCCGTACACCACCATCGACGACGCGAGCACCAGCCTGCGGCACCCGAGGCGATCCATCGCCGCCAGCAGGATCGCGGTGCCCAGGTCGTTGTGACTGGCGTAGGCGGGCGCGTCCTGGGCGCTCACCCCGGCGCCGACGACCGCCGCCTGATGGCATACGACGTCGACCCCACGCAGCAATGACCGCATCGAGTCGCCGTCGCGCACGTCCACGCGCCGCACTCCGTCCGGCGGCGGCGCGTCTGGTCCATGTGCGGCAGGCAGCATCACATCCACCGCGATTACGTCATGGCCTGCGGCGATCAGATCGCGGTGGATGTGCGATCCGATGAAACCGGCCGCGCCGGTCAGTAAGACCCGCACGGCGCTCATATCGATTCGGCGGGGACGACGGAAGTCGCGAACACAGGGTTCGACGTCGGGGCTGCAGTCATGATCTGATCTTGCCTGCTCACCGGCGTTTTGCCCTGGAGCCGGGCACCAGCGTCAGACTTTCGTCATCGACCGAAAAAGCAAAAACCCCGCACCCAAAGGGCACGGGGTCTTACACGCTGCGTCGATCAGATGGCGCGGACGTCCTGGGCCTGCGGCCCCTTCTGTCCCTGGCCGACCTCGAACTCCACGCGCTGTCCCTCTTCAAGGGACTTGAATCCCGAGCCGGACACGGCGGAGTAATGAACGAAGACGTCAGGACCGCCACCGTCTTGTGCGATGAAGCCGAAGCCCTTTTCGCTGTTGAACCACTTCACACTGCCTTGAGTCATTGCTTTTTAATTCTTTTCTGTAGATGAGCCAAGCGGATCACTGCGATAAGCCTGATCTCACTGCTCAACCATGCCATGGATCGGCCGATCTTCCTACCGAATATCGCAGCTTGTGAGATAACCGACTCCACGCGGGTAGATGTGGCCCCCGCCTCGATCCGGTGTCCCGGACGTCGAATCCGGTCTCGACGGCGGCCGAGGGCGACTGGCTCCGGCGCATGGACCTGCGGCGATTGCCGATTCGCGTCGACTCTACTTCGTCCGCGGCGCACCAGTTGGAGCGGTTCTCCCACGCGGGCGGCCGGCGGGCTGGACCATGGATGGCGCGGCGCACCGATGGCCGCGTTCTTTTCCGTTGTGTCCAGTGATCCGTCTCTGCCACCCAGGAGGAACGAACCATGGTGACTGCTCCGAATTCTCAGCGCTGTGCCCGCGCCGCGACTGCCCTCGCAGCGATAGCGGCGGCCTCGATACTTGCCACCGCTCCCGCCCACGCCGCCAACACCGTCGATATCACCAGCGCCGCGCCGAGCAGTGTCGAGGTCGACTACAACTGCGAGGCCACCGCCGGGGTGACGAGCCTTCAAGTGATGGCGGGGGAACCCACCACGGACCGTCCCGCGGCGATCGGTGCTCAGAACAACCTCACCTGCGACGGCACCCAACAGGTCGCCACCGTCGCCTTGACCGCGGCCGGCGGCGAGCCGCCGTTGGCGCAGGGTGCGGGTGTGCAGGTGCGGGCGGCTCTGGTCGATCAAAGCGACGTCGTGGTGTCCGGACAGGCAAAGGTGCTCACCCTGGAGTGAGGAAGGCGTTGGATTCGTGACCCTCATCGTGGCGGCGTCCGGCACCGCATGGGCGCCGCCACGCGAGCGTGTGTGGGCACCATGAGGTTGGGTACTCGATATTGTGGGCCCGGAGGGCCTTTATACAGCGCCATCACGGCTATACAGCGCCATGACGGCCGGGATCGGTCGATATGCCTCCCCGGGCCCACACGGACATGCCACTTCCACGGCCGGCAGACGATCGAGGTACACACCGCACATGACCGCCACTCTTCCCAGCGGCTTCGCAGCACCGTTTGTGCATCCGGCGCTGTTCTACCGCGACACCGAGGAGTATCTCGCGGGAACCGTCGGATTTATCAGAGCGGGACTGGCCGCCGACGAGCCGGTCGCGGTATCGGTGCCCGGACCCAATTTGGCATTGATTCGCACTGAACTCGGATCCGATGCCGCCGAGGTCCGGCTGATGGACATGACCGTCGAAGGTCGCAATCCCGGCAGAATTATCCCGGGGGTCCTTCGCGCCTTCGCCGACAGCCATCCGGCCGGGCGGGTTCGGATCATCGGCGAACCCATCTGGGCCGAACGCTCAGCCACGGAATATCCGGCTTGCGCGCAGCACGAAGCGCTGATCAACGCCGCCTTCACCGGCCGCGAAGTCACCATTCTGTGCCCCTATGACACCGAACGCCTCGAACTCTCGGTACTGGCCGACGCGTATGCGACCCACCCACTCGTGATCGACGCCGACGGCGAACGAGCAAGCCGCACATACGATCCCGACCACATCGTGGACCGGTACAACCAACCGCTGCCCGAACCGCCCGCGGCAGCCGCGGTCCTCGCTTTCGATGCGGCGACCCTCCCCGATGCTCGGCACCTCGCTGCCGGAATCGCACGCAGCATGGGCCTGAGTACCGACCGCACCATCGATATCGAGTTGGCTGTCGCGGAGACCACCACGAACTCCGTGGTCCACGGCGGCGGGCAGGGAACAATGGCGATCTGGATCGAGGCAGACCAACTGCTCTGCCAAGTCCGCGACGCCGGGCACATCTCGGATCCACTGGCAGGCCGTCTACCCGCGGATCCGCTCCGACCAGGAGGCCGCGGCCTGCTGCTGGTCAACCACCTCATCGATCTCGTCCGCATCTACACCGGCGAGCACGGCACTACCATCCAGATGCACCTGAACCTCGTCCACCAACCCGAGACATCAGCCATCGCTTGATCCGGCACCACCCGCGCCGCGCCATTCACGTGCCTTCGGCCAGTTCGGCTCTCGACCACACCGCATGCCTGCCAACGTTGGCCTTCACACCATTCCGGCTACCCACTCCGCGGTCCGCTGCCAGATCTCGCTGCGCGGTTCGATCACTGCGAAGTGGTCGCCGGGCGACTCGAGGGTGGCGACCCGATCGTTCGATAGTCGCGCGCGGTCGCTGTAATGCCTACTGATCTCCAGCAGATCAGGTTCATCGTCGAGCCCGCACACCACCAGCTGTGGCACACCGATCGGCAGCCGCTCGATCGGCGATGCCCGGCGGTGGATCTCGGACGCGGGCGAGTACCTGCCTCCGAGTGCCGCTGATACCGCGTCGTCTCCGAGCCCGCGCTGGTCCGCGGTCCGCAGGTCCAACACCCCCGCCAAGCTCACCACCAACGCTGGTCGCAATGGTGCGGCCGCGGTGTCGGCCGCCATGCGAACCGCCAGCTGCCCACCGGCTGAATGGCCGATCACGACAACACGATCCAGGTCGAGGCGGTGCGCCTCCGGCGTTGTCGTAAGGCTGCCGAAAGCCGATTCGACGTCGCTTGTTGTTGCGGCCCAATTGGATTCAGAGGGACGGCGGTACTCGATATTGCAGGTGGCGTAGCCGCGGGCGGTGAGATCGACCGCCATCGCGTCCATCAGATCGCTGTCCCACCACGGCTTCCAGTATCCGCCATGAATCAGCACGGCCACCGGAAACGGACCGCGGCCTGTCGGGATTCGCATCTCCACACGCTGCTGGGCGTGCTGCCCGTACGCGACGGTGGTCGACGGATGGAAGCGATGGAAGTACCAGCTGTCGACGGCATAGCGGAGACCGTCCAGCCCGCGCCCGCGGATGTGGACGCGCACTCCGGCGCTGCGATCGGGCTCGCGCTGCCCGAAATCCACCCGGATGACTTCTAGATCGGCGAAATTGCGGGACAACGAACCCGGCACCACGACGAACTCACCGAACGGTACGGCGGCTTCGACGGCGGCGTAGAACTCCGCCGCACTTGTCGTCGACACCAGTTCGCCTGCCACTCCCCTGGCTCGGCACGCTCGCGACAGCAGTTCATCGGCGGTCCGCAGGTCCGTGACGGCATCCGGACCGGCGACAACGCGAAGCGCACGCCGACTCGTCCCAACCATGCGTATAACATTACCGTAGCGTCCGTCATGATAATGCCATACGATGAACATATAGATCGCAGCGCAACGACGAGGACACCCATGACTCTCCACAGCAACACTCGCGCGCTCGAGCAAGACATCGTCACCGACTTCAGCTCCCGCATGAGCTACGGCACCTACCTCGACCTGAACGCCCTGCTCAGCGCACAGCACCCCGTCAGCCGACCGGCTCATCACGACGAGTTGCTGTTCATCATTCAGCACCAGACCACCGAGCTGTGGCTCAAGCTCGTCCTGCACGAAACACGGGCAGCCCGTGCGGCTTTCGACGCCGACGACATCGGCGTGGCGCTCAAATGCATTGCGCGGGTGAAACACATCCAGAAGACCCTGACCGAACAGTGGTCCGTGCTCGCGACCCTGACGCCGACCGAATACGCCCAGTTCCGTGACTTCCTCGGCGACTCGTCGGGCTTCCAGTCCCATCAGTACCGTGCCATCGAGTTCATCCTCGGCAACAAGAACGCCGCCATGCTGCCCGTCTTCGCATCAGATCCCCTCGCACACGACGAGCTGGAAACGCTCTTGCACGAGCCGACCCTCTACGACGCGTTCTGGCGCCACCTCTCCCGCGTCGGGCTCGACGTGCCCCGCTCGACACTGGATCGAGACGTCACCGAGGCCTACGTCCTCGACCCGAATCTGCTCGAGCTGGTGAAGTCCATCTACGAAGCCCCGGAAGAACATTGGTCGGCCTATGAGGCGTTCGAGGAGCTGGTCGACCTCGAAGAGAACTTCCAGCTGTGGCGGTTCCGGCATATGCGCACAGTGCTGCGCGTGATCGGAATGAAGAGCGGCACCGGCGGATCCAGCGGCGCCGGGTTCCTGCGACGCGCACTCGATCTCACCTTCTTTCCCGAACTGTTCGCCGTGCGCACCGAGACAGGTCGCTGAACCTGTGACCATGATGTCCGACTTCGCCACGCGTGCGAGCCAACTCGACGAGACAGATCCGCTGCGCGACTATCCCGCCGAGTTCCTCGGCAGCGACGACCCGGAGATCGTCGCCTACCTCGACGGCAATTCCCTCGGGCGACCGACCAGGGCGACAGCGCAGCGACTCGCGGCGTTCCTCACCGAGGGGTGGGGTGGTCGACTCATTCGCGGCTGGGAAGAGCAGTGGTTCGATCTACCACTGACGATCGGCGACCGGATAGGCGCAGCGGTCCTCGGTGCGGCCGCCGGGCAGACCACGGTCGGCGACTCCACCACCGTGCTGCTGTACAAGCTCGCCCGCGGCGCCATGGCGTTGCGGCCCGGCCGCACCGAGATCGTCCTCGACCGGGACAACTTTCCCACCGACCGCTACCTGCTCGAGTCCATCGCGAGCGACCTGGGCTTGACGCTGCGGTGGATCGAGACCGATTTCGCAGGAGGCGTCACCGCACGGGCCGTTGGCGATGCCGTGTCCGAACACACCGCGCTCGTCGTGCTCAGTCACGTCGCCTACCGGTCCGGATACCTGCTCGACGCCGCCGCGGTGTGCGCGGCCACGCATGCGGCCGGGGCTCTACTGCTCCTCGATCTGTGCCATTCGGCGGGGTCGGTGGAGATCGAACTCGACAGGTGGGCTATCGATTTCGCGGTCGGCTGCACGTACAAGTACCTGAACGGCGGTCCCGGCGCACCGGCGTTCGCCTATGTCGCTGCCGCGCACCAGGCCGATTTCACGCAGCCGATCTGGGGGTGGATGGGTCGGGAGAAGCCGTTCGAGATGGCGCAGGGCTACGTCCCCGCCGCGGGGATCAGACGGGTGATCAGCGGGACTCCCGCGATCGTCGGAATGATCCCGATCCAAGACACCCTCGACCTGATCGAGCAGGTCGGGATGGCGGCCGTTCGAGCGAAGTCGGTCGCGCTCACCGAATTCGCCGTCGAACTCGCACAGACCTGGTTGCTCCCGCTCGAGGTCCGGATGTCGTCACCACTGGACCCCGCACGCAGAGGCGGACACGTGACGATCGACCATCCCCGATTCCAGGAGATCACCGCACGGCTGTGGCAGCGTGGCATTATTCCCGATTTCCGTCCGCCCCAAGGGATTCGACTGGGCATGAGCCCGTTGAGCACGACATTCGGCGAGGTCCTCGCCGGAGTACGGGCCATCCGCGATGAACTCACCACACACTGATCGGCGGCCCGCGCTCGCGGGCGCCGTTCTCGACGACCTCGATTCGCGCCCGGGCAGCGCGACCTCCCTGGCCCGCACCGTGCTCGGCGCATACGTCCGAGACCTCGGCGGGTGGATCGCGATCGCTGATTTCACCGAACTGCTTGCCCTGCTGGGTGTTCCGCCACAGAACACCCGGACCGCGGTCACGCGCCTGAAGAGCAGAGGCGTGCTGCGCGCCGAGAGTCGCTGCGGGCGCAACGGTTACGCGCTGACCGAAGCCGCGCTGGCGATGTACTCGCGCGGCGATCCTCGCATCTTCGGCTTCCGCCACATGGCCCCCGGCGACGCCTGGCGACTGATGTCCTTCGGCATTCCGGAGTCCGAACGCGCAGCCCGGCACCAACTTCGGCGACGCCTCTCGTCGATCGGCTGCGGTACGGTATCGGCGGGTTTGTGGATCTACCCGGAATATCTCGCGGCAGAAGCAGCCGCGATCGTCGCGGCACTGAACCTCGACGACTACGTGACATCGTTTCGCGCGACCGACCCTGCCGTGCCCGGCACCCTGCGGGAAGCGGCCGCGCAATGGTGGGACCTCGCGGATCTCGCGGCCCGGCACCGAACCTTCCACCAGCGTCACCGCGACATCCTCGACCATGAGGACACCACCGACCAGAATGCCTTCGCGCACTTCATCCCCGTGCTCGACGAGTGGCGCATCATCCCCTACATCGACCCCGGCCTCCCCGACGAGATGCTGCCACCCGACTGGCCTGGCCCCGCCAGTGTGCACCTGTTCGCCGAGGCTCGACAGCGATATCTGGAACCGAGTCGGCGGTGGGTGCGGGCGTTCATGGGCCAATCGGATCGGTCGTGACGATGGTGGTCCTGCCAGTCCCAGGAATCCGTGTCCGGCGGACAATCAGTCTCTGGTCGGTGTCCGGCATCGGGCGCAGGATCGCCAGTATGAACGTACTGATCGTCTACGCACACCCCGACTCGAACTCGCTGACCGGCTCCCTGAAGGACCTCGCCGTCAGCACCCTGCGCGCGGACGGCCATGATGTCGTTGTCACCGACCTGTACGCCATGAAATGGCAGGCAGCGGCCGACTTCACAGACTTCGACGGCATCACCGGTCCGGATTTCATGCATGCCTCGGGAGAGGCTTACCGATCCGGGCGACTCATCGAGGACATCCGCGCCGAACAACAAAAATTGCTCGACGCCGACCTGGTCATCCTGCAGTTCCCGCTGTGGTGGTTCACTATGCCCGCAATCCTCAAAGGGTGGATCGACCGAGTATTCACCTACGACTTCGCGTACGGCGCGAAGATGCCGCGCTATGGTGCGGGGCCGTTCGCCGGCAAACGCGCCTTGGTCGCCACCATCACAGGCGGCAGGATCGGGCACTACACCGAGCGGGGAGTCAATGGCTCCATCGACGACCTGCTTTTCCCGATCAACCACGGCGTGCTGTCCTTCACCGGCTTCGATGTGCTGAAGCCGTTCGTCGAGCACAGCGCGGCCCATCTGGACGACCAGCGCTACACCGAGATCGCCGAACGTTACCGGCAACGACTCGCGACCGCATTCACCGCCGAACCGATCCCGTACCGCCAGGAGTCCGGCGGCGACTACACCGGCGTGACATACCAGGACGGTTCGGAGCTGGTATCGGGTCGAGAATCTCCCGGCACCAGCGGATTCGCTCTGCACATCGTCGGCTCGGACCGGCGATGACGATTACCGCCGCCTACCCGCTGCCGAGATCGGCCGACAACCAATGCTCCGGGCGCATATAGACCGCGACCTGTGCACCGAAGGTCGCGGCCTCCGCGAGGTAGGCCTCGACCTTGTCGGCAGGTAGATAACGCGCCGCCATTTCGCGGTGCTGTTCGTCAGTGATCGGCGTGACCCGCGTGATCGGACCGGACGCCGTCACATAGCGAACACGTGGTTTCACCGTGTCGACCATCAGGCTGAATCGACCAGCCTGCTCGAGCAGCTTCATCTTCTTGCTACCGACGCCCGTCAGCACCCACAATTCGGCGCCGATGACGTACTCGTACCAGATCGGAACGGTCAACGGAGCTCGGTCCTGACCGGCCGAAACCGAAAGCGCGCCGATATGCGGCTGCGCGAGGAACTCTTGTCGCTCTTGCAAACTGAGGGCCATGCTCACACGGTACCGGCGCACCATGCACGAGCGTCGGACCATCGCACCGGCGGCCATCGATGTGCGGAGGTCACCCCGTACACGCGTGCGGCAGGCATGCCAAACTCCGCTATGGTCTCCGGTAAGGCTCCACTGGTTCTGCTACACGGCGTCACCATGTCCGCGAAGGTATGGGATGAGCTCATTCCTTTGCTGTCGCCACATCACGAGGTTGTCGCGCTGAGCGCCCTCGGGCATCGCGGCGGCCCCCCTCCGACACGGCGCCCGGCTCGGGTCAGCGACCTGATCGACGCCGCACAGCGCATGCTCGACGACCTAGGGTTCGACCGACCGCACATCGCCGGCAATTCCATTGGTGGATGGATGGGCATCGAACTGGCCAGGCGTGGGCGCGCGAGCAGTGTCTGCGCACTCTCGCCCGCCGGATTCTGGGACGCGGGCACACACGGGCAAACCGGCGGCGTCGGCAGGCTGCGACGTATAGCCGCTCTCACCCGAATCACGCGCCGGATACAACCCCTCGCGCTCGAGTCCGCGACAATCCGGCGGCTGGCCATGCGCGACATCGCCATACACGCCGATCGACTCACACCGGCTCGCGCACTCGATGCCGCGACCGACCTGCTGCACTGCTCGATCACCGAGGACTTGCTGACAACCTCCGAGCAGATAGCGCCGCTGAACCCACTCCCCTGCCCGATCACCCTGGCATGGTCGGCGCACGATGCCATCGTGCCCGCCGAAGTCAACGGCCGAATCGCCCGAGAACGACTGCCGCAAGCGCGATTCGAGATCCTGCCCGCAGTAGGACACGTCCCGATGATCGACAATCCGGACTTGGTCGCCAGGACAATTCTCGCGAGCACCGGCGCATCGATCCGCGACGAGCCGCCGAACCCCATCCGGGACTAGCTCGAAACCGGTGGCCACGGTCCATCTTTGTCACCCTCGCATACACCGGATGTGACCGGCGTTACAGTGGTTGCGGGGCAGAGGTGAAGGAAACCGATTGAGCACAGCAGCGCACGGAAATCCCTGGGTCGCCGTGCGACCGGGCGATGACGTCGCGCAGCTGGCGCGGCGGGTGTCGTTCGCGCATCGTTCCTTCGTCGAAGGTGTCGACCGGCTGCCGTCGCTGCGCTCCGATGGTGACTCGGTGCGCTCGGTGGTTCTCGATTCCTGGCATCGCAGTCGCGACAATGGCGTCGACCCGGACGGGTTCGGCGATGCGGTGGATCTCGATGGTCTGGAACTCCAGCGGTATCGGGCCGCGCATCCGACGGCGCTGATTCGGCCGGTGGTGCGGAAATTGCTGGTGGAAGATGCTGCCGATGCGGGGCTACTCGTCGCGATCAGCGATGCCGAGGGGCGGCTGCTCTGGGTGGAGGGTGATTCGAAGGTCAAGGATCGGGCGCTGGCCATGAACTTCGTCGAAGGCGTCGATTGGAGCGAGGACCGGGTAGGCACCAATGCACCCGGCACGGCACTCGCCCTCGATCACCACGTGCAGATTTTCGGAGCCGAACACTTCAGCCGCGCGGTGCACGAGTGGAGTTGCTCCGCGGCCCCAGTGCACGATCCGCTCAGCGGCCGGATCATCGGCGCCATCGACATCACCGGTGGCCCGCGAGTCGCTGTGCCCGAGGTACTTTCGCTGATCAGGGCCACGGTGCTCGCCGCGGAATCCGAGCTCCGGCTACACCTGCTCAACTCGCCGAAACCACCCCACCCGGCGGCCGCACGCCTACAGGTGCTCGGTTCGGACCGCCCGTCGCTGACTCGTGGCGGCGAGCGCATCCGCCTCTCGCAGCGGCATGCCGAGATCCTATTGCTTCTTGCCGACCATCCGGAGGGCCTGAGCGCCGACCACCTCGCCATGCTGCTCGACGAATCGGAGTTGGACCCGGTGACGGTGCGAGCGGAGCTGTCCCGGGTGCGAAAGATGTTGGGCGCCAATGCTCTCGGCTCACGCCCGTACCGACTGCTGATGGATCTCGACACCGATGTCGGCGAGGTTCAGCGGGCACTGGCACGCGGCGATACATCGGCGGCATTGCGCGCCTACTCCGGCCCGATTCTGCCCCGCTCGCTCGCACCCGGCATCGAGGAACGTCGCGTCGAGTTGCGTGGTCGCCTGCGCGCCGCCCTGCTGAGGGCGGGTGATCGCCGTTTGCTCCGCCGCTGGACCAGTTCGGTCGACGGTCGCGAAGATATTGCGGCGTGGACCGCCTACCTTGCCTCACTCGACCGGCGGTCCTCGATGTATGCCCAGGTCAGAACGCAGCTGACGCTACTGGATCGCAAATTGGGCATCTGACCAGTTTGTTGCAACTGTCGTGCAACATGCTGGCTCGTAGTGTTCCGGATCACACCTGATACAGGAAATGTCCGCAGAACGAGGAGCCCTCGATGACTGTCTTCGCCCGCCCGGGAACACCCGATGCCGCCATGTCCTTCCAGGCCCGATACGACAACTGGATCGGCGGCGAATGGGTAGCGCCCGTCAAGGGTCAGTACTTCGAGAATCCGACCCCGGTCACGGGTCAGCCGTTCTGCGAGGTCGCCCGAGGCACCGCCGAGGACATCGAACTGGCTCTCGATGCAGCGCATGCCGCCGCACCGGCCTGGGGCAAGACCTCGGTCGCCGCGCGCGCGGTCATCCTCAACAAGATCGCGGACCGGATGGAGGAACACCTCGACGCCCTCGCCCTCGCGGAAACCTGGGACAACGGCAAGCCGATACGCGAGACCCTGGCCGCCGACATCCCACTCGCGGTCGACCACTTCCGCTACTTCGCGGGCGCCATTCGCGCCCAGGAGGGTTCGCTGTCGGAGATCGACGTCGACACCATCGCCTACCACTTCCATGAACCGCTCGGCGTGGTCGGCCAGATCATTCCGTGGAACTTCCCGATTCTGATGGCTACCTGGAAGCTCGCACCCGCCCTCGCCGCGGGCAATGCCGTCGTCCTCAAGCCCGCCGAGCAGACCCCCGCCTCGATCCTGTTCCTGATCGGCCTCATCGGTGACTTGTTGCCGCCCGGCGTGCTCAATATCGTCAACGGCTTCGGCGTCGAGGCGGGCAAGCCGCTGGCGTCGAGCCCACGGATCAAGAAGATCGCCTTCACCGGCGAGACCACCACCGGCCGTTTGATCATGCAATACGCCTCGCAGAACCTGATTCCGGTCACCCTGGAACTCGGCGGCAAGAGCCCCAACATCTTCTTCTCCGACGTGCTCGCAGCGAACGACGACTTCCAAGACAAGGCACTCGAGGGCTTCACCATGTTCGCGCTCAATCAGGGCGAGGTCTGCACGTGCCCGTCGCGCGCGCTCATCCAAGCCGATATCTACGACGAATTCCTGGCCTCGGCAGTGGTGCGCACCAAGGCCGTTCGGCAGGGCGATCCGCTCGACACCGACACCATGATCGGCGCGCAGGCCAGCAACGACCAACTCGAAAAGGTCCTGTCCTACATCGAGATCGGCAAAGGCGAGGGCGCGACGCTGCTCACCGGCGGTGAGCGTGCCGACCTCGGCGGCGACCTGTCCGGCGGCTACTACGTGCAGCCGACAGTCTTCGCGGGCAACAACGCGATGCGGATCTTCCAGGAGGAAATCTTCGGTCCCGTCGTCTCGGTGGCCCCGTTCGCGGACTACGACGACGCCATCAAGATCGCCAATGACACGCTCTACGGACTCGGCGCGGGCGTGTGGTCGCGCGATGGCGCGGTGGCCTACCGGGCTGGCCGCGATATCCAGGCCGGACGGGTATGGACCAATACCTACCACCAATACCCCGCGCATGCGGCGTTCGGCGGCTACAAGCAGTCCGGTATCGGCAGGGAGAACCACCGCATGATGCTCGATCACTACCAGCAGACGAAGAACCTGCTGGTCGGCTACGCGTCCAAGGCGCAAGGCTTCTTCTGATGGCCGACGCCATTCCCCGGCGTGTGCGTGCGACCGCGGCGGCGATGGAATTACTCCGTCGCCTCCGCGGCATGCACGGTCGGCTGATGCTGCACCAGTCCGGCGGCTGCTGTGACGGTTCGGCCCCGATGTGCTATCCCGCAGGCGAATTCGTGATCGGCGATCGCGATGTGCTGCTCGGACTGCTCGATCTTCGGTTGCAGGTCGGCGAACTTTCCGAAACGCCGCCCGAACCCGACGATATCGCGGCGGTGTGGATCTCGGGCCCGCAGTTCGCCGCATGGCAGCACACCCAGCTCGTGCTCGATGTCGTGCCGGGACGAGGTTCCGGCTTCAGCCTGGAGTCGCCGGAGGGGCTCCGATTCCTCAGTCGTGGAAGGGTTTTCGAGCCAACAGAGCTGAACGCGCTAGCCACTGTCGCGGCCGTGACCGGCGAAAGCTGGGAACGCGGCGAACGCCCGGCCGCATCCATCGAACCCCAGGTCGTCGCCGAGGCGGCCGACGCCTGCCCGGTTCCCGGGCGTGCAGGCTGATCCTTGGTCCAGGCCGTCACATCCTGGCTAGCGGAAGTACGCGTAGTCCTGCACCCAGCATCACCCGAGCACACGCCGGAACTCTCACCCTCATCCCCCGCCCCGCCGGCGGGTTACGTGTCACGGTGCAACTACCCGCGCGGTCACAAGAGGCGGGCCTGAGCGCCGGTGGCCACCGAGAACACTGAGGGCGACAACACTCCAGGCAAGTTCGAGGGAGTGATTCGTGAGCAACACTCACCCGCCCTGTTGATCCGCCGTTGGGAACCTCCGGCTAACCTAGCGACATGTCAGCAACCGATCTGTCACCTATTGAACTGCCCCGCAGTCAAAGTGAGTCGAAGACAGCAACCGGCAGGAGCGTCGGCGGATGCTGAGTGTGGTCGATGCGTCCGCAGCCTCGAGGGAGACCGAGGTATCCCGAGGCGAAGCACAGATTGTTGCCTTGTGTAATCAGAAGGGCGGCGTCGGCAAGACCACCTCGACTATCAATCTGGGCGCTGCGCTCGCAGAATGCGGTCGGCGTGTTCTAGTGGTCGACCTCGATCCGCAGGGGGCGCTGTCTGCCGGGTTGGGTGCTCCCCATGACGTGAGTTGGACTTTATACGACCTGCTCGGCAGGGCGGCGCCGCCGATCGACGAGGTGCTGATGAAAACCAGCGTCGACCACATGGATCTTCTTCCCAGCAATATCGATCTGTCCGCGGCGGAGATCCAACTGGTCAACGAGGTCGGTCGGGAACAATCGCTACGGCGCGTGCTGGATCCGATTCGTGACCGCTACGACTACATTCTCATCGACTGCCAGCCCGCATTGAGCTTGCTCACCGTGAATGCGCTTGCCTGCGCGGACGGTGTGATCATCCCGATGCGGTGCGAGTTCTTTTCGCTGCGCGGGCTCGCGCTGCTCATCGACACCATGGACAAGATTCGCGACAGGCTGAACCCGCGGTTGAGCCTGTTCGGAATCGTGGTCACCATGTTCGATGCCCGCCCCCTGCATTCGCGTCAGGTATTGGCACGGGTTGCCGAAACCTTCGGCGAGCGGGTCTACGACACGATGATCTCGCGAACCGTCCGGTTCCCCGACGCCAGTATCGCAGGCGAACCCATCACTACCTGGGCACCCAAATCTGTCGGTGCCGAGCAATACCGAGCATTGGCCCGAGAGATCATCCACACCGCCCGGCCTCGGTGAATCGACGACCGGTTCCGCTCTGAGCGGCTGGGGCTTACCGCCCTAGCGGTTGAGGGGGCGCAGCCCGATCATCGTCCGGGCGCAGGCGTAGGTGTAGCGACCACTCCTGTGCGCGGCGAGCCGACCGCCGTCGGTGATGGCGGCGTGGTCGGCGTTCACGGCGAGAAACGGGATATCCCACACCGTTTCGCCGGTCCACGGGTTTACCGCCCACAGTCCGGTGTAGTCGGAGAGGACAACGGTGTGCCCGTCCCACCCGTGGATCGTGCCGGATCGGTCGGTCTCGGCCTGCCACAA
The DNA here is from genome assembly GCF_046764875.1 of Nocardia arseniciresistens. Classification (NCBI taxonomy): domain Bacteria; kingdom Bacillati; phylum Actinomycetota; class Actinomycetes; order Mycobacteriales; family Nocardiaceae; genus Nocardia; species Nocardia arseniciresistens. The sequence goes on from NZ_JBKORD010000006.1 coordinate 384,617, forward strand.
GCGGTGTCCGGTGCGCATGTCGAGGCCAGTTGTGGTGTGTGCGACGGTATCCCGCAGCAGCGCGACGTCGCCGAGAATCGCCGTCGCGGTGCCGACCGTCGCATCGACGTTGTGGTCGTTCGTCTCGCGGGGCGTGGAGATCAGATCAGGGCTGGTCCACATCCGGTTCCCGGTGTGACGGTCGTGGGCGCTGTCGCCGAGTAGCACGGGAATGGTTTCGTCGACCGGCAGATCGATCGAAAGGGTATGGGCGATCTCGCTGTCGGTGGTGGCAATGGTGCGGCCTGTGCGGTCGATCAAGTCGCTGCCGACGATCCGGTAACCGCGGCATTCGGTTCGGATGCGCACGACTAATGCGCCGCTGGTTTCGGTGGCGTCGGAACACCCGTCCAGGCCGACGGTCCAGCGGGGATCGCCACTGGCGCGGTCGAATCCGGCGAGATCGGCACCGAGAGCCAGCACGCCCTGCCCGTGGGACACCTCTAATGCGTTGGCGGGGAGGTCTTCCCAGGCGGTGCCCATGGTGAACGCACGGGACCAATAGGCATCCGGATCGGCGAGGGTTCCGGCGTGGACGCGCACATCATCGGACTCGACGTCGCCCTCGGCGAGATACACGCGATCATCAGCCGTCGCGATGGCGAAGATATTCCAATCCGTCGGCGTACGAGTGATCTTCCCGGTGGCGATGTCGTAGCCGATCAGCTCCGGCGCGGAGGTGAAACATACGAGCCGACCATCGACCGGGGTGGAACCACAACCGCCCAGGTCCGCGGCGGGAGTCTGCCAGCGCTGCGCGCCGGTGGCCGCGTCGATGCCGACCAGCATCGGACCTTGCAAGGACATGCCGCCGTTCGACACACCGATCACAGTCACGAGCGTGTCACCGGCATCGACGAATCCTGGACCGCCCATGTCGTATTCGGTACCGGAAGCGGGGTCGCGGAACTCCGCGAACCCCCGCCCGTAGGTGGCAGCGGCGTCGACCGACCATGCGAGCCCAGGAGCGGAGTCATTGGTACCGGTGATCTTGCGCGTGCTGTCATCTGGGTTCAGCAGCACGATAACCGCACCGGCACTGGTGATTACGGCGGCCGCGGCGGCGAGCACCAAGTTACGAAGGCCAGGGATCGATGTCATCACGGCACCTCGAGGCCCGGGGTCAGGGCAATCGCCTCGAGTAGCGCGAACGACAAAGGTTCCGCGAGAGCGTCGGCGGCGGAGGCGAGTTGGACCCGAGTACCCGACCTGCGGGTGACGATGACGATGCGTGTGCTTTGCGATGAGGGCTGGGCCGTCGGATCCGCCATCGTGGTCCGCCATTCCCGGTTCTCGACGACCGACCCGTCCGCTAACCGCCGTGACGTCGCGTGTTCCGCGCCGTTATCCGGTGAAGTGTCGGACTCCGATGGGAGGACCTGTCCGGTGGTAATCGCAATGCTCAACCGCGATTGCCGTCCGGGCGTAGTGACTCGGACAGCCTGGCATACCCCACCCTCGTCGGTGGGTCGCAGTGCGCCCAGCGGCTGGTCGAGGGTGAGGCCGTCGAGCGGGATCCGCGCCAGCACCGCGTCCAGCCGATCGGCATCCGCCTGATCGACGGCAGCGGAGGACTCCGAGCCCGCGTTGCAGGACTCGGGTGGATTCGGCGTCCCAGGCGCAACCGAGGCGGTGACCGCGAGCCCGGGGGCCGTGACGAGGGCGACGAGATCATCAACGCTCAGCGGGACGGCGCCGGTGTGGCCGGCGCCGCCCGCGGCAACATCGTCGGCGTTGGCATGGGCGATGGAGCCGTCGGGCAGATATGCGCTAGCGGTGCGTGCGAGGGTCCGTACCCCATTGGTCTCGGACCAGGTGTCATGAGTGTCGACGATTGTGCCGTCGATGAGGTGGCGCCGTTCGTCGAGATCGCCTGCGACACACGGTGGGATCGGCGCGGTGGACTGCCGGACGGTCACCGACAGCGCGCCCGCTCGGGCACCGCGCAATAGCGTGGCGTGCGCATTTGTCCAACCGCCGAATCCCTCGGACTCCGTGGGATTACCGAGGATCGGCTGGAACAACAGCGACTGATCCACGGATGCGAAGGCGACCACCACATCTTCGGGCAGCGCGTCACGCAGTGCCTGCGTCATCGCGACCGCTTTGCGGCCGGAGAACCACGGATAGGACGGATTGTCGTATCCGAACTCGTCGGAAAAAGCCGACATGAACGATCGCCCCTTCCCGGGGGGCTCGACGACATCACAGCCGGGGATCCGAGCCGGAAATGTAACAGGCGCAGTGACATACGAGTATTCGACCGGCTCCGGCGGCACCGACGCGGTCGGGGTAAGCGGTGCGGTCGTCAGTTCCAGCTGCGGCTCGTGCAGCAGCCCACCGACGATTACACCGGCCGCCACGATCGCCACACAGGTAAGACCCACCGTCCACCCGGTCACAGCGCGGGACGGCGTGGCCGCGCCGTTGCTATCGCCGCTTTCCATATCCTGCACCGTTTCTGCCCGTCCGATATCGAGGTGGTATCTGCGCAAGCACGTGACCCCGACGGTTATCGAGTGGTCAGCGGTCCCATAGTGGCACGGCGATCTTCATGGGATCCAACTCGGTTCGGACGGCCCACCGCTCGGAGAACAACTCCTCAGAAAAGTGCTCATTCATTGAGCACTTTGACTGAGATACTTGTTTATCAACGACAACGAGCTGACGAAGTAGACAGAAATGCTGGAATACGGAGATCTCATGGCACACCTCGAGCACGCCGACCCGTTCACCTTCGCCGATCCAGGACAATGGGAGTCCTGGCTGGCAGCCCATCACGCCGACAGCAACGGCGTGTGGATGAAGATCGCCAAGAAGCATTCGGACAAGGCGACGATCGCTCTCATCGACGCACTGGATGTCGCCCTGTGCTACGGCTGGATCGACAGCCACCGCAAAGCCTTCGACGACGACTACTATCTGCAGCGGTATTCCGCGCGACGCCCGAACGGCCACTGGTCGCGGGTCAACGTCGACAAGGCCGAGGCACTGATCGCCGCCGGACGCATGCAAGAGTCAGGATACGCCGCGATCCGAGCCGCTCGAGCGGACCGACGATGGGATGCGGCATACGAGTCACAGCGCAACGCCACAGTGCCGGACGATCTTTCGGCAGCACTCGCGCGCAACGAGCGGGCGCGAGAGAAGTTCGAACTGCTGGACCGCACCCATCGATACGGTCTGCTCCTGCACCTGATGAAGGCGAAATCACCGAGCAATCGTGCTACCCGGATAACTCGGATCATCGAAACCCTGCTACCTGAACTTCCCGCTGAGTGAGCCCCGGTTCCGGTGCCCGTACACGCGGATAAGGGCTAGCCTCTATCCGTGAGCGGAGACCTCCCATCCGGCGAGCGAGACCCGAAGGGGCACATCCAGGGTCAGGCCAACCTGGATGCCCAGCAGCACAGCAAGCAAAACGAGTCGTACACCCGCCAGGTCCGGTCCACGACCAACTTGGGCGTATGGAAACGCGACACGGAGGAAAGCCGTGCGGGTACGAAGGAGAAGAGACGCACCGTAAAGGTCGCGATGGCGGGCGGATTCCTCATCGCCGGTGTGATCGGCGCATCGCTCATCTACGCGGCGCCGTGGTCCGGCCACGGAAGCGACAATCTGAACGCGGACGCGCAATCGATATCGACATCGACCGTCCAAGCCGGCATGTCTCGAATTTCCATCACCCCCGCACCATCGGCGGCGGTTGCCACACCGACACAAATACCACCGACACAGGTTCTGGCACAGCGCTGCCCCGACGGCATCGTGTGCTGGTGGGACATGTTCGACTTCAAGGACCTGCTGCCCTCTTTGCCGCACGGTGAAGTACCCCCCATCGCACCCGGAAGTTGCCTGGAACTCGGTGTCAGGAGTCTTGGGCCGAAAGGGGCCGGGTCGGCTGCCAACAACAGCACTGTTCCGCAGACATTCTGGGAGACCGGTGACTGCCACGGCCGGTCGGTCATCCTTCAACCGGGACAACAAATGGCGATGCTGCCGAATCTCCCTTTCTCACTCAGTGGTTGACCGTTGACGAATCAGCACCCTCGCCGTCAGCGCAGCCATGGCACGCCTGCGCGCAACAGCACGTTGGCATAGGGTTTCGCCTCGCCGGTGCGCACAACGAAGCGGCAGTCACCGATTCGACGCTTGAACTCCTCGTGGTCGATCAGCTCGGCATCGAGGCGGTTGGTGAGCAAGTCGACCGCCTCCGGGTTCGCGGTGGCGACATCGGCACTTCCCCAGGCGGCCTCCACGGTGACTTCATCGAGAATCAGCTCGACCACCGGCAAGAACCTGGGTAATCCGTAGCTGATTCCGAGATCGATCACGCGGACTCCGGCCGGCACCGGTAGGCCGGAGTCGCTCACGGCGAAGGTGTCGGTGTGACGGAGAGCGACGAGTGCCGATATCAGTTCGGCGTGGATCAGTCCACTGGTGCGCACTGAGGTGCTCCAATCATATTGCGGTAAAGCGTGTCTCGATGAGATAGGGCAGTCGGATCGGTCGGGCCGGTGGCACCTCGGCCAGTACGGCGGCAACCTGCGCGTGCGTGGGATATGAGGTGTGGGTGCCCGTCGACCGGACGGAGATCGAGGCGGCCGCGGTGGCGAAGCCAACTGCCTCGCCGAGATCGAGCCCGGCGGCGAGTGCGCTCGACAAGGCACCGACATACGCGTCGCCGGCCCCGGTCGAATCCACCGAGACAACCTGTGGTGCTTGCTGATACACAACCTCGACCTCGTGCGGTCCGTCCGTGCGACGAGCCCACACCGAACCCGCCGCACCCAATGTGGCGACGACAGATCGAGCCCCGCGCAGGCACATCGAGTGCGCGGCCGAGCCGGCTTGCTCACGGCTTCCCGTCGGCATTCCACTGATCTCCGACAACTCGTGCTCGTTCACCACCAGTGGATCGCATCGGCGCAGCAGCTCGTCATCGAACTGCGCGGCGGGGGCGGCGTTGAGCACGAACCGACCGGCCAGGCCCGCGGCCCAGGTGACCACCCGCAGCGGGATCTCGAACTGAGCTACCACCACGTCGGCCGCCGCGAGCAACTCGGCCTCGGCCATGGCAGTCAACTCGGCGTCGGATTCCCACACGAAGTTGGCGCCGGGATCGACCACGATCTGGTTGTCACCCGCGGCCACCGCGATATAGGCCGTGCCGGTTCGCACATCCGGAACCTCGCGCAATCCGGTCGTTTTCACACCGGCCCTGGTCATCGCCCCTCGCAACGACTCGGTGACCGGATCACGACCGATTCGGCCGATGAACTGCACGGACCCGCCCGCTTTCGCCGTGGCCACCGCTTGGTTGGATCCCTTGCCTCCCAGGTTCGTTCGAGAAGCGCTCGCCAGCACCGTCTCTCCCGGTCCTGGCAACCGCGCCACCTCACAGACGACGTCCTGGTTGACCGAACCGATGACCGCGACTCGCCCGCCGCGTATCACGAAACCTCTCTTTCCGCAGCGGAAATCGCCTCGAGGTTGCCCGGTGCGGCGCCGGTGATCAGCGCGACCAAGCGGTCGCCGTCGACGTCGGCCACCTTGTGCGCGGCCACCGAGCGGCCACGACGCAGGACGGTTACGTTGTCGCAGATGCGCATGACCTGGGCCAGGTCGTGACTGATGATCAGGACAGTGACCCCGCGGTCGCGCAGACCCCGAACCAGCTTCTCGACCGCGGCGGTCTCGCGCACGCCCAGTGCTGCGGTCGGCTCATCCATGATCACCATCGCCTTGCCCCAGGCCACTGCGCGGGCGATGGCGATACTCTGCCGCTGGCCACCGCTCATCCGCCGAACCGTAGTGCGGACCGAGGGCACGTCCACATCCAGATCACTCAGGATCTCGCCACTCTTGGCGATCATCTCCTTACGGTTCACAACCTTGATCGGCCAGAACGGGTACACGAGTTCCCGGTTGAGGAACAGGTTTTGCCAGACCGTCAGATCGTCGATGAGAGCGAGATCCTGATATACGGTCTCCACACCCATCTTTCGGGCGTCCTCCGGCGATCCGAGCCGAACCGGCTCCCCGCGGAACAGGATCTTTCCAGAGTCGGGCGGGTGGACGCCGGTCAGGCAGCGCACCAGCGTGGACTTCCCGGCCCCGTTGTCGCCGACCAGCGCGGTGACCTCGCCCTCAGGAATGGTCAGGGAGACACCATCCAACGCGCGGACGGAATCGAACGATTTCGTGAGGTCGTATGCCTCGAGCATCGGTTTCGTCATGGCGTTCACTTCCGGAATCGCGAGATCGCGGCCGCCAGCAGCAACACCGCACCGACCGCGAGCGGTTGGTAGTACTGCGAGATGCCCAGGATGGTGAACCCATTGATCAGCGAGGTGAAAAGTATCGCGCCGCACACGGTGCCGAGCACCGAAGCCTTGCCGCCGCTGAGCGAGGAACCTCCGAGCACCACTGCCGCGATCGAACTCAACAGATAGGTGGTTTGCAGGGACGGGTCGGCGCCGCCGTTGCGGGCAACGAGCATCACGCCCGCGACACCGCACAACAACCCACATGCGCCGTAGGCGAGTAATCGGATGCGGCGCACCGGAATTCCGGTCTCACGCGCCGAGTCGATATTGCCACCGGTGGCCAGCAGGTGTGTCCCGACCCTGGTGCGGAACAAGATGCCCGCCACCCCGAGCGCGGCGACCAGTGCGAACAACCAGAACCAGCGGAAGGGTCCGGCGCCATCCAAGGCGAGACTCTGTAGGAACGCCGAGTTCACCGGGATGCTGTTGCCACTGGTGAGCAGCAATGTCAACCCACTGAGCACGCTCAAAGTGCCGAGGGTGACGACGAAGTCGGTCATCTGAAAGCGACCGATCAGCACGCCGTTGACCACCCCCGCCACCAAGCCGCCCAGAATCGCGGCAACGATGCCGACCGTCACCGGATATCCATGACTGGTCAGATAACCCAGCAATGCCGCCGACCACGGCAGCGTGGCGCCGACCGAGAGGTCGATACCACCCACCACGACCGCGAACTGCTGTCCGAGTGCCAAGACCGTCAGGATCGTCGAGGCGACCAATAAGTCGTCGATATTGTCGGCGGTCAAGAAATTCGGGGTGGCGATGAAGAACGCCAGCCACACGACGACCAAGGCGATCGGCGCGGCGAAGTCGGCCAGCTTGGCGGGAATGCGCCGGTCGGCCCTGCGGCCCTGCGCGACCTGGGCGGTGTCACTCACACTTCCACCTCGCCAACGCTCGGTTCCACCGTGCGCGACACGCACTGCGACATGGCTCCCTCGCTACGCTCGCTCACTTGTTCACCAGTCCCGCCAACGGGTTGTCGAAAGCCGCGACAGGCTTGGGGAATGCGGCGATCTGCTGCTCGACGTTGTCCGGGCCGATGAATGCGATCGGTGCGACCACACGAGCCGGAATGCTCTTGCCCTGATGCAGTGCGAGGCAGCCCTGAACCGCGAGTTCACCTTCGGCGTAAGGGTATTGAGTAACCGTGCCGTACAGCGTGCCCGCCTTCACCGCCGCCAGAGCCGACTGGATACCGTCGACCGAGATCACCTTGACCTGCGCGGTACGGCCCGCGTTCTTGATCGCTTGTGCCGCACCGAGTCCCATGGTGTCGTTGGCAGCGAAGATACCGGTGATGTCGGGGTGTGCCTTCAGGATCGCCTCGGTGACCGTGAGTCCCTTGTCCTGTTCGTAGTCCGCGGGGGCGCGCTGGACAATCTCCAGTTTGCCTGCGACGGCATCGGCGAAGCCCTTGTCGCGATTGATCCCGTTCTGCTCGCCCGCGATACCTTGCAGCACAACCACTTTCCCACTACCGCCGAGCGCCTCCAGCATTTTCTCGCCCGCGATCCGGCCGGCGGCCAGGTTGTCGGAGCCGATGAAGCTCGCGTAGTCGACCCCGGCTTCCTTCGAGGCATCCACGTTGATTTGGGTGTCCAGGTTCAGAATCGGAGTCTTATTGCGCGCCACGGGAACCAGCGGCGTGATCACGTTGGTGCCGTTGACCGGCACCACGGCGAAGCAGTCGTAGCCCTGCGCGGCCAGCGTGGAAATCTGGGCATTCTCGCCGTCGGCGTCGGTTTCGGACTGTCCGGCCTGCACCGCGACCTTGACACCGAGCCGATTGCCTTCGGCCAGCGCGCCGTCACGCAGCGCCGCCCAATAGGGGTTGGTGAAGTTGCGAGTGACGACCGCGATCTTGAAGTCCGCGGACTCGCTGTCGCCGCGACCGCAGCCGACCGTGAGAGCGAGGGCGCTGACGAGGGCCATGCCGGCGGTGGCATACCTGAATCGAGAGTTCATCTGTTGTTCGACCTATCCTGGACTGAGTTTCAACTCGTGTTGACAACTCGAATTGATGTGTAGTGTGTGACCTGACTCACCAGCTGTCAAGGGGTTCTCCGGCAGCTCGCGAGAATTATCAGGATTTAGGAGTTTCGATGGCAGTCACCCGAGCCGATGTCGCCCGGCTCGCGGGCACCTCCCCCGCCCTCGTGAGCTACGTCCTCAACGGCGGTCCGCGGCAGGTCGCACCGGCGACACGCGCCCGCATCGAAGCCGCCATCGCCGAACTCGGCTACCGGCCCAACATGTCGGCGCGCAGCCTCCGGATGAACCGCGGACACGCACTCGGCATGGTCATCCCCGACGGGTCCAATCCGTTCTTCGCCGAACTATCCGCGGTAGTCGAAGCAGCGGCGTTCGCCAGGGGATATCCGCTGATCGTCGGAAATGCCGCCGGCGACGAGGCCAGGGAACGGGCGTACGTGAGCGCTTTCATCGACCGTCGTGTCGAAGGGCTACTAGCGATCTCTTCGTACTGGGAATCGGGCATCGCCGACGCGTGCTCGGCCGCCGGCATGGCGCTGGTCGCGGTGGACCGGATCATCGACCCGGCACGCTGCGCGCACGTGATGTCCGACTCCCTCGCTGGAGCCAGAACCGCTGTCGACCATCTGATCTCGCACGGGCACAGCGATATCGCGTGCCTCAGTGGACCGCATGTGTCGACCGCCGACGATCGGGTCGCAGGCTACCGCGAGGCGCTGCAGCACGCCGGTTTGCCCGAAAATGTCATCGTGCGCGCCGAATTCGGTGGCGCCGCAGGCTATCGCGCACTCAGCGAAATCATGAACGGCATTCCCCGACCGACCGCGGTATTCGTGACAAGTGACCTCCAGGCAATGGGGATGCTCCGCGCAGCCTACGACGCGGGCCTGCGCGTCCCAGACGATCTCGCGATCGTCGCCTTCGACGGGATCGAGTACACCCGCTACACCCGGCCGGGGCTGACCACCATGGTCCAGCCGACCCGGCGAATGGGTGAGCTGGCAGTGGAAATCTTACTGAAACAGATCGACACCGGCACCACCGAGCCGGGCGTCCGCAGCCTCGCCGCGGAGTTGAAGACCCGCGGTTCCTGCGGTTGCGCGGACGAGTTCTAGCCGCGCCGCCCTGCTCGCGGCTTGCCTGGTCCGCGGTGCGGGCCGAACTTGTTGCGCCCCATGGTCTCGGCACCGACGTTGTTGCTGTCATCGCCGGTGAGGTAGTCGTCGAGGCCGTAGGTGAACCTGCCCTCAGGTCATGAATGTCCGGCGAGACGGTTCAGCACACGGCCGGTGACGTCCTCGCGTAGGGCGCGGTGAATTCCAGCCGGACCGCGCCCGGTCCGGTGTGGGGCAACACAATTGCGGTGCCCTGGTCATGGGTCCACGAGCGCGGAACCGCGACCAGGTTATCCCCCGCGGTCATGACCAAGACCAACCCGTCATAGCGGTAGCGGTAGGCGGCGCTCGCATCGGTGCACGCGATCCTCCTGACTCCGGCGACGTTCAGTTCGAGCGGCTTCTCCGTGTACACGGTGAGACCTGGCGCCCGCCGCAAGGTCTCCTTCTCGAACTCGATGGCGCGTCCACGCCCTACCGCGAGCGAGTAATCCGTCGCGCCCCAGAAGAAGCTGCCGCCGACGAGCAGAAATATCAAACCCCACTCGACCGGTGCCGTCGGGCGCACTGTCGTTGCCGATTCGGTCGCGAGTCTTCTACGGCGCGACACCACGACCCCCCACATCAGCAACAGCCCGATGATCACACAGGACGGCGCAACGCCCAACGGCCGATTGATCCACGTCCTGAACCACAATCGGGATAATCCGTTGAGCACCAGCAGTCCACCCACGACGACCACCACCGGCAGGAACCACCTCGGCCAACGGCCTTGCCGAACCGAGCTCGGTAGCGCCACCCACCCCCACAGCACGGCGAGCGTCGCGATCGCGCAGACCGCGAGGGGCACGAACAATCCGTCCGCGCTGCGCATGACGTAGTCGGTGGTGCTCAGCCCGAGCACGGCCGAGTCGATGCCGAAGTATCCGCAGAACCCACGCGCGTGGAAGAACCCCCAGTAGAACAGCAGCCCGGCAAGCAGTGTCGCTGGCGCCACGAATTGGCCGACCACCTGCGCCATCTGCGGCAGGCCCGCAAACACCGAGCCGTCGTCCTCGCGTCGACCTGTCGGCTCGGTGTCAGCCACCGTTGCGCTCCGTCATCGTATCCGACGGGGCCGCAGTGGCTTTCGGAGCCGTTGCCGCCGGGGCCGCTGTACTCGGCGTCGTTGTCGTCACCGGTGCGGCTGTCGTCGTTGTCACCGGCGGCGGCTCCTCCGACGTCACCACCGGCGGCGGGATTTTCTCGGTGTCCTCCGCGCGGCATTTCCTGGTGAAGACGGTCAGCGTCTCGCCCGAATTGATTGTTTCCGGACTACTCCCGGCCGAGGGCGGGACGGGCGACATCCGCACGAAAGAGACAGTTCCGTCGGGAGTCGGATGCTCCAGATCCCCGCACGGTGGGGTCGGTTCGTTCGGGTCCTCCACGGTCGCGACCGTGACACAGTCCGCTGCCAGCTGGACAGCGGCACAGTTCGCGGCGAAGGTGGCACGCATTGTGGTCACGACACCGTCGGCGGACTGACCCGGCGTAAATGTGTAGGTGCCCAGATCGACCGGTATACCTCTCGCACTCACGCCGCCTTCCCCGGATCCGCCGGGGCTACCCGGCACACCACCACCGCCATCCGCCGATCCACCCGGGTTTCCGGGGGCGCCACCGCCGCCCTCGGTCCCACCCGGCTTCCCAGGGGCACCACCGGATCCACCGGGATCAGCTGGCGCAGCACTCTCCCCTACCCCACCCGGACTGCTGGGACCAGGCGTCGCGAAATCCGTCCCACGGACGGGTCGATGCTCAGCGCTGCTAGGGGACTCATATTGTGCATCAGGCGAATTGCCGTCACGACAACTTGGAACGGCCACCAGAACCGCGGCAAAAATCAGAACCGAAACCGTTCGTCGCATCCGAGCCCCTGAAGTCCGGTACCGCCCCGCCCCGTGGCAGCCGGAGGAACACGTCGACTTCCGGCATCAAGCAGCCCTCTTATTGTTCGCCCACTATGCCCCCGGTGCAAGCACTTTCGCCCGAACAGGCCCAGCGACCGCGGACGCGGGGCCGATCCGGTGTTTCCAGGTCGGATCAATTCCCATGGAATGGAGAATTGACCGTGGTGAAGTACTGGACAACGGCAGCGATCGCGATAGGCGCGGTGACGAAGAGTTGACCGGCGAGGGCCCCGAGCGCGCCCACAGCGATGATGCCGCCGAGGCAACCGACGGCGGCAGCGGGGATGAACGGTCCGAACATGCCGACGATGGTCGCGGCAACGATGGTCGCACCAGCAATGCCACCGAGTACGCAGCCGACGATACCGCCACCGATACCGCCGACCGTCGTGCCGACCGCGGCCCCCACCGCGATGGTGTCCTTGAGTCGCGTGAAGGCCGCGACTTCACGTTCGTACGGCGTTCGCCACAGCGCCTGATCTTCGAAAGGCAGGGCGATCGGCCGGTATTGCGCGCGCTCGATGTCGAATTGCGGTGCGAACGTGGCGGTCCGGCCATCGATAGTCGCAGCGATGGGGAAGACGAAATCGTCGACTCGGAACTCCAGCGGGGTGCCGGCCAGTACGGTTCCGTCGGCTGCTTCGACTTCGAATATCCCGTTCTCGACCTTCATCGAACCCGAATCGATATCTATGACCACGTTCTCTTCGGAAGCTGTTGCGGTGTAATTGATTACGCCGCTATCGGAAGAATGCGGAGCAGCGCTGACAGTTCCTGCCGTGATACAGGAGACAGCGACGGCAAGTGTCGATACTGTAGAAATCTTTCGCAAAAGCATGTTCCCGGAACCTTTCCCAGTTTGTCGGAGGGGCGATACTTCTGGATGTCAGTCCTGGTTTTCGCCGATGACAGCGCCGCTGTTCGCGTCGATCGTCACGTCGTACTCGATGCCGTCGGGAGCCCTGAGTTCTACCTCCCAGACGGTGGTTCCTCGGTCGATGTCGAGCTCCGCGGAGACCACCACGCCGCCGGGCACCGCTTCGAGCGCCTTGTCGATGGCCTGTTGCCTATTGATCGTGGTGGCCGCGGTGAGCGTCCAGTCGTGGCTCGGCGAAACCGAAGCGACAGCGGGCAAGTCCTGCCTGCCGGTACCGGTGGCGGCCACCACACCGCCGACGACGATCGTGGCGACAGCGGCACCGACCAGCAGCCAGCGCAGTCCGGCGAGGGCGCGACGGAGAATGAGATCCATGATGAAACCTCCTGTGGGAGTTGTTGTCTCGAAGATGGCAATAGCGTCGCATCGCATGCCTGAAGCCAACCTGAAGCCACCTGAAATCCGCTTCAGGAACGGTCTGCCAGGCTGGGCGCATGCGTTTGCTGATCGTGGAAGACGAACAACGCCTTGCCAAGGCGTTGGCCAAGGGGCTCGAGGCAGAGGGTTTCGCCGTGGATGTCGTCCACAGTGGAATCGACGGCCTACATCTCGCGACTACCGGCGACTATGACCTGATCATCCTCGACATCATGTTGCCGGGCATGAACGGCTACCAAGTGTGTGCACAACTGCGCGCCGCGGGCGAGGAGACACCGGTGCTGATGCTCACCGCGAAGGACGGCGAATACGACGAAGCGGAGGGACTGGACACCGGCGCAGACGACTACCTCAGCAAGCCGTTCTCGTATGTGGTGCTGCTGGCCCGCATTCGCGCCCTGCTGCGCCGCAGAACGCGCGGCGGCGCCACGGTGTTGAGCGTCGGCGACCTGACAGTGGACCCGAACACCCGCACCTGCCGACGCGGCACCCAGGAGGTGACGCTGACCGCCAAGGAGCTCGCGGTCTTGGAGCACCTCGCCGTGCGCGCGGGCGAGGTCGTGTCGAAATCCGATATCCTCCAGCATGTTTGGGACTTCGCCTATGACGGCGACCCGAACATCGTCGAGGTCTACATCAGCGCGCTGCGACGAAAGATCGACGCGCCGTTCGGACGCCGGTCGATCACCACCGTGCGAGGCGCTGGTTACCGTTTGGTGGCCGATCGTGGCTGACCGACCACGGTGGTGGAGTTCGGTGCGCGCCCGCACCACCGCAATGGCCACCGCCGTCGTGGCGGTCGCGCTGGTCGCGGCCGGACTCGCGGTGCTGGCGGTATTGCGGCACAACCTCGTCGACAGCGCGGGTCTGCAAGCAGAGTCCACCGCCAGGAATATCGCCGCGCAGGTCGCCGCCGGGACCGACTTCGCGAATCTGGAACTGCCCGACGCGGACAGTCAACCGGTGCAGGTGGTTTCGGCCGAACGGCGGGTTCTTGCCGCCGATGACGATCTACTCGGCCGTGGGCCCATGGCCGAGTTTTCCCCGGCCGCGGAATCGGAATCCGAGGAAACCGACGACGAGGAGGACGAGGACGAGAGCGAGGAGCACGAGTCGAAGCAGGTATCCGCACCTGACTCGGGCGCCATCGCGTTCCGCGATATGCGACTCCCGGTAGCTCACGACGACACCGGCAGCCACGAATTCCGGGTCGCCGCGCTCCAAGCGGACACCCGGGCAGGGCAAGACATCACCATCTACGCCGGTGCGTCCCTCGCCATCGCGGACAATGCCGTCGCCGGTGTTCGTCGTGCCATGCTGATCGGTCTGCCGTTATTGCTCGCCCTGGTCGCGAGCGTGACCTGGCTGGTAACCCGACGTGCCCTTCGACCGGTAGAGGCGATCCGGACCGAGCTCGCCGAAATCATGGGTGGCGACCTCTCCCGCCGTGTACCGGTACCCGCCTCGCACGACGAAATCGCCCGGCTCGCAACGACAACCAACACAACGCTAACGGCATTGGAGGAATCGGCCCAACGACAGCGGCGCTTCATCGCCGATGCCGCACATGAGCTGCGCAGCCCCATCGCCAGCTTGCGCACCCAACTCGAGGTCGCCAAGGCTCATCCGCGACTGCTCGAATTGGACGGTCTGATCGCCGATTCCGTACGGCTGGAACATCTCGCCGCCGATCTCTTGCTGCTGGCCCGCCTCGACGCAGGCGAACAGCCTCGTACCGATCGTGTGGACCTGGCCGCGCTGATTCACGATGAAATAGCCCATCGGACCGGCGACCTTCACCCGGTCCACGTGGTGATACCCGAGGACCGCATCGCCGTGCTCGGCAGTCGGATTCAGCTCGGTCGTGTCCTGGCCAACCTCGTCGACAACGCGCAGCGCCATGCCGCCACGGCCGTGCGAATCACCCTGACGCACAATGACAACGAGGTGGTCCTCGCGGTGAGCGACGACGGCACCGGTGTGCCCCTTGCCGATCGGGACCGAATCTTCCGGCGGTTCGTCCGGCTCGATGACGCCCGCAGCCGCGAGGACGGCGGCGCCGGACTCGGCCTCGCCATCGTCCGCGATGTTGTCGAGCGGCATCGCGGCGAAATCCGGGTGGACGACAGCACCGACGGCGGCGCCCGCTTCGCGGTCATCCTGCCCAATGCCGACCGGTGACACCCGCAAACGTTGCTGGCAGGTGTCACCGGCGGCAGATCGCGAACGCGGGACCTTATCCGGTCACCGCTTCGCCGTGCACGTTCAACGGGGCAGACGACGGGAAGGTGACCGGCAGTGCCGTCAAGGCCCGGTGGAAGGGACCGGGCCGCCAAGTGGGTTCGCCGGTCGGCAGGTCCAGCCGCATCTCGGGCAGCGCGTCGAGCAGCTGATCAATGGCATCCTGCGCGATGAGGTAGGCCGAGGACTTCGCCGGGCAGGCGTGTGGGCCGATGCCCCATGCCAGATGGGCGCGATTGCCCATCTGATCCTCCGTGCGGATCGAGGGGTCGTTGTTGCAGGCGGCCATGCTGATCACCACCGGCTGATGTGCGGGCAGCCAGACATCGTTGACCAGGATCGGCTGACGAGGGTAGGTGATCAGGAGGTTCGCCAGCGGCGGGTCGTTGAACAAGACCTCGTCCAGCGCCTCGCGGGAGGATAGGTTTCCGCCCATGACACTGCCGCCGAATCGGTCGTCGGTGAGGATCACCAGCAGGGTGTTGACGATCAAGTTCAGCAAGAACTCGATTCCCGTGCCGTAGACCTGTGCGACGTGGTTGACGACCTCCAGCTCATCCAGTTCGGCCGGATGCTGAAGCAGCACTGTGGTGATGTCGTTTCCCGGTTCGGCCCGTTTGAGCGCCACCAGTTCCAGCAGCGCCTCGAACAGCATCTTGTTTCCGGCGTCGGCATCGACGCCCTCGACGATCGCGGCCGTGCCCGCGGCGAGGCGCTGCCCGATCTCCGATGGGCAGCCGAGCAAGGCATTGACAACCTGGAACACCAACGGGAACACGTACTGGCCGATCAGATCCGCCTTGCCGTCCTGGCAGAAGGTGTTGACCAGCGGGATGGCGATCCCCTCCACGGTGCCGTGCAGCGCGTACAGATCGATCGCGTCGATGCTCGCGGTGATGGCCTGCCGGTAGCGCGCGAAGTCGAGCCCGGTGCTTCTACTCGCGGTCGGCCGCCACTCCAGCAGCGGCAGGATCGGGCTGTCGGCGGGGACGGTCTTCTGCCAGACGCGCGGATCGGCGGGAAAATGTTCGGGATCGTTGAGGATCCGTACCGCGGCGGCGTAGCCGATCACCAAGGTGGCCGGAACCCCCGGAGCAAGGGCCACCGGGGCCAAAGAACCGTATTGCCTCCGCATTTCCCGGTAGGCGTAGTGCGGATCGGCGGCGAATTCCGGCGCGTGTAGCGGCACCCGTGGATCGTCGGAATCGAGCGGCGAACCGTGGTAGACGGGGCAGGATTGGGCGTGCGCTGGGGACGTCGGCGTACTCAAGAAGGGGACTCCATACGATTCGTTTGCACTGCGGGTGGTGTGGCACGGCTTCCGTGCCGGTCGCTGCTCAGGAGAGCAGCATTACCTGGTCCGGTCTGGAACCGGTTGATGGTACAGCTCCGGGTCCGATATCGAATGCCCATGCGTGGCAACATCGTTTCGATCGCCTCGGCGACCGACCGGCGTGGTGTGCGGCGGCTGGTCAGAGACCGAGGGCACCGAGCGAATCGTGATCGTCGAGGGCTGTGGTGATTCGCTTCAGCAGGGTCAGACATGTTTCGTCGGTCTGCATCTTGGGCTGGTATACCGCGCGGCCGATGGTGAATGCCCATGCCGCGTAGGCGAACATGGACTGTTGCCGGTAGGCCAGCCAGGCGTCCTCGAAGGACGGCACCTCGCCGCCCGCGCGTCCGAGCTCCTCCAGATATAGCTCGAGCAATGCACGGTCCCACGCACGCCGGTCTTCCGGCTCGCACCCCGAGTTGACGGTGTAGGCGAAGTCGTGCGCCCAGCCGCCCTGCATGACAACCTGCCAGTCGACGAACCCCATTCGCCCGTCGCCGGTCACGTAGGTCTGCCCGATGTGCGGGTCGCCGTGCAGCAGGGTCCGGGGCATCTCCTTGGTCGCGATATCGAGCGCTCGCTCGACACCGGCCCACAACCGATCGCTTTGACCGCGCAGGCTCTCGGGGATGACCGATTCGGCCCGCTCCAAGCCGACCGCGCAGCGCCCCTTCATATCGATCGAGGACCGGATGGCGTCGAGGAATTCGTTCGGGTTCTTGAGGTCCGCGATCGACGGATGCCTCCAGAATGTGCCGTGCAGCCGAGCGAGATTGCGCACCAGATCTTCGATCTGGTCGCGGGCGATCGGGGCATTCGGCTCGACGAAGACGGCGCCGCGAGTCGCGGCGATGTCCTCCATGAGCGCGATGGACCGCCATGACGACCGATCGGAGGCACCCCAATAGCCCAGCGGAGCCTCCATCTCGACGCGCGGGCGCAGGTCCATGAAAAAGCGTGTCTCGCCGTCGATCATGTTCCCGCCGCCGAGCAGCATGCGCTGGCTGAAGGAGGTGGTGGTCTTCGCGAACAACTCGGTCGGCAATTCGGCCTGTTTGCCCGCCTCGTTGTATTCGACGGCAATCGCAATCCGGGTGGAGGTGCCGTGGCTGCCGTTGGATGTGCTGAACGAGAGGACCTCGGCATCGGGGACCTCACGACACAGGACAGCCGTCAGCCACTGGCTGGTGATCGCATTGCCGGAGGCCGGGACGTCTTCCACGGTCCGGGCTTTCGGCCGCGTGATCTTCTCGAGCAAAACATGACTACCGACCGTGACGGCCCGCCCGAGCAACCAGAGCTTGTGGTTCATCGTTTGCCTCGATTCCGAAGAGTGACGAAATATCCCGAGCGGCTGCCCCATTCACTTACACGTGCCGTAGCACAATACCTGACACATTCGGATCGTGTTGTAAGACAAGGATTTTGCTGACGATCTCAGGGGACGAGTGGCCCCAGCGCGCCCCGCACGGTCGGCCAGCTGGCGGCGAGCTGGTCGACCCAGTACGGCCAACTATGCGTTCCCCGTGGCGTGTAGTCGTAGGTGGCCGCGATTCCGGCCTGTTGCAAGCGATCTTGCAGCCTCCGCGTGCATTGCGCGATCACCGCTTCGAGCACTCCGCCGTTGACGGCGACGTCGGGAAGGTCGGGGGTTTCGAGGTTTTCGTACGGCCCGGGCAGTCCGGAGCCCGCTGACAGATACACCGTCGTGCCGCGCAGCTCGGAGGCATGCGACACCACATCGTGCGCCGCCCAATCGGGGTCGTCGGGCGGACCCCACATATCCTCGGCATCACCGCGCTTGGACCTGATGATCAACCGCATCGCGGTCTGCGCCGGCTCGGTGCTGGTTTCGTAGCAACCGCTGAAAGCCGCTACCGCGCGGTATAACCCGCCCGAACGCTCGGTCAGCGACAATGCCGCCTGTGCGCCCAGTGACAGACCGACGATCGCGTTGGCCCCGTTGCCGCTGAACTCGGCATCCAACAGTGGTGGCAGCTCGCGGGTGAGCAGGGTCTCCCACTTCTGGCGTCCGTGTACCGGGTCGTCGTCGCGCCAGTCGGTGTAGAGGCTGCCCGCACCACCGACCGGCAGCACGGCGGTGACGTCCTTGTCTGCGAAGAAGCGCACCGCCTCGCCCCGCGCGGTCCAATCGTTCTCGCCCGGCCGAATGCTGTCGCCGCCTTCCAGCAGGTACACCATCGGATGCGGTACCGTCCGATCCGCGGGAAGCAGCACGTCCACTTGGACTTCGCGACCCATCGCGGGCGAGTCGAGGTACACCTGTAGCCATCGGTCGGTCACGGCCTGAACGCGATCAATCCTCGCGGTATGGGGCGCGGCACGGGCGAGCGTGCCAGGAGCTCCCACAAATCCGGCGATGAACACCGCTGCGGCGAGCAGACGTAGCCAGGCCGTCACGATGCACACCCTCCTACCGCCGACCTGAGCACTCGCCGCGTCGAATCCGACTGCGTGGCCGGACGCGACGCTATCGAACCGTCGAGCGTACGGATCCGCGCGATCCGCGCAGACGATCACAAGCATCCTGTAGGGAAACTCTAAGCCCCAACGGGTTTGATACACAGGTGCGGACGCGAAACTGATGCACGCGGTGACAAGCACCGATGCGAGATCTCGATTGACCGGGAATGGAGAAGACTGTGCCCACGACGTTTCCGAGTTCGGTCACGACGGTTACACCCGATGCCGTGCTGGGCTACCGCAGGCGTGGGTGGACGGTCACCGAAACGGCCAACGGCGTTTGCCTGATCACCGACGACCAGATTTCGGCCGTCGAGCTCACCGGCGCGCTGGCCGCCACCGCGCGCCGTTTCCTGCGGGCGAACAACCTGTCCGGTCCTGTCATCGAGATTCCTGGCCCGCAGCGCCGCGAAATCCACCTGGTCGTCGGCCTCGCCAAGGCGACGATGGCGGTCAACGCGCTGCGCAGCGCAGGCGCGACCGTGCACACCGACAGCGCGAGCATCCCGTTGCCGCTGACAAGGCTGTCGACCGGTTCGGCCTGCTGGGGGATTTCCCCCAGCGAGGCCCGCTGGATACCACCGGTGGTTGCGATCGCCGCCGCGGTGCGCGCCGCCGAGGCCGGTCGCAAGTTCCACCTCACCGGTGTGGCCTGCTGAAAGATTTCTACCCGTAGCGGATGTCGCGGGGCGTGGCGTGAAAGCGGTGGCGGAAGGCAGTGCTGAACGCGCTTGCCGAGCCGAAGCCCAATCCGAGGGCGAGCGCCGCGATGCTCCAGTCGCGATACGCGGGATTCGACAGGCGCGCATAGGCCAGTTGCAGACGTTCTTCTTTGATGAGTTCCCGAGGGGTGGTCCCGGCACGCTGGAGCGCGACTTGGATTTGCCGAAGAGACCAGCCGAGAGCATGCGCGATTCTCCCTCCGGTGAGCTCGGGGTCACCCGCATGGGTCCGGACATAGTGTCGGACAGCTGTTTCCAGGTCGGCGAGATGGCTCGGCCCGGTCGGCTGATCACCGACTATGTGCATGCACAACAGTTCGACAAGGCGCGCGGCGACGGTGTCGAACTGATGCTGGGTGAGGGCACTGCCCTCGGCGAACAGTCCGGCGGCGAGGTCGGCGGCGATCCGCCCGAGTCCCGAGGTGAGGTCGGCGAGCAGCGCGGTTTGCGCGACGCGGTCCAAGCGCGGGTCGACCTCGCGCCGGGGGATGGTCATCAGCAGGCCCTTGGTGCCGTCGCCGAGGGCGAAGCTGAAGGGTTTGTCGATGGTCACCAGGCATCCGACGCCGGGCGGCAGGCGCGCGTACTCGTCGTCCTGCCGAAGCCCCATCTGGCCGGTGATGGGCAGCAGTAGTCGGTAGTCGTCATCGGAGTCGGCGCGCACATGTCCTGCGGTGCGGTAGTAGGTGACAGCGTCGGACTCCCAGCCGACGAGCTGGTATTCGGCGGTTCGCCGCAGCGTCGTGCGGCCGTCGAAGTCGGTGCGGCGCGGGAAGATATAGCCGAGACGGCCCTGGTAGGAGTTGGTCAACTCCGACCAGTAGTCCGTGCGTTCCTCCGGTGCGACCGCACGTGTATCGGTGGACTCGACGAAGACGGCTCGGTCTTTCACCGGCACCCACTTTCCTACCTCGCGAACTGCTCCACGCCACCACCCCGGGCTCCGGCGTGGTGGCGTGGCCACAGAATAGGGCCTCTCGGCGTGGCGTGGGCAACCACAGGTTTGCGCGTAACCGCAACTTTGCTGCGCCCACCGACAAGTAGGACGGGCGCTGCGTTTCTATCGTCACAGACATGCGCAGAATAGCCATGGGCCGCAACGAGTCCGGCACGCCACCGGCTCTTGCGGACGAGAGCATCGCCCAGATCACCATCACCCGGATCGATTTCTGTGACACCCTCCGCGTTGCCCGCTGACGCCGGAGCCGAGCTAGCGAGACCGCTCGGTGCGGCGGTCACTATGGCCGATCTTCCCATTCGGGAGCAATTGCGCGACCAGAAAACCTACGAGGCCCCACAATTACCGGCACCAGTGCGCTTGAACACCAATGAGAGCCCTTTTCCGCCGACACAGGCACTGATCGAGGAAATCGCCGAATCCGTTCGGATCGCCATACATTCGCTGCACCGATACCCCGACCGAGCGGCGAATGCCCTACGCGCTGAACTGGCACGCTATCTCACCCACCAGACCCGGGTACCGGTGGCGACCGAGAATGTGTGGGCGGCGAACGGCTCTCTCGAAAGTCTGCAACACCTGATGCAGGCATTCGGCGGGCCGGGCCGCAGCGCATTGAGTTTCGCGCCGAGCTATTCGATGTACAAGGTCATCGCGGCTACCGCTGGAGTCGAATGGCTGGAAGACAGTCGCAGCGCGGACTTTTCACTAGATATCGACCGTGCGGTCGCGACGATCGGCGACGTCCGCCCCGACATCGTGCTCGTGACGAACCCGCACAACCCGAGCGGCCACCCCGTCACATCGGCCGACCTGGAACGAATCCTGACGGCAGCACCCGCCATCGTGGTGGTCGACGAGGCGTATGCCGAGTTCTCGTCCTCCCCGAGTGCGATCAGCTTGATCGACCGATTCCCGGCGAAACTGGTGGTAACCAGGACGATGAGTAAGGCGCTGGCCTTCGCTGGCGGGCGCCTCGGCTATCTTGTGGCCGCTCCTGCCGTCGTCGAGGCGACGAGATCGGTGTGTTTGCCCTATCACCTGTCGATCGTGACCCAGGCCGCCGCGCTGGCCGCGTTACGGCACGCCGATCAGATTTTGGCGCGGGTCCCACCACTGATCAGCGAACGGGAACGGGTCACGGCATCGTTGCGCCGATCGGGGCTCGAAGTGATCGATAGTGAAGCCAATTTCTTGCTCTTCGGCCGGTTCGCGGACACCGCGAGTGCCTGGCAGCATTACCTGGACCACGGTGTTCTCATCCGCGACTTCGGGATTTCCCATTTCCTTCGCACGAGTATCGGCCAGCCGGCCGAGAACGACAGGTTTCTCGAGGCCACCGAAGCACTGCTGTCCGGGTCCTCCTTCAGGAGGTTCTGTCTCGGCGTCGGCGTGGCCGAACCCGGGTAGTCATCCCGCAGACATCCCCACCCCGAAGTCCTTGTGCCCGTTGAACATCCGGCTTCGGCGCGTTCCGATTCGGGCGCCATCTGTGCGCGCGGCCACCATGGCGGTGCGGAATCGTCACACAGATGTGTCACCGATCCGCACACCCGTTCACCTGGTAGCGGCCTCATTGCGGCATCCTGTTGGAGACAGCGGACCGCCATTTGGCGAGTTCCGACCGGCCCCGTGTTGTCGGCCGAGGGTCGAGGGGCGACAGTTAGAGCCCAAGGACAACAGTGACGGCAGGATGTGTAGGCGGCTCGTGGTAATAGAAAGCTCGATCGGTCGGATGGCGCCGACGCAATCTCCTTCCACCGCGAGCGAGGGCCGGTTGCCGATGTCGCCGGATGCCGCGCCGGTGCGCGGCAGCGAGTATGCGGTGCTGCTTCGCCGGATGCGCCACGCCGGGCTGCTGGACCGGCAGTTGCGGTATTACCTCCGCAAGAGTGCGGTCATCGGAGGCGCTTTCGTGGCCGGATGGGCGGCATTCTTCTTCATCGGCAACTCGTGGTGGCAGCTGGGCACCGCCATATTCTTGGCGGCGGTGTTCGCTCAGATCGCCTTCCTCGGCCATGATGCCGGGCACCGGCAGATCTTCGGCACCCGGCGGGCCAACTACCTCTTCGGTGTGATCGCGGGCAATCTCGGTATCGGGCTGAGCATCGGCTGGTGGACCAGCAATCACAACCGGCACCACGCCCACCCCAACACCGAGGGTGCCGATCCCGACATCATGGGGGTGCTGGCCCACTCCAGCGGTCGAGCGCGGGCCAGCCAGAGCATCCGGCGGCTGATATTCCGATACCAAGCCTGGCTGTTCTTTCCCATGCTGCTGCTCGAGGCGGGCAGCCTACACTTTTCAAGTGTTCGAGCGGTGCTGCGGTGGTCGATCCCGAATCGCGTCTGGGAAGGTGTGTTGCTCGCCGCGCACGCCGCCGGGTACCTCGCCGCGGTGTTCCTTGTCCTCTCACCGGCTAAAGCGGTGGCCTTCATCGTTGTGCAACAGGGCCTGTTCGGGCTCTACATGGGCTGCACCTTCGCACCCAACCACAAGGGGATGGCCGTGCTGGAGGAAGGCGACTCCACCGACTTCCTGCGCCGCCAGGTGCTCACCTCCCGCAACGTCCGTGGTAGCCGACTCGTCGATACGGCGATGGGCGGCCTGAACTACCAGATCGAGCACCATCTCTTCCCGTCCATGCCACGCCCCAACCTGCCGCGCGCCCAGCCGATTGTCGCGGAGTTCTGCGCCGAGATCGATGTGCCCTATTGCGAGACCAGCCTGCTGGGCTCCTACGTCGACGCGCTGAGCCATCTCCACGCCGTCGGCCAGCACACCCGGCCCGCTCAGGAAGTGGGCTCGAACGTCCGCGCATAGGCAAAAACGAGGGTGTGACGACCGATCAGTGGATCGCCGATGCCGCCGTGTGGTTACGACTGTTCGCGGTCCAGGCGGAGTCGCGCAACCAGGGCGCGATGGTCCGCGCCAGGTAGGCCGACCGTTTCCACCGCGGCGGCGCGACCTCTCGCGACGAGGATGTGGTCGATACCGACAAGGGGCGGCCAAAGTTTGTCGGTTGGGTAGGTGACCAGATGTCCGGCACCCGATTGTTCGGCGGCGTCCTCGAAACGTCCTGACACCATCGCGCGGAATTGCGCATGATCGTAGGTCGCGTTGAAGTCGCCGCCGACTATCGCGGGCCCGGCCGGCGACCGCTCGATAATGTCGCGCAGACGTGACAATTCGTCGGCCCACACCGTCGAGCTGTACACGGGTGGCACCGGATGGAAGGCGTACACCGTGACCGGTCCCGCGCCGGGGATATTCGCCGTCGCGGAGAGCTGGTTCAACACGAACCCGTCGTACTCGACGGTTTCCGACAGCGGATAAATGCTCCAGATTCCCGTTCCGCTCGCGGTCTTTCCCGGTGCGAGATACCGGTGCGGCAATAACTGGTCGAGCCCGGCTCGACCGAGATCCTCGACAGCCTTGCGCGTGAGCTCGTCGACGGTGAGCACAGCGATGTTCCGCGCGCGCACCTGGTCGACAAATGCCGTGGGATCAGCTCCGTCGAACAGCAGATTGGCCTGCATCGCTACCACCGTCGGCCCGTCACCGTCCCCCGAATGACCTACGTACAGCGGAACTTGCGTCCCGATCGCGGTCGCGACGACAACGATCGCCGCACCCGCACCTGCCCGGTGGCGCATAGCGGCGAACGCCACCACCCCAACGAGCGCCGAGCTCATCAGGTACGGCGCACCCGAAGCCGCCAAGACCAATATCCGGGACGACGACCGACTGAAGTGCAACGCGACCCCACCAACTCCCACGAACGTCGCAAACCCCGCGAGCACGTTGAATCCGACCCGAACCACCTTCGACATCACACCCAGTAGACAACCACGAGCCGCACACCACATGTCAGTGAGCGAGTCGCTGCCGGGCCCCGCAGGCGATGAGCAGCGCGCCGATAGCCAGCACAGTACCTTCGGACTGCAGACCCGACGGGCTGCCGGCGCTCGACGCGAGACTGCCGCGCAGCGATTCAGCAGCGGCTCGCGGTTACCGGGCAGCGGGGTGCAGGCCCGGGATTTCGGGGTGGATCTGCTCGACCCGGTCGCGGGCGAGGTACATCGCCCAGTAGTGCTCGGCGAGGTCGTCAGGGTCCACGACGGGCAAGGTCGATTCCGTTGCGGCGATGGCCGACTCGGCGATCTCGCTGCGAGCGATGTAGGCGGCGATGGCCAGCGTGCCCACGTAGATACCGGCGTCGGCCAATTCGCCATGCAGCGAGTACGCGTAGTTGCGCGCCGCCGCCATCACCGGTCCGACCCCGCTGAGGTGCGGCAGTGGCTGCACGGCCGAGTAACCGTGAGTCAGCAGGAAGGCGCCATCGCCGCGTTCGGTCCACTCCGGCAGCAGCGTGCGAACCACCTCGATCGGGGTGAGCAACAACAGCGGAACCAAGCCCTCGATGGTGGCGGCGTCGAGTTCGGCGGCCGGAGTGAAGTTCTGCTCGCCGCCGATGGGACCGTACTCGACGACGTCAATCCGGCCGAAGTGATCGCGAATGGCCGCGATCAGGGCGGGCACCTGTGTGACGTCGGACAGGTCGGCGGCGAATGCGGCCGCCTCGATGCCGTCGGCGGCGAGGCGTTCGGCGAGCGCGTCGAGGCGGTCCTTGCGACGCGCTACCAACGCGACCCGGAAACCCTCGCGCCCGAAACGGCGCGCAACCGACATCCCGAGACCGGTGCCTGCCCCGAAGACAGTGATGACTTTCGACACGAGCTTTCCCCATTTCCTACTTTTTGTGTGGGGCACCAGGATGGGACATCATGAGTGTCCGTACAAAAGGCACATTCATGTCCGTACCGGAAGGAAATGTGCGCCATGCAGCACAAGCCCGAATCCGAAACCACGGCGGAAATCGGGCCGTGCGCCGGTATCCCTACCGAACGGATGGGTTCCATCCGCCAAGTCCTCGACCGAGTCGGGGACAAGTGGAGCCTGCTGGTGATCGCCGTGCTGGAGAGCGGCCCGCTGCGCTACACCGATCTGCAACGCGCGGTAACCGGCATCTCCCAGCGCATGCTGACGCTGACCCTGCGCCAGCTCGGTCAGGACGGGCTGGTGAGCAGGACCTCCTACCCGGAGGTGCCGCCTCGCGTGGAGTACGCGCTCACTCCAATGGGCCGAGGGCTGCTCGAAATCGTCACCGCGCTGATCGAATGGGCCTCCGAGCACCACGACGAGATCCACCTGAACCGGACCCGCGTCACCGAACCCTCCACCTCGGCCCGGTCGCGGTAAACCGTTACTCGGGAGCGGCTGACAGCTCGGCGACCGACGCAGCGGTGTCGCCCGCGTGTATGACTCGATCCACGGGCGGCAACCACCGAATGCGCCGATCACTGTGGCGCGGTTGCGGTCTCCGTTGCTGTCGAGGTGACCGTCGGTGCGGGATCGGACGATGTGGTCACAGCGGACGTGGTCGTGGGCGGCTGCGACGTGGCTGATGTGGTCTCGGTCGGCTGCGGCGCTTCTGATGTAGTTTCGGTGGGGCGAATCGGATCGGGGCACTTGCCATCTCGCTCACCGATGGTGTTGATCTCGGCATTCGCTCGCGGATCCCCCGCATAGTTGATCTTGTCGGTGCACTTCACGTCGTCGGGGTTGCCGCAGTTGTCGTTGCAATTGTCGGTGCCGCAGTGAACCGCGCCGCAATTGTCGGTGCCGGGTATGTCCGGCTGCTGATCGACGGGCTGCCCGGACGCGTTCTCCGGATGCGATCCCCCCTGGTCTTGCGATCCACCCTGCCCTGATGATCCGGCCGGATTCCTTTGCGCCACAGTCGAGCTCGGTGTCACTGTCACTGTGACCGACGTCCTGGTCACCGTACTCGACGCCGACGCACCGGAGTCGGAGTCTGTCGTCGTACACGCCGTCATCACCAGCAGCGGCGTCACCACGGCAAGTATCGCGCGCGTCGCCCCACACAGCCGACTACCCATCCGCATCATCCGCACTCTTCTCCTCCTGCTGCCACCGCAGCCCACAACCCATCCCGACCCGAACCGAGACTACGCAGGGCGCGCCGACGAAACTATCGGGCGATTGCCCTATTCGGTACAAAGCGCCGAGGTCTGGGGGTTTGCGTGGCAACCACTTTCACGCCACTCCGACAGCATGTTTGCTACTGGTTCGCCCTGATGGTTCCATGATGATGCGATACCTGGTGACGTGATTGGCAGTGACATAGCCGAATTTGCCTGGCAGACCTGTTGTGCTGACGAAAAGGAGCGGTGTCACGATGCCTGCGCATGATTCACACTGGTGTCGCTGGGTCATTCACAACCTCGCCGTCGCGCTCGCGATCGTGGGAATGGTCACAGCCGCTCCCGCCCGCGCCGATGTCACGGACGACGGGAGCATCCCGCCTGCGGGAGCGAACGATTGGGCGTGCGTCCCCACAGCAGCCCGGCCGGAACCGGTGCTGCTCGTGCACGGAACGTGGGGCAATCAGAACAACTGGGATGCCCTGGCTCCGCAGTTGAAAGCCCTTGGGGTGTGCGTATTCTCGCTCAACTACGGCCGCGCGCCCGTGAGCGTTCGCGGTTCGGCACCCGGCGTCTACGGGACCGCCGATATCCGCTCCTCCGCCAAAGAACTCGCGGCGTTCGTCGACCAAGTGCTCGACGCCACCGGTGCGCCGAAGATCGATATCGTCGCCCACTCGCAGGGCGGCCCGCTGACGCGCCAATATCTCCGCTTCGAGGGCGGTGCGTACCGCGACGACCCAGACCGCAACAAGGTGGACCATCTCATTACCATCGCCGCCACCAACCACGGCACCACAGCGGAAGGACTCGGCTCCCTGCTGCCGACCGGCAGTGCGTCCGCCACGGTGGACGGTGTGATCGCCAGAGTGCTCGGCATCGCGGCGGTACAGCAGCTGACAGGCAGCGAATTCCTACACACCCTCAACACCGCGGGCGACACCGAACCAGGAATCCACTACACGGTGATCGCGAGCCGAGTCGACCAGGTCGTCACCCCACCCGAAACCACTTTCCTCCAGGCGGGCCGCGACGCCACCGTCGACAACGTCTGGGTCCAGGACGTGTGCCCCACCGATGTCTTCAACCACGGCGTGCTCCCGGAATCCCCCGCGGTCTCTTATGTCGTACACCAGGCCCTCGGCTTGCCTCCCGCCGGTTCTCCGTGCCCCGCACCCGACGCCGACTGATCGAAGTAGTCACCGCCGACCTGGTAGCGATCAATCGAACACGGGTGTCAGCGGGTGCGTCAGGTCGGTATCAGCTGGCCCGGCGACAGTAGTCGCATGTAAAACACCGAACAACGAAGCCAACTCGATCTGGACCGGCACGGTCCCGGTCGACGACACGGCGATGGTCATCACCGCTAGCGGTCCAGGCGTCCCGGTGATCTACCTCTCGGGCTCACCGAGCAAGCCAGGCCGACAACTTCCGCAGCACGGTCCTGGTCACCATCGACGCCGCTCGGACCGGTGTGAGTGAACATCCGAGAAAGACGGTGTCTACCGATCTCGCCGATCAGGAGACGGCGTCTCCTCGACGGCATCGTCCTCACCCGCCCACAGCACATGCTCCTGCTCGGCCCAGGACTTCGATACTCTGCCGGTAAGCATGCCGCGCATGGATTCTCGGTCTCGTAGCGCATACATCAAGTGGCCGACCACCAAGATGCCGAAGGCCAGCGCGAACCAGTCGTGCATCAGCGTCGCGCCGGTGCGCCAGGCGAGCCGGGTCCAGTCGGGGAAGAACATGATCGTGCCGGTGCCGAGGAGCACGAGAATCGATCCGAAACTCAACGCCGCGTTGAGCTTCTGCCCGGCGTTGAATTTCCCGACGTCCTCGCCGGTCAGGCGGCGTCCTTTCGACCGAAACCACAACCAGTCGGACCTGGTGAAACGGTTGAGCCTCGACAGATCAGCGCGATAAGCCACCGAGCCGAGGCCGACGACCAGCGGCACCGGCAGCGCGAAACCCGAATAGACGTGCACCAATTCGACGATGTGCCGGTTGCCGACCAACACCGCGAGAGAACCGTTGTAGAGGATCGCGGCGGTGACGATGCATATGAGAACCAGTACACCGGTCAGCCAATGCACCCACCGCTCGGCACGACTGAACCGGTGCAGGTCACGCTCGGTCGCGTCAGCCGGTCGGGTCATCGTCACGCCCGTTCGACTCGCCGACCCAACCGTCGATCGAGTAGCCCCGACGCTCCCAATAACCGGGAACCACCTCGCCGGTCAGCTCGATCCCAGAGAGCCATTTGATGCTCTTGTAGCCATACATGGGCGCCACGTAGAGCCGCACAGGTCCACCGTGATCGTGAGTCACGGGGCCGTCGATCATCTCCAGTGCGACAAGAACATCGTCGCGGCGGGCCTGCTCAAGGGTGAGACTCTCGGAATATGTGCCGTCGAAGGAGGTGAACCGCACCGCCGTCGCGGCGCTGCTCACCCCGGCCTCGTCGAGCAGATCCGAAAGGCGGACACCACTCCACCGCACTTCGGGCACACGCCAACCTGTGACGCACTGGAAATCGCGCACCAGCGTCGTTTGTGACTTCGCCCGCAAGTCGCCGAGTGTGTGACTACGAGGTTTGTCGACCAGGCCGGTGATATCGAGCCGATAATCGCTCGCGTCGCGCTTCGGGGCACCACGAGTGACCGAATAGAACCGAAATGTATTGCCTACCGGCAAGAGTCCGACCAGCCCGGTCGGATCGTGGTTACCGATCGGCCCGAGCACCGCCGAAAGCCCTTTCTGAATCGAGGTTCCACCCAGCACGCCCGCGGCACCCGCGACGAGTAATCCGACCACCACCCGTCGCCCGACCGGCGCGCCGAGGCGATCTGGATCGGAAGGCTTGTCAGCTGGCACACCTCCACTATCCACCGACTTCCCGGCAAGGCCCAAGGCCCAACCGGCGGTTACTGTTGCCTGGGACACCGCCGCCACGCGGTGTAGACGAAAGGCGAGCTCATGCGCAGCCCCATTCTTGTCGCGCTCGGCGTAATCATCGGCCTGGCCGGGCTTCTGTGGTCGTTGCAAGGCTTCGGCGTGATCTCGGGAAGCCCGATGAGCGACACCGTCACCTGGTCGATCATCGGCCCGGTCGTCCTGATCGCCGGGGTACTCATCGCAGTACGTGGTTGGCGGGGACGAAGCTCCGGCAGTTGAGCCCCGCCAAGTCGAGTGACGGGTACGGGTCCGTATAGAACGCCGAACCCTCCTCACCCGACCTACGCGCTACGGCGCTACGGCTCTACGGCTCTACGGCTCTACGGCTCTAGAACGTCACCACAGCCAGTCCTCACGCTGGAAGCCGTGTGCCTGCCTGCCGGGGTTGCGGAAGAGAAAGTCGGGGACGTCACCTGGCGTGCCCAGCACTGCTCGATTATTCGCTGGAAGGTGAGATCAGCTGGTAGGCGGGGGAACGGTACGGATGTGTTGGGATGGCGTTGGGATGGGTGAGGCATCGGGTGGTGGGGTGCGTGACGCTGAGCGAGTTGAGTGCGCTGAGTGGGTTGGTTTGACCTGGGGCGATGCTGAGCGAACTCGGTGAGCCGAATGGGTCGACTTGACCTCGGACGACGCCGTGTGGGGTGAGCGGGCTGGTTCGTTTGACACCGGGCGATGCCGGAGAGGGTTGGGCAGGGTGACGCTGAGCGCGCTGGGTGACTTTTCAGCGCGTTGAGTGACTTTCAGCGCGTCGGTTGGCATTGAGTTGGTCGGCATTGGGTTGGTCGGGCTGCGGTTTGGGGTGGTGGTCATGCACAGACTCATCTGGATTACTGCCCCGGAATGGGTTGGCGTTCAGTGGTTTTACCGGAAGTGGTGCTGGGCGCGTCAGGTGCGGTACCCGGCCTTCTCTTCCGCAACCCCGGCAGGCAGGCACGCAGCCTCCAGCGTGAAGACTGGCTGTGGTGGCGTGACAAGCGAATTGAGCAACGACGGCAGTCAAATGGTGGATTCATAGACATTGACAGCCGCCATTTCACAACCGTCGACCGCCGATTGATCAAAGCCGGTCGCCCTCACACAGAATGAGCAATGACACCATGTCGCGGAATGGCGAACGACGACGCATCACCGAACACGCACGACGTCGCATCGCGTGATACGACGCACGATCCCGCAACGGAATACGACACACGATGCCGTATCGCGATGCCGTATCGCGATGCCGGATCGCGGAACACGGCGCATCATGCCGCATCGCGGACACGGTGCACGATGCCGTATCGCGGACACGGCGCATCATGCCTTATCGCGGACACGGTGCACGATGCCGTACCACACCACGATGCCACGTTGCAGAACGACATACGATGCCGTATCGCAGCACAGTCCACGACGGCATAAAACAGGGCGGTGAACAGCAAATATTTGTTTACCGGCACAGCATCAGAGTGTGACGACGGAATGCGGCCACCGAATGTGAAAAGGGATGTCCAACAAAGAATTTCGAGATATAATTCGAACATGGATTCGAACCCCGCCTCGATCACCGACCCGTCGGTAGAGGCGGCGTTATCCACCCTCGAAGCCGGACTCACCCAAGTCATGAAA